>NZ_OY764212.1:0-600000 GCF_963668165.1 Marispirochaeta sp. | reverse complement strand
TTTGAAATGACCGGGGATGAGCTCTCACTTTTGTGGCACGCCCCGTATTATTTTGTAAACAGTGATATAATAGAAGCGTCTAAAGAGATGAATTATACCTATGTCGGCAGGGATGTTGATCCCCTGGACTGGATTACCCCCCATAGTTCCGGGCGACTTGCGGAGCTATACGCGCCTGCGGCGGACATTCTGGAACGAATCCTGCGGCAAAAGAAGCCGGGATCCATTATTCCTGTAAGAATCGGTAAAACTCATCCGGAGAGGGAAGATTATCTTTTTAATTCCCTTGATATCTTAATAGACGAACTGATATCCTTAGGGTATAGATTAGTACCGGTGACTGAGTTGATGGAACATGCCAAGTAGATGCCTCCGGGATGGTCGGCGGAGGGCTCAAGATTACGCTTGCCTTCGTCGATACTATAAATGATAATTACCAGGGAGGGGTGAGTGCTTTGAGTCCAGCAAACCCACTGAATGCGTACAGAGAGACCAATATTAAGACTGCAAGCCCCCTTAAGCTTGTGATCATGCTCTATGATGAAGCTCTGCGGCAGATAGATACTGCCATAGAGCTGATGGAGAAGGGCGACAAACGGCTTGACAGAGTCAATAATGCAATTATCCGTGCCCAGGATATGGTAACCGAACTTACGGTATCCCTGGATTTTGAAAAGGGCGGCGATCTTGCCAAGAACCTCAATAATATCTACTTCTATATTAATCAGCAGCTTCTGGAAGCCAATATTCGCAAAAAAACGGAGTTTCTCAAACCGATACGGAAAATGATGGCTGAATTGCGTGAGGCCTGGCAGCAGATATCGGTAAACTCCAATGCCTCCATGGACGAAAATGCCGGCAGCTACCGCGGCGTCAATATCGCCGGTTAATAATCAAGAGTATGCGGGGGAGCTAAAAGAGCGCCTCCTGCATATATCAGCGGAATATTACAAAGCACTGAGTCTCCTTAACACGGATATTGAAAAGAACCATCCGGATGTTTTTTCTGTACACCTTGAACTGGAACGGGCGGTCTTCAAGCGTTTTTCAGCCTGCATTAAGGTCTGGCAGGGCCTGAAGATTAAAGATCCCTCGATTACAGTAAAGATAGATTCTCTGGTAGAGCGGCAGCGGGACCTTCAGCGCCGGGTCTCCCGTAAGATGGTGACCTTGCGTGGACGCCTGGAAAAGGGTACCCTTACTCCGCGCCGTAAACATCTTTATGACGAAAACGTTACATTTTTAGATATTTCGTGCTGACCGCCATGCGGCACGATCCGCACGGAGGAGCTCATTATGTCAAAAAAACTCTATCTTGTAGACGGATACGCCCTTATTTATCGTTCCTATTTCGCATTTATCCGCAAACCCCTGTTTAATCCTCAAGGAAAAAACAGTTCGGCTGTTTTTGGTTTTTTTCGTACCCTGCTGAGCATTATACAGCAGCGGTCACCCGAATCCCTGGCCGTGGTTTTTGATTCCATGACGCCGACCTTTCGTCACGAAAAGTATCCCGACTATAAGGCCACCCGCGAAAAGGCTCCCGACGACCTGCACGCTCAGGTGCCGGTAATCGAGGAGATCCTCAGCGCAATGGGCATCTCTCAGCTGAGGCAAAACGGGGTCGAGGCGGACGACATCATCGCAACCTACGCCGACCGGGCAGCTGATGAAGGGTGGGACTGCGTTATAATCACCGGAGACAAGGACCTTATGCAGCTGATCGGCGGGAATGTTACAGCCATGATTCCCGACAAAAGCGGAGGATACGCCGAGGTCGGGCCCGCGGAGGTTTCTGAAAAATGGGGTGTCACTCCAGAGCAGATGCTGGATTACCTCTCCCTGGTAGGCGATCAGTCGGACAACGTGCCCGGGGTAAAAGGAATCGGCCCCAAGGGCGCAGTGGACCTTATCAGCAAATTCACCAGCCTTGAAGGAATCTACGAAAACCTCGATAAGCTGAGCCCCAGGCAGCAGGAAAAATTCCGGCAGGAGCGGGACAACGCTTTCTTAAGCAAAGAGCTGATCAGTCTGAAGAAGGACGTTCAGGATCTGCCTGAACCGGAGGAGTTCGTCCTTGGGGACTATGACAAGGAACAGGTTATCCGGCTTTTCTTAAGGGAGGGTGCTACAAGCCTTGCGGAACAGCTGGGAACGGCGAAGCAGGTACGGGCGGAAAAGAAGGAGGAGAGTTATTCAAAGGAAAGCTCGCGGTATACCGCCCTCCTTGCTTCTGATGAATTGGATGAGCTGAAAAAGGCCGTTCACAAGGCAAAACTCTTTGCCCTGGACGTGGAAACCGACTCTCTGGATCCCATGCGGGCTCAGCCTGTGGGAATCTCCATCGCCCTCGAACCGGGGCAGGCCTGGTATATTCCCCTTAAATGCGAGGGAACAGAAACCCTTGCGGAAGACAGGGTGCGGCAGATGATCGCGGAAATCCTGGAGAAACCGGACTGCACCTGGATTGGCCAGAATCTTAAATACGATTATAAGGTCCTCAAGCACTGGGGAATTACGGAGATCAACACCATTTTATTTGACACCATGGTAGCGGCCTGGCTTCTTGATTCCACCGCCAATACCTTTGGCATGGACGCCCTGGCTGAGCGCCTGCTCCGCTATCGTACCATTCATTTTAATGATGTTGTGCCGAAAGGAAAGGCTTTTCATGAAGTCCCCCTGGACCAGGCTGTTTCCTATGCCGCGGAGGATGCAGATATCACCTTCAGGCTCTACGAATACCTTAAGCCCAAGCTGGAGGAAGAATCCCTCGCCGGGACGTTCTGCGACCTGGAAATGCCGGTAACCCGGGTATTGGCAGAGATGGAGTATGCCGGGATCGGTCTTGACGGAGCATCTCTGGAGCGCTACGGAAAGGAGCTTGCACAATCCCTGAATGGAATACAGAAGGAGATCTGGGATCTCTGCGGCCGGGAGTTTAACATCAACTCCACTAAGCAGCTGCAGGTGGTCCTCTTTGAAGAGCGGAAGCTCAGCCCTGTAAAAAAGACCAAAACCGGCTATTCTACCGATACCTCCGTACTTGAACAACTGGCCGAAGAGGATCCTGTTCCTCAGCTCATCCTGCGGCACAGGGGGCTGGCAAAGCTTAAATCAACCTACGTTGATACCCTGCCTAAGGAGATTAATCCTCATACCGGGCGCATTCACACCAGTTTTCTGCAGACCGGTACCGCCACGGGGCGTCTTGCCAGTAAAAATCCGAATCTGCAGAACATCCCGGTCAGGGACGAGGCCGGCCGGGCTATACGGAGCGCTTTTATTCCGAAAAAGGGGCACCGCTTTATCAGCGCTGATTATGCCCAGATCGAACTCGCGGTTTTCGCCCACCTCTCGGGGGATGAGGCATTAAGCAGGGCCTTTGAAAAGGGTACGGATATCCATCGGCAGACTGCCGCCCTGATTTTCGGAGTGGATGAATCAGCGGTGAATCCGGAACAGCGCCGGGTTGCCAAAACAATCAACTTCGGCGTGATCTACGGCATGAGCCCGTTCCGGCTCTCTAATGAACTGCGTATTTCCCGTTCCGACGCTGCCAGCTTTATTGAGGCCTATTTTGCCCAGTACCCTAAAGTCAGGGCTTTTATCGATACCACTATTGCCGAGGCGGAGAAAAGCACTTATGTCCGAACCTTAATGGGACACCGCCGCTTTGTTCCCGGTATCACCAGCCGTAACAAGACAGAAAAAAGCGGTGCCGAGCGAATAGCGGTAAATACTCCGGTACAGGGATCCGCAGCCGATATAGTCAAAGCGGCCATGCTTAAACTCGACAAAGCCCTCAATGACGGTGGCTACCGAACAAAACTGCTGCTTCAGGTGCATGATGAGCTGATCCTCGAGGCTCCGGAGGATGAAGTTGAGGAGGTCTCCGAACTTGTTGTCGAGACCATGCAGTCGGCGGTTGAGCTTTCTGTTCCTTTAAAGGTGAGCATCGAGAGCGGCGACAGCTGGGGGGCCGTCCATTGAGCCGCATAGTAGGGGTGGCTGGCCTCTACTGTGCAGGTAAGAGTCTTGCGGCGGAAATTCTGCGGGAAAGAGGATATGAAGAGATCGATGTCGATGTTCTTGGACATGCCGCCAGAGAGGTCAAAGCCCTGGAGGTTTTAGCGGCTTTCGGTACCACTGACAGGAAGGAACTGGCAGAGATAGTCTTTGCTGACCCGGAAAAGCGCGAGAGCCTGGAAGCAATTGTACACCCCTGGATGATCGATGAGGTTCGGCGCCGGGTTGAGTCCCTGAAGCAGGAAGGAAAAAACGGTGTGGTTAACGCGGCGCTGCTCTTTCCCATGGGGCTCCATACGCTCTGCGACAAGGTTCTGTGGGTTACTGCTTTCCTGCCCCTGCGTTTCGTGCGTGCCAGGAGAAGGGATTCAGTCTCTTTATGGGGATTTTTTCGAAGAGTATGTTCCCAGCGAAAACTGTACCCTCAAAATTTCGATGGAAATGTCGATATATGTAGTGTAGCTAACAATGGCAAACGGCGCAGGTTTGAGCGCCGCATTCTGGAACTGTTGTAGCAGATACGGAGATAGAGAGAATGGAACAGCAGAAACTTTTATGGATAGTTTTCGCCCTGGCAACAGGTTTTCTGGTTGTAGTTGCTGCGGCGTTTATATTATTTGTTCCCCCGGCGGAAACCTCGGTTACCGAACAGAGTGCCGCAGTAGTAGACAAAGATGTTTTTGACGTGACCGATTATCTGAAAAATGGAGAAACCCCTCTGAAACTCGAAGAGCCGCCGGATGAAGATACCAGCTTTGTGATCGGAATCGCGGACGAAGAAGCCTCGTTGGTTCCCCCTGCTGAACAGCCCGGGACTGAGGCAGTGGAAAGCGCGGCAGCGGTACCGGAACCGAAACCCGCAGTTGAAGTACCGAAAGTCAGCAGGGCTCCCGAGCCGGCTCCGGTTCCTGCGAAACCGACCCCTGCAAAAAAGGTGACCATTACCGAATACTGGATACAGGCGGGATCCTTTACCCAAAGGGCAAGTGCCGAAAGGGCACGGGAGAGCCTTAAGGAAAAAGAGTTTGACTCGGTAATCTTTACCAGAACCATAAACGGCACCGATTATTTCCGGGTCCGCATAGGGCCGTACCGCCACAAGGCTGAGGCGGAAAAGTTTCTCTCCTATGTCAAGAACATATCCAGCTTTGAAGGCAGTCAGATATTCGAGGTCTATGTGGAAAAGACCTTATAGACTTTAATCTTTATGCCCGTACCAGCTCCTGTACCGGAATGCAGTTTCGGAGCAGGGGCTTTTTTGTTAACCAGTTTATAGTGTCCTGAATCGTGGGGATTAATCGGAATTAAAACTCCTGCCGACAGGGAATTATCTGCCGAATTGTGAAGCGTTGCAGAGGTTTTTCCAGATTCCCGGCAATTCTCAAATCCTGCGCATTGTTCATCCCCACGCTTGTGAACACCAGCTACCCAGTTAAGTGCCGATACCAGGGAGTGGTTATTTTCATGATTCTCGTTTTTTGCTCCATTACAGCATCGCAGCCGGCGCGGATCAGCTCCCCCGGGGAGGAAAAATCAAAAGGACGGTCAATATTCTGCGGAACCAGTTCCAATGTCGGTGTATCCCGTGAGGTACGGGCCTGTCCGTAGCAGGCGATAGTGAAGGCCCGTAAAAAGATGGAAAACCCGTTGGCGATATCATCATCAATCGCGGTTTTTCTGGGGGTCACGTTAACGGCGATAACCCGTTTTATCCCTAAGCTGCGGGGAATCCAGACCGGCAGGTTGTCAGCTACCGCGCCGTCGCAGAGCAGCAGTTTGTCCCGTTCCACCGGCGTAAAAACTCCTGGAAAAGCCATTGATGCCCTCACCGCCTCGGCGACCGATCCCCGGTGCATGAGAATTTCCCTGCCGCTTCTTAAATCCACGGCGTTACAGTAGAAAGGAATCCGGGTCTCAGAGAAAGAGGCGTTATTTGTTATGCGGTAAAGAAGTTCAAGAATTCTGGATCCGCCGTCGGCCCCCCGGCTCATGAGCATACGGTTGACCGCCTCCTGGGCCTGGAGAAAACGGGTAACCGCTCCTATATTAAACTGGAAGCTCCGACCCTCAAGGTAGCGGTGTATCTTGAAATCTTTGAGAAGCTCCTCGAAATCCTCCACCTCCATGCCGCAGGCATATGCCCCGCCGATTACGGCTCCGATGGAGGTCCCTGCAATCAGGTCCGGTTTGAGATTAAGGGTCTCAAGCCCTTTGAGGACTCCTATATGGGAGAGGCCGCTGCCGCCGCCCCCGGATAGAACCAGTGCCCATTTCATGGCAACAGGCTATCGCTAGTGAAAGGGATGGTCAATCCATGTTACCGTGCAGAGGATATGCAAAATCCTTTGTTAGACGAAACTCAGCTTTATTGCAGCGCAGATATGCTCAGGAGCAGCATCCCGCTTCTCCCTGAAGAAGAGGCATACTTTGCTTCAAAGAATGGAAACAGGGTCCTTCCCCTGCGCATTACCCCCCATTATCTGAAGCTTATTCAAAATGATTCCACCGGTGCCCTGCGACGTATGGCGATACCCCGTATAGAAGAGTTGTCGACACGTGACTATGAGACTCCGGATCCACTGCATGAAGAGCCCTTTGAGAAGGTTCCCCGCTGTATACACCGTTATACCGACCGGGTCCTGGTGCTGATCACCGATACCTGTGCTCTCTACTGCCGTCACTGCTTCAGGCGCCGCTTTACGGGTGAGAACAAGGGCATGCTGAGTGAAACCGAGATCCAGGCTATCCGCGGGTATATTGAATCCCATCCCGAGGTTAGAGAGCTTATTCTCTCCGGCGGGGACCCGCTGATGGTTCCTGACTCAAAACTGGAGCAAATCTTTCAGATGCTGGGGACTGCCGGAAACATAGCTGTAATGCGGATTTCCAGCCGGGTTCCTGTAGTGCTGCCCTCCAGGCTTACCGGGTCCCTTGTAGAAATGCTCTCCCGGTATCGACCGATCTGGATGGTTCTGCACATCAATCATCCGGCGGAGGTCAGTCCCCGGTTTGCTGACGGTATCAGAATGCTGGCAGAATCAGGTATTCCTCTGGTCAGCCAGACTGTTCTTTTAAAGGGTGTCAATGATTCAGTTAAAACCCTGGCGGAGCTTTTCTACCGCCTTATTGCCCTTGGGGTAAAACCCTACTATCTTTTTCAGGGAGATCTGGCTCCGGGGACCTCTCATCTGCGTGTTTCTCTTTCCCGGGGACTTGAGCTTTTTAAAGAGCTTGGTTCTCAGATTTCCGGATTGGCACTACCACACTATGCCATGGATCTTCCTGACGGCGGCGGAAAGGTCCGGCTGGGTGCGGGCAGTATTGCAGATGTCCGCGGTGGTGAGTATCATATTACGAGTGTCGACGGCAGGTTTTTCAGGTATCCCGTGGAACAGGACTGAAGCGATGCGTGTGTAAGGATGATGTATGTCTGTTATTTATGCCCGGAAGATGGGTTTTTGCATGGGAGTCCGAAGAGCGGTCGCCCTTATAGACGAAGAGATACAAGGGCAGAACACAGTTCCCTTGGCGACCTACGGTCCTTTGATCCATAATCCACAGGTCGTCGCTTCTTACGAAGCCAGGGGAGTCCGCAGTATTACAGATCCGTCGCAGGCTCAAGCAGGCGACCGTGTCGTTATTCGCGCCCATGGGGTCCCCGGCAGTGTGCGTCGTTCTCTGGAGGAGCGGGGCGCATGGATTGTCGACGCGACCTGCCCAAAGGTTGCTCTTTCCATTCGAAAAGCCAGGCAGGCAGAGGCCGAAGGCCGGCAGGTACTGCTGGTTGGAGACGCCGGGCACGGAGAAATGCTTGCGGTGGCAGGATCCCTGAATCATCCTGCAGCGGCCATGGTTATTGCGAACCTTGAAGATGCCCGGCAAGTCACTCTGGCCGCGAAAGTGACCATAATTGCACAAACGACCTTTGATGAGGAGATCTACCGGCAGATTGCTGAAATAATCTGCTCCCGTGTAGACGACTGCCGGGTGGAATCCTCAATTTGCCCTGCCACACGTTCCCGTCAGGAAGCCGTGCGGGAGCTCGCAGAGCAGGTTGACGGCATTGTTGTGATCGGAGGCAAAAACAGCGCCAATACCCGCAGACTCTACGAGATTGCCCTTTCCACAGGCGTTCCTGCCTGGCATGTGGAAGGGCCGGAGGATGTTCCCCCTGAGGCAGGGGAGCTGAAGATTATTGGAATCAGTGCCGGGGCATCGACCCCCGATGAGAGCATCCATCAGACCGCGGACCGCGTCCTTGAAATGCAGGGAGAAAAGTGATGAGCATGTCGAACGATAAAGAGCGGATAAAAAATAAACAGGGATTCATCTGCGATATGGACGGGGTTCTTTATCATGGGAATCGTCTGCTGTCGGGGGCTAAAGAGTTTGTCGCCTGGTTAAGGCAGGAGAAAAAGCACTTCCTGTTTCTTACCAACTCCTCTGAACGCTCACCCAAGGAGCTTGATCAGAAGCTCGCGCGGCTGGGAATCAATGTCTCCGAAGAGCACTTCTACACCAGTGCCCTTTCCACCGCCGCCTTCCTGCGGAGTCAGTCCCCCCGGGGGCAGTGCCTATGTTATTGGCGAGGCGGGACTGATAAACGCCCTGTACGATGCAGGGTTTTCCATGAACAATATCAACCCTGACTATGTAGTAGTAGTGGGCGAATCCCACTCCTACACGTTTGATACCCTTCAGAAGGCAATAAATCTGGTACTCACCGGGGGCGCGTCTGATCGGAACCAATCCTGATGTTTCGGGACCCGCGGAGGTGGGAATCGTCCCCGGTACGGGCTCCTTGATTGCTCCTGTCGAGCTTGCCACAGGATCGAAGGCCTATTTTGTCGGCAAGCCGAATCCTCTGATGATGCGTCACGCCTTGAAGCGGCTGGGATGCCGCCGGGAAGAGACAATCATCATAGGAGATCGTATGGATACGGATATTATTGCCGGGATTGAATCTGAAATTGAGACAATGCTGGTTCTTTCGGGTGTCACCAGCCGCGAAGAGATAGCCGAATTTGCATATCACCCCCATTTTATCTTTGACAATGTGGGTGCATTTATATGAACCTGGGGGTATAAAAAAACCGGTTCGGGGCAGGCCCCTCTGATCCTGCTCCATGGGCTGTTTGCTTCCAAGGATAACTTTCACAGCCTTTCCCGGAGGCTTTCTCATCAGTTTACCGTGTACGCTCTGGATCTGCGGAATCACGGAGAGTCTTTTCACGATCCGGAAATGAGCTATCAGGGAATGGCCGCGGATACAGCCGCCTTTATCGAGGAGTTGGGGCTTGGTCCGGCGGCGGTATTTGGACACTCGATAGGCGGGAAGGTTGCAATGGAGCTTGCCCTTTCACAGCCGGTTCTGATCAGCGCTCTGGTAGTGGAGGATATTGCTCCCAAACAGTATCCTCCGCGCCTGGCGCGGGAGGTACAGGCTTTAGCTGAGCTTCCTGTGACGGATTTTACAACCCGTCCGGAGGCCGAGAAATGGATGATCGGCAAGCTGGCAAACCCGGCTGTTGCCCGCTTTCTTATGAAAAACCTGGTATCCGCGGAAGGCGGCGGTTATTTCCTGCGGCTGAATATTGAAGCGATTCAGAGTAATCTTGATACTCTTCTCGATTTTCCTTCTTCTTCCCGGAGCTTCCAGGGGCCAGCGCTCTTTATCCGGGGCGGTTCATCGGACTACATACAGGATGATGATTTTTCCCTGATTACCCGTTATTTTCCCAATTCACATGTTGAAACCCTTGATGGTGCTACTCACTGGGTTCATGCAGAACAACCGGACGCAGTGGCTGATCTGGTCCTCGATTTCTTTTAAGGCGGAGAAGCGCTGTGGAAGCAGAGATCAGTCTCCCCGCCGGATCCAGCCGGAAAGAGCTGGACAGGGCGGTACTGCGCAATTGCGGCGTGCAGACGTACCGTATACTACGGCAGAGTCTGGATGCCCGAAAAAAGCCTCGTCTCTTCTGGAAATACCGGATTGTTACCGGTGTCTCATCCATACCTGAGAATCCGGAGAAGTTTTTTCCCGTGGAAAAGCGGGCAGGAAGGGGCCGGGCAGTAGTAGTTGGTTCCGGTCCTGCCGGGTTTTTTGCCGCAGATATGCTGAACCGCTCAGGCTTCGCTGTTACCTTACTGGAGCAGGGGCCTCCGGCACTGGAACGCCGTGGGGATATTCTCTCTTTTGAGAAGGGGGGGCCCTTTAAAGAATTATTCCAACTACGCTTTCGGAGAGGGCGGGGCGGGGACCTTTTCAGATGGAAAACTGACAAGCCGTACCAGGCATATTTTCCGGGAACGGGAATATATCCGTCTGCGCTATGTGCAGTACGGTGCGCCGGAAGAGATCCTCTGGATGGCTCATCCCCATATTGGCAGTGATAATCTCTATGCCCTGGTCCAGAATGGTCGACGGGACCTGCAGAACCGGGGAGTGGATGTCCGTTTCAACAGCCGTGTTACTGACCTGCTCATAAAAAACGGACGCTGTGCAGGAGTACGGACAGAGAATGATGAATATCCGGCGGATATAAGCCTGTTGGCCCCGGGACACTCGGCTTTTCCCCTGTTTCGCGTTCTGAACAGCCGGGGAGCAGTCCTTCAAAGCAAGGGCTTTTCCCTCGGATTCAGGATGGAGCATCCCCGGGAGCTGATTAACCACGCCCGATGGGGCCGGGAATCGGTCCCCGGACTTAAGGCTGCCGAATACCGCTTGGCTGCGAAATCCGAATCCGGGCGCGGGATTTACACCTTCTGTATGTGTCCGGGGGGCAGCGTTGTGCCGGCAGCCTGGAAAGAAGACCTTAATATTGTAAACGGAGTATCCATGTACGGCCGGAACAGTCCCTGGTCCAACGCTGCGGTTCTGGCAGCTGTTAAACCGGAAGAGGTATTCCCTGCTGCTACGGACCCCATGGCGGTGCTGAACAGTCTTGAAGCCCTGGAAGCACGGGCTTTCGAACTTGTGGGAGCCTGCCAGGTCCCGGCTTCGCTTCCCGGGAATCTGCTTTCCGGCAGAGTGTCGGATTCTCTTCCTGCATCAAGCTATCCCTTCAAGACCCTGGCCATGGATTACCGGCTGCTCTATCCTGAATGGCTGCTTAAGGACCTTTCAGATGGAATAGCCCGATTTTCCCGTCAGATTCGAGGCTATGAGACTGGTCTGATCCTGGGACTTGAAACGACAAGTTCCGCAGCCTTGAAGATTCTTCGCAGCGATTCCGGAGAGATTATCGGAATTCCCGGTCTCTATATTGCCGGTGAAGGCAGCGGATCAGCCGGCGGTATTATGAGTTCTGCTGTGGACGGGCTTAAAACTGCACTGGCAGCAATGGAACAGGGTTAAATTGTTGTAAATACGGTATTCGGAATAATTCATGGGACCAGTTCCGTGATCCGTTTGCTTTTACTGCCATTCATACATGAGAATAATTAACACTTGACAAAGAATACTGGTATCATATACTGAAGTATATTCCGCATGGTGGAATATGGAAACCACAATGTAGAACATTGCGGTAAAGTGTCTTATCGTACAAAAGAATCAGTTTTACGTTAAAGGAGTTCAGTAAGTATGACCTTGAAAGAAAAAATGAAAAAAGGTCCGGTTTTTGGAATGGCCTGTTTTACGGGTGTTTCCAGTGTCATTGAATCGATGGGATATCATGGACTGGATTTTGTGTATCTTGATCTGGAACATACCCCATGGATGCTCAGCGGGGATTTTGAAAAGCAAATCATGGCTGCCCGGATTGCCGGTATTTCTGTTCTGGTCAGGATGGCGGATAACGATGAAGTTGCAATAAGAAAGGTGCTTGAATGGGGAGCAGAGGGAGTTGTTATCCCTCATTGCCGTTCAGCCGGAGATGCAGAAGAGTCGGTTCGTGCAGCCAAGTTCTCCCCCGCAGGGCGCCGTGGAGGCGAAAGCAATGTACGAGCTGCCAGATTTGGTTCTCCCGGCTTCGACTGGAACAGGTATATTGAATCTCAAAACAAAGATACTCTTGTGATCCCAATGGACGAAGATTTCGAGTTTACTGAAAATATCGATGAGATACTGTCTGTTCAGGGAATTGACGCTATAAATTTCGGTCCAATTGATTACGCTATCTCTCTCAACCTTCCTATCGGCTATTCGATGGATGGGAAGGTCAAAGCAGCATTTGATACTCTTGTCAAGAAATCCCGTGAGAAAGGAATAGGAGTTCTCGGTCCTGTTGTCCCCCCGAATAAGGAAAACATTCAAGCCGCTATTCGCAATGGATATACCATGCTCATCCTTGGTAATGATATGTGGCATTTTCAGGGGTCCCTGAAAAATATGATGAAAGAATCTGTAAGCTCTTTCATTTCTGAACGGGATAGTTCAATACATAAAGGTGGTGATGAAAGTTCTTGTATAAAAGGACATTTTTAGCACCTCCAAACGCGCTGTATTTTTCAATTCGAATATGTTTTGTTTTTTTTTGAGCAATCTGCAAAATTACTTGTTGACAACAATAATCATTATAGTATAATAAAGGTCCATAATGTGGAACTGTGTTTCTGCATTGTGGAATATATACCAAAGGAGAGAAAGATGAAAAAAATTGTACTGTTTGTCTGTGTGCTAAGTCTGGTGCTTTCAGTCGCAGTTATGGCAGAAGGCCAGAAGGAGGGGAAAGCCGCTGAAAAAACTTATGTGTTCAAGTATTCCAACTCCCAATCAGACTCCCACCCCCGCAGCCAGTCCATGTTTTTCTTTAAAGACAAACTGGAAAAGGCCAGTAACGGACGAATCAAGGTTGAGCTGTATACCGGCGGTGTTCTGGGTACAGAGGCCGAAGTACTTGACCAGGTAAAAATCGGGACTATCCAGGGATGCCGGGGCGGTCTTTTTGAACGTGCCAGCAGCAAGTACCTGATCTATACACTGCCGTTCATGTTTGAAAATATTGACCAGGTACTTAAGGTCATGAACAGTGAGTTCGGCGAGAAGGTCAATGAAAGTGCCATGGAAAACGGACTGTATATCCCGGCAACCGGTGTGGCCGGAGGTTTCAGGAACATTACAAACAGCAAGCGGCCCATCAGAACGGTAGAAGATGTTCGTGGTCTCAAGATGAGGACTCCCCCCATCGACATGACAATAAAAACCTTCAAGGCTATTGGTGCCAACCCCCAGCAGGTCGCCTATACCGAAACCTATATGGCCCTGAAGACCGGCGTGGTTGACGGACAGGAAAATCCCTTTTCCAATACCGTTGATATGAAGTTCTATGAACCCCAGACCTATCTTTCCGTTGTAAACTGGCAGGTTCATCCGGATCCTTTCTATGTGAACCCTGACTGGTATGAGTCACTTCCTGATGACCTCAAGGCTGTATTTGACTCCGTAGCAGAAGCAACCATGGATTATTCGAACGAACTCTGGCTGAGCTCAGAGAAGGACTACTACCTGGTTCTGCAGGAAGAGCTGGAAGTAAACGAAATAGGTTCTTCCGCCCGGGAGGGCTTTGTTAAGGCTGTTAAGCCTGTTTGGCAGGGCTATGTTGATGAAGGTCTTTTTTCCTGGGACGAGATTAACGAAGTTCTGGCTATTGCCGGTAATTAAAAAAACTAGGCGGAAACAGTCAGAGTCATATCGGCTCGGGCTGCTTCCGCCTGTTCCGTGATTCCCTATTCGAGGTTTGTTATTGTATGAAAGGAATAGTCGCCGTAGAAGGACGGATAAGTCTCTTTCTGGAGTCCCTTGTAACGGTTTTCTTTGGGATAATCCTTCTTTTAACGATTCTGCTTGTAATCTTACGCTACCTTTTCAATACCTCCATAATTGGAGGGAATGAGCTTATGGAATTCCTTTTTATCTACACCACTGCTCTTGGCGCTGCTGTGTCTCTGGGTAAGCGCAGTCATATTAAAGTGACCTACTTCATAGACCGTTTACCGGAGATCCCAAAGGCTGTTGTGGACACCTTTTCGCTGACCCTTGTTTTGGGGATCAATGCCGTCATGCTGCGGCTGAGTTTTCCCTGGATCGCCAAGGTAGGGTCTTCGGCTTCCCCGGTGCTCAGACTGCCTTCCTGGATCGCTATGATCAGCGTACCGGTGGGCTGTACTCTGGCAGTGCTGTATTGTGCTTTTGATATATACAAGATCTGGTTCTCCCATGATAAACCGGAAGGGGGCCTGGCATGAGCATTCTTCTTATCAGTCTTCTTCTCCTTCTGGTAATCGGCGTACCCATAGCCTATTCTCTGGGAGTATCCTCTTTTCTATATTTTATTATTGTTCACCCTGAACTCATAGCCATATTGCCCCAACGCCTTTTCGCAGGTATGAACTCCTATACCATGATCGCTTTGCCCCTGTTCTGTTTGATGGGGTTTCTTATGAACGAAGGGGGGATTACCCGGCGGCTCATCGACTTTTCTCTGCTCTTCGTGGGACGACTGCGGGGAGGGCTCGGCCTGGTTAATGTTTTAGCCAGTATGATTTTCGGCGGAATATCCGGTTCTTCCGTTTCGGATACAGCTTCAATAGGCGCAGTACTTATTCCGGAGATGGAACACAAGGGTTATTCACCGGAATTTGCCAGTGGTATAACCGTCGCCTCTTCTACCATGGGGATGATTATTCCACCGAGCGTTCCCATGGTGGTCTATGCCCTGGCTGCTGAAGAATCGGTTGGGAGGCTGTTTCTCGGCAGCCTTTTTCCCGGTCTCATGATCGGGCTTCTGATGCTGACGATTACCATTGTAATCTCTTCCTTCAAAAGATTCCCCCGGGAAGAGTTCAGCCTTGACAGGAAACAGAAGATCGAGACCTTTAACAGGGCTATTCTGGCTCTGATAATGCCCCTTTTTGTAATCGGGTCCGTGGTGCTCGGTATTGCAACCGCCACTGAATCCGCGGGAATGGGAGTGCTTTATGCGTTTGTCGTGGGTACCGTCATTTTCAAGACCCTGAAAATCAAAAAAATCCCCCGGCTGATGAAAGACGCAATTATGACCAGTGCGAACGTAATGATCATAATCGCATTGTCAAAACTCTATATCTGGATTCTCGCCATAGAACATGTACCGCAAATGCTTTCGCTGTTTATCCATCAGCTGAATTTACCGGGCATCTGGATTGTTCTTGCCGTTAACCTGGTAATTCTTGTTACAGGAACCTTTATAGATGTCAGCCCCGCCATTCTGCTGTTGACTCCGGTATTGCTGCCTATAGTTGGCGGTCTCGGCATGAACCCTGTTCAGTTCGGCGTGCTGCTTATCTCAGGTCTGGCTGTCGGATTAATTACCCCTCCGGTGGGTATGTGTCTGAATGTAGCGTCCGCAATATCGGGCCTGCGTATCGGAAAAATATTTTATGGTGCCATGCCGTTTCTGGCGGCTAACTTAATTACTCTTTTGCTCATCAGCTTTGTTCCCCAGTTCACTCTGTGGCTGCCGGAATTATTGATGAAATAATTATCTAACTTCAAGGAGAACACAATGGATGTTCGTTATGCTGTACATCCCGAACACGGAAAAACTTTTGATACCCCGGCTTTAAGAAAACATTTTTTGATTGACGATCTTTTTGCTCCCGGTGAGATTCGTCTTACCTACAGCCATGTCGACAGAATTATCGCCGGGAGCGCAGTACCCCTGAAACAGGCCCTCTCGCTGGAAGCGGGAAGCGAGCTGGGAGTTGATTACTTTTTTCAGCGCCGTGAGGCAGGAATCATCAACATCGGCGGACCAGGAAGGGTTGTCACAGAAAAAGAAACCTACAATCTTGGAACAAGGGACGGGCTTTATATTGGTGCTGAAACACGAGAGGTCCGCTTTGAAAGTGAGGCCGCGAACAATCCCGCCGACTTCTACATCAACAGTGCCCCTGCACATAAAGCTTATCCGTCAAAAGTTATCACCCTCAAGGATGCGAAAGAGGTTAACCTCGGTTCTGCGGAGGAGTCAAACGAGCGGACCATACATCAGTTTGTTCATCCTGCTGTGGTCGATAGCTGCCAGCTGGTAATGGGAATGACCCTGCTGAAAAACGGGTCTATCTGGAATACCATGCCGGCCCACACCCACGACCGCCGCATGGAGGTGTATCTCTACTTCAACATGGAAGAGAACACACGGGTATTTCATTTTATGGGGGAACCGGCGGAGACCAGGCATCTTGTAGTTAAAAATAAGCAGGCAGCCATTATGCCCAGCTGGTCGATACACTCAGGTGTAGGTACGGGGCGTTACGCATTTATCTGGGGAATGGTTGGAGAAAACCAGACCTTTACTGATATGGACCATATTGAAATGGCGGATCTGAAATAATTCTGGAACAGAAGGAGAAAAATGTGAGTCTTTCATTTGATCTAAGCGGAAAAGTTGCAATTGTGACCGGTTCTTCTACCGGGCTCGGACAGGGAATCTCTCTGGGGCTTGCAGCAGCAGGGGCGGACATCGTCGGAGTAGATTACGTCGAGTCCTCGGAAACCGCTGCGCTGGTAAAGAAAGCCGGAAGAGGGTATCTCGAAATCAGGGCAAACCTGATGAGCATAGAGCCGGTTAATGATATCATAGAAAAAGCGCTGTCTGCTTTTGGAAAGATCGATATACTTGTTAACAATGCGGGTATAATACGCCGTGAGGATTCAATAAACTTCAGTGAGAAAGACTGGGATGACGTTATGAATATCAACGTAAAAACAGTGTTTTTCATGAGTCAGGCGGCGGCTCGTCAATTTATTAAGCAGAAGCAGGGTGGAAAGATCATAAATATCGCATCCATGCTTTCTTTCCAGGGCGGAATTCGGGTTCCATCCTATACCGCGAGTAAAAGCGGTGTAATGGGAATAACACGCCTCATGGCTAATGAATGGGCCAGACACAACATTAACGTGAATGCAATTGCTCCCGGCTATATGGCGACAAACAATACTGCTCCCCTGCGTGCAGACAAAGAGAGAAGTGCGGAAATTCTTGGGCGTATTCCTTCTGGTCGGTGGGGTCTCCCTGAAGATTTACAGGGACCGGTTGTTTTTCTGGCGTCACCGGCTTCGGACTATGTGCAGGGCTATACCATCGCCGTTGACGGCGGCTGGTTAGCCCGCTAGATGAAAAAGTTTTTAGAAAGTAGTAAGGTTGATGAATTATTGGACAGTCAGGCAAGGAGCAATCGAATAGTATGAGCGTACAATCCATCGACCGTACCTTTGACATTCTGGAATTACTCGCCCACTTCGAAAGTGGGCTTTCTCTTACGGAGATCAGTGAAAAAATCGATCTGCCGAAGAGCACTGTGCACCGGCTGCTGAAGGTGCTGCGGGAACGGAATTATATTGAGAAAAGCGATTCTTCCAATGTGAATCGTCTGGGTCTCGCCTTTATTGAACTATGCAGCGGCCTTCTCAACAGCCTCGAGCTGAAGACCGAGGCCCAGGTCTATTTACGCAAGCTTTCCCAGCAGACGGGGCAGGTGGTGTTTCTCGCAATACGGCAGGACGGCGAAATTGTCTACATCGATAAGACGGAACGACATAATGAGATTCGGGATTATTGTTTTATCGGGCAACGCCGTCCGCTTTACTGTACCGCCCTGGGAAAATCCCTGCTTATGGGCTGCACGGATGATGAGATACGGGAGCTCGTGGATCCTGCTTCTATGACCAGGTTTACTGATCATACGATTACCGATATTGATTCGTTGATTAACGAGATCCATATTTCCCGGGACCGGGGATACTCAATTGACAACGAAGAGGTGGAGCTTGACATGAAGTGTGTCTCAGCCCCCATACTTGATTACCGGAATATAATCATTGCCGCTGTCAGCACATCCTGGGACCTTTCGTACACTGAAGACGATGTTACTGAACGCAACGTTCGGCTTGTTATGGAGACTGCCCGCTCAATCAGCCTGCGGATGGGTTACAGGGGCCAGGGGTTTTTTATGGTTGACAGCGGCAGCTCTTTTTAGTATCTAATAATACAAAGCTTTGACGAAGACGAGTATCTTCGGGTTCGGATCAACAGAGAGGGCGGCCCTGTTATAAATAGAGGCTGGAAGCCGCCTGTTTCGTCCGGAGAGAAAACCACTTCCGAGCTGCAGGCTGAACGGAGCTATGCTTCAAGTATGCTGTGCCGGAACTACTCCCGCCGTAGGGTGATGCCTTCCTGCTCCTGTGCTTAACAGGCGCAGAAAAAGGGGAGAATCGAGAGCGCCGTCGGACGAACCCGAAGAGGGAATAAAAAAGACCGACAATGGCGAAGTAAGGTGGAACCGCGGAGAGCCTTCAGGCCTTCGTCCTTACCCGAATGGCCTTATCGAGGGTCGGGTGGGATGAGCCCTGAAGGCTTTTTGTATATAGAACCAACATGATCAAGCGAGGTGCTTACATGAGCAACGAGAATAAAAAGGCTGCGGATAGTAAAGCGGACGCCAAAGAGGAAAAACTTCACCGAATACGCCATTCCATGGCTCACGTTATGGCCGAGGCGGTATTGCAGATTTTTCCTGAAGGAAAGGTCGCCATAGGTCCTGCCATCGAGAACGGCTTTTACTACGATTTTGATTTACCCCGTTCCCTGAAAGAAGAGGATCTGGAAGAGATCACCGCACGCATGCAGGAGATAATAAAAAAGGGGCTTCCTTTCGAGCGGCAGGTAATAAGCCGGGACGAGGCCTTGAAGCGTTTTGTCGATCAGCCCTACAAGGTGGAGCTTATAAACGAATTACCCGAGGGCGAGGAAATTTCCATCTACAGCCAGGGCGGTTTTACCGATTTATGCCGGGGACCTCATGTGGAGAGCACCTCCAGGCTGAATCCTCAAAGCTTCAAGCTTCTTTCCATTGCCGGAGCATACTGGCGGGGAGACGAAAAGCGTCCCATGTTGCAGCGGATTTACGGTACTGCCTGGACCAACCCAAAGGATCTGCGGCTTTATCTGCAGCAGCTTGAAGAGTTGGAGAAACGGGACCACCGTAAAGTCGGCCGGGAGCTGGACCTTTTCAGTACCCACGAGGAGGCGGGACCCGGACTGGTCTACTGGCACCCCAAAGGCGCGCGTATCCGGGTCGCTATCGAAGATTTCTGGCGGGATGAACATCGTAAAAACGGATACGAGTTTCTTTTTACACCTCACGTAGGTAAATCATGGCTGTGGGAAACCTCCGGGCATCTGGATTTTTACGCCGAAGGAATGTACCCGGAGATGATCATGGACAAGGCCAATTATTACGCCAAACCCATGAACTGTCCTTTTCACATTATGATCTACAAGACAAACAAGCACTCTTACCGGGAGCTGCCCTTCCGCTGGGCAGAGCTGGGAACGGTCTACCGTTATGAAAAATCCGGTACCCTTCATGGTTTGCTGCGTGTCCGGGGCTTTACCCAGGATGATGCACATATCTTTTGTACTCCCGGGCAGGTAGAGGACGAAATCCTCGAGGTCCTGCGCTTTTCTCTTCATATGCTGCGCTCTTTCGGCTTCAAGGATATACAGGCATACCTTTCGACAATGCCGGAGAAAGCAGTGGGCGATCCTGAGCAGTGGAAGCTTGCGGAAGAATCCCTGCGCAAGGCCATTGAGGCAGAAGGACTGGAGTACGAAGTCGACGAAGGAGGCGGCGCATTCTACGGCCCCAAGATCGACCTGAAGATCAAGGATGCTCTGGGGCGCTCCTGGCAGCTTTCCACCGTGCAGTTTGACTTTAACGAGCCTGAGCGTTTTAACATGACCTACACCGACAAGTCAGGTGCCGAGAAGCGTCCCTACATGGTACATCGGGCCCTGCTCGGTTCCCTGGAACGCTTCTTTGGAGTCCTGATCGAGCATTACGGCGGAGCCTTTCCTGTCTGGCTTGCTCCGACCCAGATTATGGTGATCCCCGTGGCTGCTGCTTTTGAGGAATACGCGGACAAGGTCTATAAAGCTCTTAAGGACGCGGGATTCCGGGTAGACCTGGACGACAGCGACGACCGTTTAAACGCGAAAATCCGGAACGCCCAGCAGGATAAGATTCCATACATGCTGATTCTGGGAGAAAAAGAGGCCGACGCCGGTGCTGTCTCGGTGCGATTGAGGAACGGCAAGCAGGAAAACGGGATTCCTCTTAATGATTTTATTTCCAGAACCGAGGCGGTAATTACAGACAAAGAGGAACTCTAGGAGTCCGTCATGCAGGATTATATTGGAGACTTGAAAAAGATTACCCGGGACTATCAGCTTTTAAGCGAATCCGCCGCGGTTCTCGCCTGGGACCAGGAAACTTATCTTCCTCCTAAGGCTGTCCAGGAGCGGGGTGAGCAGCTGGCTCAGCTCCAGTCTCTGGCCCACTCGTCCCTGACTTCACCCAGGGTTGGCGAGCTGCTTGCAGCCTGCGGTTGCGGTGATGATACCCCCGGAGGAACTGCAGGGGAGGATCCCGCTGATGTGGCTTATCTGAGGCAGGTTTACCGCGCTTATACCAGGCAGATTCGCATTCCTTCGTCTCTTATCGAATCTCTGGCCCGCTCCACAAGTGCCGCCCAGGCTGCCTGGGCGGAGGCCCGGAAACGGGATGATTTCTCGCTTTTCCAGCCACATCTAAAGGAGGTCCTCTCCCTTGTAGTCGAGAAGGCTCAGGCTGTGGGATACGGAGATCATCCTTATGATGCTCTGATTGATGAGTTCGAGCCCTGGATGACTACCGCGGAGGTTTCGCGGGTATTCAAAAATCTCGAACCCTCGTTAAAGAATCTCGCTTCCCGCATAGCAGAAAGGCCCCAGGTTGATGATGCTTTTCTTCATCAGTCTTTTAGTATAGAACAGCAGCGTGAGTTTGCCCGTCGGGTGGTTCAGGACCTGGGTTTTGATCTCAGCCGCGGCCGCATAGACGAAACCGCCCACCCGTTTACTGCTACCCTCGGGGCTCATGATGTGCGGATAACCGGCCGCTTTCGGGAAGACTATTTTGGAACCGGACTCTTCGGTCTGATTCATGAAACTGGACATGCCCTGTATGAACAGGGCTTTGACAGGAAAATCCTGGGCAATATTCTGGCGACAGGAACCTCTCTTGGCATCCATGAAAGCCAGTCCCGGACCTGGGAGAATGTCGTCGGACGAAGCCGCGCTTTCTGGGAGCATTATCTCCCTCTTGCCCGGGAGTATTTTCCATCACAGTTAAACAAAACAGGTTTAGAGCAATTCTACCGGGGTATCAACAAGGTTTCACCAACCAATATCCGCATAGATGCCGATGAGGTAACCTACGGACTTCACATAATACTGCGTTTCAGGCTTGAGCTTGCCATGGTCAGCGGAGAGCTTAAGGTTGAGGATTTACCCGGCGCATGGAGAGAGGCTTCCCGGGAGCTGCTGGGAATCGAACCTGAGACAAGTGCCGAAGGAGAGCTGCAGGATATTCACTGGTCCATGGGGGCCATCGGGTATTTTCCCACCTACGCTTTGGGAAACCTTTATGGAGCCCAGTTCTGGTCTGCTTTTAAACGTAAAGCGGGTGACGTGGATACTATTATACGGGAAGGTGATTTTACTTCCTTGAGAAATTGGCACAGGGAATCAATACATTGTCATGGGGCGTCCAAAACTGCCGGCGAATTATGTATGGAAGTAAGCGGAGAAGTCCTGAAGGCTGAGTACCTTCAGGAATATCTGGAGAACAAGTTCCGCAGTATTTATACTTTCTGATTCAAATCCGGAAGGAGTGTGACTGGACATGCTGGAGAATACCTTTTTCTGGGTGTATATCTCGGGCGCTGCGCTGGGCTGTTCTCTGGGTTTTCTACGGAAGAGGGCCGCGAAAAAAAAGAGCGGCACCGCCGGCTTTGCCCTTCTGCTCAGTATTTCTTTGCTTGCCTTCAGCGCCGGGATTGTTTTTTCATCGGGTTTTCTTTCTGCACCCGCTCTTTTTGCTTTACCCTTTACCGGCTCAGCAGCTACTGGATTCCTGATCGGCCGGTTTCCCCTTGCGGTCCTGCCTCCGGTTGCAGTGCTGTTGTCGTTACTGTATGTGCTTGTATATCTGCAAATTCAAAGTGAACCGGGTATACCTGTACACACGAACGAACTGCGGGTCTCTGTTCTGAGGATTTCTGATACTGGGGGTGTTCTGGAAATCAGCTGGCAAGGCAAAGCAGAATTGCTGAAATTACAGAGTAACCGCTTCTATCTTAACGCCGAATTGATTGTTTTGTCTCCCTATCTGCCGTGGCCGCGTCAGGATTATATCTTTGCACATCAGTTGGTACAGGAATCCGGGGCAGTCCTGACCCTGCCTGATTTTCGGGAGAAGCCTGGCATGAAACTTCCTTTGCTGCTTTCTGATCCTATATTTGATCTGAGAATTCTCCAAAAAGAAACACGGAGTGCAGGCCCTTTCTTCATGCATTTACTTCGTTCCTATTCCATAGACTATGCTTCCTTTGTTTCCGGGCAGGGATCCTTAAAATAAATGGCGCGGAAGCTCTATTATTTACCGCAAAATAGTCCGATACTTGAACTGAATGATAATTACCTTTTTTAAGGAAGACGCCAAAGGAAGTTTCTGGTATTACTCGGTACATGACAGGCAGGGAAACCTCTTTACCGAATACGCGCTTACAGTGGTGTGGGGTCGAGAACCCAATGCGGGACGGGAAAAGGTACATCTGTATGATTCCGCCCGAGATATGGATTGTGCGCTCAGGACCATTTTGCGAAAAAAAGTTTCCCAAGGGTACAAAGTACTCTACCGCTTTGCAAGGAACAAACGTTACATTGCGCTGCTGGATGAATTTGACGTTCATGTTGTTTAATCTGACCATCTTTCCGGTCCTGCTTTACATCGAACTCCCAGTATTCTCTTATTGACAATAAAATCCCCGCGCTATAGGGTTTCTGTATGAACCTACCGAATAAACTGACCGTTTTGCGGATTATCATTACCCCGCTGTTTTTGGTATTTTTTCTTGCTCCTGACTGGTCTGCCGCTTTGACGCTCCCCGCAACGATCATAATATGGCTGCTCTATCTGCTTATAGAGAGTTCCGATGTTCTTGATGGTTACATAGCTCGAAAGTACAATCTTGTTTCAGACTTGGGAAAAGTTCTAGACCCTTTTGCCGATGTCCTGAGCCGTATTACCTATTTTATCTGTTTTGCGGCCGTCGGCATTATGCCTGTTGTTATCCTCGCGGTCTTATTGTACCGGGAGTTTTCAATAACCTTTCTAAGGATGGTGCTGATCAGAAAGGGTGTTGCCATGGCAGCGAGTATCTGGGGGAAATTGAAGGCTGTAACCTACGCTATAGCGGGTGTCCTGGGCCTTGTGACTGTTTCGGCCCTGCGGCTGAATCTTTTTTCCTCCTACTTGTATCTTTTTGAGAGATTTACTCTTTCTATATTCATTTTAGCGGCAGTAGCGTCTGTAGCGTCTTTTATAACCTATCTGAAGGCTGCTTTACCTGTACTCCGCGATACTTTTCAGGAGTAGGGAATGCAGCCGATAGCGGCCCTTCCTGAGAGTACCTCCCGCCGGATCGGTTTTGTTTTATGTGATATTGATGATACCCTTACCAGGAACGGCTTTCTTCTTGCTCAAGCCTATAATGCTCTATGGAGATTATACCAGACCGGAGTCAAGGTCATTCCTGTTACCGGCCGGCCCGCAGGGTGGTGCGACATGATTATCCGTCAGTGGCCGGTGGACGCGGTGATTGGAGAAAACGGGGCTTTCGCCATGCTGAGGACCGCAGGAGGCTACGACCTTTCACTGCATTCCTCCGTTGCCGGCGAAGAAGTTAAGCGTAAACTTGATGGAATACGTGATTTTGTCCTGGGGAAAATTTCCGGACTGAAAGTGGCGAAGGATCAGGCTTTTCGCTGGTTCGATCTTGCTTTTGATTTTGCAGAAGACCCGCCCCGTTTTGGTATGGACACTGCGGTTAAAATAAAAGAACTGTGCGAGCAGAAAGGTGCAATCGCAAAAATCAGTTCTATTCATGTAAACACCTGGTTTGGTGATTACAGTAAGCTGGATATGGCCCGGGAGCTCCTCTCAAAACACTATACCTTGACTGATCGGGAACAAAGAGAGCGTGTTTTTTTCTGTGGTGATTCTCCAAATGACGAGCCCATGTTCTCATATTTTCCTCTTTCCTGTGGAGTGGAAAATATCCGCACCTTTCTTGAAGTAATGAAAAATCCTCCCTCGTTTGTGACCAGGACATCCCATGGAGAGGGATTTGCCGAAGCGGCAGAGATTATCCTGACGGCACACAAAGGGACTGAATAAACGCTTGACACGATGTACCGTTTTAACTATAGTTATCTTCGTTCCCAAAAACAGGGAGTGTCTTAAGAGCCAGTCAACTGAGTATAGTTCATCTAGTTTTTACTAAACTGACACTGATTCGGTTCTGCTTTAGCAGTCGAATCAGTTGCTGTCTTTTCTACAAAATCCGGAAAAAACCGGGTTGACACAAATTAGCGGTGATGGTATAACTGCGATCACGCTGAAGCGCTGGGGTGATGAGCACTGGGGAGCGGAAGCGTGAAATGATCTTTGTAATACGGGTAACAGTGAATCCGGCCCTCTTGGTACGAGAAGAGAAAAGGGGAACGGTGCGGCGAAAGGGAAGCTGCACGGCCTTGGGCGACGGGAAGAGGTGTTGCGAAAACCTGCGAAAAGAGAAGGGGCGAAGAAGACCGTTTTTTTATCTGGATGCGGAAACGCAGAAAGGGTAGAATAAAAGAAGCGGGAACCTTTGATTGATTCCAATAAATAGTCGAAAGCGGAAGCGAAATATTTGAGTAATCGGACTTTAGAAGTGGTAAATTAAGGAGGCTCTTAATTGAGTCTTATTTATATCACGGAGAGTTTGATCCTGGCTCAGAACGAACGCTGGCGGCGCGTTTTAAGCATGCAAGTCGAGCGGTAAGCAGTCTTCGGACTGCCTAGAGCGGCGAACGGGTGAGTAACACGTAGATAATCTACCTTGAGGTTGGGGATAGCCTGTGGAAACACAGGGTAATACCGGATGAGCCCTACGGGGGAAAGGTGCCAAGGCACCGCCTTAGGATGAGTCTGCGGCTCATTAGTTAGTTGGTGGGGTAAAGGCCTACCAAGGCGACGATGAGTAGCCGGCCTGAGAGGGTGGACGGCCACACTGGGACTGAGACACGGCCCAGACTCCTACGGGAGGCAGCAGCTAAGAATCTTCCGCAATGGGCGCAAGCCTGACGGAGCGACGCCGCGTGAACGAAGAAGGCCGTGAGGTTGTAAAGTTCTTTTCTTACTGAAGAATAATTGCTGCAGGGAATGGCAGTGAGATGACGTTAGGTAAGGAATAAGCCCCGGCTAATTACGTGCCAGCAGCCGCGGTAACACGTAAGGGGCAAGCGTTGTTCGGAATTATTGGGCGTAAAGGGCGTGTAGGCGGTTTCGCAAGTCTGGTGTGAAATACCACAGCTTAACTGTGGGGACGCGCTGGAAACTGTGAGACTAGAGTACAGGAGGGGGACCTGGAATTCCTGGTGTAGGGGTGAAATCTGTAGATATCAGGAAGAACACCGGTGGCGAAGGCGAGGTCCTGGCCATGTACTGACGCTGAGGCGCGAAAGCGTGGGGAGCGAACAGGATTAGATACCCTGGTAGTCCACGCCGTAAACGATGTGCACTAGGTTCTTGGGGGTAGCCCTGGGAGCCGTAGCAAACGCGTTAAGTGCACCGCCTGGGGAGTATGCCCGCAAGGGTGAAACTCAAAGGAATTGACGGGGGCCCGCACAAGCGGTGGAGCATGTGGTTTAATTCGATGATACGCGAGAAACCTTACCAGGGCTTGACATATACGCGATGGTTGTAGAGATACAGCTTCCCTTCGGGGCGGGTATACAGGTGCTGCATGGCTGTCGTCAGCTCGTGCTGTGAAGTGTTGGGTTAAGTCCCGCAACGAGCGCAACCCCTGCTATCTGTTGCCAGCATTCAGTTGGGGACTCAGATGGAACAGCCGGTGACAAACCGGAGGAAGGTGGGGACGACGTCAAGTCATCATGGCCCTTATGTCCTGGGCTACACACGTGCTACAATGGCCGGTACAGAGTGAAGCGAAACCGCGAGGTGGAGCAAATCGCAGAAAGCCGGTCTCAGTACAGATTGAAGTCTGAAACCCGACTTCATGAAGGTGGAATCGCTAGTAATCGCGCATCAGCATGGCGCGGTGAATACGTTCCCGGGCCTTGTACACACCGCCCGTCACACCACCCGAGTTGGGGGTACCCGAAGTCGCTCGTCTAACCTTTAATTAGGAGGACGGTGCCGAAGGTATGCCTGGTAAGGGGGGTGAAGTCGTAACAAGGTAGCCGTACTGGAAAGTGCGGCTGGATCACCTCCTTTCTACGAGAGAGGAAAAGGAACGCGTTACTGAGGAAAAGATCAGTAACAGCTTTTGCTTGACGACACAACTTGATGGAACCCGCTTTTTTGAAAAGAAACAGTCTCTTCGCCCTTTTCTATTTATAAAGGGCCTGTAGCTCAGGTGGTTAGAGCGCACGCCTGATAAGCGTGAGGTCACTAGTTCAAGTCTAGTCAGGCCCATACTGTTAATAACCGTTGAAAAGAATATTGAGGCGGTTAATTTTTTTGATCTTTTGACATAGAGAACCGGAATATACCGGTGCGACGAAACGGGAAGTAGTTGCACCACATAGGGGAATTCCGGGTGTGGTTATAAAAACCTGAAGGTACCATCGCGCAGCGAAAAGACGGCTTTGTCGGCTCTGAATCTGCCGAAGGTGCCAAGGGAGACGCTGTCGTAGGCGACAGCGGTGACCGCAAAAACAGAGGAAGGAGCACAAACTAATATGGTCAAGCGAATAAGGGTCCACGGAGGATGCCTTGGAGCTGTTCGGCGATGAAGGTCGTGGTAAGCTGCGAAAAGCCTGGGGGAGGAGCAAACATCCGATGATCCCGGGATTACCGAATGGGGTAACCCGGCAGAGTAGACTCTCTGTCACATGTATGTGAATAAAATAGCATATGTGAGCGAAACCTGGGGAACTGAACCATCTAAGTACCCAGAGGAAAAGAAATCAAACGAGATTGCCACAGTAGCGGCGAGCGAACTGGTAAGAGCCTAAACCTCATTGCGTGCAATGGGGGGTTGTAGGGCGTACAGGAAAGTGTGCATGGAAATTAGGAGAACGGTATTGGAAAAGCCGGCCGGAGAGGGTGAAAGCCCCGTATCTGAAAATGGAAGTGAATGCGAGTGCGTACCTGAGTAGGACGGGACACGAGGAATCCTGTCTGAATCTGGGGGGACCACCCTCCAAGGCTAAATACGAAACAGCTACCGATAGCGAATAGTACCGTGAGGGAACGGTGAAAAGCACCCCGGGAGGGGAGTGAAATAGAACCTGAAACCGTGGACCTACAAGCGGTCAGAGCCCGGCACCTAAATCCTAAGATAAGGATCTTGGTGTTTAGAGAACTAAGCAAGCCAAGCGAACGGAAAGAGAAAAGTGAGCTTGGGGGATTTAGGTGCCGGGTGATGGCGTGCCTTTTGTAGAATGAGCCTGCGAGTTACCGTATGTTGCGAGGTTAAGGTTTTGAAGAACCGAAGCCGGAGGGAAACCGAGTCTGAAATGGGCGAATGAGTAGCGTGCGGTAGACCCGAAGCCGAGTGATCTATCCATGTCCAGGTTGAAGCTCTGGTAACACAGAGTGGAGGACCGAACCCTAGTCTGTTGAAAAAGGCAGGGATGAGGTGTGGATAGGAGTGAAAGGCTAATCAAACTCGGAGATAGCTGGCACTCCTCGAAATAGCTTTAGGGCTAGCCTTGCGTTAGTTTACCGGAGGTAGAGCACTGATTGGGCTAGGGCCTTTCACCGGGTACCAAACTCAGTCAAACTCCGAATGCCGGTTAAATGATGCGCGGGAGTCAGACTACGGGTGACAAGATTCGTGGTCGAAAGGGAAACAGCCCAGACCGTCAGCTAAGGTCTCAGAACTATGCTTGAGTGGAAAAGGAAGTGCAACGGCGAAGACAGCCAGGAGGTTGGCTTAGAAGCAGCCATACCTTTAAAGAGTGCGTAACAGCTCACTGGTCGAGTCGTTGTGCGCCGACAATGTAACGGGGCTAAGCATAGTACCGAAGCTACGGCTTGATAGTTTACTATCAGGGGTAGAGGAGCATTCCATGTACGGATGAAGGTGTGTTGGAAGACATGCTGGACGGGATGGAAGAGAGAATGCAGGCATGAGTAACGAAAAGACAGGTGAGATCCCTGTCCGCCGAAAGCCTAAGGATTCCAGGGTTAAGGTAATCTGCCCAAGGGTTAGTCGGCCCCTAAGGCGAGGCCGAAAGGCGTAGTCGATGGGAAACGGGTTAATATTCCCGTACCTCTTACAGGACTGAATGGAGTGACGCATGAGGCGAAGCCGGGCCGGGCGATGGTCGTCCCGGTCTAAGCACTAAGCTGATGATCTGTGTAGGCAAATCCGCACAGAGAGGTAAAGTGTTAAGGCGAGAGACCCTACGGGGAATCGAAGCTGGTGGAGTCAAGGTGCCGAGAAAGAGCTTCTAAAGATATGCTGTAAGGGACCGTACCGCAAACCGACACAGGTAGGCGGGAAGAGTATTCTCAGGCGCTCGGGAGAATTCACGTTAAGGAACTCGGCAAAATACACACGTAACTTCGGGAGAAGTGTGGCCCTGAATGGATGTCAAAATTTGTTTGGGGTTGCAGAGAAAAGGTTCAAGCGACTGTTTACCAAAAACACAGGTCTCTGCGAAATCGCAAGATGAAGTATAGGGACTGACACCTGCCCGGTGCCGGAAGGTTAAGAGGAGATGTGAGAGCGTCGAATTGAAGCCCCGGTAAACGGCGGCCGTAACTATAACGGTCCTAAGGTAGCGAAATTCCTTGTCGGGTAAGTTCCGACCCGCACGAATGGTGTAACGACTTGAACGCTGTCTCAACGTGAAACCCGGTGAAATTGAAGTATCGGTGAAGATGCCGATTACCTGTGGTTAGACGGAAAGACCCCGTGAACCTTTACTGCAGCTTGGCATTGAAATGTGGCCTGTGATGTGTAGGATAGGAGGGAGACGAAGAGACATGGTCGCCAGGCTGTGTGGAGTCGTTGGTGAAATACCTCCCTTTGCCGGTTATATTTCTAACCTTGGCCCTGAAACGGGTTAAGGGACAATGTCAGGTGGGCGGTTTGACTGGGGCGGTCGCCTCCTAAAGAGTAACGGAGGCGCGCGAAGGTAACCTCGCGTTGGTTGGAAATCAACGTACGAGTGCAAAGGCACAAGGTTGCTTGACTGCGAGACATACAAGTCGAGCAGGTACGAAAGTAGGTCTTAGTGATCTGGCGGTTCTGAGTGGAAGGGCCGTCACTTAACGGACAAAAGGTACTCCGGGGATAACAGGCTGATTTTGCCCAAGAGTTCATATCGACGGCAAAGTTTGGCACCTCGATGTCGGCTCATCGCATCCTGGGGCTGGAGCAGGTCCCAAGGGTATGGCTGTTCGCCATTTAAAGCGGTACGCGAGCTGGGTTCAGAACGTCGCGAGACAGTTCGGTCCCTATCTGCCACAGGCGTTGGATGTTTGAGAGGATCTGTTCTTAGTACGAGAGGACCGGAATGGACGAACCTCTGGTGTACCAGTTATCCTGCCAAGGGTACGTGCTGGGTAGCCAAGTTCGGCCGGGATAACCGCTGAAGGCATCTAAGTGGGAAGCCCCCCTCGAGATGAGACATCCCATCACCTTTAAGGTGACTTAAAGACCCCAGAGAGAAGATCTGGTTGATAGGCCGGCGGTCTACGCATGGTAACATGTTGAGCTGACCGGTACTAATAGGTCGAGAGGCTTGACCATATTATTGTGTGCTCCTCTTTTTACGGTCGCCCGTAGAGAGTACTCTACGGACTTCCCTTAGCCGTACGTAATTTCAAAACCAGGGAGACCCTGCTTTTGAAATAGGCGGTAAAAACGACCGGTGTGCTCCATCGTCGAAAGACATATAACATAGTTTACCGAAAGGTAAACGCACAAATAAACAGTGAGTGTCAAAGCTTACAGTTTGTAAACGGTAATAATTATTGCCAGGTGACCTTAGCGAAGGGGATCCACCCGTTCCCATGTCGAACACGGAAGTTAAGCCCTTCAGCGCCGATGGTACTGCGAATAGCGGGAGAGTAGGACGTCGCCTGGCTTTTTTTTGTACCGCGCGTACCGCAGCGAAGCGAGGAACGCGCGGGGAACGAGGGCGGCTTGCCGAAGGCAAACGCCCGGTTCCATACTGTGAAGACCGAGGGCGTACCGCAGGAGCGGCAGCGACGAGGAACGCCCGGGGGGGCAGGGAAACTGAAAGTTTCCGCCGGCCGGAGCCTGGCGTCACGATTGTACGGCAACAGACGTCGAAGATAAGGCGTGTACCGCAGGAGCGCCAGCGACGAGGAACACGCCGGGTAGTCGAAGGAGCTAAAAGCTCCTGAAGACCGTCGCCTGTCCAGAGGACAAAAGAAAAGGCCGGCTTGCACTTCCGCTCACCGCGGAAGATGCTGGGCAGAGTGGAGCCGGGGGCGGCACCCCGATGGCGACCGAAAATGAGTCGTAACCGTCAACTTAAGCGCGTGTTTGTCTTCACTGGCCATAAAGAGTTAAGCTGAGGAAACATCGGGACGGCAAAAAACCAGAGCACCATGTATCCAAACCCCAGGGACGAGTCCGCTGCCTGCACCCGGACGGGAAAGACGCTTCGGACTCTCTTTCAGCAGTGCTTTATGGATTGCAATAAATCCTCGGTCTTTGCTTGAGGTGATAAGAAAGGCTGTTAAGGTAAAGATGACCATCATCAATTCTTATATCAGATCTGTCCAGGCTATTGATCGTAGTCCGCCTAAACCGACGTAGACTGTAATGAACACTGTAATTAGGACGGCCCCGGCAAGAAAGAACTCCGTGGTGCTGACTGCGCCCTGAACTGAGCGAACAACGGGTAGGGATGCTTCCCGTTTTAAGCCTAGAGCATTACCCGGAATCTTTTATGCCTGTATACACTGACAATGAAGACAGGTCACCTATTCATAAAGGATTTACGAGATAATATTCCTGTTTACAAATAAGCGTCAATTTTAATCAAACAAGGATAACTGTTGAACCAGCTTTTGTGCCTTCCGATCAGACTCAATTTCTTGCCGGTTTAATAATGCTTCTTCAATCGCCAGAAGAAACGGACTTGCTGTCTGTTCTCTTTTTTTTCCGAAGATTACCCGTGTTTGTGCATGGGTAAAGATAAGATGTTGCTTTGCACGTGTCATCGCTACATATAGAAGCCGTTTTTCCTCTTCAATATCTACTTCATTGGTACCGGATAGCGTGTAGGGCATAAGTGATTCCTCACAACCAGGGATATAGACAATATCGAACTCAAGCCCTTTGGCTGCATGTATAGTCATTATGCTTACTGTCTGCATTCTTGGATCGTAACGATCTATCCCGGAACCAAGCCGAGCGTTCTCTACAAAGGTAAGCGCATCTTCCGTATCTCCCCAGTAAAGAATAATTTCCGATTCCATCGTATCGATTAATTCACGAATATCAGCATCGTTTTGATCGGTACAGTAAAGGTCGGCGAAAAGCGCTATCGCTTCTTTTCGGGTTTGAGGTAACGGAAGGGTTTTCAATTTATTGAGATCTATGTTTTTTAGAGTGGTGATGAGGGTGTGCGAGAGAGAGTTATTCCGTAGCAAAAGCCGTATAACGTTCAGGAAGGTACGAAAAGGCTCTTTTGCGAATAGTGAGTCTGTGTGAATTGCCCGGTAGGGAATGCGATGATCCATGAATGCTTTCTCCAAAAACGGCATCTGCATGGAGGTCCTGCATAGGACGGCAATATCGGACAAGGCCACATTACTCGATTCTGTTGACTGTATAACTTCGCTGTCAAAGGAAAAGAAGCCCATTCCTCCTGTTTGTGTCTCTATCGTACGGGCTATCTGTTCGGCTTCAAATGCCGCTGTAGGTGTCTTTGTGATATTGATTTTCAGCCCCGGATGTAAACCGGCCAGGGGATTTCCCGTTCCTAGTACCTGTGCCGAGGCCTTGAGTATAATTCCTGGACATCGATAGCTGCGGGTAAGCGAGAATATTTTGGCCTGAGGAAAATCTTGTGAGAAGTGTTTAATAAATTCCGGCGACGATCCGCGAAAGCCATATATGGATTGGTGTGGATCGCCTACAGCACAGAGCTCGGCTTCTTCTGCTAACAATCGAACCAGTTTGTATTGAGTCGGATTAATATCCTGATATTCATCTATTATAAGATGCCGATACCGTCTGATATCAGTCAGGAGCGCTGGATGCTTCTTAAAAAGGCGTACCGGAAGATAGACTAGGTCATCGAAATCAAAGCAGTTGTGACGCTTCAGCATATCTTGATAGTGGCGAAAGAAGACAAAATCATTGCTTCCTTCATCGGGCATAGGTATTATTCCGCTCTTAATTCTGGAGACAAACTCTATTTGTTCTTTCCCGCGTTCATTGGAGTTAAGTTTTTCCGCTTTAAGAAGAGCGATTTTCTCCTCATCATCGATAATCAGCACATTCTCGTCTCGTCCGAGCAAAGACAGGTGTGGTTTCAATAGGGAAAGACCAAGGCTGTGAAAAGTGAAAACGTCAACTTTGTCCACACCTGCTCCGAGGAGTCGTTCTCTAAGTTCATTAGCAGCTTTGTTTGCGAAGGTGATTGCAACGATTGTTTCGGACATCATACCGTCCTGTACCAATTGAACTATTTTTTCTACTACCGTACGGGTTTTTCCTGTTCCGGGACCAGCGATAATAAGGCTTGGTCCTCCGGTGTAGCTGGCGGCCTCCTCTTGCTCTCGATTTAATCCGGGAATAGCGCCACTACGGTCTTCTATTTTGGCGTGGTTGTTCTCCGTTACGGATGCATTAGGCGGCAGGACTTCGGATACGGCAAGCTGCTTCTGTTCCTGATACCTGGCAAGATCAAATTCAACTAGTTTCAGCGGACTCGGGGCTGTATTCCGGTTATTTCTTGTCTTGGTACAGAAGGGGGCAGCGGCATTTGAATCGCTGAAAAGCGTAGGTGTTGTACGGCTTCTTTTGCTTGAGGGTGGAGGATCCTCGGGGCCCCAAATCCGTACTGAGCCATACTCTCCATCATAACCCGCGTGAACATGTACTTGTCTGTTACGCATTCGTTCAATTGCAACAGCAAGATCTTCTCCTATGGTTTGTTCAATATCGCTTATATCCAGAGAAAGCAATATATCAAGTTCCGGCCCGAGCCGGTTAAGGCAGTTAGCATATCGTTCTTCGACTCTCTTTGAAGCGACTCCAACTCCTTCGAGCTCCGAAATAAGCTCCTTGAGAGGGATAAGCGAGTAAAAAGGATCGCGAACCTGTCGTTCGTTGAGATCTTTTCTGTCCGCAAGCTGAGCTACCCGGTTCAGAACTCCGACGGTAACCGGACTGCCGCATACAGGGCAGATAGCGCCGTGTTCTAATGTTTTAAGAGGATTCCATACAACATTGCACTTTCGATGACCGTCATAATGATACTTCCCTTCTTGGGGAAAGAACTCAACAGTTCCTCTGAATCCGGCTGTTGTGCCCCGTTTCATAGCATCTATGATCTCACTATACGAAAAATCGGTGTCGAAAAGGCAGGCCTCCCTTCCCAGTTTTTCCGGGGAATGCGCATCCGAGTTGCTAATCAGAGTATAGCGATCCAGAAATGAACACATCCAGTTCATCGGCGGATCCGATGAAAGTCCTGTTTCGACGGCAAAAATATGGTCGGAAAGGTCTCGGAAGCATTCTGTGATTGAATCGAAACCGGATCTTGCTCCTAAAACGGAAAACCACGGGGTCCAAATATGAGCAGGAACAAAAAAGATACTATTGTCGGCTTCAAGGCAGAGTTCAAGAAGATCATGCGAATCAAGTCCGAGTATCGGACGCCCGTCCGATCTGATATTGCCTCCAAGTTTTTCAATCTTTTTCTGAATGCGGACTACTGCAGCAAAGTCGGGGGCAAACACGATGTTGTGAACCTTCCGTATCTTTCCTTTGTATTTGTATATTGAGCTTATCTCTGCCGTAAGCAGGAACCTTGTCGTATCGGACGCGGAGGAGCCGGTATCATGATCAATGCGGTGTGCTTTTTTAACGATAAATAGCCCTTCTTCGGCAGGTTCCAGTTTTTCCTGCAGCTCGTCTATCCATACAGGATGAGTAAAATCTCCCGTACCGATTACCGAGATTCCTTTTTTTCGTCCCCAGAGATCGAGATTCTCAGGTGTAAGTGCTTTGCTTGTGGCCCGGGAGTAGTGAGAATGGATATGGAAATCACCTATATAACGCATAGGCCACTATACGATACATTCGGTCCCTTGGCGAGTCGGTCCGATTTAGCTGAAGGCGAATATAGAAAGTTCTTGCTCGCGGATTGAAGCATTAGTAATTTTGCAATGTATTTGTTGGGCGATAACCAGTGTTCTTCTTTTTCCCGAGCACCGGGGTTCATATCGCTCCGAAATTGTCCCGGCTAAGTACCCCTTCGAAAATAAGAAAGAATTTATTCCCGACAATTTGAAGTCACGTCTTCAAGAAGGCTCCGACTCAATGAGTCATGGTTGCTTCTGGTGTGAAGCTCAATAAACACGCGGTAAATCTCAGGATGTCTTCTGACACGGTCAGATGTAGCAGCAAACTGGTTTCAAAGTCCTGCCAGCGGATCTTCGCGTGCATGGGGCGTGGATATGATGCCGCATCAAACTGTTTACAGTTTGCCATAATATTAGACCAAACATATCGGTTAATATGAAATCCAGTAACGGGATCTTGATTAAAGCTTTGTGTAGTAACCAATTCCGCAAAGACTGAAGTATACCTGTACCAGTTTGCTGAAGGGGTGGTCAGTTCCTTCAGGTCATCGACGCAAGTCGTCTCTTGGCTTGCCGTGTCGGATATTTCGCACTCCATTCCCGCATACTGCGGATAATCGGCAGTACGTCGATGCCCTTCGGCGTAAGTCGATACTCAGTATGGAGAGAGCGTTCGTCGAAGACCTGCTTTGCGACGATGCCTTCAGATTCAAGCATAGAGAGTCGCTGTGACAAGGTACGCGGATTTACCCCTCCTGCGCTATCCTGAAGCTGACAGAAGCGAAGTGGGCTGCATGACAGTGCATCATATCTGAAACCGCCGCACAATACAACATTTTTAATCGGCGATTCTAAAATTCAAAACCAAATAATGATCATTATCCACCCGTTGATCGGAGTCATATCTTCGCCGTCTTAAGCGACAAGAGAATATTCGACAAGGCTGTCGCAATCACTAAGTCGAGTCTTCAATAGACTCAGTTCCGAAACGCGCTTAACCTTGCCTGGATTCAACAGACAGTAATGGATCCTTATATGGCTCTTTCTTCTTCATAATCCAATAGGCTGCTTCCGACAAGTGCCGGGCAACCGCTCCAATGGCCACGCCATGACCTTTTTTCGCCTTTATTCTTTTATAGAGTTGGACAGTATGCCTGTCCTTCCATGCATTCTGTTTTAAACACATCACATTAGCTGCTTCAACAAAGGCCCATTTCAAATAATGATTACAGTCTTTCCGCAACCTCCCATACCGAACTTTTCCTCCACTGGCTTTGACCCTCGGAGTTGTCCCGCAATACGAAGCATAGTGTTGCGCAGAAGGAAACCTCTCTAAATCTCCAGTTTCACTCAGGATGATAGTACCCAAAATAAAGCCTACACCAGGAATTGACATCAGTAGTTTCAGCAGTGGATGTTCCCCGAACTCACTCTTCATCGCTTCTTCACAGCAGGAGATTGAATCCTCAAGGATTTCCAGATGTTTCAATAACCCCGTGGACATCTCTTTTGTGTTCCGTGGTAATTGCTCTATCCTCTCTTCAAGCAATTGCCGTCCCTTCTTCCCAAACAGGTCCGTCCACGCCCCTTCCCCAAGTCCGTATTTCGCCAGATTTGCATGAAGTCGGTTCTTACAGCGCACTTTTTCCTGAACATACTGCATCCGCTGCCGGTACAATTCCCTCCTGTCACGGAGGTCGCCGGGAGGTATCCATACGGTAGGCAAGGTCCCTGTTCTCTGGAGACGATTGAGTCCGTCGGCATCCAACTTGTCGGTCTTGTTTATGATTCCCATCATGACCTTGGACTTCTGCGCGTGGACCAATAAGGGGATTTGTCCTGCTTCTTCGATTTCATCGACAATCCAGTACCAGTTCCCTATCGTTTCTACAGCTACAGCTCCGCCGGGTGTATACTGACTCAAGAAGGACTTTACTTTGCCCCACTCATGTTCAATCCTATAGATTCTCTTTTGGTGGTCTTCCTTTCCTTCAACCGCAGCGATTGTATATCGCTTGTGGCTATCAAATGATATATAATTGTTCATGCCGCCGTACCTCCTTTTGGCTCTCTACCTAAAGGACAACCATTTTTGGTTAACGGTGCGGCGGTTCCATATCACTATAAAAGGGGTTGACAGAATTAAGCGAAAGACAGAGCGAGATTATCGCTGAGAGAGGTATTCAGGATGTTTACAACACGAGAACCTCTCACGGCAAACCGGAATAAATATCGGAGCCGGCGTTCTACCGGCATTTCAAAAGTAAGCATGCCATTCTCGTCGTCATTCTTGAGCAGTTTGCCTGTCTTTACCGGAGGAAAACGGGTGGCGCATCTGCAATCTGTTGAAGCCCGTCCGTCTGAAGGCGGCTGGATATGAGCGGGATTCTTCACGTGCAAATGGGCAGAGAGAAGCGCATATTGCTCGGGATCGTTCTTTAGATGCTGCTTTGCGCCGGGAATATCAGGCCAGGGCTGTTACGAATCAGGAGCTGACTGTCCTGGCGGCGTTAGAATCCTCAGTGGATGCCAGATTCAGACCCATCTGCCGGCGGAGAATTTCCAATCGACGAGAGCAGTTTTTTGATAGTATACCATTGCACCCATTAAAGAGTAGCATATTCAACATTTTCCAGTGAGCGCCAAGGACTTCGGCGACAGGTCAACTCAGGTCTGTACATGCCAATGATGGTTTTCGCCTATGCGTTGTCGTAAGAAGTGCCGAGTTTTAATGTTCCTGAAGCGTATTAAATGCTCCGCGATGCATTTTGGCAGTCTCGGTTCAGCTGACGCCAAACCTTACGATATCCATACGCTTTACAGTTTTCTTTTCAAATGTGTTTGATCTCGCCTTGGAAAAACAGATTCCGACGTACGCGCGTTTGAACAAATTGTGGGTTCCGTTTTCTCCGCTCATGCTTGAAGCCAGTTGATGAGGCGATCGATAGGACTTTTGCAGATCGACCCGACTCACTGCGTCCTCGATCTATTTCGGTTTCAACAACTATCAAAATGCTTTTTTAGCGTGATCGACATCTTTTTCTCTTGACAATAAAATGAAACCGAGTACCATATAGTGGAACGGTGTTACCGTTTTGTATCCGATAAGGTTTTATTCAAACCGTGTGAATACTCAGAAGTTAGGCCATTGAAGAAACTTATCGATTGAAAAAAATTCCTATCCATCAAGGAGGAGCGGTTTTTATGAAAAAAATCGTAGTTATCGCATTATTAATTGTGATTACCGGTTATGTATTTGCTGCCGGTAAGTCCGAAGCAGGTGCAGGGGGGGCTGTTGAAATTAAATTTGCCCATTATTTAGCTGAGTCTCATCCGGCTCATGATGCGGCCCTGGCTTTTGCAAAAGCAGTTAACGAGAGAACAGATGGTATTGTGACTGTTACTATTTTTCCCAATAGTATGCTTGGAAACTCGCAAGAACTGGTAGAACAGACAACGAACGGTGCCCTTGATTTGGTAATCCCTACGGAACCGGCAATAGCCAAATATGTGAAAAAATTCAACATGGTAGGAGCTCCTTTCGCTTTTAAGGATTATGCCGCGACAGATAAACTATTCGCCGGTGATTTTATCAAATGGGTTACCCCGGATCTTGAGGATGTAGGGTTAAAATATCTGGCACGTTGGGAATATGGTTTCCGGAATTATACGACATCGGTGCATCAGATTAATACTCCCGCGGATATGCAGGGACTAAAAATCCGGACTCCGCCGGATTTTGTAAATTCAGCGACGGTTAAAGCTTTAGGAGGAGTTTCTCAAACAATCGCATTTACGGAATTGCCGATGGCTTTGAAACAGGGGGTAGTAGACGGCCAGGAGAATCCTATCGCTACAATATTGACAAACAAAATGTATGAAACACAAAAATACTTGTCGATGGTCAATTATACGTATAATTCAACGCATCTGCTTATGAACATCGATAAATTCAAGAGTTTGTCAGCGAAACAGCAGAAGATTATTCTTGAAGAAGCTGAAAAAGCAGGGTTGGCAATGCAAAAAGCCGTACGAGAAAAAGAAGCCGATCAGATTAAAGAGCTTGAAGCGCAGGGTATGGAAGTTGCGTATCCGGATACAAAACCGTTTATCACTGCCGCAGCTCCTGTTTACGAAGAATTGAAAGCTCAGGTCGGAGAAGCGGACTTTGACTATTACATGGATTTGCTTGGAAAAAGCAGAAGATAGTTAAATTACCTGAATAATAAACCATGATGAAGCGGTCTCAGACCGCTTCATTAATATTGCAGTTGTTTCTGGAGATACCAAATGCTGACCTTGTTGATTTTCATTGTATTACTTGTTTTGATTCTTCTGAATATACCTATTGCCGTAGCTATGGGAGTTACTGCGATTATATTTTTCGTCGGATTAGGTCAAGGAAGTTCTCTGACCATGCTCGCGCAAAGAATGTATTACGGTACTACCGGTTTTACCCTGCTTGCCGTTCCTTTTTTTATCCTGGCGGGCAATCTTATGAACTCCGGTGGAATAACAAATAGGATTTTTCGTTTTGCACGAGCACTTGTCGGGCATATTCCAGGCGGACTGGGGCAGGTATCTGTGATATCATCGGTCATATTCTCGGGAATGTCGGGTTCTGCAGTCGCCGATGCTGCAGGGTTAGGGCAGATTGAACAAAAAGCGATGATAGACGACGGTTACGACCCTGTCGTAGCCGCTTCCATGGTTGCCTCATCTTCCATTATCGGACCGATTATTCCACCATCCATTCCCTTTGTTTTCTTTGGCGCATTAACAGCCGTTTCTGTTCCGCGGTTGTTTATGGCCGGCTTTATTCCGGGATTTATCATGGCCGCTGCGATGATGATGATCATAGCTGTTATGGCAAAGCCAAGAGGGTTTCCGAGAAGTAAGAGAGCCGGTCTGAAAGAATTGTTGCTGTCGTTTACCTCTGCGTTTTTTCCGCTTATGACTCCTGTTATTATAATAGGCGGTATACTGTCCGGTCTTTTTACTCCAACGGAAGCTTCGGTTGTAGCGTGTATTTATGCAATAATTCTTGGTTTTATTTACAAGGATTTGAAAGTAAGGGATCTTCCCGGCATTTTCTGGGATACGATTAAAGCTTCTGCCGGACTGTTATTCATCATGGCTGTGGCTAATTTCTTTGGATGGTTTGTTATGTACCAGCAGATACCGAACAAATTGATTGCATCCCTCGCAGCAGTAGGTGCTTCCGGATCCGGTGTAATGGCTATTATCATTGCGGTTGTTCTAATTCTTGGACTGTTCATGGAAGGGAATGCGATACTTTTTATTACGATTCCCATTTTTCTTCCTATTGTAACCATGTACGGTTTTGATTTGATAAATCTGGGGGTGGTCCTTACTTTATTGATAATGGTTGGAAATCTGACTCCTCCGGTCGGAATGTGCCTGTTTGCCGTAGCCGGACATGCCCACGTACCCATTTTGAAATTAGGGAAGGAATGCCTACCGTACGTAATAGGGGCCTTAATTATAACAATTATTATGGCATATGTACCTCAGATTTCTACATTCTTGCCTAATCTTATAATGGGGATTGAATAGGAGCTTCTAATGGCCATGTTTTTCAAGATAACAGGAAAAATTGATCTGTTTATTCAGACAGTATTGAAATACATAGCGCTTGCCATGTTTATTATATTAATGGTGATTGTAGCCCTCAATGTCCTTAACCGGCTTATTCCAGTCACGTCATTTCACTGGCTGGATGAAATAGTCGAGCTTTGTTTTGCTGCAATGACTTTCTATGGAACAGCGGCTGTCTGGATCAAAAAGGGGCACTACAGTGCCGGAAACTGGGTCGAACGGCTGATTCAAAACCGAATAGCGGCGGGGCTATTCCGTATTTTTATTGAGATTGTCTCTCTTGTATTTTTTTGCATATTGCTCAGATATTCATTTAATCTGACGGTGAACACGCGGGAGGTAACGGCAGTTTTTCAGATTCCAAGATCGGCGGTATATTCCTGTATGCCGATATCAGCCGGTATTATGGTTTTGTACTCACTTTCTTTTTTTATTGACGAGATAGTGAAACTCATCGCGACCCCTGGGATAAAAGAAGCTTCCGGTTGAAGGATTGCCGAATTTATGGTACCAAAAGTTCATAAAACGGATACGGTAAAGAATAATAGTCTTTTTAATCTCAAGTGGCGCTTCATAAAAAATTAAAAACTAAGGGAGGAGGGTCATCGGAACAGGCAGTGCTGATGTAAATTTCTGATTGCGACGATGCTCTAACCTCCAATTCTTCTGAATTATCAATTACCTTCCAGGCAAGCTGAAAAATATCCGGGCTTATCCGGCTTTTCATTGAAAAAAAAGCATAGACAGAGTATAAAGTGGTAACAATCTTTTCGATAAGAGAGCAATCAATGGCATTGAACTGCGGTATTGTAGGCCTGCCCAATGTAGGTAAATCAACCATATTTTCGGCACTGACTTCTGCACCGGCGGAAGCAGCAAATTATCCTTTCTGTACAATTGACCCGAATGTGGGGGTAGTTTCGGTCCCGGACAGCAGGCTGCAGAAGATTGTCGATATTATTCCCACGGAGAAGGTTATTCCTGCTATTGTGGAGTTTGTTGATATCGCCGGGCTTGTGAAAGGTGCATCCAAGGGAGAGGGACTAGGAAATAAATTCCTGGCGAATATTCGCGAGGTCGGAATAATCGCGCATGTCATACGCTGTTTTGAAGATCCCGATGTGACCCATGTCAGTAATACTATTAGTCCCGCTTCTGATATTGAGACAATCAACATTGAATTGGCCCTGGCGGATCTTGAAACCGTGGAAAAGCGATTGGAAAAAAACAGCAAGGCCCTGCGTTCCCCCGATAAAGAGGTAAAACGAAAGGCAGAGGTTTCAGATCTGCTCTTAAAGAGGCTTCAGGAGCTCCTTTCCCAGGGAAAGGCAGCCCGAACCCTTGAGTACGGGAAAGAAGAAAAAGAGGTACTTAAAGAATTGCAGCTTATAACCTTAAAGAAACAGATTTTAGTTGCCAATGTCGACGAAGACGGGATCCAGGACGGGAACGATTATACCAGGGCAGTTGATAAGATCGCAGCTGCAGACGGGGTAGAGGTAGTACGGATTTGCGGCAAATTGGAGGCTGATATTGCCGCCCTTGATACGGAAGAGGAAAAAGCGATGTTTCTGACCGATGCAGGGCTTGAAGAGTCGGGTTTGTCCAAGTTGATCCGTAAGGTCTATGACACCCTTGACCTGAGAACCTTTTTTACTGCTGGACCGAAAGAAGTACGTGCCTGGACATTCCATAATGGAGATACGGCGCCGAGGGCTGCAGGAGTCATACATACCGACTTTGAAAAGGGTTTCATAAAAGCGGAGGTCTATCATTGTGAAGACCTTTTCACGCATGGCTCTGAACAAAAGGTAAAGGAAGCCGGTAAACTCAGAATAGAAGGTAAAGAATATCCGGTTCGGGACGGCGATGTTATGTTCTTTAAATTCAATGTGTAAGGAAATATGGATAAGGTAAGGATCTATCCCATTTTGGAGTATATTCTCAATGAAGCCGATGCTGATGATCTCGCGGCGATAGGGGAGGCTTTGAAGCGGCGGGAAAAGCAAAAGTCTTTTGGCGGTGTGAATATCCAGAACATTGCACGAGAAACAGGCCGGGGTATAGAGGAGCAGGTTGGGGCAAGTGTAGAATCCATTCGAGAGATGATTCGCGGTTATGCGGTGCAGATTATCAAGCGTGAGGCTCCTGATATAAGCGATGAACATCTCGATACCCTGATTCAGTCCTGGATACCGGAACCACGGTCGGCAAAAACGGGACAGGCTGCCGGAGCAATACCGAAAGATGCCCTGTTGACGATGATCCGGCAGTATATTGCCTATAAAACGGAGAGTATGGATCCCCGGGAACTGAAATCCCTTGTTTCAGAGATCAGCGACTGGCCCCAGGTATACTGGGGTAAATTCCCACCTCCGATACGCAGAATTATTAAAAAATACCTGAATAACGAAATAGATGCTGATATGTGCTGGGAGCTTATTAACAGATCACTTTAAAGAGTAGTAATCTTGTTGGGAGAGCTTTCCCGTACATAAACCTTTTTGTATCTACCTGAATCCTTACTTCTCTTCTCTGGCGGCAGCCCTGCTGTGGTACTCAGAAAGAACACAACGTCCTGCATATCTTTGTAATTTTCATTCAGGCAATACCTGAAAAAGAGCTTTTTCCTTTCGATAAACTTTCTTTTTTCAAGGTCTTCCTCAAGTTCTGGATCAGTGATTCGCCTCAGGCGGGAGCGGAGGCCGCCGTACCATGCGTAATTTACTTCATGTAATATCATTTTGCCGTAGAGGTCCTTGTAATAGAGCTCATAGACCCCGGACATGGACGGGACGCTGGAGTTTATGCGGTACTTGTCCGCGGTTTCCAGGGGTGACCAGTGAAGGGTAAAGTAAACGTTATGGTCCCTCGTCATCTTCTCAATGACAGGACTATGTTGAAAGGCCAATAGATCCTCCCAAGAATAGTGTACGACTTTACGGTCTACAGGTTCAAGGAGGGATAAAAAGAAAAAGGGATAAAAAAAGCGCTGCCTTAAAAAGAGCAGCGCTGAGAAAAAAGGAATGGCTTAATTTTAATACTTGGCGTCGGCGTATTCTACCCATCCCCCGGCTTGAATAAGGTCTTTTTCAAACTCACTCAGCTTGAACGGAATCTCAACCTTGTAGGAACCGGAAGAAAAAGTGAATTCCAGTACCTCCATATCCGTTGCAGCGGACACCTCTTTGCCTGAAAAACGTGCGAAAAGGTTCTCACATTCCTGAGGGGATATTTCTATCGCCAGCATACCGCAGTTAAACATGTTTTGCCTGAAGATTCTGGCAAAGCTGGGGGCGATTACAATATTAATTCCCCGTGCCTCAAGTGCCCAGGGAGCGTGTTCCCGAGAGGATCCGCATCCGAAATTCTTCCGGGTCACAATTACTTTTTTCCCGTCAATGTCCTTATCCGGATTGAATCCGTCAAGGACAAGATCCTCCAAAAGATGGGGCCCCAGGGCCTCTCGGGTTATTTCTGTCAGGTATTTCGCGGGAATAATTTCATCAGTATTTATATCACTGCGGTCCAGAAAGAGGACTTGGCCGGAGAAATTCTTCATTTTTCACTCCTTGCATACAGGGAAGAGTTTGTAATGTGACCAGCAATGGCTGTGGCAGCGGCACTTGCAGGACTCATCAGGTGAACCATACCGCCTTTACCCATGCGGCCGTTAAAATTCCGGTTTGTTGTGGAAGCGCAGACTTCCCCTCCTGCCAGAACGCCATTGCTCATACCCAGGCAGGCTCCGCAGGTCGGGTTTGTAACGCAGAATCCGGCTTCCATGAAAATATCGATCAACCCCTCTTTGAGGGCTTCATGGTAAACCATGGGAGTCGCCGGGGAGAGAATTCCCCGCACACCGGGGGCAATCTTGTTGGATTTCAGTACCTCGGCTGCGATCCGCAGGTCCTCGAGGCGTCCGTTTGTACAGGAGCCGATGTAAACCTGATCTACCGGAGTAGTTCCAAAATCGGCTACAGGTTTAACCTGGTCCGGTTTGAAGCCGAAGGTGCTTAAAGGGACTATGTCTGCGGCATCGATCAGCACTGTGTCGCTATACGGAGCATCAGCATCTGCCGCAAAACAGCTGTACTCTTTTAGAGCCTCTTCAGCAGAAGTGTAATCGTTCTTGATAAAGGGCCAAAGGTAATCGACTGTGGTTATGTCGGTCATACAGATTCCGCTGGTTGCTCCGGCCTCAACGGCCATGTTGCACAGGGTCATGCGGCTTTCCATCGTCATTTGTGCCATTGCATCCCCGTGAAACTCAATAACTTTGTCTGTCGCCCCGCCGACACCGATGGCACCGATAATATGAAGGATGAGGTCCTTGGCGTAAACACCGGGTCTCAGATTTCCCCGGACTTCGATCTTCATGGTTTCCGGTTCACGAAAAACGCATACACCTCTTAAGATTCCGACCTCCAGGTCTGTTGTACCCACTCCGGCCGCGAAGGCACCGAAGGCACCATGGGTACATGTGTGGGAATCACCCATGATAACTGTATAGCCCGGCCGGACAAAACCCTTTTCCGGAAACAGGGCATGGCAGACTCCGTTGCGGCCTATATCGAAGAAGTCAGTAATCTTGTGTTTCCGGGCCCAATCCCGAAGTATCTTTCCCTGTAAAGCAGTTTTGGAATCCTTGGCCGGGCTCACATGGTCGATGACGGCCTTGATCTTTCCCGGATCGAATACCCTGTCTTTACCTCGGGATTGCAGATCCAGAATCGCGCCGGGGGTGGTGATTTCGTGACAGAATACAGCATCAAGGTTAAGAACATAGCGTCCAGGTTCTGGTTGATCCACTTGATGAGTTTGAAATATTTTTTGTGCAGTTGTTTGTCCCATATTATCTCCTTTGCGTTTAATTACGGTGTATGTTTTGGGGGTGTTATTATCCAGACAGCTCGCAGGGCTGACGTTCCGTTATTTTCAAGCTTATGAGGAATATCTGAGTCGAAAGAGACACAGTCTCCCGCTTTAATTGTATATACGTTATTACCATAGGTCAGTGTTCCTGAACCATCCAGAATGACCCCCAATTCCTTACCCCGATGTCCGTACTCCATGTCTCCCCGGGTCCCTCCGGCTTCAAGGGTAAGAAGGAGAGCTTCCATGGAATGTTCATCCGTGGGATCACTTACGACCGTAAGATGTTCGTAGGTAACTCCCTGGAAGGTTCGTGTGATTCTCTGCTCCGGATGAACAATTGTCGCGTTTTTCTTACGCTTATAGTCGCGAAACAGGTACTCAAGATCAATCTCCAGAACATTTGCAATACTGATCAGTGTATCTACGGAAGGCGAAACCTTGTTGCGCTCTATCTGGGATATTAAACTTTCGCTGACGCCGACCTCCATGGCTACCTTTTTTAAGGTGATTCCGCGGCGTTCTCGGACATTTCTGAGGATTTCTCCGAATCGGTGTCGGGTTTCTTCTTTCATTAACACTAAAGCCCCTTAAGTATTTATAAAGAATGCTGTGTAATTCGTCAAGGCTTTATTTATGGAAAAGGGGGTTTCAGCGTTTATTTATAAGCCAGTTGGACATTTCCTCCAAAGGAAGATCCTCAATCCCCAGCAGCTGCTGTATCATGCCGCCAGTAATGCTTGTCAAAAGAACGTGGGAGAGAATATCGATGTCTTTTCTGCGTTTAAGAATACTTTGTAAACCGGTGTATATCATTTGGCGCCATTCCGTGTATGCATGCTGAAAGCGCTTTTGCAGTTCATCGTTGCCGATAATCGCCTCCTGAACAAGATACAGATGAAGCTTTGCCCGGGATTCGGCTTTTATGATGGTATCATAGACAAGATGGATTATTTTCGCTGCGTCCATGCTGTCGGCTTTGTTCTCGACAACCTTTAAAAGCGACTCTGTCATTGAATTCATGTGTTCATGGGTAATATCATATATGAGTTCAGCTTTAGTTGAGTAGTAGTAATAGAGAGTGCCCTTACTGATTCCTGCTGCTTTGGCTATGTCCGCCAGGCTGGTTTGCTGTCCGCCTTTTTTCTGAAAGATTTTCCTGGCGCTTTTCAGGATTTTCCGTTTGTTGTCTATTCCATTGTTTTTACCCCGTGCTGCTGTCATTTGGATTACTCTCTCTAGGCCGTTGGCCGATATTTGTCTTTACAGTACGTTCTTTTTTCTTTCTCGTCAAGCAAATATCACCTTTGCGAAAGTCTGTATCTTGAAAAGCTATTTTTGTTAGGCTATACTAATAACCAATGGTGCAAAAACTCACACAGAGCCTTGAAGACTATCTCGAAGCGATACTCTATATAGAAAAAGAGAAGCGTGTTGCAAGGGTAAAGGATATCGCAGGTGCTTTAAAGGTGCAGATGCCTTCGGTTACCGGAGCGGTTCGGATACTCAAAGAAAAAGGATTGGTCGATTATGAAAAGAATTCCTACATTACTCTTACATCCAGCGGGATGAAGATTGCCAAATCAATCTATAATAAACATCAGATCGTGCAGCGTTTTCTTGCGGAGATCCTTATGGTTAAAAACGATGAAGCGGAAGAGATTGCGTGTCAGATTGAACACGCCATGCCTGGTAGTATCGCAGCCCGTTTAGAGAGTTTTACCGACTTTGCCCTCAGCGAAAAGTTTTCTCTGCAGCTATTTAAAAACAACCTGGCTGATGATTAAAATGTGATAGAAACAGGTATCTGTTCTTGTAATCCTGAATAAATAGCCGTAGTTTATCAGTGTGAAAATCAAGGACCTGCAAGAAGATTTGAATCTGTTGTCCTCATGGGAAGACCGTTTGGAATATATAATCGATTTAGGCAAGGAGATTCATCCATTTCCTGAAGCAGAGAGGAAGGAAGAGCACCGTGTTACCGGTTGTATGAGCCGGGTCTGGGTTTTTCTATATTGGGAAGAGACTGGAGGAGCGAGAACCTTACGGCTGTTTGTGGACAGCGATTCTTCAATAGTCAAGGGACTTGCTGCAATTCTTGTAATGCGTTACGACCTGGTCCAGGAACAGGATATTCCCCAGGATTGCGCCCTTGATCTTTTCTCCGAACTGGGCTTTGCGGAACACCTTTCTCTTTCAAGGAGAAACGGACTTGTTGCTCTTGAAAGCAGGATCCGGAGCTTTATTGGGAGCTGAAGCAGATAACTTCAGGGATTTCCACGTATTTTCAGGATGGCGTTTGATACAGCCTTCTCTACATCGTTATAATAATTTTCTTCCAGATTGTCGGTGTACAGTTTGCCCAGAAGAGTGTAGCTGTAAATCGGACGCAGGTGATTAAGAGCGAAGGTAGCTATATCAAGAATAAACTCCTCGTTGCTCTGATGTTCCTCCTCCGGTAGCTGCCGTTCGATCTCTTCTATAACCAGTTTTTCTGCCTGATTGCGAATCTGCGAAAAATCATAGATCTCTTCCAGGGCCATACATTTCCTCTCCAGGGTGAATCAATATATTCAGTTAAAATTTTACTCTCTTTTCAGGCTCAAATCAAGGCGCAAAGTGACAGTTGTTGCATAATAGTGTCAAATTTGACTATATTGATTCTATGGAACAAGACACCCTGACCCCGGAACGGGCATTTAATGAGCTGGTGGATGCAATCGCGGCTACTGACGACCGGGATCTTATTGCGGAGTTTCTACGCAGTCTTTTGACCAAGTACGAGATTGATGAATTTACCAAGCGCTGGGCCCTTGTCCGCCTGATCGATCAGGGAATGAGTCAGCGGAATATTGCGAAAGAACTGGGCTTAAGTCTGTGCAAGATTACGCGTGGTTCAAAGGAGCTCAAGAAAGAGGACTCTGCCTTTGGAAGAATGATCGGGATATACAAAACCCGCGCAGGAACTTCCCGTTAATTTCTCAGGTTTCGGGGAATCGTTTTTCAAGCCAGTTGATGATTTCTTCTGCAACGGCCTGTTTTTCCTGTCCGTTGAACAGCTGATGACTGCTCTCCGGAAAGAGAAGGGTTATAACATCCTCTGATGTTACCATGCGGGTAAGTATGGTAACAGCCTTCGGGGGGACTAACTCGTCCTGACCTGCCTCCAGAATCAGGAGGGGCATACTGATAAGGGGGAGTTTCTTTTTTACTGTATGGCGTACCTTGACCAGTTCGGCGACTGCCGCAAGTTTTCGGGACGACCAGTATTCGCCGCGTATAAAGTTTTCGTCAGGATCTTCGCTCACTGTATCTGAGACGACGGGGATCTCCTTGATTATGTAATGTAAAACAGGTGACAGATACGCGCTGCGGTTTTTGAAGGCCAGTGCCGGGGCCGCAGCGATAACAGCTTCGGGGTTAAAGACTGCCCCGACATGCAGAGCAAGCAGGGCGCCCATGGAGATACCCGCTACTACAATACGTTCGGCTCTGATGCTCAGGTCCATATAAGCATCTTCTGCCCGGCGTATCCAGTCCCGGGCGCTGCTGTCAAGAAAATCTCCTGCATTGGTGCCGTGTCCGGGGAGTCGCGGAATCATTACCCCGTAACCGGCTTCATGAAGTTTATCGCCGAGAAAGTAAAGTTGTCCCGGATAGCCCGACCAGCCGTGAATAAGGAGAACTGATGTTGACCGGGTGCCTGCCAGATAGCGTGGTTCTGCAGAGTTTACGATGTGGGGCCTCTTGTTCATGGAGTTCAGTATAGTGGATGTCCATCAGCCTATCCATTGCCTCTTGCAGGCAGCCTTGATAAAATGCAACTCATACTGTTTTTAACAGCACAGGAGTACTTACAGGATATGGCAACAAACCGACCCAATTCCGGCGACACTGCGACTCTTCTTATCAGTTGTCCTGATCATCGCGGTATCGTAGCGGAGGTTACCCACTTTATCTTTACCTATAACGGAAACATCCTGCATTCCGATCAGCATAATGACGATGAGACGGGCACCTTTTTCATGCGTATTGAATGGGACCTTAAAGATTTTACGATTAAAAAAGACAAGATCCCCCAGACCTTTGAGGCGATTGCTGAAAAGTTTAAAATGGAATGGCGCCTGGAGTTCTCCACCCGGGTCACGAAAATGGCGATCTTTGTCTCCCGCTTTGACCACTGTCTCTGGGACCTCATGACCCGGCAGCGCTCAGGGGAACTGGATGCCGAGGTGGTATGTATTATTTCGAACCATAGCGATTGTCAATCCATTGCTGAATACTTCAAGGTTCCCTATTACCATCTGCCTGTTTCAAAGGATAAAAAGGCAGAGGATGAAGCTCGGCAGTGGGAAACTCTCAAGAAGCATAAGGTAGATCTGTTAGTACTTGCCCGGTATATGCAGATTTTAAGCGATGAGTTTGTAAAGCGTTATAAAAACCGGATAATCAATATCCACCACTCCTTTTTACCTGCCTTTATCGGCGCGAAACCCTATCACCAGGCCTATTCCCGGGGTGTAAAGATTATCGGCGCCACGAGCCATTACGTTACTGCTGATCTGGATCAGGGGCCGATTATTGAACAGGATGTTACAAGAATTTCCCACCGCGATATGGTGGTAGATCTTGTGCAGAAAGGAAAGAACCTTGAGAAAATGGTTCTGTCCCGTGCTGTCAGGCTGCATCTGGATCACAAAATCCTGGTATTCGGAAACAAAACGGTTATTTTTGACTGATCCGTGTAAAGGTTTTGCTTGTGACTTTTCTTAAGTAACGGGATTATATATATTTAGACTCGATACGAAATATACAGGCGGTCTTCCGCCAGTCAAACATAAGGATAATACAATGGTAGATGCGTTGCAGAAGAATCCAAAACACAAGGGACGGAAGGGTCCTGTTGTACTTGTAATAATGGATGGTGTCGGTTACGGCGAATATGTCGAGGGGGACGCAGTAAAGGCGGCCCTGACCCCCAATTTCGACAGGCTCACTGCCGAATGGCCTTCCACAAAACTCAAAGCTCACGGGAAAGCCGTAGGGCTCCCCGATGACAGTGATATGGGAAACAGCGAGGTTGGGCATAATGCCATCGGCTGCGGCCGAGTCTTTGCCCAGGGAGCAAAGCTTGTTGGCAAGTCGATCGCCGAAGGGGTAATTTTCCGGGGCGAAACCTGGAAAAAACTTATAAGCAATGTCACAGAGAAAGAGTCAACCCTTCATTTCCTGGGGCTTTTTTCCGACGGTAATGTACACTCAAATGTCTCCCATCTGAGGGCCATGCTCTCCAAGGCTGCTGAAGAGGGCGTTAAACGGGCCAGGGTCCATATTCTTCTTGATGGCCGGGATGTTGGTGAAACCTCCGCCCTGGAATATATTGACCCTTTTGAAGAGTTCCTCGCGAGCCTGAATGCTCAGGGAATGGATTACCGGATTGCCTCCGGCGGCGGCAGAATGCAGATTACCATGGACCGTTACGGTGCCAACTGGAACATGGTCGAGAAGGGCTGGCACACCCATGTAATGGGAGAGGGGCGCAGTTTCGCCTCTGCCCATGAAGCTGTGGAAACTTTGCGTCGTGAAACCGAGGCCATTGACCAGGATTTGCCCCCCTTTGTAATCGCGGACAAGGACAAACCCGTTGGCACAATTGAAGACGGGGACTCGGTTATCTTTTTCAATTACCGAGGCGACCGGGCCCTGGAGATAACCTCCGCGTTTGAAGATGACGAATTTGACAAGTTCGACAGGGTTCGGCGTCCGGTTGTAGAATACGCCGGCATGATGGAGTATGACGGCGACATGCATGTGCCGAAACAATATCTGGTACCGCCTCCTTCCATTGACCGAACTATGGGTGAGTTCTTAGCGGCCACTAAAGTAAAACAGCTTGCGGTGAGCGAGACCCAGAAATACGGCCACGTAACCTATTTTTTCAACGGGAATCGTACGGGAAAATTCGATCCCGGCACAGAGGATTATGTGGAGATTACCTCTGACATAGTACCTTTTGAGGAACGTCCCTGGATGAAAGCCGCGGAGATCACCGATATGGTTATCGCCGCCCTGGAAGAGGGAAAATATGACTTTATCCGCTTGAATTTTCCTAACGGGGATATGGTAGGGCACACGGGTATCTATCCGGCCGTTGTCTGCGCAATGGAGGCCCTGGATCTTCAGCTTGGACGGCTTGAAAAGGCTGCACGGAAGGCCGGAGCTACTTTGATTCTGACCGCGGACCACGGTAATTCAGACGATATGTTTGAACACAATTCCAAGACCGGAGAGGTTATAATCAAGGAGAATGGACAGCCTAAAGCCAAGACCTCCCACTCCCTGAACCCGGTGCCATGTGTAATCGTGGATTTTGACGCTAAAGGAGAATACTCCGCCCGTCTGAACGAGGGACTTGGAATCAGTTCTCTGGCAGCGACCAGCATTGAACTCCTTGGCTACCTGCCTCCGGAAGATTATGATTCCAGCGTATTAGACTGGAAATAAAGTATGAAGCCGAAGAGGTCCTTACGGAAACTCCTGCTGTCAGTCGGCCTGGCAGCGCTCTTTATATCCTGCGCCGGAACCCCTGGGGTTTCGGCGCCTGTCAGGCCTGATGCAGGAGACGTCTCTCCGGCATCGCCCTTACCCGATCTTACTCTCTATTTTCCCATCGAAACAGTAACTCTTGCCGAAGCAGGCCGGACAGGTTCTCTGGAAGATTCCCTGGTTGTGCTGCGCTTTGACCGTCCCGGTGCATGGTCTATTTATCCGGAACGATTCCTTTTTAAAAACGGTGTTCCCCGCCGGCTTGTTCCCATTCAGCTCTTTGGTTCCTCCAGGCTGAGGTCTGTGGACATGATCCTGCTGCGCACAGTGCCTGAACGACCGGCGGGATTCCAGGAAGGAAATCGGGAAAAGGACTTTTTTGAGGCCAGCTATACTCATCTTCCTGTGCCGGAGGCCATACTGCTTCTGGATGCATCCTATATTGAAGATCCTCTTGCTATTAGTCTCCCGAAGGATTCTCCCCAGTATAAAAGGGGAATACAGGACCGGTCGACTCTTCCGCCGGACAGCCAAAAACAGGTGAGTCTGCTCAAGCCGGAAGCCCGGGTAATTCTTGATGATGCCCTTCGTCTTGGATCTGCAGCCGGGAGCCGCCGCGGGTTCCGCAGTCTTGTACTGGTCCCTTTTGATGCGGTATCCCTTGGGACATACACTCAAGGACTGGAACTCGAATTTCTTTTTTCTTTTATTCCAGACAGAGCGGGATTTGAAAATTCCTTCTCTGTTTCTGTTATAACTGTAGGCAATTTAAAAAGGGAAGGAGACTCCGGCGCTGATAAACTCGATGATGTCCGTGTCGGGGACCTGGGGGTCTTTGCCGGGGCAACTCCTCTATTGGATCCTGATATGCCCAGGGTTGCTGCAGAGGTCTATGAGTCCCGGATATTGACGAAAATCGGGCAGTCAAAAGCACTTCGTCCAAGTCCTGTTCTGTGGGAAGGGAGTTTTAACGCCTATCGGGACGAACGGCGAAAGTTCCTCTTTTCTCCGGGGGTGTTCTCCTATATTCCCGGAAAGCATCCGGATATAAGCCCTCGGGATGTGGAAAAGGTGACCGGAATGGAACAAATCCGCTTCGACAGCCTGCTCAAAGGTCGGTCCGTGGTTAGTTTCCAGCATTCCATATACGGTGCCATTCCTGCTTTCATTGCTGCATCTTCATCCCCCACAGAGCTGGAAATCGCCTTTACCGAAAACCCCCATTTAAGAGAGTCCCTGGAAGAGTTTCTTAAGTGTGAAGCCCGATTTATCTGGCTGGATTAACGGCCGCTTGTAGAGAGGAGAAAACGGTATGTCCATGGAGATTGAGATTAAAGCCTGGGTAGATAACCCCCAGAGTATTGAGGAACGGCTGCGTTCCCTCTATGGCGAAGCTGTTCCGGTCAGCAAGGATGATGTCTATTATGAAACAAACGGCCGTTTCCCTGGACTCAACACCCTTCGCTTACGGGAGAGCGACGGTAAATGGATTCTGACGTACAAGGACAAACGGCTGGAGGACGGAACCGAAATAAACAGGGAGCATGAAACGGTGGTTGAGGAGTTTTCTGTAATCGACGAACTCCTGAAGCGTTTCGGCTGCCGTAAGTTTCTGGAAAAGAAAAAGCGGGGCCTGCTGTTTTCTTTCGCGGATATGGTCATTGAGCTTGTTCATATTGAAGGCCTTGGAACATTCCTGGAGATAGAAAAGGTTCTTCCCGTGGATGATCTGGATTCAGCGGGTATCGAGGCCGCCAGGGAAGAAATCCTCGCGATCTTTGATGCCGTAGGCATTGAACGGGATAAGATCGAAGGACGTTACTACTCCGAAATGCTTCTTGGTAAATAGGCTCCGACTTTAACTTCACGGCAGAATTATATCCCCAGCCATAACAGATTAAACCAGAAAAGGCACACTGAGGCAAAAAGCAGGAAAAGATTCATAGCCGGGGTCTCTTTTGATGTACTGTGATCGCTCTGGAATGCCGCGGTAATCCAGATGCTGAGCAGTATGGCAGCGAACAGCACCAGCATCTTTTCAAACAAGCTGAATCCTGCCGACAGAAAGGGCAGGGATGCCACTGAAAGCCAACTCAGCAGGATTCCTGACAGTGCGGCCATCTTTCTTCCGCCCTGTGTATTCAGTCCGTTAAAATAGAGAGCGATAACACACAGAATCAAAACTCCACCTAAAAATCCTGTTCCCGGATTAGAGGGCAGGTAGACTACATAGAGGGGCATGAAAAAAGCGGTGAGGGTTAAAAAAAGCAGTATGCTCCTGAATTTAAAAAAGAACTCCCTGGCGGTGTGGGCGGGACTCAGGAAATTATACAGAGCACTGAACAGGTAATAGAGGATAGCCAGGGCCCAGGATATTCCGTAGTACAATATAACCTCGGTTTCTCCCGCAATTACCGAGAAAACAACGAGAATAACAAGAATGGCGACCGCAGCTGCAATGCCGGTAACGTCGAGGATGGCGTTGATTAACTGGTTTGTCTCGCGCTTGGGAAGGTTCTCCTTTAAGAGCTCCCGTTCCCATTTCTGCCTGTCGAAACTGTAACGAAAGGTAGAACCGTTTTTCATGCGCGCCTCGAAACGCATACGCGACACGTCTTCTGAATGGTTTAAAATAAGGTTGAAGATTTCCCGAATCTCATCAAGTATTTTCATGAGCCTGTCTCTCCTCCTAGCTCCAGAACTTGTTATGTTTTATATCGTCGATAAGATCGGCGATGATTCCTTTAATTTCTTCCGTGAGCTCCCTGGCTGCTTCTTTTCTGTCCTCACGGCTGTGGTACTGCGGAAAGGTCCGGGGCGGGCCGATATTCGCGTAGTAATTCCGGGAAACCACCCGAAGCTGATGATACAGCACTTCCCCGACCTTGACGTCCTTATCGGAAACGTTCCTCCGTGGAGATATCAGACCGATGGGAACAACAGGAACAGGACACTCAAGGTAGATTCTTGCGATACCGGTATAGAATTTTCTCAGCTGATGCTGATCGCCGATATCCCCCTCCGGAAAGATGTAAACCGATTCTCCTTTTCGCAGGTATCCTAGTGCCTCAGGGATAATTCTGTCGCGGACACTCTCATCGTACGCGTCAATTTGTTCTCCCGCCCTCAGAATGCCAGCAAGACCGGGGATACCGAAGGCTGAACCGATGATCATATGCACCGGTTCTTTCATCAGGGTAATAACAAATCCCGGATCTGAAGACGAGAAATGGTTTGAACAGAATATCTTTGGACCTTCGGAGGGAATATTCTCCCGACCCCAAACATGAAAATCATAAAAAAACGAGAGATTAAGCCGTAGTACCGTTCGGATTGTGTTGTAGATTATTCTTTTCCAAAGCCTCATGAAAACAGATAATGGTGCCACTGTTTGGCCAGGCCATAGAATCCGGCCTCGTCGATTTTTTTGCTGAAGTCCTTCCAGTTGTCTCCATAATGTGTCAGGATCATACGCTCCTTTACCGCCGGGGGGAGAGTGCCCAGCTCGTCAATCCCTGCATGAACACCGCCGGTAAAAAACTGACAGTCGTGGAAGATGTATTCCAGGTCAAAGTTTTCCGCGAAGGTTTGAATAAGCTCCGGATCGAAACGGGTGTCAGAGGTAAACATGATCCGGTTGTCGACGATTATTCCGCAGCTCCAGAAAGAGCTCTGCCAGCTCCCGGTCATGTCGGGAATATGCATGGTACGGAACATTTTAAGGTTGATGGATCCGATGTTCGCCTCGTGGGTCTCCCGGGGATATGCCGGCAGCCACGTAGGGCGAACCACATTCCACATGTCCCCGAAAGTCAGGTCCATTCCCCGCTTCTCTTCGTTATAGGCAGCCCCTCCCCGCAGACTCATATCCCAGAGCAGATGCTGATATGTGGGATTAATAACAATGGTCGGTTTTTCCCTCCGTACGTAGCGGTTCATCAGCATGATCTCTTCCAGCCCCCCGATGTGATCGGCATGAGAATGGGTAATAAGGAAGTTTCGTATGTCTGTCGCCTGGAGACCAAGTTCAAACAAAGCCTGAGGTGCTTTGGTGCCGCAGTCCACCATTATATGGTCATTACCTTTGATAATGATGAGATTTGTCTGGTAATGGAGCTTGGAAAAGGCACTTCCGACTCCAAGCCAGAAAAGACTCAAATCCCCATCGTTGGTAAGCTGTAATCCATCTTTGGGGGACTGTTTTTTTATCCTCATAATGATTCCTTTACGCCAGGGAAAAATGGTGGATCGTTTTATGAATATAACGCATACCCGGGCGCAATACAGCAGAGAGGAAATCCGGCTGGTTTGGAGAATCGGGTAAACCTGCAGCCTCAAGACAGAGGGCGCACCTCTTCTTTGCAGGGACTCCTCCGCGAAGGCTTATTGTACCATCCAGGAACTCTCCGGTATAGAATTGCAGTCCCGGCTGGGTCGTGTAGATCTTCATAACTCTGCCGGACAGGGGTGAATAGACTTCCGCGGCGAGAGCCGGTTCATCAGCATCAGCAGACGTGAGTTTATAGCAGTGATCGTAACCGCCGGCGGACTGTATGTCCGTTCCTATTGTCTTGCGGCGGCGAAAGTCAAAGGGACTCTGCTGTACCTGCAGAATGCGTCCAGTGGGAATCGCGTACTTGTCCACCTCCACATAGCTGTCACTATGGATCAGCAGCTCATGGTCCAGTATGGAGGTCCTTCCTCCGGAACCGTCAAGGTTCCAGTACGCGTGGTTCGTTAAATTTGCCAGTGTAGGGGCGTCGGTGGCAGCTTCATAATGTATGGACAATTCGTTATTCACCGACAGGGCATAGGTAACCACGACGTCAAGGTTTCCGGGATAGCCTTCCTCGCCATCGGGACTGGTACGGCTGAACTTGACTCCTGCTTCCTGCTCATTCTGGAAAGGAAATCCGTCCCACATTCTGCGTTCGAAACCCTCTTTACCTCCATGCAGATGATTGGTGCCGTCGTTGGTGTAGAGGGTATATTCTTTTCCTTCCAGTTTGAAACGGCCTTTGGATATACGGTTTGCAAAGCGGCCTATGGTCCCTCCAAAGTAGGGGTGATCGCTTTCCCAGCCAGACAGATCATCAAATCCAAGAGTTAGTTCGGCGGGGGTTCCTTCTCTGTCAAGGCTGGTAACGGAACTTAAAACAGCACCGTAGGTCAGGGCCTGAAACGTGACTTCTCCGTTACTTATGAAGAAGGCATCTACCTTGTCGCCATTTTTTGTTGTTCCATAAGGTATTCGTTCAAGCGTCATGCTGTATCCTCCGCATCAGGGGTGTTCTCCCAGCAACTCTTTGAGTTCCCGTATTTCCTGTACAAGTTTTGACCGGTCAAGGTTCTGAAAACGCTTGGGGACCATCTCGCGGCTGGTGCACTCCAGCACTGCCACCAGGTTTTGCAGACGTATCTCGTGGGGATAACTGGCGGGCACAAAATCTTTCATGGCGTTTTCCAGGTCTTCCCGGGTAATAATTATATGGTTCTCCATGGCCGCGTTAAACTTGGCCCGGATAAGAATCGATTCAAGGTCGGCCCCGGAGTATTCGTTGGGGAATTTTTTCAGAAGGTCCGAAAGAGGAAATTTCTGGATCTTCATCTTCAGTTTCTTGACCAGGGTGTCAAAGAGGTCTTCCCGTTCGTTTAAGGTATCCGGATAAAATATTGCCAGGTGCTCCTCCGCCCTTCCCTGACGCTTCAGGTCGATGGGAAGAAGATCGGGACGGCAGGTTATGAGGAACCAGATAATCTTGCCCCGGTACTCCGTGTTGCCCATGAAGCTCGCAATCTGGGCGAAAATCCGGTTGCTGGTACCGGAGTCTCCATCCTGGTTACGGTCTCCCAGAAATGCGTCGGCCTCGTCGATCATGACCCCTACCGGAGACATGGCTTTAAGTATGTTCAGAACCTTTTCCAGGTTCGACTCCGTTTCTCCCTGCCACTTACTGCGGAAATTCCTCAGCCGCACAATGGGTACACCAATCTCGGAAGCAAAAGCGGAGACCATGAAGCTCTTACCCGTACCCACCGGGCCGGCAATCAGGTATCCCATGGGAAGCACATCCAGGCGGCCCTGTTTGATGGCCCGGGCGGCGCTCTTGAAGCGCTTTTTTACGAACTCGTGTCCCGATACCATGGAAAGGTCGTGCTCGCTTTCGATGAACTCCAGAAGACCTACAGCTTCGTTCTCAATGATCTCCTTTTTTCGTTCAGTGAGGTAATCCAGGGTTATGGGTTTGTCTTCCTGGTAGCTTTCAGCAGCGATCTGGTTCAGGTTCTGCAGATTGAGTCCAGAGGTTATCTTGGCCACTCTTTTGGGGTTCAGGCGGGGCTCCATCAGCAGGATATCCTGGCGGTCAAGGAAATTGAGGAACTTCTCCCTGATGTCTTCGTCGGGAATGGGGACATGCACCTTTACCGTATGGGGCGAACGGACGATTCGGGTGCTCAGGTCTGCCAGGTTTTCCGTCAGAAGGATGATAGAGACATCTCCCTGGGTAAAGATGGGATCATGCGACCAGCGGTTCAGTGTGACCAGGGCGTAACGGTCCTCATCGGAGAGACGGGCGAGTTCCGTGTTGGGAATCAGGGTCTCGGCATAATCGATAATCAGAACAATCCGCTTTTTATGGGGAATATTCATGAAAAAGTATTTTTCCAGATAATCGAAAGCCTTTAGAGGATCAAGGGAGATAAAGTCCTGACGATCCGTGTCGGGGAAATGGGATTCCATTATATCCAGGTATTCTTTCTGCATATCCGGATTGCAGAAGTTTATTCCAGAAGAGCGGTCGTAAAAGGCTACGATGTCCCGGTTTCCGAAGAGCACTTCAGAGATAAACTCCTGGATGCGGACAAAGATAAACTCCCCTTCGATCATCTTGTTGGGCAGGAAATCCCGTATATTGCCATGAGCAATATAGAGGTTGGTTGTCTTGGAGAGATACTTGTAGGAAAGTTCCTGGGCCCAGGCCGGCAGTATCCTTATAAAATCAAGATTTTTTAAAATCAGCTGTTCCGACATTTCCCCTCCCGATTCAAGGCAGCGGACGCCCTGAGTCAGTATAGGCTAAGCTCCTGTCCGGGTCAACGGATGGATGTGGCAGGTTGGAACTACCCTGGTTTTTCTACCGGAAAAGAAGTGCAGGACCATACTCAAACATTCTGATACTCGCGTTGGCCTGTTCCAGCAGAATATGAAAGATATGCCCCGCGGCGGGCAAGATGAAAAAGACGGGGACTATTCCCTGTCTATCCCGGGCAGTAACAGACATGAGAATTCCTTCTTCATACCGGAGGTCTATCTCAAGGGAGAATTCTTTATCTGATAGCTGTCTGTTTTGCGTTAACAGGGATGAAAGAAACTCGGCGCGTGTGAAGGCCAGGGGAATCGCATCTCTGGTCTTTATTGTTGCATGACTCTCGCTTATACTGTAACCGAAGGACACAGAAAAGAACTCCATAAGATCCTGCAGGATCGGCATTCTCCTGGGAAACATCATGATGGATTATACTTAAAACAACTTGCAGGTTGTTTATAACACGGTGGTTAATCTCCTGCAGAAGCATCTCCTTTTCCTTCAGCAGATCATCAATCATCGTGGCCTGTGCAGTATGTGTAGCCATTGGAGTTACTGATATCGTGCGAACACGGCTGCGTGGGCGGGCAGGATATTCCGTTTTTATTTTAAGTTTTACAGGCTTCAGGGTATTATTAGAGCGCATATAAGTGTAGAAGTTTGTACCTGCCGGATCATGAGTTATAAAACGCATTATACGCGCAATTCCTCCGGGAGGAGGATGATAGAAAAACAGGTCCAATGCAGAAACATCTCCAGTTTTATCACGGATAAAAAGGCTTTCATCCGCGGCCTTATGATGCAGCAGCCTGGTCAGCGTGCGGTTACACATTAGTTCTCCGGATCGCGGATAAAAGTAGAGGAGTGGCATTTTCTCCATTGGACCTGCTGCCTCAGGCTTTAATCTGAGATATCTCCTCGAAATCCTTCGGGTTTGAAAATAACGAAGGCGTGTCAATAATCTGGGTCGCCTTACCGTTATGTAAATGGATTCCGGAGACATACCGGGAGGCCGTTATACCGTTACTGGATGAAGGCTGAATATCCTCCTCGTTAAAGGTTGATACTCCAACAACGGTTTCTACGATTAATACACATTCAATAATCTGATCCTGTGCCGGAAGCATGGACACCATAAAAGAGTCCCCTACGGAATTACTATCCACACGGGGAATAGAGATCCTCATTAGCTCTTTTAAATCTATTACCGGCAGGGCGTTGTCCCTGATCACAGTAATGCCTTTAACAAAGTCCGCCGTTCCCGGGACCGGCTCGATGGATATCTCACCGTGCACTTCCCGGACCTGGGAAACAGGCATTGCGTATAAAGAGCCGGATAGATGAAATATTACAAAATGCTGCGGTTTATTCATGATTCAGATCCTTTAGAATGCTTCGAAGTCTGAATCCAGGTTGTCTTCCTGGTACGACTTATAGGTCTGGCGGTCTTCTTCCTTGTACTTGTTCTCTTTCGGCGATTCCAATGCGGCAACAGGTCGTATAGCAGTTGGTGTCTTCCCCTCTGAAATCCTGAAGAATCCGATCGCCTCCTGCAAGCGTTCTGCCTGGGCTGCCAGTTCCTCCGCAGAAGAGGCTGATTCTTCCGATGCAGAAGCGTTCTGCTGCACCACCTGATTCAGTTGTTCGATGGCCTGGTTAACCTGATCTATACCATCGTTCTGCTCTTCACTGGCGGCGGCGATCTCCTGGACGAGATCAGCGGTTTTCAGAATATCAGGAACAAGTTTGCGGATAAGCTCTCCCGCTTTTTTTGCTGCGCTAAGCCCTGTTTCCGTTGTGGCTGCTATATCATTGGCCGCATTCTGGCTGCGCTGGGCCAGCTTTCGTACCTCCGCCGCTACAACGGCGAATCCCCGGCCTTCTTCTCCTACACGCGCGGCCTCGATGGCGGCGTTGAGGGCCAGCATGTTTGTGCTGCGGGCGAGTTCATCTACCACGGAGCTTTTTTCAGCGATTTGTTCCATTGCCGAGACCGACTCTTCCATTGCCTCCCCGCCTATCTTGGCATCCTGGGCCGCCTTCTGAGCGATGGAATTGGTCTGCTGGGCGTTTTCGGCGTTCTGCCTCACCATGGCGCTAATTTCTTCAACCGACGAGGCCAGCTCTTCCGTCGAAGCCGCCTGTTCCGAGGAGCCCTGGGAGAGCTCCTGGGCTGTCTGGCTGAGCTCTTCGGAACCGGTAGAGACATTCACTGATGCTCCGGATACCTCGCGTACAATGTCTGTCAGGGCTGTCGACATATCCATAAGGGAGGCATAGATTCCGGTAAGTTTCTTCCTCGTTGTCTCAGTATCATTGAGTACCTGGCGTCGGAGATCTCCTGCGGCCACCCTGCGGGCGATTGCCTCTATTGCCTCCGGCTCACCCCCCACCTGGGTTTTCACCTTGCGGGTAATCAGCCAGGCAATAAGGACACCGACTAATACGCTTGCAGCAGCAACAATAATGATAAGAAGCCGGGTAGTGCTGTAGTTCCGGTCGCTTATGAGTTTATCATTTGCCAGGTCAGCTTCGTTATGCTCAATGAAACGGGTAACCGTTTCAGAAATTGAATTTTCGTGCTCCTTCGCAGTTGTTTGCGATTCCCTGATTGCCTCAGCTATTGTTCCGTTTTTAACCTGAGCCTCGATGTTATCAGCGGATGCCAGGAACATATTCCAGGCGGTACTCATTTCCTGGAATAACTTCCTGCCTTCTTCCGATTCCAGGAGTTGTGCAAGCCCCTGAATAGTTGAGCCTGTCTGCTCTTGTATAGACAATATGAAGTGACCCCCAGTTTGCAAATCGTGGATTCACCGGGCATACTGGGAATAACAAAATCAACGTATGCGGCTACCGCATGCAAATGGAGGTCACTAGATGAATACTGTAACGCACATTGGAATCGATGTCCACAAAGATACTTACTCGCTGTGTTCATTCAACTTTTCAGCCCAGAAGAGTTTCGGGCAAACCAGAATCGCCAGCAAGAGCTCTCTGGTGATCAAATATGTACGAAAACTACAAAAGGAACATCCTGAGTGTACAGTACTCTGCGGTTATGAAGCAGGTCCAACCGGATACGGACTCTACCGGGATTTGGCGAAAGCAGATATCCCCTGTGTGATTATGGCCCCGACTACGTTGCCGAAAGCACCAGGCAATCACATAAAAACAGACAGGATAGATGCTGAAGAACTGGCCAGACACCTGGCGTGGGGGACCTACAGTGCCGTGCATATACCGACGCCACAAGATGAAGCGGTAAAAAATTATACACGGCTGAGAAATACCCGGAAAAAGGCTCTAGGACGAGCAAAACAGAACCTGTTGTCCTTTCTACTGCGTCATGGACGATGTTTCACCGAGGGAAAAAATTCTTGGACAATTGCCCACTATACATGGCTGAAGGGGCAACTGTTTCATGATGAGGTCGACCAGGAAACGTTTACTGAATATCTGCAGGAAGTACACGACCAACAGGAAAAGGTAGACCGCTATAATCAGCGGATCGAAGAGTTGGCCGCCTTGGATGCCTACCGAGACCGGGTATCGAGACTTCGCTGTTTCAGGGGAATAGAGACGCATACGGCATTATCGTTTATTTCAGAGATTGGGGACTTCTCCCGGTTTGCAAACTCACAGCAGTTCTCCTCGTTTCTGGGCCTGGTTCCCAAGGAGAACTCCAGTGGTCAGAGAGAACGGCGAGGGAGTATCACAAAGGCCGGGAATGAACGTTTACGGCTCCTGCTTATCGAAGGAGCCAAATCAACCCTGCGAAGCAATATCTATGGAAAGAAATCAAAGCGTCTCCTGGCGAGACAGAAAGGAAATGATCCGGATGTCATTGCGTATGCTGACAGGGCTAACAGGAGATTGCACAGAGTGTACAATAATCTTGTTGCTCGCGGTGTGCATCACAACAAGGCGACCGTCGCTGTTGCCAGAGAGTTATCCTGCTTCATCTGGGGGATGATGAACAATAGAATCAACTAACCAATACTGTTTCGATAAGAGGGGTTTTAGATGAGAGGGATTGATAGACAGGATAATCGGGCAACGATCCAGCTATCTTCGAGGACACTATGTTGACACCCAAGAGGTGATTCACGTTTTTAGACAGAAAGGGCTTTAGGCGGACCATTGGCCTGCATTAACCAATATGCGTATATCAGAATGGTCAAATGCCGAAAACTGATTTCCTGTCTATCAATCCTTTTCTTCGTTCAATATTTTGGGAGTTTTATCGTGTAGAGAAAGAAAAAACCTTGACAAAGGTCACATCATATCAGTGTCTATATCCTTGAGAAATTCCTGTTGTTCATAAGCGGATTCGGAGAGTAAAAGGTTTTTTTGCATCCGGATGATGTCAAGTACATGGGAACGAACCTTCTCAGATTGCTGAATCCGGGAAGATGTGTAGTCCACAATATGATTGAGATTGCTATTCATGCGCCCAAGGGCGTAAATACCAAACAGTGATGAAATGACCAGTAACAGGATCAAAATAAAAAAACTGAAAAAGATTCTGGCGGCCAGGCTTAAGCGCATTCTTTTACCCCTTGGATTTGTTATTTCTTAAATGAATAATAAATAGTTAATATGTTAAATTTATATCGGGAGAACTTGTCAGGTTGTGTTCGAATATCGGAGATGGGTAGGGAAAGCCTGTAAGGTATATAGAATAATTTCTACAAATATACCGTGATTACTGTAAGGTTATCCCTGAGAATCAACCAGACCGTTCTGTACGGCAAAACGTACCAGCTCTGCGAGACTGTGAAGGCCCGGCTTTTGCATAATACGGCTGCGGTAGGTTTCCACGGTTTTAATGGATAAATGCAGGAGCTCTGCGATAAGGCTGTTCTTTTTTCCCTCCGCCAGCATCTGAAGCACCTGCCGCTCCCGCAGACTGAGAGCTGTAAGGGATGGGCTGTCGGTACAACCGCATGATGGGGATTTATTGGATTCCATGAGTTGCTGCAGAATACAGGAGGCGACTCCCTGGGAAAAAAAGGTTTTTCCCCCGATTACCGCGTGCATGGCGCTCAGAAGCTCCCGCCCGGTAGCATCTTTAAGCACGAAACCCGTAGCCCCGCTTCGCCTGGCCCGGATAATCTGTTCCGGCAGGGCCTGAAAGGAGATCATTACAATCCTTGTTGAACCGGGGGAGCGCATTATTTCGTCTACCACATCAAGCCCCGAAATGCCGGGCATGGCAATGTCAATAATAGCTATGTCAGGAACAAGTTCCCTGCAGAGCCGTATAGTGTCAGGACCATTGGAGCATTCCCCTGTTACGGTAAACGCGGGATCCGACTCAATCAGCAGCTTAAGTCCCTCCCTTACAAGGGTATGGTCATCCGCCAGAAAAACGGTGTGCTGGGTTTTCTTCTGCTTCATCTTCCGATCTGTAGTATCCAGTGTGTTCCACTGCCAAGGCGGGAGAAGAGTGTGGCGCTTCCTCCGATTGCTTCGAGATGTTCACGGATAAACTGAATTCCCCATCCCGCGGGTCTGGACTCTTTATGATCGCCACAAGGCTGGAATCCGATACCGTCGTCCTGGATTGTAATTTCCAGCAATTTCTTGGTAGAATGGACAGATACCACGAGGCTTGTTGCCATGGAATGCTTGACCGCGTTATTAATAGCCTCCACCGCCGCGGATTCTATCTCCGTTTGCTGCTCCGTTCCTAGAGGAAAACGCTCCTCTTTATGTTTCCTGAAGTGTATCTTTATCCCTGTACTCTGTTTCAGATTTGTACAATACTCCTGCAGACTGTCGAATATGGATTGTTCTGGTATTGTCCTGTCATGGAGCTCCAGCAGGACCTCCCGGGTCCGCGCTCCAATCTGACTCAAACGCTGTTCCAGCTTATCAATTACAGCTTCAATGTCATTATCTGCACGCGCACTTTTTATTAATCGGCGAAGTAAAGCCAGGTCAAGACCGGCAAGTGTTAAGTCCTGTCCCAGATAGTCGTGGAGCATACGGCTGATGCGGGTCCTTTCCATGGCGGCAGAGAATTCCGCCCGCTGCCGGAGTTTTCGTATCCGTACTGCGTTTTGATGTTCCCGCTCCGCATCTGTAACTTTTTGCAGTACAAGGGCGATGGTAGGTGCCAGAGCCCGCGTAAAGGTCACTGCTTGTCCTGGTATCTTGCCGGGTTCTCTGAATCCAAGATTAATAAAACCGATTACATCATCCCCTGTAGTAAGCTGTATATTAACATAGGAATAGATGCCTATTTGTATAAGGTGGGTGTGGATGGGGTCTTTATGGTAAATTCTGGATATATTCTCAACAATATTTACCCCGTTCTTTATATTCAGTGGTTCCGGACCAAAGGCGGACATAGGAATTTCCGCCGTCCAGGGCATGCCTGTTTCGGGGTCCTCTGGATACTCTGCTATAAGTCGGGCACTCCGGCCGCCGGTATTTACTAGAGTAATTGTAGCCCTGTCGCATCCCACTGTGTTTACTATTCTCTTCAGGGCTACCTGGGCAACGGCGTCACTCTCTTTTTCTGATAAAATGGACTGCTCGGTAGCGTGGATAATCTCCAGTTCTTCCAGAGTATTTTCCAGAGACTCCTGATACGAGACCTCAGTGCTTACGTCCCGTTCTGTTCCAACAAAACCGGATGGTTTGCCGTCTTCATCATGAACCAGGGAGACGGTTGTATCGGCCCAGAAAAAAGACCCGTCTTTTCTGATTTTCATGCAGCGGCCCTGCCAGAGGCCGGTAGTATAGGCGGTGCTGAGTCGTTTATAAAGACTTTCTTGATCATCCGGTGATACAATGTATCCGACGAATTTCCCAAGGACCTCTTCCCGGGAATATCCGTACAGTTTTTGTGCCCCGCTGCCCCAATAGAGGATAGTCCCGACCAGGTCAGTGGCTATCACTGCTTCCTGCACTGACTCCAGGAGCCGGTTATGGAAGATGAGGGACTGAATGGACTCTGATTCAATGGAGCGGTCCAGAAAGGAGGCAACAACGCAGAGGGCCTTTCCCTCGGAATTGCGAACAAGGGATACCGATACTTCCACATGGAACCTGCTGTCGTCTTTCTTTACTCCCGTCAGATCACCGACCCATTTGCCGCGGTTTACCGTACTTTTTAATGCAACATACGCTTTATTTGCGTCGAACCAGAATTCCGAAGTTTTTCTGCCGACTACCTCGGATTCGAAGGAAAAACCCCACAGGTCAAGAAAGGCCCGGTTTGCCTGAAGCACCGTCCCCTGGGGGGATGACATCGCCATCGGTACAAGGGACCCGAAAGATTGGGCTTCATCGGCATCATGGTTTACACCCCTCCTGGTTATGGAGGAGAGAGGTCCTGTAAAAAAGAGAGCTTCGCTCTTTGACAAAGGAACTCCTTCAACCCATAAGTGTTGTTCAAGATCATCGACCTCTGTAAAAAAGCTATAGATTTTGCGGGTTGTTGTGCCCTTAACTGTCTGTTCCACTTGGCGTAAAGCCTTGTCGCCTTCTATACCGAACATGGCGGTTAGGGATAGCCTGGTTGACCGTACTTTCATCCCGAATAAGCTGAGGGCCCTGCTGCTTATAAAAAGAATTGTCCCTGTACGGCTGCTGATAAAGAAAGGGTGCGGTGAAGATTGGAGAAGGGAGAGTATTTCAGAGCTTTTAGTGCTGTTGGTTGAATACAATTGCCGATTCCTTCAAAAAAGTGCGCTTTCCAGTCGGTATTGTCAGAGCAGTATTAAAAGAGTAACTCCTCCCGTTCTTACTATTCCACGATTCTTGTAGCTAACGCAAGTCACAGATAACACGATTCCATTAGCCAAAATACCAGGAGAAATAGATTCAGAAAAAACACCTTAAAAAACACGATTACCTGGCTCTCTTTCCCCGCTTGCCCAATCCACCTGATTCCCCGTACTATTGCCCGATGACACAGAACACAGAAATCCATATTTATACCGACGGCGGCTGCTGGGGGAATCCTGGACCCGGGGGATGGGCCTACTGCATTCTCTTGGACGGGGATACCCTGGAGAAGAACGGCGGCGACGGGGCCACCACTAACAACCGCATGGAACTGACGGCGGTAATCGAGGCGCTTACGGAGGTCCGGGGGCGGCAGGAGTGGCACCTAAGACCGGTAGCAGTCCACACGGACAGCCAGTATGTGAAAAACGGTATTACCAGCTGGATCGAGACCTGGTCCCGCAACGGCTGGAAAACAGCAGCCAAAAAGCCCGTCAAAAACCAGGACCTCTGGGTTCCCTTAAAGAAGCTGCGTGACTCCCTGAATATCCGCTGGCAGTGGGTCAAGGGTCACGCGGGTAACGAGCATAACGAGCGCTGTGATGCGCTGGTCCAGGAGGCTGTTGCCTCCGTACAGGCAGCAAAAAAGTCGGATCCCATCTGAAGCAGACAGGCCTTCCCGCGGTTTTATAGCGTGAGGAGGGCCTATGACTATCTACAGCTATGCCTCTTTCGGATATGAGGGAGAACTGGTCACCGTGGAGGTTGATCTGCGTCCTGCTCTGCCGGGGATCGAGATTGTGGGGCTGCCGGACAGCGCTATTCGTGAGGCCAAGGAGCGTATTCGGGTGGCCATCCGCAACTCGGGCTTCGAGTATCCGAGCAAGCGGATCCTCATTAATCTCTATCCGGCAGGGGTACCCAAGGCCGGAGCATCCTTTGATCTGCCCATTGCCCTGGGGATTCTTGCCGCCTGCGGTATTCCGGAGGATCCTCCCGAACGTATCCTGGCCATGGGGGAGCTGCAGCTTTCAGGGCGAATACGGGCGGTGGACGGGGTGATCGCGGCTTTGCATGAGTCGGAGATGCTGGGGAATCTCCCCAGGCTCGTCCCAGGAGAGAACAGCCCGGAAGCCGCTGCCTCGGGACTAAAGAACATTTACCCGGTGACGGATCTGACCGCGGCGGTGGAATTATTGCAGGACCCCGGCGCCGGCAAGTCCGCAGAGGCAGAAGAAGGCAGCCTGAGCAAAAGGGAATCTGACGCCGGCCCCGACTACGGAGATATGGCCGGCTGCCCCGAGTTGCTGCGTGCACTGCAGATCGCCGCAGTGGGGGGGCACCATACGATGCTTTTTGGACCTCCCGGTTCAGGTAAATCCATGGCGGCGGTCCGCTTTCCGTCGATCCTGCCGTCCCTGTTCCATCGGGAGGCACTCGAGGTAACCCGTATTTATTCGGTGGCGGGAAAACTGCCCCGGCGGTCCGGGCTTATAAAAACCCCGCCTTTCCGCAAACCCCACCACAGTGCCAGCAGGGAAGGTCTCATTGGCGGCGGACCTTTTCTGCAGCCGGGGGAGGTGTCCCTGGCCCACAACGGGGTCCTGCTGCTGGATGAAGCAGCGGAGTTTCAGTCCGGGGTGCTGCAGGCTCTGCGGGAACCGGTGGAGCAGCGGCGGGTTGATCTTGTCCGGGCCCAGCGGAGGGCATTCTTTCCTGCCAGCTTTCAGCTGCTCCTTACCCTGAATCCCTGTCCCTGCGGAAACCTGGGCAAAGAGGACGCGGTCTGTCTCTGCACAGATCGGGAGATCTCCCGCTACTGGAAGACCCTGGGGGGCGCTCTGCTGGACAGAATCGATATTCGCATTCCTCTGCAGCCTGCGGGCCCGGAGGCCCTGTTGCATGGAGAGAGGAAATCCTCAGACCTGCTGCGGGAACAGGTCAGCCGGGGGCGAACAACTGGACGTAAGCTTCGGGGTGTGGATCGTCTTAACTCAGAACTTGAGGGCCGTGAACTGGTAAATGCAGCGGCCCTGGACCCGGACACCCAGCGGGTGCTGCTGGAAGAGACTCATCGGGAAGGATTCTCCAACCGGGCGGTCCATGGTGTGCTCAAGGTAGCGAGGAGTATCGCAGATCTTGAAGGGTCGGGAAGGGTCCTGGGCACACATATTGTGGAAGCTGTGGGACTGAGAGGAGTGGGAGAAAACCTGTTCTATTCCGGGCTTCGCGTCCCAGCCCGCTGATTCTTTGCGCATAAACCGAGTTGGCATTATTCCTCTATCCGGCTATATTTAAAAGGACAGGAGGAAAGATGAAGCTCTACAGCCGAGGACAGCTTATTTTCTATTCCCTGGCCAGCGGGCTTATTGTCCTGCTTTTAGCTGCAGGCCTGGGGCTGTTCGGCCCGGGACAGGATACTCCCGCTGAACCGGAAAGCGTCTCTGCAGAGGAGGAACCGGTTTTCCGCCTGGAGACCAACCCCATTCCCCCGGAGAATACTTATCTGACCCAGAGTTCCGGAGAGTTTACCGACGATGAACTGGCCAACATCCGCAACTACGAAAACCTGAATCGCGGAGTAGTTAACATTACCACCGAGACCCTTACTCTTAACTGGTTCCTGGAACCTGTACCTTCGGAAGGGGGGACCGGATCGGGTTCGATTATCGACCGGCGGGGATATATTCTCACCAACTATCACGTGGTGGAAAAGGCCTACAAGGTACATATCAATCTCGCCGACGGCAGCCAGTTCGAGGGGGAGGTTATCGGCAAGGACCCCGAGAATGATCTGGCGGTGGTAAAGTTCGATCCCGAAAGCAAAGACCTTGTCACGGTTCCTTTTGGTGATTCATCCAATCTGAGGGTCGGTCAGAAGGTACTGGCTATTGGAAATCCTTTTGGGTATGATCGAACCCTGACTACGGGAATTGTTTCCGGGCTGGGGCGGCCGGTGCGTACCTCGTCCAACATTGTTATCCGCGATATGATCCAGACCGACGCAAGCATCAATCCGGGGAACTCCGGCGGGCCCCTCCTGAACGCCCATGGAGAGATGATCGGCATTAATACCATGATATACAGTCCTTCCGGCGGGTCCGTGGGAATCGGTTTTGCCACACCGGTAAATACCGCGCGGCGGGTCGTTCCCGACCTTATTGAGTACGGTCTGGTGCGCCGGGGATGGATCGATGTTGTACCCGTGCAGCTGGACAGAAATATTGTCCGGTACGGAAAACTCACGGTGGAAAAGGGTATTCTTGTCTCCAAGACCGTAAAGGGCGGTGCCGCCGAGAAGGCAGGAATCCGCGGAGGCGACCAGACCAATCCGATCCGCTACGGACGTTCGATCCTCTACCTGGGAGGGGATATTCTGGTTGAGGTGGATGGTGACAGAACCGAGACGATTTCCGATCTTCTTGGTGCCCTGGAGGACAATCGCCCGGGAGAGGTGATTGATGTAGTCGCATACCGGGGCCGGCAGAAGCGGAGTTTCCAGGTGGAACTCTCCGAGCGCCCCGAAGAACTGTACTGGAATTAAGCCATGCCGCGTTTTCGTGTAGAATCATCCTATGCCCCCGCCGGGGACCAGGGAGAAGCAATCCGCAAGCTGGTGGAAGGCATCGAACAGGGAGACCGCTTTCAGACCCTGAAAGGGGTCACAGGCTCCGGAAAAACCTTCACCATGGCCAAGATCATCGAGACGATCCAGAGGCCGACCCTGGTTATTTCCCACAACAAGACCCTGGCTGCCCAGCTTTACCGGGAGTTCAAGGACTTCTTTCCCGATAACGCCGTGGAGTACTTTGTCTCCTACTACGATTACTATCAGCCCGAGGCCTATGTTCCCTCCCGGGATCTCTATATCGAAAAGGACGCCTCCATTAACGACGAGATAGACCGTCTGAGGCTCTCAGCTACCTCCTCGCTGATGGAGCGGGAGGACGTTATAATCGTAGCCACGGTATCCTGCATTTACGGCCTGGGAAACCCAAAATCCTTCCACGAGATGCGCCTTCGGTTAAAAGTCGGCGACGAGGCGGACATCGGTTCCATCAGCCGGCAGCTGATCTCCCTGCAGTATGAACGGAATGACCATATCCTGGACCGGGGTAACTTCCGGGTCCGCGGCGACGTGCTGGAGATTTACCCAGCCTATACGGAACATGCCTTTCGGGTGGAGCTTGACTGGGACACGGTCGCCCGTATCCGGCGCATCGATCCGGTGGGAATGCAGGTCCTGGACGAGCGGGATCACTGTGTCATCTACCCGGCCAAACACTTTGTAATGCCTGAAGATCAGGTTCAGAAGTCTCTTAAGGAGATCAGGGAAGAGCTGGAGGAGCAGTATCGCAGGTTTACCGAAGAGGGCAAGATTGTCGAGGCCCAGCGTTTAAAAACACGCACCGAGTATGACCTGGAGATGATGGAAGAGATGGGTTACTGCTCAGGGATAGAGAACTACTCCCGGCACCTTTCCGACCGCATCGAGGGGGAACGGCCGTCGGTGCTGCTGGATTATTTTCCTCAAGGGTTCATGACTATGATCGACGAGAGCCACGTAACCCTGCCCCAGGTCGGCGCCATGTACGAAGGTGACCGCTCCCGCAAGCTGAACCTGGTAAACCATGGTTTCCGCCTGCCTTCCGCCCTGGATAACCGGCCCCTGATTTTTGGGGAGTTCGAGCAGCTCCTGGACCAGGCCATCTTTGTCTCTGCGACTCCGGGAAAAGAGGAGATCCGGCGCTCTGCTCAGGTGGTAGAGCAGATTATCCGGCCTACAGGGCTTCTGGATCCCCAAATTGAGGTGCGCCCTACGGAAGGACAGATTGAGGACCTCTTCGGCGAAATCAAGGCCACCATAGCCCTGGGATACCGGACGCTGATTACCACCCTTACCAAGAAGATGGCCGAGGACCTGACGGATTACCTGGCGAATCTGGGGGTGCGGGTTCGGTATCTTCACTCCGAGGTTGAGACGATTGAGCGGGTGGAGATCCTCACCCAGCTCAGACAGGGCGTATTCGATGTTCTGGTAGGTATCAACCTGCTGCGGGAAGGATTGGACCTCCCTGAGGTCGCGCTGATCGCCATTCTGGATGCTGACAAGATCGGTTTCCTGAGGAGCTCGACTTCCCTGATCCAGACCATCGGACGGGCGGCCCGTAACCTGGACGGCCGGGTATTGATGTATGCCGACAGAATGTCGCCGGCCATGGAGACTGCCATCGACGAGACAGATCGCCGGCGCAGCATTCAGGAGGAGTATAACAGGACCCACGGCATTACGCCCCAGTCTGTCAGAAAATCCATTCACGATATTCTCGTGCGCCAGAAAGAGGAGAGCCGTGCTGCGGAAGAGCAGGCTCTAGACGTGCTGAAGCGCAGTTATAATATCCTTATTCCCAGGGAGAAGGCGGCCTTGATCAAGGCCCTTGAGCATGAGATGCTGGAGATGGCCAAGAATCTCGAGTTTGAGAAGGCCGCGCTAATCCGGGATGAGATACAGAACCTAAAAGGCGAGGACTGACAGAGGTCTGGGGGTATGATAAAATTTTTTAAAAATACGGGCTGTAAAAAATATACACTGTTTGCTGTGTTCAGTTTAATCCTCATCTTTACCGGATGTGCAAAGGAAGAAAAGCTGACAAGCATAGATCTTCCTCCCACCTCTCTCTTGTCCATGAGGGAAAAATGGGGTGTTATTGCCTCATCTCATCTGCGTATGAGAAACAGTCCTGATTCCCAGAGCGAGGTGGTTACTACCTTCTGGAACCGCCGGGGGGTAGTTTTGGAGGTCCTTTCCCAGTCTCCGGATAAAGTTTTTATTGAAGGATACGAGGACTACTGGTACCAGGTTTCCTATGACGGTTTGATCGGATGGGTCTTTGGCGCCTATGTGGAGCTATACGGCAGCAGGGAACAGGCGCTGCGGGCTGCCAGGGAAACACGGTAAGCCCCCCCTATGGACATGCCGTCTGCAGTTATCTACTTCATTCCCCCTTTAGCCGGGGCTGTCATAGGCTATATTACAAATAAAATAGCCATAACCATGCTCTTTCGCCCTTACAGGGAGAAGAGGTTCTTCGGTTTTCGGCTGCCCCTTACCCCGGGAATTATCCCGAAACAGCGGCACGAACTTGCCCGCAGTATTGCCCGGCAGGTATCAACGGAACTTTTTACCGTTGAAGCAGTTTGTGCACAGATGGAAACCCCGGGCTTTCTGCAGGGTCTTGAATCGGCAATTCGCCGGGGCGGGGATATTCTGTGTCCGGTAAAAATCTCTTCCATACTAAAAAACCCGGCAAACTCTCCCCTGCGCAGGTTTTCCGGCCTGTGGAAGGAGCTTGCTGATTCTCCGGGAATCCACAGCCTGGGGACCGCCCTGCTGCGGGGGCTGGTTCGGACGTATCTTGGCTCGGAGCGAACAGAAGTCCCGGAGCAGGGCGGCCGCGGACCGGCGGGAGAGCTGACTGCCGGAATCCTGCACAGGCACATACAGGAGAACCGTAAAATCGAAGAGCTCCTCAGCCCGGAGGCCCGGCAGGCAATAATCGCAGGCTTCGCTGGGGTCTTGCCGTCATTGCGGCGCTTCCTGATTCAGTGGCTGAATCGCAGCGCCACACGGAATGAGCTGCATCGGCGGGGAGTTCTGCTCTTCAGGGATGCGGTGGACAGCCTCTCCGGTATTCAGAGGCTGGTAGTAGTGGCCGGACAGTACCACAGAACCATGGAAGAGAACATGTCCTACCTTGTGGACCGTTTTATCCAGAACCTGGAAGAAAGCCTGCAGTCTCCGGAAACCGTGGAAGGGCTGCTCGTGGCGGCGGAGGAGTATCTTAAGCAGAACCTTAAGTTACCCCTTGGCGAATTCCTGGAACCTGACAAAATAGATGAACTGGCAGGCATAATGGATAAACTCTTCAGCGGGGTGGATCCTTTCAAGGCGGAGTCCGGAATCACCGCTGCAGGCATTCTGTCTCTTGTTCCTGAGGATCTTAGCGTGGGGGATCTGATCGGCTGGAATACAGGCGGACGGGAACTCCTTGTCCCCCTGGTTCGTGATACAGTAGTCGGGCTCCTTGTAAAAGCGGTTCCCATCGCCCTTGAAGTAATGGATATAGAAAAGCTTGTAATATTACGCATCGACAGCCTTGCAATTGAAGAGGTTGAATCATTATTATTATTGGTAATAAAGAAGCAGCTGAAGTGGATCAACGTCTTTGGAGCGTTCCTGGGAGCGGTTCTTGGAGGTTTCCAGGTTTTTCTGATGTATCTGCGGGGCTGATTAAAAATGAGGGTATATGACCCGTATTCTGTTAATTGACAGCAACTCCGGTGATCTTGAAAAGATGAACCGTTACTTGGTGGAAGAAGGGTATGGTGTATTAAGTGCCGGAAGTTCCGGCGAAGCTCTTTCGTATCTTAAAGAAGAAGACATTCATATTATCCTCATCGACCTTGATGTAACTGATCCCCCTTGGCGGGAGCTGGCCATCGAGTTCAGAAAGCGATATTTCCAGTGTCCCCTGCAGATTATTTTAACTGCCCATGAAAAGCAGCGTCTCAATGATGCATTGGAGGAGGGGGCCGATGATTATATTCAGAAGCCCGTCCGTAAACTTGAGTTTCAGACCCGCATAAAGGCCGCATATATTCGTTTAAGAAGTCAGATGCGGCTTTTTGAGGAGCGGGAATTCTTCCGTCAGGCGGTTAAGCAGGAGGAGGAACTTGCCAGCAAGATTCTGGATCGCCACCTGCACCTGAAACAGACCCTGGAAGTAATAGAGACGGAAAAAGAGGAGCTTGAACGCACAAAGGCCAAGCTGGAACGAATAGCCAAATACGACATGCTGTCCGGTCTTTTGAACCGGATGAGTCTGTTTTCCATAATCGATATCGAAATCGACCGGGCTCTCAGGACCGAGGTCCCCTTGTCCGGCATAATGATGGACATCGACCACTTTAAGCCGATTAACGACAATTATGGGCATCCTGTGGGTGATATGGTAATCAAGGAGATCGGCAATCTTCTCCAGGAAACCCTGCGAAAGTACGATCAAGCCGGCCGCTACGGCGGTGAGGAGTTCTTTATGGTTCTGCCGAATACCTACAAGGATCAGGCCTTTGCTATCGCTGAACGTTTTCGACTTTCTCTTATGGAGAGGAAGATTGATAGCGGAGATTTTGAACTCTCGGTAACTGCTTCATTGGGTGTTGCCCAGTACCATTCAGGAGAGAGCCGGGAAGCCTGGATTGCACGTGCGGATGCCGCCATGTACAGGGCCAAGCAGAACGGAAGAAACCTTACGAGGATTGAATAGCCCGGCGGATGGGGAGAGCCCCGCTGTCTCCGGAATCTTCTTCCCTCATGCGGTATCCGACTCCCCGAACCGTCTCAATGTACGCACCGTATTCTTCGAGCTTCTTTCTCAACCCCAGAATCTGTACATCCACAGCCCGCTCGGTTACAGGATACGAATCACCCTTTACTGCCCCGATTATCTGGTTGCGGGAAAATACCCACCCGGCGTTCCTGGCTAAAAACTCAAGAATTGAGAATTCGGTAACACTCAAGTCTGCGACGCGGCTGCCGCAATGGACCTGGTGGCGTTTGGGGTCGATGGTGATGTCGTGGATACGTATAAAGTCTTCTTCCGTGTTCGGGTGGATTTTCTGCTCGTTTCTTCGCAGCACAGATCGGATACGGGCGCAAATGACATTAGGGCTGAAGGGTTTTGTTACATAATCGTCGGCGCCGATTTCAAGCCCGATAACAATGTCAGTATCCTCGCTCTTGGCGGTTGCCATAATAATCGGGATTTTCGCTGTACGGGCCTCCCTTTTCAGTCTGCGGCAGACGTCGATTCCATCGATTCCGGGCAGCATCAAATCGAGGAGTATCAAGGCGGGATGATTCCGCCTGGCAAGGTCGAGGCCCTCCTCTCCGCTTGCTGCAGAGATTACAGCGTATCCCTCTTTTTCCAGGTTGTACTGCAGGAGTTCCCGTATATACGGTTCGTCATCGATAACCAGTATTGTTTCGTTTTCTCGTGCCATTTGTTCCGCATTCCTATCTGTTTAATTCAACATGTTTACCCGAGCTGTTGTAGACAACCAGCTCGGAGATATTTGTTACGTGATCGCCGATGCGCTCAAGATAGCGGGCAATAAAGAGCAGCTCCAGGCCCTGATTAATCCGTGTATTTTCTTCAAGCATGAAGGCAACAAGTTCCCGGGTTATTTTGTAATAGAGCTTGTCCACTTCGTCGTCTCTGCGGGCAACTTCCTGTGCATAGCTGCCGTTATTGTTTATCAGGGCGGTCAGAACATCACGAATCATAGCTTGGCATATTTCTCCCATCCGGGAAGTATCGGTCAGTTTCCTGATAAAAGGTTCGTCTGATAATTTGCAGACGCTTTTCGCAATATGGACAGAATGATCGCCTACACGCTCCAGCTGGGTCGCCACCTTTATTGCGGTCACTATGGTCCGCAAATCCCCCGCGACGGGCTGCTGTGTGGCGAGCAATTTTATACAGTGGTCGAGTATTTCGGTTTCCGCGTCGTTTATGTTTTCGTCATCCTGAATGATATTTTCCGCCAGTTCTCTGTTTTGACTTTTTAATGCGCTCACAGATTTATGTATGGACTCTTCCACCAGGATACCCATTCGCAGCAGGTTTTCATGCAGCTTATTCAGCTCTTCTAAAAAGTGTCGTCGTATGCTTGGCATAATCCGGCGTCTCCTTGCAAGTTTCTTAACCGAATTTTCCGGTTATGTAGGCCTCTGTCTGATGGTTCCCGGGATTAAAAAATATCTGCCCGGTTGTACCGAATTCCTCAATTACTCCGTTAAGGAAAAACGCGGTATAATCGGAAATCCTGCCGGCCTGCTGCATGTTGTGGGTCACGATAACAATGGTATAGCGCTGTTTCAGTTCGTCTATCAGGTCCTCGATCCGGGAGGTGGATATAGGGTCCAGCGCCGAGGTCGGTTCGTCCATCAGTACTACATCCGGGTTCACGGACAGGGTGCGGGCAATGCACAGCCGCTGCTGCTGTCCACCGGAAATTCCGAGGGCGGGTTTGTGGAGCCTGTCCTTGATTTCGTCCCAGATTGCCGCCTGTCGCAGGGAGGTTTCCACGATCTCCTCCAGCCTGTTTTTATCTTTTATTCCGTGCAGTCGGGGGCCGTAGGCAACATTGTCGAATACACTCATAGGAAAGGGATTAGGCTTCTGGAAGACCATCCCTATTTTCTTTCTAAGCTCAATAACGTCGTAGTCCCTGTAAATATTCATTCCGTCATATTCGATTGTCCCGCTTATATGAACGTAGTCGATAATATCGTTCATTCTGTTCAGGGCACGAATAAAGGTCGATTTCCCGCAGCCCGACGGACCGATCAGCGCCGTTACCTTTTCCCGTTCTATATCCATGGAAACATCATGAAGGGCCTGAAAATCCCCATAAAACAGATTCAGATTTCTGCATTGTATTTTTACCCTGGTATCCATAAGTCACTCCTCTATTTGCCGGACATTCGGTTCATACGTCCGATCATCCTGGTTGTCATACGGTTAACAATAAGAATTATAAAAATCAGTACGGTGCCGGTGGCAAAGGCGCGGTCAAAGGAGACAGCCTCCGAAAACAGCAGATACAGGTGCAGAGACAGTACTCTGGCTGGTGAACTTGGACTTGCAACCAGTTCATAACTGGATCCCAGGGTGTAAAGCAGCACAGCGGTTTCTCCCACGACCCGGCCTACTCCGAGGATAATGCCGGTCAGAATCCCGGGACTGGCTGCCGGAAGAACCACCTTGAAAATGGTGTCGAGCTTTGTCGCCCCCAGGGCCAGAGAACCCTCCCTGTAGGTCCCGGGGACCGACGCAAGGGCTTCCTCGGATGTACGCACAATTGTGGGAAGAATCATCAGAGTTATCGTAAGGGTGGCCGAAAGAAAGCCAATGCCCAAACCGAGGATCTGTACAAAGAATATCCGGCCGAAGAGGCCGAAAACGATGGATGGAATACCTGCCAGGGTCTCCGTACCCATACGAAGCAGCCGGACCATGGGACCCTGTTTGGCATATTCAACCAGGTAGATAGCTGCTGCAACCCCGACGGGTGTGGAGAACACAAGGGTAAAGCTGATCAGCAGCAGGGTATTAAGAATAATATAGGATATTCCTCCCCACGCACCGGAGCGGGACGGCGCCTCCAGCAGGAAGCTGAGGGTCAGATTCGGACCGGTCTCTTTTCGGACAAAGGGAACAGTGGGCAGCTCCCTGGCAGCCACCTCGTCGTACAGTGCTATGCCGACGGATCCGGGGGTGGATGTAATGTAATAAAAGTACTCCTCTTTGTCGTCAAAAATGGGTATGTCCGACTCTTTAGGGGGGTGGTTTATATATGAATCCTCTATCTGTTCGGTGAATTCGGGGTTATACAGGTAGAGGGCCGGGTGAATCTCAAGGTCGATTCCCCCAAGCTCGAGCCAGTTCAGCGCGGTTGTTTGCAGGATCTTCTGCAGTTTGTCCCGATCCAGCTCCTGCAGTTTTTTGTTGTCCTCTATCTTTACCGTATCCGGACTGAAAATCAGGCTGAACCTGCGTACGGGGACAATTTTCACCTGATCCAGGGAACCGCTGTAGTCGGAAGGAACAAACCCGACAGCCCCGGGGGTTTTTGCTACCATTTCGACCATGTCATCAAAGCCGGAGACGAAGGTCGTGTATTTGCTGAACTCCGTTTCATCAGGCAGTACGGCTTTTCCAGCAGCAGCTGCAAAAACCGGGTCTTCTCCGCGAAGGGCGAAGGGCTGAACATCAAGGTCCTGTCGGGTATAGAATCCCCAGTTTTCCCGTCTGCGTTTTGAGTAAAGCGTGTTCAACTGGGATTCCGTCAGATCCCGAACCTTTACCTTTTTATTGACGATAATACGCAGACCTTTTCCGTTCTCCCCATCAAGGGGGATTACCTCTTCGCTGATCGGCAGTACATCGTAGGGAATATACTTCCGGGAGTAGAAGCCCCGGAAGAGGATGTACCCGACAATCCAGACGAGAATGATAATGGTAAGACCGGCGAAAAACCAGACGAAGCCTCGGGCAATGCTTTCCTGCATCTTGCTTATACGGGTCGAACGGGATAATTCCATTATTTCATGTCCTTTACGGCCTTTTTCATGAGTACCTGAACCGAGATGTTGATTATCAGAATAAAAACAAAGAGTACCATTCCGGTGGTAAAAAGACTGGTCCAGTGCTCGCCGGAAGCATAAGACATATCGGTGGCCACGTTCATGGTCAGTGTTCTTGCCAGCGAAAGCGGGCTTGTTGGCATTGTAACGGCGTTTCCTGCCACCATCAGGACTGCCATGGTTTCTCCGATGGATCGTCCCATCCCCAGAACGATACCCGCCAGTATTCCGGACCGTGCCGCCGGAATAAGGGTATGGACGATAGTCTGCCAGTGGGTCGCTCCCAGGGCTAAAGATGCTTCTTTCAGCTCCGGCGTAACCGCTCGTAAGGAAACTTCAGTAATGTTGATTATTGTCGGAAGAACCATGATCGCCAGAACAATGGAAGCTGTCAGGACCCCCAGACCCGTGTTGCTGGGGGTGAGGTTGCGCACAATCGGTGCGATGGCTATATATCCGAACAGCCCGTAAATTACCGAAGGGATCCCCGCCAGCAGCTCAACCACCGAGCGGACGGTGTTGGCAAAACGACCTGTGGCGTATTCCGCCATGAAGATTCCAACGGAGAGTCCGACGGGAAGGGCGAGCATCAGAGAGCCGAAGGTTACCCAGATGGAACCGGCAATAAAGGGGAGTATCCCGTAATGAGCAGGATCGCCGGTGGGTTCCCATACGGTACCGATAAGAAAGTCCAGCACGCCTGTAACCTCAAAAAGCGGCAGACCTTCGAGGAAAATGAAGATGGTTATAAAGACGACACTCAGAACAGAGACAAAGGCGCAAAAGGCAAAGAGGTGTTTGGCAGCCTCGTCCCGTATTTTTCTTGTGTTCAAAACCCGCCACTCCTTGCTTTTCTACTGTGTCTATATAAATTGTGCTGTATGAATGAGAGATAAAAGTTGTGTTAGAGTTCTGTTAAAAGAACGGCTCCCCCGTTAAGAGGGAACCGGTTCAGATACATTTCCAATGTCACTGCCGGGTAAATTACTTGATGGATATAAAACCTTCTTCTTCTATAATAGCCTGACCGTCGTCGGAGAGAAGGAAGTCAAGAAAGGCCTGTTCAACTTCGTCCAAGTCGCCGGTGTGGACCATGTTCAGGGGGCGCTGGATGGGGAATGTCTCGCTGAGCACATTCTCCATGGTGGGCTCTACACCTTCTACGGTTACCGCTTTTATGCCGGGGTCCCTGGTTATGTACGCGAAGCCGCAGTAGCCGATGGCATAGGGGGTGGATCCGACTTTGGCAACCATGTCTCCGTTGCCGGTGGTAATAATCGCCTTGTCAGTGAACTTTGCATCTCCCAGGGCAATGTCGCCAAAGGCTGAACGGGTTCCGGAGGCTTCATCGCGGTTAACTACAACAATTTCTGCGTTGGGACCGCCCAGGGCACTCCAGTTGGTAACTTCTCCGGAGAATACTTTCTTGATCTGGTCCATACTGAGGTTTGCGATGGTAACCGTCTCTTTATTGACTACAACAGCCACTCCATCAAGGGCTACCACTACAGGAATCGCACCGGCGCTTTTTTCGGTGTCCTTGATTTTCCTGGAAGCTGCTCCCAGGTCATAGGTCCCGTCCAGGGCACCCTTGACGCCGGCGGAGGAGCCGGGAGCGTCGTAGGAGATTGTTACTCCGGGGTGCAAACTGGTAAACTCATCGATAGCGGGTCTCAGGAAGCCTTCCAGGGTGGTGGAACCACCGAAGGCGTAGTTACCAGAAAAACCGTCACCGCTTTCAGCGGCTTTCTGTCCGCCTGCGAACAGGAGTCCTGCAGTAAGAAGCAGGGAAACAAGAATCAAAGTCTTTTTCATTTATTCCTCCATAGGATCTGAATGATGATTAAGAGATAAAATTTGCAGATAAGAACTGTATGAAAGATGTGTTAGGAACAGGTTAAAATGATTCTTTTCCTGTTTTTTGCATAAAGGGCCTTTTCGTTGCATAAGCGGCAAAGGCTGTGGTAATCTCGCTTACGGAGAAGAGATACCGCATGAGTACAAGGTCACGAAAACTGCTTGTTTTTACCGGTGGAGGAACGGGAGGACACGTGTATCCCGGTTTGGCAATTATTGAGGGGCTGGTAAGCGAGAGAAAGGTCTCTTCCGAAGAAATCTGCTGGATTGGTTCTAACAAGGGGATGGAACGGGATATCCTTGCAAAGCATGATATTTCTTTCTTTGCCGTTCCTTCCGGCAAGTTCCGGCGGTATTTCTCCCTCAGGAACGTGACAGACCTGTTTTTAATCTTCCTTGCTCTTATAAAGTCACTTGTCTTTATGCTTAAACGAAGGCCGGCTCTGCTTTTTTCAAAAGGCGGCTACGTCTCGGTTCCTCCGGTAATTGCCGCCCGGATTTGCCGGATACCGGTTATTACCCATGAATCCGATCTGGATCCGGGACTGGCAACCCGAATCAATGCCCGTTTTGCTGACCGGGTATGTGTCTCCTACAAGGAAACCATGAAGTTTTTTCCATCCTCCGCGGCACATAAAATTGTTGTTACGGGAAATCCAATTCGCCCTGCTGTCCTGACCGGGAATAGGGACGCCGGACGCCGGGTTTTCGGCCTTCCTGGAGAAAAACCCCTGGTATTTGTTATCGGCGGCAGCCTTGGGGCGCGGCAGATAAACCAGCTTATGGCCGAAGTAATAGACGATATACTGCCCCATGCGGAGGTCCTGCACCAGACCGGTGGAGGAAACGGCAGCGATAATCCCCGTCCGGGTTATGTCCGGCGGGAATATATCCACAACGAAATGCCCCACGTTTTGGCGGCGGCGGATATTGTAATAACCCGTGCAGGAGCGGGGACCCTGTGGGAATGCGGGACCCTTGGTAAGGCAATGGTTCTTATTCCCCTGGGAACCGAAGGCAGCCGTGGAGATCAGCTGCGTAACAGCAGGTACTTTGAAGATGCCGGCGCAGCTCTTGTTTTATCCGATGAAAATGCTGCGCCTGCGGCTCTTAGAGCCGCGGTCCTTGATCTGGTCGCCTCCCGGGAGACCCGCCTGCGTATGGGAGAAGCCGCACAAAAGATAACGGGAAATACTGGCGTTCAGGCCTGTGGGGACCTGATTCACGAGTTTTTACAGGATTGCGGTTCCTGACCGATGAATCCGGGGGTTTTGGACTATGTGTTCGGTGCCGTTATTCTGGTAATGGTAGTCCGGTGCCTGATAAAAGGATTTATCGCCGAGATTGTCGCCGTGGCTGCAATCGGCGGCGGTATTATCGGGGGAATACTATTTTCCGGTGCAGGGGGGGAGCTCTTAAGCGGAGTCCTTGGAGATTCTTTCTGGAACAGGGTAATCGCTTTTCTGGTAATCTTTCTGGCCGTATATTTAGTCCTGAAGATCGCCGAAGGCTTGTTATACCGTTTGATAGAGGCGGTGAATCTGGAAAATCTGGACAGGGCCCTGGGGTTTTTCTGGGGGCTGGGCGAAGGGCTGGTATTGAGTATTCTGCTGCTGCTTATCCTCGAGACCCAGCCTTTTGTAGATACACGTCGTATAATCGATGAGAGCCTTTTCGCACAATTTATTGAAGAGGTTCTGCCTGCAGTGCAGATCCCCGGGACGGTGCCATTGGGAAGGCTGTTGGGAGAGATGAACAAAGGTGTTTGAAAATATTCTCGATCAGGAACATGTAGTTGCGAGGCTCACAGAGGACCTGGAAAATAATCGTTTACCCTCGTCCCTGCTCTTTTTTGGTCCTGCTTTCAGCGGGAAGCTGTCCGCTGCGCTGGAGCTGGCCCGGGGGTTGAGCTGTTCCCGGGAGCGGGAGTGGTCCTGCTCATGTCCGGATTGCCGCAAGCACCGGACCCTGACTCACCCCGATCTGGGTATGCTGGGGCCGCGGTATTTTCAGCAGGAACTTGACGGCAGTCTTGAGGTACTGCGGCGGTCCCGTAAGGATTATGCCCGGTATCTTGTTCTGCGGGCGGCCCGCAAACTGACCCGGCGTTTTGATCCCTGGTTATGGGAGGGGGAGGAGAACAAGCTGAAGGGCGTTCGATCCTCACTGGACTCCATGGAGGAGCTTCTTGATGAACTTGATCCCGCAGCAGGAGAACTTTCTGAAGCCCGGGTAGAAGGAATGCTCTCTTCCATTGTAAAGGAGGCCTCTGTCATAACAAAGGGCGTGAACCTGAACCATATTCCGATTTTTATGCTGCGTAATCTGGCCTATTGGACCCGTACTACCGGGCACGGACGGGGCAAGATTATAATCATGGAAAATGCCGAGACCATGATGGACTCCGCCCGCAACGCCGTCCTGAAGATCCTCGAAGAACCGCCGGAGGGGGTACATTTTATTCTTACAACATCCAAGCGGGCGGCTCTTATACAGACAATTCTTTCCCGCCTGCGGCCTTATGCGTTCAAGGAGCGGGATGTGAATGGAGAGCGGCAGGTACTGAACAGGATCTTCCGGGAACCCTCAGGGGAGTTTCATTCTTTACGGGAGTATTTTCTCGGGTTTGATCTGGGGGCCGGTGAAATACGGCGTCACGCCGAAACGGTTGCCGATTTGATTTCTGGCAACCGTACCGAGGGAGATCTCTCCGAGGTCTTTACCATGCTCCAGAAAAAAGAGCGTTTTCTTCCCCTTCTGGAGGAGTTAGAGGAAATTCTGCGGCAGAAACTCCGCGTTCTGACTTCCGGGGCAGAACTTGACCGGATGGAGAATTTGATGCCCCGGCTCACCAGAGCCCGAAAGATGTTTGAAGGATACAACCAGAATCCCGACCTGCTTCTCGAAGGGCTTCTTTATGGAGGTGCCTGGTGAGAAAGTTTCTGAACAGGGCCTTGAAGAAGATTGGCAAGCTGGATATCGACCAGATACGCTCTCTTATTATGGATGTGGTGCAGGAGAATGAACTCCTGGAGATGGTCCTGTATTCCATGACCGACGGGGTTGTTGTCCTGGACGAAAACCACTCGGTAATTCTACTGAACAAGGCCGCGGAGCGTCTTTTTCCATTTAAAAGTGGTGAAGTCGTCGAACGTCCCCTGTGGGACGCCCTGGCGGACAGCGGTCTGAGCGAATTTTTCCATGAGGCCCTGGTTGAACAGGAAAATATCGAGGATAAGGAAATTTCTTTACAGTCCGGCGGTTCCACCCGGGTTCTTTCCTGTACCATGATGCCTCTTGTACGGGAGGGACGTATACAGGGTGGATTGCTCCACATAGAGGATATTACAGAAAAGAAAGCCAAAGAGGCCCGGCTGCGCCGAGCCGAGAATCTCGCTGCTCTGACGACCCTGACAGCCGGGGTGGCCCATGAGATCAAGAATCCTTTAGGATCCATCAGTATACATATCCAGCTCATTCAGAAGGCCCTGGGCAATGGGGCCGGGAAAAATACGGAGACAATTCAGAATTACCTTGATATTGTCAATGAAGAGGTCGAGCGGCTGAATGGCATTATCGTCGACTTTCTCTTCGCGGTCCGACCCATGGACGTCAATCTGGTTTCCCAGAACTTGAATGAGCTTGTGCATGAGCTCTTTGAGTTTATTCACTATGAGCTTGAGGAACAGAAGATACGCCTGGATCTTAACCTGGATGCCCAGATGCCGGAACTGCAGCTGGACCTTAAATACATGAAGCAGGCCCTTCTCAACATTGTGAAAAACGCCATATCCGCCATGCCGGAGGGCGGGTGTTTGCGTGTTGAAACCGTTGCCAGAGACGACCATGTTGAACTATCAATCAGCGATACCGGCGTTGGGATTCCTGAAGAGAACATGACCAAGATATTCGAACCCTATTTTACCACCAAGGATTTTGGCTCCGGCCTTGGGTTGACCCTGGTCTACAAGATAATCAAAGAGCATCAGGGAGAGATCAATCTCGAGAGCCGGGAGGGAGAAGGCACCAGCTTTACCATAACCCTGCCGGTTCCGCAGAAGGAACAGCGTTTACTAGGATGGCAGAGCAATGAAGTTTAATGTACTAATTGTAGATGATGAAAAGAATATCCGTGAAGGACTGGGCAAGGCTCTTGAGCTGGAAAACTACAATGTCTTTTTAGCTGCCGACGGAAAAGAGGCCCTGGGTATCATCAACTCTGAAGAGGTCGATCTGGTAATCACAGACCTCAAGATGCCTGAAATGTCCGGGGAGGAGCTGTTAAAGAAGGTTGCGTCCGCCTATCCCACGGTACCGGTTATTATTCTGACGGGCCACGGAACTATTGAATCTGCCGTTAACGCCATGCGTGACGGGGCCTATGATTTTATTACCAAACCTCTAAACCTCGACCGCCTGTCCCTCCTTGTAAAACGGGCTCTGGCCAACAGGGAACTGGTTCTGCAGCATCGTGCCTTGCAGGAGGAGATTGATCTTATCGGGGAGCGGAACCGTTATGCAAAGATTATCGGAAAAAGCTCCCAGATGCGGCGGGTCATGGAGGTGGTCGAGCAGGTAGCCGCTACCAAGGCTTCAGTTCTGATTACTGGCGACAGCGGTGTCGGTAAGGAGTTGATTGCAGACGCTATCCATAAGCTTTCCCCTCGAAAGGACAAGCCTCATATTAAGGTGCACTGTGCCGCCCTGTCTGAGAGCCTTTTGGAGAGTGAGCTTTTCGGGCACGAAAAAGGGGCCTTTACCGGTGCGGTTGCCCGCAAGCGGGGACGTTTCGAGTTGGCCCATACCGGAACAATCTTTCTGGACGAGATCGGAGAGATCTCCCAGTCCGTGCAGATAAAAATTCTGCGGGTACTCCAGGAGAAGCGCTTTGAGCGCGTTGGAGGCGAGGAGACCCAGGAGGTGGATGTGCGCATTATCTCCGCCACCAACCGGGATTTAAAGGCGGAAATAGAAAAAGGAAATTTTCGTGAAGACCTTTTCTATCGTCTGAATGTGGTTAACATCCATGTCCCCCCATTACGGGAGCGCAAGGAAGATATTCCCCTCCTGGCGGCGGCTTTTCTTAATGAGTTCGCTGAAGAAAATGGAAAAAGCATCGAGGGTATTGACCATAAAGCCAATCTGGCCCTCTACAACTATTCGTGGCCCGGCAATATTCGGGAACTGCGGAACTCTATAGAGAGTGCTGTGGTTCTTTCTAAAGGAAACATTATTACTCCGGAGGACCTTCCCCCCAGTGTGGTTTCCGGGGAAGAGGGGACCTATATTAAAATAGATCTTGGCGTCAGCATGGCCGAAGCAGAGCGGGTGATAATAGAGAGTACCTTGAATTACTGCAATGGCAACAAGAGCAAAACCGCGGAGGTTCTGGGGATTGGCCGCAAAACCCTGCACCGCAAGATCAGCGAATACGATATAAACGAAATATAAGCAGGCTGAGCCGGAAGATCAGGAGGTGGTACCGCCGCTGTAAAAATCTTCCTCGTCAAAGTAGTAATCCCCGGTAAAAACGTATTTGGCGCCGCCTGTCAGTAAAAGTTCTCCATCGGGTTCTTTCCATTCTATGTAGAAATCATCCTTACCGCAACGTGTCATTAGTGAGCGGCCGGTAAAACCCCGAATCGCGGCTGCAACAGCCGCGGCTCCCGCAGCAAGGCTGGTTTCCTGCAGACCGTATCCGCTATCCCACCAGGGCCAGAAGGATATATCGTCATCGGAGTAAAGCTGAATAAAAAGGGGGTGAAACTCTTTCGCGAAAAGTCCGGCCTTTGCCAGGGCTTTTCCCATTTTCTTTTTTCCTTTTTTCGGGTCGGAATCGAAAAAGAGTGCCCCGAACAGCTGAACAATAACAACCGGTGTAACCGGGTATGTCTTTCCGTCCAGTGAAAGGTAACTCCCCGTGTCCGTACTGATCATCTCCTTCAGTTTGTTTCCCTCGGGATCAAGGGGGGGGCTCAGGGATATACGGAAATTGGCGCTGTCAATGGCTTCGATACTTTTTATTCCCCCCGGTGTCGAAATGGTCAGGGCCCTGGTCCCTGCGAATCCTGAGTCAAACAGGAAGCGTGCTGCCCCCAGAAGGGGATCGAAGAAACTCTGTATCTCCTCTCCCCGGGGACTGAAATAGCGGAGATCCGCTCCTGCTTCGGGATGGTCCAGCAGTACGGCAAGCCCGTTGGCGCCGATACCACGGTGTCGGCGGCACATGCTGCGAACCAGGACGGGCAGTATCTCCTCGTCCGGCAGAGCATCACCCATCAGATTGACAAGGATCGTGTCGTTTCTGCCGATCCTCAGTTTATAGAAGGGGAGGTTCACTGTGTTTCCTCAAGAAGCTTTACGTGAAGGGTCCTGATTGCCTGGTCAGCGTATTCATCCGGCACAACACACGACAGGTTTATATCTGAAGACCCCAGGGAGACCATCTCAATGGGAATCCCCTCCAGGGCGGAAAATGCCCGGGCAATAAAGGCGGAATCCCGCCATAAATTAAGACCGACCATGCAGATGATGCTGGCGTTTTTTACAATCTTGATCTGGCCGAGTTTTTCAAGTTCGGCGCTGATCTCTTCTATATATCGGGTGTTATCTATGGTCATTGAAACGCTGACCTCGGATGTGGCCACCAAATCAACGGGGGTTTTGTAAGTATTGAAGATGGCAAAAATTCTGCTTAAGAAACCGTAGGCATTCAGCATTCTGGAGGAGGAGATGTTCATAAGGGTAACACCTTTTTTGCCGGCAATGGCGCGCAGTCCGCTCCCGGAGGCTTCTCCGGAGATCAGGGTGCCGGTGTGATCCGGCTCTCCGCTGTTTTTTACCCATACCGGAATTCCGTGACGAATGGCGGGCTGAATGGTGGATGGGTGTACTACCTTTGCTCCAAAAAAGGCGAGCTCCGCGGCTTCGTCGTAGGTTATCTTGTCAATGGTCCTGGCCCCGGGGACGATGCGCGGGTCAGAGGTGAGAATTCCGTTAACATCGGTCCAGATCTGTACCTCGTCGGCTTTGAGGGCGGCGCCGAAAATCGCGGCGGTGTAATCGCTGCCCCCCCGTCCAAGGGTCGTGGTAGTGCCATCCGCGGTGCGGGATATAAAACCCTGGGCAATAAGGAGACGGCCTTTGTGGGGTTTCACGTGCTTTTTAATCGCCTTGTTGGTAGCGTCAAAGTCGGGAGAAGCACTGGTAAAGTTGTCGTCAGTAATAATACAGTCCCTGGAATCAATCCATTGGGCATCCATCCCCCGGGCCATGGCACGGTGACAGATAATGGTAGTGGACAGTAACTCTCCGAAGGCCAGTATTGCATCGCGGCTTCTGGGACTGCATTCATGAAGCAGGCTGGAACCTCGTACAAGGGCAATCAGTTGAAGATACAGCTCATCAATGGCTCTGCGGCACTCCTCAAGCACCTGACCGGTCAGGAAGCCGTCGGCCACAGTAAAATGGTTATCCTTCAGGGTTTTCAGTTGTTCTTCGGCCCCGGCGAACATCCCCTGTTCGGCGAGTTCGGTTACGGCAACTAAAGCGTCGGTGGTTTTTCCCATAGCCGAAGAAATTAGAAGAGGGGCGCTGTCCAGCTGCTTAGCCGCGATATCCAGGGCCCGATCAATATAATCTCCGTTCTGTACGGAAGTTCCGCCGAATTTCATAACCACCATGTCATGCTCCTTGTAAGATCCGTCAAGGGTAAAAAGGGTTTTTCTCTAGTACCATTTTGAAAAACCTGTGTCAACGTATCGATCTTAAGGCTATGAAATGACAAGCCCTTATTGCTTGATCTTTTCCTGTGCAGAAGAGATAATCCGGATAACCCGGCAGGAGGTAAGAATATGGCAGAATATACCAAAACGATACACGCTTTTCGGGAGTCGCTGAACAGCATTACGGAATCCAGGCCGAAAGTAGGGGTAATACTGGGGTCCGGTCTGTCAAAGATTGCTGATTCCCTCTCCGGAGAAACCATAGATTACTCGAAAATTCCGGAGATGCCGAAGCCGACAGTAGAAGGCCATCGGGGCTTTCTGAAGATCAGCAGGGACTTTGCTCTTTTGGCGGGCCGATTTCATTATTACGAGGGACACCCCATTCACGATGTGGTCAAGCCCGTGCTCCTTTTACAGGCTTTGGGAGTGGAACAGCTTTTAGTCACCAATGCTGCCGGAGGTATTAATCCTGACTTCAGTCCGGGACAGATTGTGCTCATCCGCGACCATATCAATCTTATGGGCACAAACCCGCTGATCGGACCCGACAATGGGGAGCTTGGACCCAGATTTCCTGATATGAGCGATGCCTACTCCCGGGCTTTGAGAAAAAGGATTATAGACACGCTGGATTATCCTCTGACCGAGGGTGTTTATGCGGGCTTAAGCGGTCCATCCTATGAGACCCCTGCGGAAATCAGGATGCTCAAACAGCTGGGGGCGGACATGGTTGGAATGTCCACAGTTCCGGAGGTAATTATTGCTAACTACCTGGGAATCAGGACAATCGGTTTTTCCTGCATAACAAATATGGCTGCCGGAATCCTGGATCAGCCCCTTAGTCACCAGGAGGTAATTGGGACTGCCGCCCGGGTGGAGAACCGCTTTCGGAGTATCGTTGAATCCGTAATGGAGCTGCTTACTTCGGAATGAGAATCGAAGACTATTTTCTTTCCCATGTAAAAGACAACATCGCCGATGCCATTCTGGAAGCTTCGGGAAATGAAGTCTTTTTTATCGGAACAATCAACGAAGACGGCCTGGTTTCATCAGTAATGATCGGTGCCCGGGGTAACCAGATATCCGTTCCGGCCCTCAGTCCTTACCTGGAAACCGCGGATGTGGTCATTCATAATCATCCTTCGGGCAACCTCTCACCCAGCAGGGCGGACCTTGGCATTGCCGCGTATCTCGGCAATCGGGGGGTCGGCTTTTATATAGTCGATAACCAGGCCAGCTCTGTCTACGTGGTCGCCGAAGCGGTCAGGGAGTCGGAGTTGTCTCCCCTTGATGCTGAGAAGCTCGCGGGGCTGTTGACCCCCGAAGGGCCCCTGGCAGATGAGATCCGCTATGAAAAACGGGATTCCCAGATCGCCATGGCCGAAGCAGTCAGCCGCAGCTTTAACGAAAACCAGGTAAGCCTGATCGAGGCGGGTACCGGCGTCGGCAAGTCTTTCGCGTATCTTGTTCCGGCGGTTGCCTGGGCCGAAAAGAACCGCCAGCGGGTAGTGGTTTCCACCGGGACTATCAATCTCCAGAACCAGCTGCTGGAAAAGGACATCCCCACGGTCCTGAAGATCATGAAGTCTCAGGTTGCCTGCGCCCTGGTTAAAGGGCGCGGTAACTATGTGTGTCTTCATCGTCTGAAAGAAGCTCTGGAGGAGGACTCCCTCTTTCGTGAGGAGGGCCATGATCTGGAATCAATCCGGGACTGGGCAGAGGTAAGCGAAACCGGTTCTTTGAGCGATTTGCCCATACTTCCCCCCAGGGATCTCTGGAACCGGATCAACTCCGAAGCCGATTCCTGCCTGGGCCTGCGCTGCCGCCATCGGGAACGCTGCTTTGTAATCCGTGCCCGGCGCAAGGCGGCGGCTGCCCAGGTGCTGGTTGTGAATCATCATCTGCTCTTTTCCGATCTGGCCCTGAGACTGGAAGAACTCGGCTTTGAAGGAACGGCAGTATTGCCGCCGTTTCATAAAATCGTTTTTGACGAGGCCCATAACGTAGAGCGGAACGCGACCTCCTATTTTTCAATGAGCCTCGGGCGCCTCTCCATCTATAAACAGCTTGCCAGACTTCTACGGCGCCGCAGAAACCGCAGTTTTGGGGCCCTTGTCAAGATTGAACCCTATCTGCCGGATACCCGTTTAAGCTCCCAGGCACCCCAGGCAATCTCCACGCTCAGGGACGTGCTGGAGGCGGCGGAATCGACTATTCTTCCCCTTCTGTCCGGAGCATCAAGTTACCGGCTCAAGGGCTCCGGTTCAGCAGCCGGGGAGGATGGATTTGAACTTGTGGTTTCGAACCAGATTGCCGAAATCCGCAAACCCCTGGGGGATCTCTACTCCCTCCTGGGGCGTATTGCCGACTCCCTTCCCGATGATGCAGGCGAGGAGCCGGCCCTCCATGAGCTCAGGGTAATACAGCGCCGATTGTCGGGGTTTCTCATGGTCTGTGATGCTTTCAGGGAACGGGAAAACCGGCCGGACCAGGTATTCTGGATAGAGGCCAAACGGATCGGCCGTGAGATGCATCTGTTTTTTACCGTAAGCCCACTGGAGGTAAGTTCCCTGATGCAGGAGGCGGTCTATGATCCCTTTGACACTGTCATTATGACCTCTGCCACCCTTACCATACAGGAGAACTTCCGCTACTGGGAAGAGAGAATGGGGCTTACCGATTATCCCCACCAGAAGGAACGATTCCCGTCCCCCTTTCCCTATAAGTCGAACGTTCTGCTCTGTGCGCCCAGCGAAGCACCGGATCCCAAAGACCCCGGTTATACACGGTTTGCCGCCCTCTTTGCACGGGATCTTCTGCTTCTCAGCGAGGGCAGGGGCCTTTTGCTGTTTACCTCCTATGCCATGCTGACGGAGGCCTACGATTCCATCGCCCCTGCTTTACAGGAGGCAGGGATCAGTGTTCTCCGTCAGGGAGACGATGACCGGACCAGGCTGCTGGAGCGTTTTAACAGCGATATCGGCAGCGTTCTGCTGGCAACCGAATCATTCTGGGAAGGCGTAGACAGTCCCGGTGAAACCCTTACCCTGCTTATCCTGTTTCGGCTGCCTTTTATGGTCCCTTCGGATCCTGTTCTTCAGGCCCGCATGGAGGCGGTGGAGGCACGAGGGGGAAACTCCTTTTTTCAGTTGTCGCTTCCCCAGGCGGTTATGCGTTTTAAGCAGGGCTTTGGCCGTTTGATCCGCTCCTCCACCGACCGGGGGGCTGTGGTAATCTGCGATCCGAGAATCCTGAGGAAGAACTATGGCGGGGTCTTTCTCGAATCACTTCCTGCAACGATGCGTTGTTTCGGCACACAGGAAATGATAATGCGGGAACTCGAAACCTTTCTTTATCCATGAAGCTTTTTAGAGGTGCCCATAAAGCATAAAAAAAGCCTTCACGTCCCGGGGGACGGAAGGCTCTAAAAAGACGTGAATTACGGTCCTCTTATTCGATTACCGCCATAATGTCAGACATGCGGACAAGAAGCATATCCTTTCCGTCAACCTTGATGGTTGTTCCGGAATACTTGTCGTACATGACCTTTTGTCCCGCTTTTACTGTAATTGTTTCGTCGTCTCCGACAGCTTCAACAATACCCGTCTGGGTCTTCTCCTGGGCCGTCTGAGGGATAAATATCCCGCTAGCGGTTTTCTCTTCCACCTCTTCAAGTTTTACCAACACACGATCACCAATGGGACTAACCTTCATACGTTCCTCCTGAATCCAGTTTCAATAGGATTTTTCCCTGTATTTTGCAGTAGAATCATTGGAAATATACGGATCACGGCAAAAAGGGTCAAGGGCGGTTGTCAAATAGCTTGCGCTTAAGTATTTTAATCCAAGGAGTTACTATGCATTCCAGCACCGGATCTTTCGAAATGGGTAAATGGCATTTGTCCCATCATCGTCCACGGATTGCCCTTGAATATTTTCGTAAAGCCCTGCGGAGCTGTCCTGTCGATGATCGGCGGGAGCTGATAAAGACGCTTTTCTACACGGGTATTGTACTCAAAAAGGTTGGGCTTCCATCATCTGCCCTGAAAACCTGGCTCACCGCCCGCAGTCTTGATAAGCGCAGCTATGCCGGAAAGATGGTAGAGCGATATATAAACGATTACGGCATGCTGCGGCAAATGACCAGTGAACTGGATGATTGGAACGCTTTCTACTCCGTACAGCTGAAGAAATATCTGGAATCAAAACGCAGCCGAAAAATCGGCAGTCAGGGCGAGAAAGACATGATCTGGGATCTTATTTTTGAATACTGGCAGGGTATTGTACGTTCGGATGTTTTACGGGGCAAGTCCAATAGTGAGAAACTGGCCCTTTTTACCGATGTGGAGATAATCTTTCCCTATTTTTCTCCTCCCGAAGAAAAACATGAAATAATTCACGTCGATTTTTTCTCACGGTCCCGCATTTCAGCCGACGATCCATGTCCGTGCCGCAGCGGTTTGACCTACAGGCAGTGCTGCGGACGCATTAAATGCGACGAAGAACTGTTGTATGGTCTTTTTTGACGCATTATACGAAGTAATATGATTGAATGTGTAAAAACGACACATTTTAAAAAACAGTTTTTCTTATCATTTTTGTCAGTAAATGTAATTCCATATGTATAAAACAATTATAAAAAACAGCAATGACTCCTGAGTTGGCATGCAGATTGCATATTAATAGGCAGGAGGCATAAATGGCCCAGAACAGACGATATAACGGCATAGGAAACTCATACGACGATGAAAACGTTCTTTCCATGTATCTTAAGGAGATCAATCGGATACCTCTTTTGACACGTGAAGAGGAAGATAAATACGCCAGAGCGGCCGCGAAGGATGATCAGTTTGCAAAGGACATGCTCGTCAAGTCGAATCTTCGCTTTGTGGTCAACGTTGCCAAGAAATACCAGAATCAGGGGCTGCCCCTTACTGATCTGATCAGCGAAGGCAATATCGGCCTTATGAATGCAATAGAGCGTTACGATGTTGAAAAAGGATATCATTTTATCTCCTATGCGGTCTGGTGGATCCGGCAGGCAATTCTTAAAGCCATCTGTGAAAAGTCGCGGATGATCCGGCTGCCGCTGAACCGTGCCAACGAGCTGGTCCAGATAGAAAAGGCCAGAAAAGAGCTGCAGTCAGGTAAGGCGGAGGACCCGGAACTCAAAGAGATCGCCAAAGCGGTTAACATGGACGAGTCCCATGTTCAGGATCTGATAAATATATCCCGGGATCTGGTTTCACTTGAAACCCCGGTCTACAACGAAAAGGATTCATCCCAGCTGGGTGATTTTATCGAGGACGCGGAGTATGAGCATCCCGAAGATACGGCAATAGGGAACTCCCTTATCGAGGATATCAACGAGGTATTGAATACCCTTACGGAAAAGGAATCAGAGATTATTCAGTATCGTTTCGGTCTGAACGGCTACAGTCCGCTTTCGTTAAAAGAGATTGGTGACAAATACAGTCTGACAAAGGAACGTATCCGTCAGATAGAAAAGAAAGCTATAAAACGGCTGCAACACCCCTCCCGGAGCCAGTATCTGGAAGCCTATACGGCCTGATCTGTCCCACGGGTTGAACATATCGCCCCTGATATCTACTTATGTGGTATCAGGGGCTTTTTCTTATTTTCGAATTCCTATATAGTGTGTAACTGGTAAGACCAATCGGGCTGCGAACTTTTGCTGCCGGAGGACCGGCGGTAATCATATATGGAGGGAAAAAACTTCTATGGAGAAATTCGTCTATTTCTTCGGCAATGGCAAAGCTGACGGAAACGCCGGCATGAAGGAGCTTCTTGGAGGAAAAGGAGCAAATCTGGCTGAAATGACCAGTCTTGGAATCCCGGTTCCCCCGGGTTTCACTATCTCTACTGCTGTATGTAAGGCTTATTACGAGAATGACCGCACTTATCCCGCGGGGGTACTGGAACAGGTCGACGAAAACCTGGAAAAACTGGAACAGTTAATGGGAAAAAAACTTGGTGATCCCTCGGACCCGCTCCTTGTCTCCGTACGTTCCGGTGCGGCGGTATCCATGCCTGGTATGATGGATACTATTCTGAATCTTGGTATGAATGACCAGGCTGTCAGGGGGATAAGCTCTCTGACAGACAATCCCCGCTTTGCCTGGGATGCCTACCGGCGTTTTATACAGATGTTTGCCAATGTAGCGATGGGAATGGACATCAATGTCTTTGAGGAAATCCTGGCCAAACTGAAAAAAAGCAAAAGTGTGGAACTGGACACCCAGCTTGATGCCAAAGACCTGGAAAAACTGGTTGAACGTTACAAAGAGGCGTATAAAAAACAGCAGAAAGCGGAGTTTCCTCAGGACCCAAAAGAGCAGCTCAAGGCTGCTGTCAACGCCGTTTTCGGGTCCTGGAATAATCCCCAGGCAATAAAATACCGCAAGATTAACTCCATCGATGGGCTCCTCGGGACCGCGGTGAATGTTCAGTCCATGGTTTTCGGCAATTTCGGCGAAACATCTGGTACGGGAGTCTGCTTTTCCAGGGATCCTTCCACCGGAAAAAATGTTTTCTACGGGGAATACCTTATGAATGCCCAGGGAGAAGACGTGGTCGCCGGGATCCGTACCCCCGAACCCATTTCTTCCTTAAAAAAGAAAAATTCCGGCGCCTACACAAAGTTAGTCGAACTGAAGGACCGGCTGGAGAAGCATTACCGGGACATGCAGGATATGGAGTTCACTCTGCAGGAGGGGGACCTCTTTATTCTTCAAACCCGAAATGCCAAACGGACTGGCGCGGCAGCGGTCAAGTGCGCTGTCGATATGGTAGATGAAAAGCTTATTGACGAGGAGACTGCGGTATCCCGGGTCACTCCCGACCAGCTGGACCAGCTTTTTCACCCCAATATTGATCCCAAACAGAAACAGGTAATGGAACTTATTGCCAAGGGCCTGAATGCGTCCCCCGGTGCGGCGACAGGTCAGGCTGTCTTTTCTGCCGAAGAGGCTGAGCGCTGGGTCGCGGTTGGGCAAAAGGTGCTTCTGGTCCGCAAAGAGACCAGTCCTGAGGATATCGGCGGTATGCACGCCGCGGAGGGGGTTCTTACTTCCACCGGCGGTATGACTTCCCACGCTGCGGTTGTTGCCCGGGGTATGGGAACACCCTGTGTCGCCGGCTGCAAAGATATTGTTATCAGCGGCAAGACTTTTACCGCGGGGGGCAAAAAATTCAAAGAGGGTGACTGGATAACAATTAACGGAACAACCGGGAACGTATATTCCGGAAAGGCTATACTGTCAGTTCCCAAAATGACCCAGGACTTATCCCGCTTTTTAAGCTGGACCGACAAGATACGAAAATCCGCGGAACGCCCGGGTCTGAAGGACAAAGGCATCGTGATCCGGACCAATGCCGACCAGCCCAACGATGCAAAGGTTGCTCGTTCCTTTGGTGCCGAGGGAATTGGTCTTTGCCGCACGGAGCACATGTTCTTTGACGACGGAAAACTGGACATCTTCCAGGAGATGATTGTTTCCGATACCGTGGAGGAAAGAAAAGCGGCCCTGAAAAAACTGCTTCCCCTGCAAAAGAAAGACTTCACCGGCATCTTCAAGGCCATGGAGGGTTTCCCCGTTACAATACGACTTCTGGATCCGCCGCTTCATGAGTTCGTTCCTTCCACGGTCAAGGATATTAAAACTATCGCAGATGAGCTGGGAATAAAACCTGCCAAACTAAGGGAGAAGATTGCAAACCTCGAGGAAGCAAATCCCATGCTGGGACATCGGGGCTGCCGGCTTGGAATAACGTATCCCGAAATATACGAGATGCAGGTTGAGGCAATCATGCTGGCGGCCTGTGACGTGGTAAAGTCGGGAGGCAAGATTTATCCGGAGATTATGATTCCCCTGGTTGGTACCAAGGAAGAGACCCAGATTATGCATGACCGTATTGAGGCGGTCGCCCAGGCTGTACTGGTAAAACGCAAGATGAGAATAGACTATTCCATAGGAACCATGATCGAGATTCCCCGGGCGGCTATGACTGCTGATGAGATAGCGGATCATGCGGATTTTTTCTCTTTCGGTACTAACGATCTGACCCAGATGACCTACGGCTTTTCCCGGGATGATGCGGGTAGTTTTATACCCCTCTATCTGGAGCAGAACATCCTGCACCACGACCCCTTCTCCAGCATCGATATTTCCGGAGTGGGGCGGCTTGTGGCCACTGCAGTAGAACTTGGACGCAAAACAAAGCCGGATATGAAAATGGGAGTCTGCGGTGAACATGGGGGAGATCCCCGCTCCATCGAGTTCTTCTATAACACCGGACTTAACTATGTTTCCTGTTCTCCCTTCCGGGTTCCTGTTGCCAGACTGGCAGCGGCACAGGCGGCCATCGCTGCCAGGAACTGATTCTGCGAATGCCGACAGTCTTTGATATTTATGAAATACTGTCAGACGCGTACGGCTACCAGGGGTGGTGGCCCCTTTTCTCACGCCGTGGCAGCCCCGGTTTCAACAGCCGGGGCTACCGCCTCTTTCCTTCCAGAATACCCCTTGCCATAGAAGACCGCATCGAAATAAGCACAGGAGCAATTCTTACCCAGAACACCAGTTGGAAAAACGTCGAAAAGGCCCTGGGTAATTTGCAGGCGGATGGTATTCTTTCGGCTGAGGCTATCGCAGATAGTTCTGTGGAAAAACTTGAGGCCCTGATTCGTCCCAGCGGATATTTTCGACAGAAAGCCCGGCGGCTTAAAGGTGTTATTCACATCCTGTTCGGAAAACCCGGCAGCAACGGGATTGATGTTCCCGAGCGGGATTTCCTTTTGAGTGTTTCAGGAATCGGCCCGGAAACAGCAGATTCAATCCTGCTCTACGCGTATAATTATCCCTCCTTTATCGCGGATATGTATACCCGCCGTTTCTATGCCCGTCTTGCGGGAGAACAAAAAATAGGTAAATATGAACATGTGAAGTCCATCTTCGAAAACAGTCTTCCCCGCGAGGCCGGACTCTATGGGGAATACCATGCCCTGATTGTGGCTCATGGTAAAAAGCACTGCAGTTCCCGGCCTGTCTGCCGGGGTTGTCCATGTTTTTCTTTCTGCCGTGCTCCGGACAAAGGTTGATTGCCGTGAATACCCGATGGTCATGCCCCGGGATTATTCTGCTTCCTCTGCTTGTCTTTTTCAGTAATATCCTGTTTGCCCTGGACCCCGGAGCTGCTGAACTTGAATCCCTTTTCAGGCTGCCTACAGGGGGAAAGATCGCGGGCAGGCCCCTGGAAGACAGGGACGGAAACCTTCTGGCGGCTTCTGAGGACCGGTATCTGTACAGAATAGACCGGCATGGGAAGGTTCTCTCTCGCTCCGATCTCCCCGGACTTCCCGTCGGATTCAATGCTCTCGGTGTTGACGGGACCGTCTATGTTGCCCTGCGCAGTGGTCTTTCTGCCATAAATCCTGCCGGCGGGCAGTTGTGGCGTTACCGCTTTTCCGCCCCCCTGGTCGCGGATCCGGTGGTCTCTGCCGACGGCCGGGTCTTTTGTGTTGACGCGTCGGGAATATTTACTGCCCTGGACCATCGCGGAGACGTTCTGTGGCAGGAGACGCTGAACTCGGGCTCAGGAGGGCAGCCCATCATAGATTCCCGGGGAGTGGTAATAGTCGCCGACGGTTCCGGTTTCTTAAATGCCTGGCTTCCCTGGGGACGCTTTCTCTGGAGGTTCAGACTGGCGGGACATCAGACGGCGATCTGCGCCGGGAACTCCGCACTGTATGCCGCCAGTGCCGAAGGGACGATTGCAAAGGTTTCGCATCAGGGTACACTGCTCTGGAGCAGCCGCCTGGAAAGCCGGACCCTGTTTCTGGTAGAGAACACCGCAGGAATCGCCGCTTTGGACTCTTCCGGGAATCTTACGCTGCTGAACCACGACGGAGATATTCAAATGCAGCCGCTTCGGGCTGTTTCCCGCCCGGCAGCTCTTTTCTTACTGCAAGGAGGTTTTGCCGCGATTGGTAAGGGAGGAGATGTCAGTATCTTTTCCAAAAGCGGCAGCCCGGCAGAAAACGGCTCTATCCCTTCACCAATAGAGACAGCAGCACTCTCATCTGCCGGAGGGATTATCGCCGGCGGTGAAGACTGGAACCTTTATGCCCTGAAAACTGAACCCCGGGATCCTTCTGGCTGGAGCGGACCCGGTGGTGAGCCGGGCAATCGCTGGAACCGGCGTTTTATTGGCTCCGTAAGCCCGCGGGAGACATGGAAAGAGGAGCCGGATTATCTGCTGCTTTCTGCTCTTATGGAATCCGGCGGCCGGGAAGGCCGGGAGACGGCCCTGACAATTATCCGAAAGGTCCTTGCTGAAAGCGGTCCAGGGAATCGGCGCTATCCCCCTTACTATGGAGATTTTACCCGTATGATCGCGACAGAAGCCTTTGACAGGCCGTTGCTGCAGGGAGGAAGGGTAATTAACGATTATCCGGATCTGCGCGAAAAGGCCCTGGAACTTCTGTCCCGGGAGGCCTCCTATGCTTCCCTGCATACTCTGCGGTTGGCTGCTTCCCAGGAGTGGTTTTCTGACAATAGAGCCGCCGCAATCAGGGGACTCGGACGTATAGGCAGTGACCCGGACGGTAAATCCTCACGGACTATCGCCGGAATTCTGCTTGTACAGAATACCATTGAAACAAGTCCCGATTTCACCAGAACCGCCATGAAAGCACTCCATGAGATCCTGCTGTACAACGGCTCCGCCCCGGACCGTGCGCTCTACGAGACAGCCATAGAGGTTTACCGGCGCTCAACGGACCGTGAATCCCGTGAATGGGCCCTGAGGATACTCAGATTCGGTACCTGAAGATAAAAGAAATGGGCTGTCAAAAACGGCCCTGTGACGTATACTGAAACATGTGTGGAGGTTGATATGAAACGTCTTTTCCGGATTCTGCTGGTTCTTCTGATGGTTCCGGTCCTGTTGGCTCAGGATCTATCCGAAACCGAACTGAAAAGCGTCGATATCGGGACTGTCGAGTTCGTCAACTACGAAGGACCCCATGAAAGAATAGATACCCTGGCCCAGATCCTGGGGATCGGACGGTCCCTGGCGGCAGGGCTTGGCCGGAGGGGTGACGGATTTCTGGTGGATGGCAAGTACCGTATCCGGCGTATCTTTGATGCAGACGCTGAGCTGCTGAGCGCGGACATCTTCATAGTGGAACCATCGGCCCGGGTCGACCATATCCGTAATTTGCGCAGAATCCTTGCAGCATATCTATCCGAGGCCTTTGAATACAGCTTTTCCGATGCTGAGATTCTTGCCGAGTTTGCCACCTACTATAACGCCGTTTACCGGGGCGACATGGCGTATATCGGCAGCAGGTATCAGGAGCGGGTAATAGAGGCCCTGGATCCTGATAAAGCCGGGTTGGCGACGGTCTACTCCCAGTGGCCCGGTAATACCCAGATGCTGCTTCCCTTGAGGGTCTTGCCTTTAAGCGGCGGCATCGGCGCGGTTGATACCGATGCCCTTACTGAAGACGCGGTCGTCGAAAAATTACGGGAGGATGAAGACAAGGGTATCCCGGAACGCAAGGAGATGACCGAACTCAAAGAACAAGAGATTGAAGAAGAGCAGGAGCGGATTGAAACTACCCGGGAAAAGATCCAGGAGGAAGAGTCCCAAATCAGTGCTGAAGAGGACCAGCTGCAGGCTGATCGGGAGGAGCTTGAACGACGCAAGGAAGAAGCGGCCGCTATCGAAGATGATGATGAACGTGCTGCCGAGGAAGAAGGGATAGCTGAAGCGGAGGAGAACCTGCGCCGGCAGGAGGAGTCTCTTGAGGAGCGGGAGCAGTCAGTTGAAAAACAGAAAGACGAGGTCGCCCAGGCAGAAAAAAAAGTACAGGAGCGGGTGGACCGGATTCGGGAAGAACGTGAGGCGATTGCTTCCGATGAGAGGGGGCTCATTGAAGAGCAGAAGACGGGCACCCCTGCCGAGGTTCCCTTTCTGTACCTTGTGGACGGCAGAGAGAACTTCAGAATGCTCATTTCCGCTGAATCCGGGACCGGACGAATCACTAAACGCTCAGGGATTAATACGATTCGTTCGCGGGACCTCCTGATCCTGGGCGATTCCTATCTGGTTGTAGCCGGTGAGACCGGGGGAAACAAGGCTGTCCGGCTGGTCACCATAGACTCGGCCAGTTTCGAGATGACTTCCCAGGGAGATACCGATATGTATCCTCTGAGCTTTCTGCTTGTGGACCGTCGTAATATCTACGGTATTGCTGACAGCAGCGGGTATCGGGTAGCTCGTTTTGATTCAGGACTTAAACTACAGGCCCTTTCGGACGTAACGGTCAACCCGGATACCTGGATAAGCCTGCGGGATGGAAGAATTTTTGTGCAGGACAGTGGAAAGCTGCTGGTTCTTGATCCGGAAACCTTAAAATCCGTTTCACAATAGACAAATTTTGCAGGAGGCATGTGTGTCGGTATTTTCAGGACGCAGTTTATCGGTGGTAGAGGATTTTTCCATCGATGAGCAGTTGTATATGTACGAAAAGACCAGGGAGCTCAAGAAGCGTATCCGGTCGGGTGGAGATGTCTCGGAGTTCAAAATTGGCGACAGAAACCTGGGGGTTTATCTTGTTTTTCTGGAAGACAGTACGCGAACCAAAGAGTCCTTTGCCAATGCAGCTCAGTTTCACGGAGTCAAGGTAAACCATTTTAATACGGCGACCTCCTCCTTTAATAAAAACGAAAGCATAACCGATACCATAAAAATGCTTTTCGGCTACAGTGATCGTTCACTGTTTATTGTCCGGTCGCGGCAGGAAGGACTCTGCCGCTGGCTTCATGATGAGATAGGAGCCTACGCTGAACGGATCTCTGTACCCAGGCCGGTATTTATTAACGCCGGAGACGGAAAACACGAACATCCGACCCAGGAATTTCTGGATGAGTTCAGCTTTCTTGAGCATCAGGATTGGAACCGCGATCACCTGCGTATCGTCCTTGTGGGCGACCTCTTTCATGGCCGGACTGTCCATTCCAAGGTCGACGGTCTGAAGGTTTTCAAGAATGTAGAGGTTGACCTTGTTGCACCGGAAGAGCTGGCCATGCCCTCCTACTACGTGGAGCGAATGCGGGATAACGGTTTTCAGGTCAAAGAATTCGCTTCCATCGATGAATATCTTGAAACCGGAAATCCGGCGAAGATCTGGTACTTTACCCGCCCCCAGCTTGAGCGGATGGGGGATGAAATCCGCGAGAAGGCTGCAATGCTGCGTAACGCGATTACCTTCCGGTGGGAACACATGGAGCGTCTGAAAGAGGGAACAAAGTTCTATCATCCGCTTCCCCGGCATCGGGAATACCCGACAATTCCAGGTTTTCTTGATCACACATCCCTGAATGCCTGGGATGAGCAGTCAATTAATGGCTATTTTACCCGAATTGTTGAGATTGCTCTTTTAGCTGGAAAGCTTGGAGATGGTTTCTCCGGAAAAGCGCGGCAGCTGGAAGAACTGTCTGACGAGTTTATTGAAGAAGCCTCGGTGGGCAGCGGCAGAAAGCCTGAGTACAAGGTAGGTATAAAGCCTGTAGAACGGGGAATTGTTATAGATCATATTGGCCGGGGACGGGACCTGAAACAGATATGGGATCATATAGACAAAATTCGGCGGATTATGGGATTCAATATCCGCTCATCCCACGGGGTGTATCATACAAATGACAGCGAGATATTCAAAGGGATAGTTTCCCTGCCGGATGTTGTCTCTTTCGACGAGAGCCAGCTCAAGATGCTGGCGGCCATAGCCCCGGGGTGTACCCTCAATATAATCGACGACAGCAGGGTGCAGAAGAAGTACCGTCTGCATATTCCGCCTAAGGTCTACGGATTTAAGGAGATTTCCTGTAAAAACGAAAACTGCATTTCCCGGCCGGAGTTGTTTGAAAACGTACAGCCCGAATTTTCCCGGTCAAAGGGTAACCGGTTTGTATGCCGGTACTGCGATCACAGCCATTCATTTCACGAGATTTGGGATTTTTAACGTCGTCCCTTGAATTTAAACAGGCGCTTGAAGAACCCGCTTATAGAGCGCCATAAGCGGCGAAAGAAACCGGGATTTCTGAGCTTTGTCAGGCGTGTGTAACCGTCGGACAGTTCGTCGGGATTCAAAGGGCGCCGGTGCAGGTTTTCATCGATCTCCATTTCAAGTCTGTCCGCTTCATTGAGGTTATCCACTATCCGAGCTTCAATGGTTTGCATTCCAAGACGCTTTACCGCTTCAAGACGCCGATGTCCTGCAATCAGTTCGTATTTAGGCGTAACAGTAATCGGGTTCATCAGGCCATAACGGCGAATGCTCTCCATAAGCTGATTCAGGTTGCCGAGATTGACTCGGATGCGGTTCTTGACGCTGATCTCTTTAATGTTGATCTGCATATACAGACTCCTAATCGAGTAGGGGGTTAAAGGATTCCGATGATCCGGGATTGTCAAACAACGGTTCTTTCTGCTGATCATCATCACCAAACGGCGATGTCAGTTCGGGGAATTCAGTGTCGGGTATGGAGAAATCCTGGATCAGCATGTTGTCCTGAATATGCTTCAACAGGACTTCATCCCGCTGTTGACGGAACTGGTGAATTTCGCAGGCTTCACGGGGTTCCGTGCCGGCTATGAAAATTTCTTCTATGATTCCTTCGTTACATTCCTGGGTAGGCAGCTGTCCGGATACAGAGCAAACCCGTACCGTAACAATACCGGAATCAGGTTTAAAGAAAGCCTTGGGTTCGAGTCCTTTATGGACATCTTTCATGAATTGGGCCCATATGGGACCGGCAGCAGTGGCGCCGGTTATTAAGCGCCCAAGGCTGTTGCCGGGCATATCAAAACCGAACCAGACTGCTGTTGTCATGTAGGGGGAGAATCCAACCGTCCAGGCATCGCCCCAGTTCTGCGTTGTCCCGGTTTTTCCTGCCATGGGCATCCCGTCAAAGCCGCCGATGTTGCGCCGTCGGTTGGCCAGGGTACCGAACTCAACAGTGCTTTCCAGAAGGTCTACCATGACAAAAGCGGCCTGGGGAGAAAGAATTCTTGTATCCCGGCCTTTACGCTGACTGAGGAGTTCTTTCTCGTGTTCCAGCACCATGTTACCCTGCCGGTCCTGGATGTAGGTGATACCGATAGGGATTACCTCCTTCCCTGCATTGGGAAAGGTGGCAAAGGCCCGGGCCATGTTGATCGGTGCCACCGAAACAATGCCCAGGCCCAGAGGATAGCGGCGGGGAAAAACATCCTCGTTATTTCGCTGGTCGTACATCCCCAGCAGGCGCGACGCCCTTTCAATGGCAGCATCGAAACCGACGCCGTCCAATACCTGGATGGACGGAACGTTCATGGATGTAGCCAGGGCAACACGCAGCAGCACCGAACCCTGCCAGTCGCCCAAATAGTTTTGAGGTTCGTAGGGTGTGCCGTCGGCATTCCAGAAAACAATGGGGCCGTCATAGAGTCGGGTGGCGGGGGTAAACTTTCCTGAAGATATGGCTGCGGAATAATAGAGGGGTTTGAATGCAGAACCGGGCTGAAGTCTGGACTGCACAGCACGGTTAAGTTTGGTCGTTTCAAAATCCGAGCCGCCCACCATGGAGAGGATGTGCCCTGTCTCGTTTTCCAGGGTAATGAGGGCTCCCTCTATTATGGAACGGTCATTCTTGGCTTTCTGATAATCGTAGGTTCGGTTAGCAAAATCCTTCAATGATTTTGAGCCCGTTGACATTGCCACCATGTCCACCAGGGGATTCATCTTTTGCAGATACGACTCTTTTGCTTCCCGTCGCTGCCGTGCCCCGGCTACCTTTATGTTTTCAATATTGAAAGCAAGAGACGCCAGGTCAAGCAGCGGCACATACCTGGTATCTACAACCTCAAGGCGTTCCTGGGACGACGCCCTGTAACGCTGATTAATCGATCGAATTCCTTCCTGCATTACCGAATCTGCTATTCGCTGATACTCCAGATCAAGAGTCGTATGGACGATATATCCGTCTTTGTAAATATCTACCGATCCAAAGAGCAGATCTTCCAGCTGCTGACGAATGTACTCGCTAAAGTAGGGAGCTTGACTCTCATTGGACAGATAGGCGCTGGTGCTGCTTGACCGGGTATAGTCCCAGGAATCCCAGAAATTGCGAAAAGAGTCGTCAGCTTCCTTTTTTTCTACATAACCAAGCTGGATCATCTGATCCAGCACAAAACGCTGTCGGTCCCTGGCCGCTTCGGGATGGAGTATGGGGGAATAACCCGATGGAGCAGAAAACAGGGGAACAAGTATCGCGGCCTCGGCGATACTTACCTCTCTGGCGGAATGGCCGAAATAGAGCTGGGATGCCGCCTCCACACCGTATGTCCCATGCCCCAGAAACTCCTGATTAATATACAACTCAAGTATCTCGTTCTTGGTAAAAGAGCGTTCAAGGAGAAAAGCATACCAGAGTTCACGAATTTTACGTTCTATTGTTTTACTGGAACGGTCGGCAAAAAGACGGCCTGCCACCTGCTGAGTAATGGTGCTTCCTCCGCCGGAAAACCTTCCTCGTACCATATCAATAGCAGCTTTGGTCGTTCGTATAAAATCAAAACCGGAGTGATTATAGAAATTGCGGTCTTCCCGGGTAAGCACAGCATAAACCAGGTGTTTCGGCAGCTCATCCACATGGATCATCTCCCGTTTCTCTTCTCCGAAGAGCTCGGTAATGAGCTTTCCGTCACGGTCCAGGATCTGAGTAGGAAGGGATGGACGGTAATCCCTCAGTTCCCGCACCACATCGATGTTGCGTATCGACGCGACGGCCAGACCAAGACTGATCCCGACACCAAGGGCGACGAGCAGGGTTATACTGATGATGATTTCCAAAATTACGCGCTGACGACGGGAAAATGCCATAGGCTTACAGTAGGTAGGCACTCAGGTTTTGTCAAGATAGGACGAGCCCCGGATCGGGGCCTAAAAAAAGGCCGATTCCGAAGAATCGGCCAGGTTGGTAGGTTGCCGAATACCATAGTAAACTGGGAGGGGAACTATAAATATCCGACACCTTTAATTTCGGAATTTACGGTGAAAAGATTAGTGTTCCTTGACAAAAACATCTAAAAACAGGGTGATTGTGTAGGTTTTTCCGCCACTGACCTCGAATTCCCGCGTCATGGAGTAATCCCCCAGTTTGAAGACAACTGTATGGATCCCTTCCTCTACCTTTAATGATGTACCGCTGACCCGCTCGCCGTCAAGGAAAATAGTTGTTCCTTCCGGCGTTTCAAAGTTTATTCTCGGCTCCTTCTTTAGCAGAACGATGTTCAGGCGGGTTATTGTGCCGCGGGAAACAGAAACGGAACGGTTTACCGGCACATAAACCGGGGATTCAATGCTTAACTCATGAATTCCTGCGGGAAGAAGATAACCTTTTTCCCGGTATGGAAGCTCGCGTCCGTTTATCCTCAGGGTGTAGGGCTGCCCTTCCGGAGCGGTGACGGTCAGGTCAAGAATCCCCTCATCGGCAAGATAAGGATAGGCTTTTATATCAAAGGATGCGTTGTATATATCGGAAGGTATCCCTTTCATGACGGGGAGAATCATCAGAAGGAGGGGAAAATCCCCGGTGGACAGCTTTTTGTTCAGCAGAACCGTCTCCGGATTCCGCGGCAGCTCTGTATCCGGCCGTAAAGGAATCTGAATATACATTTTTCGGGTTCCAGGAAGGGTGTAATAGTCCAGGGACTCCCCGAAATAACGACGCATACCGCCGGTATTCGGCTGCGGATCGATTCTCCGGTAGAGGTATACGGCAAAGCTGTCCCGTAAACGGCGTAATTCCTCGGGAATTGTAAGTTCTATCTCAATCCCGGTTATGAATGTGGTTTCTCCGCCCAGGGTCAATGCAACCAGTTCCTCCAGATGGAAAGAACCTTCAGGTTTGGTATCCGCTTTAATCTGCAGAATATCGACCACAGCCCCGCGTACCGCATCTGCGGGGAGTGCAATCGGCACCGCTATAAAAGTGATGAAAATAAAGAGAATACGGAATACCGATTTCATCGTGTATCCTTATCGAATAAAATAGGAAGGATCCCTGGAGACTCCCTTCCGTCTGACTTCGAAATGAAGATGCGGACCGGTTGTCTGTCCTGTTACGCCGACCTCACCTATAATCATACCCAATACTACCTCTTGATTCAATTGTACCAGACTTTTTTTTAGATGTCCGTACAGGGTCTGATATCCATTTGCGTGCTGCAGAATAACATAATTACCGTATACAATGTCAAATCCGTTGAAGATTACCATCCCTTCCCGGGCTGCCAGCACCTCCGAACCAAGGGGAGCCGCAAGGTCGATTCCGTGATGAAACTGGTTGTGACCGGTAAACGGATCGATTCGCTCTCCGTAGCGGGAGCTGACGACCCCCTCCCGCAAGGGGAACCCGAGAAAAACTCCCAGGAAAAAGGCCCGTTCTACCCTGCCGAAGCGCTGTCCCGGGTAAAATATATATTCCTGGTCTCCAAAAGGGGTGCAGGATATGCCGTCTTCCCTGGGAATTGACTCGGAAAAACGGTCCATATCGTTGCGGGGACTGCGGGGAACAAACAGCCCTGGTATGTTTGGAATCAGCAGACTCTCCCCCGTATTCAGCATCCTGTTGCGGGTGAATCCGTTCAGGCTGGCAAGGGTGTCATAGGGCAGGGAACAGCGGGAGGCGAGTGAAAACAGATCGAGATCTTCCTTAAGGGTATGACGAAAGAACATCAATTCCGGATGCACCAGGTTACGGGCTTCCGCTTTGTAAAAGTCGGAGATCTCCTCTCCCAGCTGCACGAACAGGTGGTCCCTGAAACTCAGATTCTTGATAACAGGATAATCCGGCAAGGCGATTATAAAACTGTGAACAAACAGCAGGGAGCAGAAAATCAGTAGAAATCTCATGTTCTGTCGGTTTTTCGCCGTATAAGCAGTCCGAAAAGTAGCAGATCAAGGACGGCGATTACCAGGCCCAGCAGAGCGGCGCCGCTTAAAAAAGCCGCTGCCGCCGCATAGGATGCAAGAATTATCCCCGCTATATGGATTGCCCGCAGCAGCAGCCGAGGAAGATGTTTACGGCGTACTGAGCGATAGACAAGCCATGTCAGCAAACCAGTGCCAAGTATCCAGGAATATACGGTGGTATGTTGAATTGCCAGAAACCAGAGTGGAAACGCAACTGCCGCGGCCGCAAGGGCAATTAAAAGAGCCGCAGCGATAAAACGCAGGAGGTTGCCGAAAAAGCTTTGGTATCCTTCTAAAAGAGATCTGAAAAACTCGTGTGAGCCGGTCATCTGAGGGTTCCTTCTATCCTTTCCAGGGTATTTTTGTAGATTTCCGCTTCGTTCATCAGACCAAGTTCTTCCGCTATACCTGTTAAAAAGGACAAGGTTTCAATGGTACTGTCGGTCCTGTTTAATACAGCGTATATGTCCAGAGCGGTCTGAAAATGAAGATAGGCTTCGTCCAGCTTACCCATCTTCTCAGTCACGATACCAAGGGCAAAGTAGTCGTCTGCGATACCGAGTTTGTTTTCTATTTTCTTGTCGATGCTGAGGGCCGACAGCAGATATTCACGGGCAGTGCTGAAGTCCTCCAGTTTAGAAAAGACCGAGGCCAGCATATAGTAGGATCCTGCAATCTCTTCCTCGCGGTCAAGGCGGCTGTTGATCCGGATGCTCTGCTCCAGATTAGCTCTGGCCTCCTGAAGGTCTCCGGTAAGCTTGTTCAGGGCTCCTATACTGTGGTAGATATCGGCCTGCACATTCGCCGCGGGGTTATCAGAGCTTTCCAGAAGCAGGAGAGCTTCATTGAAGAGCCTGCCGGCCTTTTCCGTGTCTCCCTGATTCAGAGCCAGTTTACCCTGGCTGTTCAACACACGGAGCTCAAGGTCTTTACGCGCTATTTGTACGGCCAGCTCCCGGGCCGCCTGCAGGGCGCTGTCGGCTTCGGTAAAAAGTCCCATCATCAGGTAGGTCTGTCCAATGGAATCCCGGGAGAGGATGATGCCCTCCTTGTGATCGACGGCAATGTTATTTTCCAGAGCCATGGCATAGAATTTCAGGGCCTGATCAAAAAGGGCCTGGTCAAAATACCGGTTACCGTAGTCCGTATATTCAGCGGCGCGTGTTTTGGTTTGCGAAACAGTCTCCGGCTGCTCCGGGACTGAGGAACAGCCGGAAAAGGCGATCAGCAGCAGAAAGCAGCAGAAAGCGATTATATGACGGTTTCTCATTAGAAATCCTTGTCCCTGTATGATTTGTAGATTGCCGCCTGTTCCGGAGTATCGCTTATTCCGCCCCGCAGAAAGGGATTGTTTTTCAGACCTTCGAGTACATCCTTGCCATGATCCAGAGCAACCCGTCCATCTTCAATAATACCGGAAAGCTGGGGTGATGTGGCATTTATAAAAACTGCAAACTCCTCCATTTGCACTATGGTTTTATTTATCCCGGAAAGAATCCCTTCAATCTCGGTGTATAAGCGGGCTTTGTCATCAAGAAACATGGCAATAGAGCTGTCGGAAGCAACCATCTCGGACATGAACTTCCGGGGCTGTGAAATCTCTCTGGAAAGGGACTCCACATTCGCCATTGTATTGTTCAGACGGGAAGTCAGCTCTCCCATGGAGTCGGCAAGCTGGGCGGTTATGCTCTCTACGTTTCGGATCGTTCCTCCCACAGGACCGGGATTATCTCCCGCCAGGGTACTGGTTGCCGTTACAACAAGTTCATTCAGCGAGGCCATGGTGTCCATTGCTACCCCAATAATTTTGGAGACATCGTTCATAAGCATATTGATGGCATCGCTCTCGCTTATCTGTACAAGGCCGGCGCTTACCAGGCGTTTCCCCTCCTCGAAATCGATGGAGGGAATAAATGAACCGTCTTCCAGCGGAGCTGTAGGCTTGAGCCCCGGATAGAGGATGAGACCTCCCCCAAGGCCCAGGGGATTGGACGAGAGGTCAAGGATAGAGTTTTCATGGATCTTTTCATGGTAGTTATCAAAGATGGAAAAGCGAATCTCCACCCGGTTATCTTCCAAAAGCCGGATGCTCTTGACGGTTCCTATCTGAAATCCCTTGAGCTTGATGGACATTCCCCGCTTAAGGTCTTCTGCGGAATTAAATGTACTGTAAAAGGAGGGATCGTTTTTAAACCAGCGCTGGTTTATTCCCATCAGAATCAGCACCAGGCCGACAAAGAAGATCGCCACCAGAACAAAGATACCGGTAATCTGCTCCGCATAGCGTATTTTAAATTTCATGCTTTTCCTTTACATTCTTCATAATGCCGTTCCCTATTCTAGTGCGCCCCCCCCGCCCCTGTCAATTACAGGTAATGCAGGAAACCTTGAGGATTAAAGATCAAAAGGGTTTTCATCGTCCGGAGACAGCAGCTTGAGCAGATCGTCACCAAGAATAGAGTCCGCATCCACGACAGTGCCGATAATCTCCTTGATTTTCTCGTCTTCTCCGCTTAGTACCTCCCGCAGGGCTCCCTGGCTTAAAATAGAACCGGTATCCAGGACAACAAGATCATCAGCGACACTGGATATCAGTTCCTTGTCATGAGAGCTGATAAGAAGGGTTTTTCCCTCCCTCTTAAGTTTCTGTATAATTGAGCGGATGCGTACCCTTATATTTGCATCCACGTTTTCTGTGGGGGTATCAAGGAACAGAATGTCCGGGTCTGTCATAAGGGCCCGCATGAAACCGATCATTTTTCGTTCACCGCCGGAAAGCTGGGCGGGCCTCAGCTGAGGGTCGTCACGAAAACCGATCTGCTCGATAGCATCTTCTATTCTGCGGCGTATTTCCCCTCTGCCAAGACCGGGATAGTTGTATTCCAGGGGGAGACTGAGGTTTTCAAAGATAGAGCGGTTGGCCCATAGAGCTCCGTCCTGAAAAACAAAACCGTTGCGGCGTCGAAACTCCTTGTTCTCTGATTCGCTCATATGAAATATGTCTGTTCCCCGGTAATAGACCTTGCCGTTTTCCGGAGGTATTATGCCCGCGGCGATTTTCAGCAGGGTACTCTTGCCCGATCCTGAAGGGCCCAGAAAAAAGGTCGCGCTGCCTTCGGAAAAGCGGGCGGAGGCGTTCCTGATTATTTGAGTTCCTCCGCGAAGGAGTACTACATTTTCTATCTCAAGTATCGTTTCCATCTCTGTTCCAGGCCTTATAGATAGTAGATCATTGTTATAATCGCGTTGGCAATAATACAGAGCATAAAACCCTGCCCCACGGCCCTGATGACTTTCTGAGGAATCTCCGTTGAGGCCTGCTGAACAGCAAAGCCGTTATAGGTTGCAACGGTGCTGATAATGGTGCCGAAGACCAGGCTCTTTATAAAAGCAGAAGCGATATCCGCCAGCCGGATCTGGGCAAGAAGATTGCCGAAATACTCCAGAAACTGAATCGGCTGGATTAACTGGGTCAGAAAATACGAACCTACCAGTCCGAAGATGTTAAAATAGATATTGAGTATCAGGAGAGAAATAGTGACCCCCAGAAAGCGGGGGACAACAAGATAGGAAATCGGATTGATGCCGATGGAGACATAAGCCTCAACCTCGTGGGATATGACCATATTCCCAAGTTCCGTCGCAATTGCCGTCCCGGACCGGGCTGTTATTATAAAGGCCGTCAATAAAGGACCGAGCTCACGGGTTATTACGGTTATTAAAATGGTATAAATCAGCTGTCCCTGCCCGAACTGGGGCAGCAGGTTGGCTCCCTGGACAATGATGACTGCGCCCAGTGCCATGGCAATAAGACCGGTAACGGCCAGGGCCTCAAACCCTGTAAAAAGGATCTGCATGACCAGTACATGAAAGCCAACCTGTTTACGGCGGATAAAAAGCGCTGTTTCCTTGATTACCAGAAAGAAGAACCCCGCCGCGTAAGCCAGTCCCTCAATTCTGCCAATAAACCAGCGTCCAAGACGTGCTACCATAGTTGACATTATAATAGGGTATCGCGGCGTATCCCGCAAGCACTGTTAAGGCTGTCTGAGTCCCAGATACACGAGTATGGAGATGTCCGCAGGGATTTTTGCCCCCCAGGAGGTTTTCCCGAAAAAGCGCTTATCCTCCGGTGTCCCGTGATAATCCGAACCACCGGAACAGAGAAAACCGTTTTTCTCGGCAAGGATGCTAAGCCGCCTGCTCTGGTCGCGGTTGACCGAAGGGTGAATGGTCTCCAGTCCCATAATGCCGATCTCTCTCCATTGGGGAATCAGCTCAACCAGGGTGCCAAAGGAGATTCGCAGGGACCATGGATGGGCCACCACCGGAATACCCCCGGCGCTGAGTATGGCATCGACACATTCTTTTAAAGGAGGGTTTTTTCTCGGCAAATAGTATGGACGTCCTTCTGACAGAAAGCGGTCAAAGGCCTCTCTTCTGCTGCGGGCTATCCCCTTTGTTACAAAGTAGTCGGCGATATGGGGCCGGCCCGGGGAAGGCCCGGGGATTGTCTTTCTCCATTCATGATAATCCACAGGCAGACCATCGGTCTCCATACGATGGAAGACGCCGCGGTTACGTTCTTCCCGGGCACTTCGGATGCGGGACAAAAGCCCTACAGCTTCCAGACTCTCGGAGTCAAAGTTGTAGCCCAGCAGGTGAAGTTCGCCATGAGGAAAGTCCGCAGAAAGCTCTACTCCGGAAAGTGCCGTAACTCCGTGCTGTTCCGCGGCTGCCGTAAATTCCGGTAATCCCGACAGGGTATCGTGGTCTGTCAGGGCTGTTATGGATCCAGGATACTCCGCCGCTTTAAGTATAAGCCCGGACGGAGAGAGGCGGCCATCAGAGGCAGTTGAGTGGAGATGCAGGTCAATCACAGGGGCATACTAGGCAATATATCGGGGTTTAACAAGGGAAATGCTTCCATTATTTGTGAATTTATCCGATAGTAATAGGGAGAGGCGGCGATTGACAGTATCTCCGTTTCGTCGCTACAATTTTCACCAAACGAGGTGGTGGTAACCTGCGATGCCTAAAGCGATTAATTTCAAGGCAAACTCGGTGGTCTACTTCCGGGGCGATGTCAGCGAGAAAATCTATATCCTCAAATCCGGCCGCGTTAATCTTCGTTCCAATGATATTGAAACAGGTCAGGAGATAAACGAGCAGATTAAAACAGGTGAGTTCTTCGGTGTAAAGTCTTCCCTGGGAAAATACCCCCGGGAAGAGACTGCCATGGTACTCTCGGATTCCACAATGCTTGTTTTTTCCGTTCCCGAGTTTGAACAGGTAGTACTGAAGAACACCCGTATCATAATGAAGATGCTAAAAGTGTTCTCAAATCAGCTTCGCAGAATCCATAAGCAGGTACAGAACCTGATTTCCACCAGCGACAGCGAAACGAACCCGGAAGACGGCCTGTTTCAGATTGGCGAGTATTATTTAAAGAACAAGCGGTACCGCCAGGCTCTCTATACCTTTCAGCGCTACCTTTTGTATTACCCTCATGGAAAATATGCCGAAGAGGCCACAGGCAATATTTCGCTGGCGGAGCAGTACAGCCAGCGGAATGTACCCTTAAGGGATGAAAATCCCAACGAGGTACGCCCTGCTGCCCGGGGTGCGGGCCTCAGCGCCGGTGCCAGGGAATACTACGATGCGGTCAGCCTCTTCAGCCAGCAGCGTTATGATGAGGCTCTGAAGCAGTTTAAGTTAATCGTTGAAAAAGGTGACGATGATGAATACGTGGCAAAATCCTACTACGAAATTGGACGCTGTCTCTTTGCGTCGAACAAGTTTACCGATACAATCAGCCATTTTACCGGTTTGATTCAGCGGTATCCAAAACATCCTGATCTCGCCGATGCTCTTTTCTATGTTGCCAGTGCCTATGGCAAGGAAGGCAGCGCGGAGAAGGCGAAAGGGCTGTTTACAAAAATCCTGAATATGACGAGTGAAGACAACCCGGTTAACAGAAAAACCAGGAAAGCCCTGAAATCGCTGGAGGGGAGGGGATAATGGCCTTGGATATGTCCATGTTCAACCGATTCGCTGTAACCTTCGAAAAAGGGGACATAATCTTCTGCGAACACGAACCCGGGGATACGTTTTATCTGATTCAGTCCGGACGGGTTCAGATTGTTAAAATAATGGAGGACCTGGAGAAGAACCTCGATATTCTGCAGCCCGGAGAAATATTCGGCGAAATGGCCATTCTCGAGAATTCCCCCCGGTCGGCAACAGCAATTGCCCTGGATACCTGCAAGCTGCTGGAGTTTAACCAGGAAAACTTTGAAGTTTTAATGCAGGGAAATCCCCAGATTGCCCTTAAACTGCTGAAACTCTTTACCAAGCGGGTATATGACCAGAAACGTCGTTTCATGATTCTCACCCTGGAGGATGAGCAGGCCAGGGTCGCCGATGTGTTCCTTATGCTGGCGGAAACGCAGCCGCGGCAGTTTAACGATAACGATGAACGGACTTTTATGACCAGCGTGGATGACATTGCCCACTGGGCAGGAATGAGTCCGGATAAAGTCCGGCAGATACTGAACCATTTTGTCGCGCAGCGGCGGGTGGATATCTTCAGCGACCGTATTGTTGTAAAAAACATCAATGACTTTCAGCGTTTTGTAAATACCCGAAGAAAAAAACAGCAGGTAGAATAGTGTACGATGTCCCGATTTTTCGGGACTTTTTTTAAAAAAAACCGTAAACCTTACACCAAAATTCCTTCAGATACGTCTACTATTAATACAGGAGGCGATCATGAGCCGCAGGCTCGACATACTCTTTCGTGAACAGTCCAATCATCTTCTCTCGTTTATTCGAAACCGGATTGATGATGCCGTCGAAGCAGAGGACCTGCTGCAGGACTTGTTCGCCAGAGCCGCCGAGAATCTGAACACTCTGACGCCGATAGAAAATCTTGCAGGCTGGATCTGGGCAGCCGCGCGGAATAGAGTCGTTGACTATTATCGTTCACGACGCAGCCGACGCGATCGTGAAACCGAATTGACCCAGGCAGTTGCAGAAGAAGATGAGGGGGCCAGCTTCGATGAACTGGCGGATTTTCGTTTCCCGGGCATCGAAGACTCCGTTCAGCGCGGAGAACTGATAGAGGCCCTCTACGACAGCCTGGATGAGCTCTCTCCTGAACAACGCGAGGTTTTTTTGCTTCAGGCAGTTGATGGAAGGACCTTTGCCGAGATCTCTGAATTGACAGGGGTTTCTATCAATACCTTGACTGCCCGTAAACGTTATGCCCTGGTTTTCCTGCGTCGACGGCTCGCCGACTTGAAGGAAATTCTTGATGAAATTGAACATTAATTTACGATTTGAAGGAGATAGTATGCATATTCACAACGACAGAAGGTTTAATCCAGTCAAGATTATTCCCTGGATCATTTTTGGAATAATCGGAGCCGCTTTTCTGGCTCTGGTTTTCGGTTTTGTAGTTATGCTCCTGTGGAATTGGCTGATGCCTCAGGTTTTCGGATTATCAGCCATTACCTACTGGCAGGCCTGGGGGATGGTATTACTCACCCATATCCTGTTCAAGAGTGGTCCTCATCACAACGGTCACCATAATGACAGCCTCCGGCACAAGAATGCGTGGAAGGAGAAATTTATGGGAAAATTCGGCGAGCAGGATTCTGAAGCTCCACTTACCAATGGAGGCCGGAAAGATGCTTCTGATGACTGAATTGAACCTGAAATTACTGAATTGGGAAGCCGGCAAGCTCGCAGATAAGATTATCCGACGCCTCCCTTTGAAGAATGGACAGAGGGTTGCGGAAATTGGTGCCGGGGGAGGAGCATTTACTCTTCCCATGGCACGGATTGTTGGAAGATCTGGAGAGGTCTACGCCGTGGATACAGATTCTGCCAGGCTGGCATATATTGGCAGGCGGGCCCGAAAGGCGGGGCTGCTGGAACAGATTACTCTGGTCCTTGGCGAAGAAGAGGATTGTCTTCTTCCCGAGGAAACCATAGACCTGGCGTTCTCCAGAAACTGCTTTCATCATATAAAAAGGCCGGGTTCCTATTTTTCTTCCCTGGCCCTGGCCCTGAAAACAGGGGGTACAGCAGTGCTTATTGACCATGACGGCTCCCGGGGCTGGCTTCCGAAGCATGGCCATAGCTCAACGCCGGAAAGAATCCGCAGTACTATGAAGCAGGCAGGTTTTCGCTTTTCAGAGTCTGTGACAGAGTTCCCGGGGCAGTCGTTCCAGATTTTTATTAAGTAGTATCCTGCCAGCTATTTCATGCAGACATTGACCTCGAAAGGACCGTACTGGGTTCGAAAGGGAATCGCGATAACCGGAGTCAGTTTTGGCCACAGGATGCGGTGGTTCCTTCCTATTATTACGGCGGGAGGAGAGATACTTATCGATTTTCCGGTAAGATGATCAGATACGTTGCTGGAGATAATATTGGTCAGCTCTCCGACCATACTGTAAACGGTCTCACGCCGTTCGTCTTCTTCGTGTATGATGATACCGGATTTTTCCAGCAGCTTGTCCGCCAGCAGACTCGGCAAGCGGAACGAGATTATTCCGGAATAGTCTCCGGTTATTCCGAGTATCCCTGAAATCTCCCAGCGGTGGTTCAGCTGGTGTTCCAGAACATAGGCGGGACAGGAGGTAACCCTGAGGCCGAACATATCCCTGAACAGCCGAATAGCTGAAGAAAGAAACATGTTTATTACTTCAGCGTTCATCGTATTTCGAGGCTTAACAGTTTCTCCCTTATCCATGTCAGGGGCATTATAGCACTTCTTGATGGAAACTCCAAATGCCTTTCATAACTCGTTCATTCTCACAGTATGGATTCTTGGACCTGGACAAAACAAAAACCGCGTGCCGAAGGACCTGCCTCGTCAATTTCGGGTAGTTTTTTTCAACTTAAATGACAAAAAATCTCGCTATCCCTGAAAAATCGCAGTATACTCGTTCAAATCAGTCTGTTCTCCATCAGGAGGGGAATCCCGCATGGAAAAAAAGATTGTGAACGTTCCTAATGCCCTGTCGTTATCCCGCCTGGTTTTGCTGCCTGTCCTGGTACTCTTTGTGCTTGCAGAATGGCGCATGGTTTTTCTTGTATCGTACATTATAATCGGTTCCACTGACTTCTTTGACGGCTGGGTAGCCCGGACCTTTAACCAGAAGACGGAATTCGGTAAAAAACTCGACTCTTTTGTGGATATCTTTTTCTATGTTGGCAGCGCCTGGTTTATGTACAGACTGCACATGGAATACCTTGAACCGAATATGCCCCTTTTAAAGATATTCTTTGGCTTGTTTGTGCTTTCCTTTGTTGTTTCCGCGATTTTTTGCGGAAAGCCCATCATGATGCATACCTTCCTGCTGCGACTTAATGGTGTCCTGGTTTATTCTCTGATCATTCTTTCCGGTTTTATTGACACAAGGTATTTTATAACACTGATTTTCTTTATTTACCTGATTGGCTTTATTGAAGAGATTATTATCTTTGTCCGGTTTGGAGAAGTAGATCCTGATTCAAAATCGATCTTCCATATCATGGTGGAAGGAAACCCCATAAAAACACAAGAGTCCGAATAGGGTTCTGTTGGTATCACCTGATATAACGCCTTAAGTAATATTTATGTCCCGAACCGTGGGGATGGAAATCACCCGATCGTCGGATTATTCCGAAAAAATGGAAGATTTCACGAGCAAAGCACAGCACAGCGAATAACTTCTTTGCGAAACAGCAGTTAATCGCCATTCATCCCCACGGTTATGAACAGTAAATAAGTCATAGGAACATCTAAAACCTGATACAGTTTAGACTGTTGATTACGCTGCTTACTTTCAATGCGGGAAAATCCCAATGTATTATTCGTTCAACCAATGAAAAATACAATTGACATCATTAATAATCTGTATAGAATATCACAAATTCAAATGAGGTTAATAATGTTTAAGATAATAGAGATAATTGACAGGCATAAAATACGGATTTCAATCAGTCTGGTAGTATTATACCTGTTGAGTTCAGCAGCGATTGTCAGGACCCCCGAAGTTGATGTTCAGCACATAATTTTTATCGCGGCACCAACCGTACTTTTTTCTCTCGTCCATTACTATGCGGGGATTGCAGTCGGTCTTGTATCGGTGCTGATTGTTCTCATTACTCATTTTGAACAACAGCATGTGATACTTACATTGAACACCTATGTGTTGTATGGAGTCGGGATTATTATCAACACGGGCATGTCGTATCTCGTGGGAGCGCTTAAGGATGCGTATCTCCAGAACAAGAAAGCCTTTCAGGAAGTGGAAAAGTCGAAGGAAAAGTACCAGAAGGTTGTGGACAATATAAAAGAGGGGATGGTCATTGTCGATACAAATGGAACAGTCATCTTCATGAATCGTTCTGCCTCGGCAATGTTGAATCTTTCGGTCAATAATCTCGGGTTCATTTTTCTCGATATTTTTAAGACAAGTATCCCCTATGGTGAAGGTTGCGGAGTGGATGAGAATGGACTTGGTTTGGTTACAGAGTACCTGCTCGAATACGATCATCCGGAGCATGGGATTAGACAGATAGCCGTCGCCGAAACACCATATTTAAACAGGGAAGGAAATCTATCCGGGAGTCTCAAATTCTTACAGGACATTACAGATACCAAAAAGAAAGAAATTACCATTGAACTCCTTAAGAAACGGAATGAATACCTTTTTGCTGAACTGCATGATCGCATCAATAATAATCTCACAACAATCCATTCATTTATTAATCTCTATTTGAGGAATGGCGAAATCAGCAAATCGGAAGGTCTGGATAAGGTTGATGATTTTATTCATACGATGGCTTTCCTGAATTGTGAGTTTTTTAAGAATTTTCGGCAGCAGACTGTGAATCTGGAAACGTGTATGAGCAAGATAACTCATGACTTATCTGAAAAGTACTATTACAGTTCGATCCTCATGCATCTAAACCTAGTGAGAAAGGATGTCCATGTCGATATCGCAGTTCCGTTCAGTATGCTGTTTACGCTTATAATGGCAACTATTTTTTTAATACACCGTGATGAAGTAATTAAGCCGGCGATTTCCATTGATATGAGCATAGCGGATGGTAAGTCCGAGATTCTGATTGCTGTGGAAAAAAGCGGTTTCTTCGCAAAATTGAAGAACAGTGAAACCAGAAAAACCGAGAAAGAGGTTTTAGCTGCGCTACTCAAGCAATTACATGGGAACATTTCAATAGTCGATGAAGCCGAAAACATTATAAAGCTTGTTTTCTGATAGATAAATGTGGACACCGGGGATGATACCAGATAGCCAAAGGATAATGGAAGCAGTCGCAGAAGGCGTTGAGACTGATACGCAATTACTGATCAGATTGTTCCGTTATCATCTTTCTTGAAAAAAATCATTGATTTCATGAATAATAGTGTTGGGACTATCCATCTGAACAAGATGATTACAATTCGGAATTCCAACAAATTCAGACTCTTCAATGATTTTATGCAATTCCCTGCCTCTGTCAATCGGAATCCAGTTATCATTTTCTCCCCACAGTATCTTTGTCGGAATCTTGATCTTAGAATATTCCTGTTCTATTTCCCGTGTATATTTCTCATCCATCTGAGCAATTTGTCTATAAAAAGCTTTCTTTCCTGATTCTCCAAGCCATGGATGTATAAGATATTCAATATCCTTATCAGCGACATTAGAAAAGATTGCATCTTTTATGTAGGCTGTGACTATGGCTTTATGAATGTAGTCCGGGATTTTGTTGAATACTTCTTCATGATTTTTAACATGTTGTACAAACGGAGATCCCCAGGGAGAAAGTGCCACAACATCAATAAGTATTATCTTGTTATAATCACGGGTATTGAGGATTATATTCCTGAGAAGGGTTGCTCCGCCAAAATCATGGGCAACAGCGTTCGGTTTATCTATTTTCCAGAAGTCTAATAATTCGGAAAGAATTTCATTCTGGACACCTAAGGAAACATTACGTGCTTTTTCCGATTCTCCATAACCAAGTAAATCATAGGTATATATTTTATATTTTTTTGAAAGTGAATTCTTAATATAATCCCAGACGCGGGAAGAAAATGGCGTTCCATGAATCATGACGATCGGAAAACCGTTTCCTTCAGCCTGATAATAAATCTTTCCGTATTTTGAATGAAAAAACATTATTCGTTTCCTTAATTATTCTTTATCCATATCGAGATACTCATCAACATCCCGTTGATCCAGATACCCCAGTTTAATTGCAATCTCCCCAAACTTAAGCCCGGGATTATCACTCTGGTACTCCATGATCTTCTCTATGTGTTCAAGGGACAACATCTGAATCCCGATAAAGTATTCACCAATCCGTTCTTTCATACTCGTAGCAGTTCTCTCCTCCGGCATGAACATACCTTGACACCTTTTGCTCATTTTCTTTCGCAGTCCTGTATGATTCTACCGAACTATAGCTCACCTGTATAGAATTTTTTCTAAAACGCGATAATCCGCTGTAGAAAGGCTGAGTCCAGAATGAATAGCATGTTCATACAAGCGTCACGGTAATCATTTTGTTTTTAGCTAAAGTGGAGCTGAGGAATCTGATACCGATATACCCAGCCTGTTTTACCGAGCACCGGGCAAATCCATAGCCAGTGGGAATCCTGAATAATTCTTTACTATGCAAAAAAGCCTCCCCGAAGGGAGGCGTTGACGAGCCAGAAGTCAGATTTGAACCGCACTTGTATTTGCTGACAGTGTAGGGAAATAAGAAAAGATATGGATACGTGTACCCGTTTAGAATGGGTACACGTATAAATTCCCTCGTGAAGACGCTATAATTTTGAATGGCGTTTATCCTTTTCTTTCTCCTGTAGGTCAATATATTGTAGAAGGTAAATAGTAATCAGATTGGGAGAAAGACTTGATTGAGAAGATCATCAGACAAAGAAAAAGCGTTAGGATATTCGACAACCAAGAGGTAAGCATAGATGAAATCTATGAGTTGCTTGATATAGCTCGGTTCGCTCCATCAGGGAAAAATCGCCAACCATGGAGGCTGAAGATTATTGAAAAGACAGATAAAGAAGGATTCATAAGTCTGATACAAAATAAATACAAAAATGAAAAGCTGCCAGGTTCTTTAGGTATTTCACTTCAAGCAATATCTCAGAGTGATAAACTTATTCTCGTGTTTAATCCATATTCATATAGTGAGGATAGCTACTCAAAAAACACAATGCTGATGGATACACAATCTATAGGGGCTTTTATTCAGTGTTTTCTCTTATTACTAACCGAAAGAGGGATCTCAACGCTATGGATAAATGATATTTATCATGTTAAAGAAAAAATCGAGAGAATGTATGCAGATAATAAACATGAGGTTATTGCAGCTATAGCTATTGGGTACAGCCATAAAGAGCGAAAATACAACATAAGAAAAGAATTAGATGAGATTATTCTATGATTTGTATCGTGACTATATTCACCTAGCCGTCGCTGGCGGGAACTTTCTGACTTGATTCTCAACTATGAAATGGCGGCAACAAGCGCAGTTAGAAGAAATAAAAAAGAAGCGCCGAAGCGCTTCTTAATACTGGAGGCCGTTCAATAACAAAATGAAGCCATCTGACGCGAGAATCCTCTCCAATGGCTATCACTTAATCAGGTATGGTGGTTAACCCATTTTACCCATCTGGATAGAATCCCAGAGGTCCATATCACCGACCTGATCAGAACTCCGACCGTCAAAGATATCAACGGAAGAACTTTCCCGCTGGGCTTTGAACCCTTTATCAGCCTTTGCTTGGACTTTACCGACCTGTTTCTTGAGAATCCCAAGAGATTTCTCTCTCACCTCAAGATCTTTGTCAGAAAACCCATCTTCAAATGACTTAAAAAGGTTTTCGATCTGCGCAATTAAGCTCTGTAGCTTACTTGCCTTTGATTTTGCCATAGTTGGCCTCCTTCAATATAAAATACGGCTACGCCGTTTTCTTACATGAAGGTTTCATTATTATAAGCGTAAAATAACGGTGAGGCAATTTTTTTGTTCTCATCTTACTAATATATAGATACTTTTCCTTCCGGAGAAGCTGTTCAAGTTCTATCTAAGGATGACTTACCGCCACCAGAGGGATTGAGGGACCTTCTCAGAACAAAGAGCCTCACAGATGTCATGGTTGTAGAAATCGTCGGGGTTCGACAGAGAACAATCTGGAAATGGTTAGGTGGAGAGTGGAGTATAACGATCTCTGCCTGGAGATTATTAAAGACGTCCTGAGATTAAAGTAATACTGTTACCCTTTCCGATACGTTGTATTTTGACATTTTGGACATGGTGGCAAGGTATCAGTGTCGTCATCAAGAATTACTTCCTGCCCGCAGTTAGTGCAATAGTACCTGCCTTTTCCGGGTTTCTCTCCTGTTTTGTACATACTCACTCCCTTTTCACCTGACCTTAAATTTTGTACAACTTTGAATGGTAGGTTATCAGATAAACAATCTAATATACTATTATTATAGCACATTTATTTGTTTAGTAAAATTAATCATCTAACTTGTATACCTTAAGGTGAGCTATGATGTAGTAACAACCATCTTCTGGGTTCATAAGACAGAAATCCTGTTGTATGATGTGAATCAGTTATAATATTGGGTTACTATAGGTGAGAACATGGATGCAAAACGTGAGAAAGTAAGTAGAGTAATCGAATTACTAAGTAACTTTCAGATATATTTAGATAATGGTGATATTAGAGATCAGGTATTGCGGTTGGTGCCTATTGATAAGCAATTTAAAGACATTGGTAAGATGCTGATTCCAAACGGTTTGAAGGTTTCAGCCCCGGAAAGAATCTTACAGTATTTCTTGAAATATCCTATGACAGTTATCAGCCATAAGGAAGTTGCTGTCATTGCTGGGATCAGTGAATGGGCCAGGCGGGTGCGTGAGTTGAGAGTAGAGTCCGGCTGGGCCATTCTGAATGGAAAGACTGTACAAGAGATGATTAAAAGCGGTGAGCTTGAACTTGAAGAGGTAGATTTTTCCTCTATGAAAGTACATGATTATATTCTAATAAATGAACGACAAGATCGTGATGCTGCATATCGGTGGCAATTAGCAAAAAAGATAAGAAGCCGAAAAGTTTCGATAAAGGAGAAAATTCTAGAATTCCTCAAAGATAACGTTGGTCGAGAGATAACTGGTGAGGAGCTTCGTTATGTCTCTGGGGATAAAACGGAATGGGCAAGACGGGTAAGAGAGTTGCGTACCGAAGAAGGATGGCCGATCGTTACGAAGATGAACGGTAGACCGGATTTACCAACTGGTATATATGTTCTTGAGATGCTTCATCAAGCTCCGAAACCTGATCGAAAGATTCCTGATTCGATTCGAAGAGCAGTGTTGCAGCGAGATTCATGTACCTGTCAAAAATGTGGATGGAACAGTTCTAAATGGGATAAAGTAGATCCTATAACTCTCGAACTCCATCACATCATTCAACATGCTGATGGGGGTGAATCAACTGTTGAAAATCTGATAACATATTGCAATGTTTGTCATGATGAGCTTCATAAGTATAAAAGGGGATGAGATCCTTGGAGAAAATGAATGACGCAATTGCGGCTAGAGTAATTGATCTCTTCGCTGGCGCCGGAGGTCTTTCTATTGGTTTTGAGCGTCTTTCGAGATGTCCGTTCAAGTTTGTTTGGGCAAATGATTATAATAAAGATGCTGCTGATACTTACCGTCGTAATTTCGATTGTGAAGTTGTCGATGGGGATATTGTAACAATCCTTGAAGAAGATGTGGATATTATTCCTCAAGCTGATATTGTTATAGGAGGTCCGCCTTGTCAAGGATTCAGTTTGTTAAATAAGAACAAATCTGATGACCCGCGGAAGCATCTTTGGACTTCATTTATGAAGATTGTAGAATTATCAGGAGCTTCTATTTTCCTGATGGAAAATGTACCACAGATTTTGAGTACACCCGAAGGAAAGGCAATCATTTCTTATGCAGAAGACAATGGTTTTAAGGTAACTAAAGAAATTTTATCAGCTGCTGATTATGGTGTACCACAATTGCGGCGTAGAGCTTTTATCGTTGGATCGAGGCATGTTGATCCGAAAGAATTTTTCCCGCCGAAGCGGACACATTTTAATCCTGAACGACCTATTGCAGAATCAGAGAGGCATCTATACATCAAGAACCCTCAACCTTGGCGAACAGTTCGTCATGCTATCGAGGACTTACCGGAGCCGGCAGGAACGGAAATACGACATATTTCTCATCCTTTAGACCTTCATTTTGGTAGAAATCCGACAGAACTGAGTATGAAACGATATCGTGCTATTCCAAAAGAAGGAATGAATAGATTTGATCTGTTAGAGAGGGCTCCGGAATTAACACCTGAATGTTGGATAAGAAAAACGAAAGGAGGTACCGATTTGTTCGGACGGCTCTGGTGGGATCGTCCTTCCGTCACAATAAGGACAGAATTCTTTAAGCCGGAGAAGGGAAGGTATCTCCACCCGAGTCAACATCGCCCTATTACTCATAGAGAAGCTGCAAGAATTCAAAGTTTCCCTGATGATTTTAAGTTCATCGGTTCGAAAATAGAGATCGCAAAACAGATCGGAAATGCCGTTCCACCCCAACTTGCTGCAGCTGTAGCGCAGACGGTTTATGCGATTTTTAACTTTGCGTCTAATGAGGATGAAATTCTGGGGGAAGCTGTTGTATAAACTCCTCAGTAAGTTATCCGTTTCGAAGAGGATTTACACTGTTATTAATTTCTTCCAGAAGAAGCCCCAGGCGTTGGTCTCGCTTCTTCTGTGAAGATAGTTCGCATTCCCATATCTCTATTACATGAATACCAAGGCTTATTAGCATCGATTTTGTTTTCCGATCACGTATTACATTCTTTTCAATCTTAAGTCTCCACTTTTCCGCATTTGTCTTAGGACGAGATTGTCCACGTTTACAAGAATGACCATGCCAAAAGCAACCGTTAACAAAGATCGCAATCTTATACTTTGATAGATAAATGTCTGGGGTACCCGGTAACTCAGACTTGTGTTTTCTAAACCGGTAACCATGCCTGAAGAGAAAGGACCTGACGAGGATCTCATTCTTCGTGTCTTTTCCACTGATTCGAGACATTATCTCACTTCTCTTCTGAGGAGAAAAACGATCAGTCATCTTAAACCAACTTCATAACACTCAAAAATAGCAAAAAGGTTCAAAAACAAGAGATTAGGGCAGAACCCTGGCCAGTGTTTGGAACAAGATTACGGCAAAGGGTGTATCAACAATGAATGCACCAAAGAAGGATATCCATCCTATAGTTACCAGGGCGGAAAGAGTATATCTTCCGGGATTTAAAAGCATCTGTTTTACCATGGTCAAACCTCCTTGTAATTTGTCAATCAAATTAAAGCGGTTAAAACCAGGACTCTGCTCCGCAACGCGTAATGCTGCCCTAATCTCTTATCGTGATATAATCTAATATACATTATAAAGAAGAACTCTTCAATTAGGGAAGAAAATGTGATGTGGCTATGTTTTGGAAAACCGAAGTTAGTATTCTTCTGACCTCACTATAACCTTTTCAAATGCTTGTTTAAAAACTTCTTCCAATTCTGGAGGAGTGATAAGTAGCCAAGTACAGGTAACTGTTGTAAAGGCTTCAATCTGACGAACAGGGTTTTCCCAAATGATGTTAAGTCTGGCAACTTCAAGCAATTGTCTCATTGCTTGAATATCCCTTGTTTCGATTGTCGCGTATAGATTATGGCTGAACTTATTGCGTATTGTATTTAGCTCAAGAATCCCAGGTCGAACAACCGATGCTGATACACCTTCAGTAGGAATTAATTGAGCTTTCTGGTAGAAAGATAGGCGAACACTCTGGAGGTTATCAATCTTCTTCTCATGAGCGATGAATTTATCTAAATAGTGTTCTACTAACAAATGACATTTCAGGATTCTCCCAACTCGGTCATGATCTTGGGAAAATAGTTGTTTATATCGTTCATTTTCTTCGTTGAAGTGCTTTTCAATTTCTGGCCACTGTTTACCAAGCTTTTTTACTGCGGCCTCGAATCCTTCGATATCTCTCAATGTAATCCCCTGTTAATTGATGCCGAATCAAATATGCAGAAAGAAAAAACAAAAAATACCATTCACTGGATGCTACTATTAACAGCCCGATGTTGTGCGTTGTTTCGTGTCCGGCGAAGTCGGTTGGCATGCGCTTTTGCTCTTCTACAGCAATGCCATCTTCGCCTTTGACTGTATCACACCACTCCTGGATCTTCACTCGTAAGAGCCATGACGAAGCGAAATTTGGCCGGAGACGCTTGACCGCTGTTATATAACGTTTCGAGATTTAACTATGATGCTTTAACTTTAGGAATTTTTTCTAATTCGTAGGCTATTCTTTTACTCTCGGTTCTTAAATCATATTCATCCTGTATCCCTAACCAAAAGTCAGCTGAATTCCCAAAGTACTTCGAAAATCTTAAAGCTGTATCAGCGGTTATCTTTCGATTGCCTTTAAGTATCTGCGAAATTCTTGTTGCCGGAACATTTGTATCTTTTGCTAAACGGTACGCTGTTATATTCATTGGTTTGAGAAACTCTTCTAATAGAATCTCACCTGGTGTAATTGTTGGTATCCTTTCCATATTTCTATCCTCTGCTAATGATAATCAGTAATTTCTACTTCGCTTGCAACACCATTGTTCCAAAAAAAGCAAATTCGCCATTGAGCATTTATTCTTATGCTGTACTGGCCCTTTCGATCTCCTGATAATTGTTCTAATCTATTACCAGGTGGGATTCTTAAATCATTCACATCTTTAGAACGATGTAAAAGAATTAGTTTCCTCAATCCAATACGTTGAACATCTTTCGGAAATCGTTTTGAGTATATTTCATTCCAAATCTTCTTTGTATCCTTATCCTTAAATGAATCAATCACTATTCATATTAACCCTATACGTCATTAACGTCAAGCGTTTATATATTTTCAAGATGTCAGACGTTTCGCGAATATGCGTAGTTGGCCGAAGGCCAATTTGAGTGAAGCGAAGCGGAACCGCCTATTCGCTGTTATGTGAAGTACCTGTCTCTTCTACTACCATTTATTATATTCTAATTTCAAATAAATCATATCCACTAGTTGTTTTCCATCTTCAAACATTTCATGATCATAGTTATCCACAAAAAAGTTTTTAATTGTGTGTGAATAAACAAACCCAAACTTTTTATAATACGATAAAATACTGCTAATATCTCCGGTTCCTAACGACAATCTTTTACATTTACTTTTAAATTCTTCAATAATAAATTCTAACATATGAGTACCATATCCTTTCCCATGGTATTTCTCATATGTCGCTAAATTTTTTATTTCATAAGTCTCATCATCTTCTTTAGTAACTACAGAAATAGTTTTTAAGTCATTATCATATAATGCAAATAAATTACCTTTGTACAGATATTTTTTAATCATATTTTCTTGTTCATCACCCAATAACAATAAATCCATAAAATCATCTTTGTTTTCATTTATAATTTTAATATCCATGATATATTCTCCATATATCTCAAAAAATATAGGCTGGTATTTCACATAGACGTTTCGCAAGTACCCGAAGTTGGCCGCTCGGCGAAGCCGATTGGCGTTTCTTTTGCTTGCTAATAATAAATGTACACCCTACTCTTAATTTCTGCAAAAGAAATGACAAAGGACAATTCGGGCCGGAGCGAAGCGGAGCCGGGTACTTGCTGTTATGGGTAGTAATTTTTTTATTGGGGCGAAGAATCAGATTCATATTGTATTGAATATCTCCAAAAGAGATGTCGCCTAAATCGATATTTTTTCAGGATTTCTGATGCTGCATTTTTTATTTCTTTTATTGTCATTGTTGGGAATGCCGTTATCATATCACAATCCTGCCTCTCATTCTTTTTTGATAATAAATTAAGAATGAAATTAGGTAAAATGGCAATTAAGCTGATAATCAAATCAGTTACTGATGATTCCTTATACAGACCTAAAATAATGATTTTTCCACCCGGGTTAAGCAATGATCTCATTTTCTCTAATGAAGAAGCAAAATCCATATGATGAATTGATGCTATTGCAGCTACAAAATCAAATTTCTGGTCTGTAAAATTATATTCCATAAATGAATCATTTAAATAAACAACATTTGGCAATCCTCCATATTGCGTTTTGGAATAATCAATCGATTTTTGATCGGGTTCTAAACTCAAAACTTCTTTAAAGATGGAAGATATTTTATATGAAAACAACCCTAATCCACTTCCAATATCAAGTGCTGATTCGTGTGCTTGGACATTCCGGTTAAAACTGCCACTGATTCCGGTTGAATCCTGCCACCCTGTGCCCCTCAATCAACCTGCTGAAATAGTAACCTGAGGTGGCAGGTTTGTGCTACTTATTTCGGTACATTTTCTTTCGGATTGATTCTCCCTGAAGCTCAATTCGGAATGCGCCGTAGACAATTCGATCCATAATGGCATCGGCGATGGTGGAGTCACCGATGATCCCGTGCCATGAAGCGACAGGAAGATAGTAGATTTCCTCCCATGCCGATCTTCCAGAATATCGAGCAGAGCCAGGCGACCCTCTTCATCAAAAGGACTAAGACCGAAGTCTTCCAGGATTAACACATCATTTTTCAGGATCTTCGGTAAAGTCTTGAGATACGTACCGTCTTTCTTTGCTGCTTTCAATGAGCCCAATAAGCGTCCTGCAATCTGATAGTAAACCTTGAATCCATGGTCGCAAGCCAGGTTACCGAGAGCACTCCCGATAAAACTCTTCCCTACCCCGGTTGGTCCGGTAATGAGAATATCCCGGTGCTCCTTAACCCACCCGCAGTCGGAAAACCTGAGCATGTGGTTTTTGTCAAGATTGCGGTTGAGAGTGAAATCAAGCTCCTCGAAAGAAGCCTGATAGCGAAAGTTGGCTGTTTTGCGAAGCCGTTCACGTTTGCGAAAATGGCGGTCATCCCACTCCGCATCAATCAGATGTGATAAAAGCTCATCCAGGGTAAACTGGGAGTGCATCCCTGTTTCAAGGGTCGTCTGAAAGGCCCGTGCCATACCATGCATCCGCATGTCATGCATTTTGGAAATGGTTGCGTGATTGTTGTTCATCGTTGTCTCCTAGGTATAATATTTTTCTCCACGAATATTTTCATGGATGGCGGGAAGCAGACTGTACTGTTTCTGCTGTTCCTCCTGTTCGTACATAATTTTAAGCTTTTCGACCTCCTTTGAAATAAAGCCGTAGTTTATCCGTTCTGCGTTGCAGGCTATCCGACAGGCCATATTGAGGATCGCGTGACCGTGCTTTGTTGCCTGAGACAGGATGCCCATACACGATTTATAGGCCTGTTCCGGATGAGGCTTGGATTCAAGAATGTGGGTAACCGCCCGCAGGGTATCATTACCGACGTTTCCAGCCCACCATTTCAGCTTGTCCGGATTCCACTTGTCGTCAAAGCGGTGCTTCGACGGCATATGGTCTCTCATTGTGGTGTACTTATTGTTGTGGCAACATCTTTTGTGAAGAGCTATGCGGATGTTGTCGTGATAAATCGAAACAATCCTCTCATCGTAGATGAGTTTTACCCGTTGGCCCTTCAGTGCATAGGGAACACTGTAGTAATTGCGGTCTTCCTTGAGTTCCACGTGATAATTGAACTGAACAAGGCTATTAGGCTGGATGTGGTTAATGGGATACTGATGGATTGGCAGGGGGGTAAGTTCACTCCTTTCGACTTCTTCGAAGAGTTCGCGCCGGGAAACTGTCATCTTGGTCAGTTTTCGGTTATTATGGTCCTCGAGCCGGTCCTTGATCGCCAGATTAAGCTCTTCGATGCTGTAAAAGGTTCTGTTACGGAGTGGGGCAAACACCCGTTGATAGATAATCTTTACCGCGTTCTCGACATGGGCTTTATCCTTTGGTTTCCGTGCCCTGGTGGGAAGGATCGCTGTCCGATAGTATTCGGCAAAGTCAGCAAACAGCAGGTTGAGGTCCGGCTCATACATACACGCCTTCAGTACCCCCGCCTTCAAATTGTCGGGAACAATAGCGGCGGGAACGCCCTCTATGTACCGAAGGGCTCGCTCATTGGATCGGACAAAATCTTCCTGGGTTTGGCTTTCGGAAGCTTCCGCATATGTCAGCCGGCTTGCTGGCAGAATAGCCACGAAGACTTCGGCATCTCTGGTTATACCGGTTTTTCTATCGGTTAGAACCATCTTCTTACCGGTATAATCTACAAACATTTTATCGCCGGCCTTGTGTTCGATGTGCATGGAGAGTTTCTCATCCTGCCGCCACTGCTGAAAGTGGTAGCAAAACTGCGTGTACTTGAGCCCCTGCGGATTCTACAGACAGATACTCTTCCCATAAGTGGGTAAGAGTGACACCGGTTTTTTTCAGCTCTTTCGCATAGTGGGGAAATTGCTCCTTCAATTCCATTGATTTACTGGAAGGCTTTTGTGCTTTGATAAAATACTGGCTCAGCTCAGAGTCTGGCATTGATTTGATCTGGGTGTAGGTAAGACCGGCGCCTTTGATTTTCTCACTTGTGTCCGCAACAACCGGTCGTGAGATATTCAGAGCATTTGCAATCTGCCGCTGGCTCAACGACGCCTCGGCAAGCCGTATTATATCCCGGATTTTGTTCATACTCGTCCTCTTTTTTGGCAATGTACTCCTCCTGATTGATCATGCTTTTAGGGGGAGTACAAGTAAGCGTCAATTAAACCGCACCTACAAAAGGCACTGATCTGCATCTACAATGGGTTTCCATAAGGAGAATCAAGATGCAGAAATACAGCAGTGAAGAACAAGCAACCCATTTAGCGGCATGGCGTTCAAGCGGTCTGAGCGGCCAGGCATATTGCCGTGAACATGACATTGTTTCAACGATCTTCTACAGTTGGGTAAAAGCCGAGAAGAAACGTACTGCCAGAGAATCAGCATCTTCGCCATTGCTGGTAAAAGTACAGCCGAATAAGCACACAATCGGTAACTCTTCAGCAGGTATCTGTATTGAACGTCGGGATGTTCGTATCCATCTACCGGCTAATATCGGGATAGAATCATTAAAAAGTGTCCTGATGCTCCTTGGAGCCATCGATGCTGCTTGATCTGTCAACAATTGAAATCTATGTCCGTCCCGGTCACACCGACATGCACAAGGCAATAAACGGCCTGACGGTAATGGTGCAGGATTACATGTATCAGAATCCCCTCTCCGGCAGCCTCTACCTGTTTTGTAATCGGCAGCGGCGGATACTCAAAGCCCTCTACTGGGACCGGAACGGTTTTTTGTCTCTGGCAGAAAAGATTAGAGAAGCACAAATTCCCCTGGCCCATGACCCAGGAGGATGCGCGACAGATCAGCACCGAACAGTTATCGCTCCTCTTGAAGGGGATTGATTTCCGGCATGAGCATACTGCGTTGAAATATTCGCACGTTTCATAGAAATATCTGCCAGACAGGAATTTACATGCAGGCAAAGGCATGCTAGAATTCCAGACACGATGGATGTTGCAACACTTCCTCCGGAAGTACAGGAATACATTTACTCGATCGAAGAGAAAGCAGACAAAGCTGTTCGCGCGTGGGAAAACCGGTATGCCTCCCTTGAAGAGCAGTATAAACTACTCTTACTTCAGAAGTTCGGACGCAAAAGCGAAAAAGAACTCCTGGAGGAAAGGCAGCAGTTTCTATTCGACAGTGAGGAAAGTACCCCGCCGGAGCAGGATACCGAAGATTCAACCACGGTCATAAAAGCGTACCAACGTAAGAACCCCGGCAGAAAGCCGATTGATGAGAGTATTCCCCGTGAAGAAGTGATAATCGATATACCGGAAGAGGAGAAGCAGTGCGCCTGCGGCCATACGCTGACGAGAATCGGTGAGGAGACCTCGGAGAAGCTTCACGTAATTCCGCCGAAAATGTGGGTAGAACGGATTGTCCGTCCGAAATATGGCTGTAAAGCGTGCGAAGGGTCCGGTGATGAAGAGAATCCTGCTGTACGAATAGCCGATGTTCGGCCTGCTATTATTCCGAAGAGTATCGCTACTCCCAGCCTGCTTTCGTTCATCATCGTCAATAAGTTTATCGATCATCTCCCATATTACCGGCAGGAGAAGCGGTTCGAACGTATCGGCATCCACATAAGTCGGCAGAATATGAGTAACTGGCAGCAGGCGGCGTTTGAGAAGATTGAGCCGCTGATTGAACGGTTGAAGGAGCATATTCACAGTGGGCCTGTCATCAACATGGACGAAACTCCTGTCCAGGTGATGGGAGAAAGTGAGAAAAAGAACACATCAAAATCCTATATGTGGCTTGCCCGTGGCGGTCCGCCGAAGAAGCCTGCGGTCCTCTATTCATACCGGGAAACGAGGGGTTCCAGGCACATTACAGATATTCTTAACCGGTTCAGCGGTTATCTCCAGACCGATGGGTATGAAGCCTATAAGACAGCACTCGCTGGAAACGCTGACATCATTCATGTCGGATGTATGGCGCATGCAAGGCGGAAGTTTCATGAGGCCGCGAAGGCTTCCAAGAAGGCCGGAAGTGCCCAGGAAGCGATCAACAAAATTAAGAAGCTGTATGCAATAGAGGGAACCTTGCACGGCAAGGAATTGAGTCCCGAGCAGTTTGTCGCTGAGCGGAAGGCCCTGGTAGAACCGGTCCTGGAGCAGTTCAAAGAGTGGCTTGAGAAGCGCAGCCTGCAGGTGCCACCGTCTCTGCTTTTGGGGAAAGCGATTAGGTATACTCTGAATGAATGGCCGAAACTTGTTCGGTACCTCGATTCACCGTATCTGACCCCGGACAACAATGTTGCCGAGCGGGCTATACGGCCGTTTGTCGTCGGTCGGAAGAACTGGCTCTTTGCGGGAAGTCCCAAGGGGGCTGAAAGCTCCTGTGCCATGTATTCATTGATTGAAACGGCGAAACAGAACTCTGTGAATCCTAATGACTATTTGATTAAGGTTTTCGAACTGGCTCCATCGGCGCGGACAACGGAGGATTGGAAAGCGCTGCTCCCCTGGAACATCGATCCTTGATTTTTTTTTCAAGGGGTGTCTCAACATGTTACCATGCGTAGACCGCCGGCCTATCAACCAGATCTTCTCTCTGGGGTCTTTAAGTCACCTTAAAGGTGATGGGATGTCTCATCTCGAGGGGGGCTTCCCACTTAGATGCCTTCAGCGGTTATCCCGGCCGAACTTGGCTACCCAGCACGTACCCTTGGCAGGATAACTGGTACACCAGAGGTTCGTCCATTCCGGTCCTCTCGTACTAAGAACAGATCCTCTCAAACATCCAACGCCTGTGGCAGATAGGGACCGAACTGTCTCGCGACGTTCTGAACCCAGCTCGCGTACCGCTTTAAATGGCGAACAGCCATACCCTTGGGACCTGCTCCAGCCCCAGGATGCGATGAGCCGACATCGAGGTGCCAAACTTTGCCGTCGATATGAACTCTTGGGCAAAATCAGCCTGTTATCCCCGGAGTACCTTTTGTCCGTTAAGTGACGGCCCTTCCACTCAGAACCGCCAGATCACTAAGACCTACTTTCGTACCTGCTCGACTTGTATGTCTCGCAGTCAAGCAACCTTGTGCCTTTGCACTCGTACGTTGATTTCCAACCAACGCGAGGTTACCTTCGCGCGCCTCCGTTACTCTTTAGGAGGCGACCGCCCCAGTCAAACCGCCCACCTGACATTGTCCCTTAACCCGTTTCAGGGCCAAGGTTAGAAATATAACCGGCAAAGGGAGGTATTTCACCAACGACTCCACACAGCCTGGCGACCATGTCTCTTCGTCTCCCTCCTATCCTACACATCACAGGCCACATTTCAATGCCAAGCTGCAGTAAAGGTTCACGGGGTCTTTCCGTCTAACCACAGGTAATCGGCATCTTCACCGATACTTCAATTTCACCGGGTTTCACGTTGAGACAGCGTTCAAGTCGTTACACCATTCGTGCGGGTCGGAACTTACCCGACAAGGAATTTCGCTACCTTAGGACCGTTATAGTTACGGCCGCCGTTTACCGGGGCTTCAATTCGACGCTCTCACATCTCCTCTTAACCTTCCGGCACCGGGCAGGTGTCAGTCCCTATACTTCATCTTGCGATTTCGCAGAGACCTGTGTTTTTGGTAAACAGTCGCTTGAACCTTTTCTCTGCAACCCCAAACAAATTTTGACATCCATTCAGGGCCACACTTCTCCCGAAGTTACGTGTGTATTTTGCCGAGTTCCTTAACGTGAATTCTCCCGAGCGCCTGAGAATACTCTTCCCGCCTACCTGTGTCGGTTTGCGGTACGGTCCCTTACAGCATATCTTTAGAAGCTCTTTCTCGGCACCTTGACTCCACCAGCTTCGATTCCCCGTAGGGTCTCTCGCCTTAACACTTTACCTCTCTGTGCGGATTTGCCTACACAGATCATCAGCTTAGTGCTTAGACCGGGACGACCATCGCCCGGCCCGGCTTCGCCTCATGCGTCACTCCATTCAGTCCTGTAAGAGGTACGGGAATATTAACCCGTTTCCCATCGACTACGCCTTTCGGCCTCGCCTTAGGGGCCGACTAACCCTTGGGCAGATTACCTTAACCCTGGAATCCTTAGGCTTTCGGCGGACAGGGATCTCACCTGTCTTTTCGTTACTCATGCCTGCATTCTCTCTTCCATCCCGTCCAGCATGTCTTCCAACACACCTTCATCCGTACATGGAATGCTCCTCTACCCCTGATAGTAAACTATCAAGCCGTAGCTTCGGTACTATGCTTAGCCCCGTTACATTGTCGGCGCACAACGACTCGACCAGTGAGCTGTTACGCACTCTTTAAAGGTATGGCTGCTTCTAAGCCAACCTCCTGGCTGTCTTCGCCGTTGCACTTCCTTTTCCACTCAAGCATAGTTCTGAGACCTTAGCTGACGGTCTGGGCTGTTTCCCTTTCGACCACGAATCTTGTCACCCGTAGTCTGACTCCCGCGCATCATTTAACCGGCATTCGGAGTTTGACTGAGTTTGGTACCCGGTGAAAGGCCCTAGCCCAATCAGTGCTCTACCTCCGGTAAACTAACGCCAAGGCTAGCCCTAAAGCTATTTCGAGGAGTGCCAGCTATCTCCGAGTTTGATTAGCCTTTCACTCCTATCCACACCTCATCCCTGCCTTTTTCAACAGACTAGGGTTCGGTCCTCCACTCTGTGTTACCAGAGCTTCAACCTGGACATGGATAGATCACTCGGCTTCGGGTCTACCGCACGCTACTCATTCGCCCATTTCAGACTCGGTTTCCCTCCGGCTTCGGTTCTTCAAAACCTTAACCTCGCAACATACGGTAACTCGCAGGCTCATTCTACAAAAGGCACGCCATCACCCATATAAATACAGGCTCTGACCGCTTGTAGGTCCACGGTTTCAGGTTCTATTTCACTCCCCTCCCGGGGTGCTTTTCACCGTTCCCTCACGGTACTATTCGCTATCGGTAGCTGTTTCGTATTTAGCCTTGGAGGGTGGTCCCCCCAGATTCAGACAGGATTCCTCGTGTCCCGTCCTACTCAGGTACGCACTCGCATTCACTTCCATTTTCAGATACGGGGCTTTCCACCCTCTCCGGCCGGCTTTTCCAATACCGTTCTCCTAATTTCCATGCACACTTTCCTGTACGCCCTACAACCCCCCATTGCACGCAATGAGGTTTAGGCTCTTACCAGTTCGCTCGCCGCTACTGTGGCAATCTCGTTTGATTTCTTTTCCTCTGGGTACTTAGATGGTTCAGTTCCCCAGGTTTCGCTCACATATGCTATTTTATTCACATACATGTGACAGAGAGTCTACTCTGCCGGGTTACCCCATTCGGTAATCCCGGGATCATCGGATGTTTGCTCCTCCCCCAGGCTTTTCGCAGCTTACCACGACCTTCATCGCCGAACAGCTCCAAGGCATCCTCCGTGGACCCTTATTCGCTTGACCATATTAGTTTGTGCTCCTTCCTCTGTTTTTGCGGTCACCGCTGTCGCCTACGACAGCGTCTCCCTTGGTCCTTTCGGCAGTCTCAGATGTAGCAAAGCCACATCTTCACTGCGCGTAAGCACTTCGGGTCTCCCTTGGCACCTTCGGCAGATTCAGAGCCGGCAAAGCCGTCTCTTCACTGCACCTTAGCGCTTCGGGTTTTTATAACCACACCCTGAAACTCCCCTATGTGGTTCGACTACTTCCCGTTTCGTCGAACCGGTATGTTTCAGGCTCTCTATGTCAAAAGATCAGTTTCGACCGGAAGATCAGATCTTCCAGGTCAGGAAAGATTACCTTAAAGGCAATCAGCCCTCTTCTATTATATGTGGAGGTAAAGGGACTCGAACCCTTGACCCCTAGAATGCAAATCTAGTGCTCTAGCCAACTGAGCTATACCCCCGGCATTGTAAAGCCTCGAGGGACACCCCTTAGGCTTATTCCCAAACTTTTTCAACTCTATTTAAAATGAGAGGGCGAAGAGACTGTTTCTTTTCAAAAAAGCGGGTTCCATCAAGTTGTGTCGTCAAGCAAAAGCTGTTACTGATCTTTTCCTCAGTAACGCGTTCCTTTTCCTCTCTCGTAGAAAGGAGGTGATCCAGCCGCACTTTCCAGTACGGCTACCTTGTTACGACTTCACCCCCCTTACCAGGCATACCTTCGGCACCGTCCTCCTAATTAAAGGTTAGACGAGCGACTTCGGGTACCCCCAACTCGGGTGGTGTGACGGGCGGTGTGTACAAGGCCCGGGAACGTATTCACCGCGCCATGCTGATGCGCGATTACTAGCGATTCCACCTTCATGAAGTCGGGTTTCAGACTTCAATCTGTACTGAGACCGGCTTTCTGCGATTTGCTCCACCTCGCGGTTTCGCTTCACTCTGTACCGGCCATTGTAGCACGTGTGTAGCCCAGGACATAAGGGCCATGATGACTTGACGTCGTCCCCACCTTCCTCCGGTTTGTCACCGGCTGTTCCATCTGAGTCCCCAACTGAATGCTGGCAACAGATAGCAGGGGTTGCGCTCGTTGCGGGACTTAACCCAACACTTCACAGCACGAGCTGACGACAGCCATGCAGCACCTGTATACCCGCCCCGAAGGGAAGCTGTATCTCTACAAACCATCGCGTATATGTCAAGCCCTGGTAAGGTTTCTCGCGTATCATCGAATTAAACCACATGCTCCACCGCTTGTGCGGGCCCCCGTCAATTCCTTTGAGTTTCACCCTTGCGGGCATACTCCCCAGGCGGTGCACTTAACGCGTTTGCTACGGCTCCCAGGGCTACCCCCAAGAACCTAGTGCCACATCGTTTACGGCGTGGACTACCAGGGTATCTAATCCTGTTCGCTCCCCACGCTTTCGCGCCTCAGCGTCAGTACATGGCCAGGACCTCGCCTTCGCCACCGGTGTTCTTCCTGATATCTACAGATTTCACCCCTACACCAGGAATTCCAGGTCCCCCTCCTGTACTCTAGTCTCACAGTTTCCAGCGCGTCCCCACAGTTAAGCTGTGGTATTTCACACCAGACTTGCGAAACCGCCTACACGCCCTTTACGCCCAATAATTCCGAACAACGCTTGCCCCTTACGTGTTACCGCGGCTGCTGGCACGTAATTAGCCGGGGCTTATTCCTTACCTAACGTCATCTCACTGCCATTCCCTGCAGCAATTATTCTTCAGTAAGAAAAGAACTTTACAACCTCACGGCCTTCTTCGTTCACGCGGCGTCGCTCCGTCAGGCTTGCGCCCATTGCGGAAGATTCTTAGCTGCTGCCTCCCGTAGGAGTCTGGGCCGTGTCTCAGTCCCAGTGTGGCCGTCCACCCTCTCAGGCCGGCTACTCATCGTCGCCTTGGTAGGCCTTTACCCCACCAACTAACTAATGAGCCGCCAGACTCATCCTAAGGCGGTGCCTTGGCACCTTTCCCCCGTAGGGCTCATCCGGTATTACCCTGTGTTTCCACAGGCTATCCCCAACCTCAAGGTAGATCATCTACGTGTTACTCACCCGTTCGCCGCTCTAGGCAGTCCGAAGACTGCTTACCGCTCGACTTGCATGCTTAAAACGCGCCGCCAGCGTTCGTTCTGAGCCAGGATCAAACTCTCCGTGATATAAATAAGACTCAATTAAGAGCCTCCTTAATTTACCACTTCTAAAGTCCGATTACTCAAATATTTCGCTTCCGCTTTCGACTATTTATTGGAATCAATCAAAGGTTCCCGCTTCTTTTATTCTACCCTTTCTGCGTTTCCGCATCCAGATAAAAAAAACGGTCTTCTTCGCCCCTTCTCTTTTCGCAGGTTTTCGCAACACCTCTTCCCGTCGCCCAAGGCCGTGCAGCTTCCCTTTCGCCGCACCGTTCCCCTTTTCTCTTCTCGTACCAAGAGGGCCGGATTCACTGTTACCCGTATTACAAAGATCATTTCACGCTTCCGTTCCCCAGTGCTCATCACCCCAGCGCTTCAGCGTGATCGCAGTTATACCATCACCGCTAATTTGTGTCAACCATTACTTGAAGAAAAATATCAATATTTGCAAAGACCGAAATGACTATTATTCAGTACGCTTTTTATAATTGCTTTCGTCTTCAACTTCTCTTTCCGAAGCTTCCGCAGCAGCCCCTTCACGAGCTTCAACATCCTCCAGGACTACCCGTTTTCCCGTAAGCTGGGTTTGCAGATCCTCCAAGGCCTCGATGATCTCTTTGACTCCGGCACTGCGCCTGGTCAGGCTCTGTTTGCCTTCAACTGCCAGCAATTCATAGGTCTGGTGCCCAAGCAGCTGCTCCTGCTTTTTTATCTTCTCTTCCAACTGGTGGATTTCAAAACGGAGGATTCCTACATCACCCAGTTCCTTTGCTTTATCCTTGGCGGAACTGAAAAAAGACCGGGAATGTTCCAGTCCCTTTGATACAGTTTGTTTAAACTTTTCCTGAAAACTCATATATCCTCCATATATTAAGATAGTGGATTTTCTTCATCCAGACAAGTTTTTTCATAAAAAAGCGCGGGACAGAACACTCTCTAATGACATCTCTTTGGCTTGCATGGTACCATATCTTCATGCAATCAGGTCCGGTATACTATCGATGCAGAAACTGCGGCCGTTACGTCGATATAGAAAAGGTACAGATGGAGCAGTTCTGTTCCCTCGAATGTGCACGGCAATATCGCCGCTGTCCGGTTTGCGGAGAGTTTTTTCTACCCGATACCGATACTCCTTATTGCAGCAGCGCCTGTAAAAAGGCAAATGTTACTACGGAGGAATAACGATGAACCTAGTGTTTCTCGGCCCGCCTGGGGCCGGAAAAGGAACTGTTGCTGTAAAAATCAGCGAAGAGCTTGGAATACCTCATATCTCTACCGGGGATTTGTTCCGCAAAGCAATCAAAGATCAAACTGAACTGGGAAAGAAAGTAAAGTCCATACTCGATTCCGGAGAACTGGTTCCCGATGATGTAACTGTTGCCCTTGTTCAGGAAAGGTTAAACCAGGATGATACCAAAAAGGCCTTTATTCTTGACGGTTTTCCCAGGACTAGCCCCCAGGCAGAAGCCCTGGACACGATTACAGACCTGGACACAGCAGTAAATTTTTCCGTGGCAGATGAAGTGCTGATCGATCGGCTTTCCGGACGCAGGGTCTGTAAAAACTGCGGTGCAACCTATCACGTCAAGTTCGCAGCTCCTATAAAAGAAGGAATCTGCGACAGCTGCGGCGGCAAGCTGTATACCCGTCAGGACGATGCTCCGGAAGCGATTAAAAACCGCCTCGAGGTCTACTACCGGCAGACTCAGCCGCTTATTGATTATTATCAGAAAAAAGGTATTAAAACAGATATTGATGCGGCCGGCAGTCCTGACCAGGTACTTACGGCAACCCTTAAAGCCCTCCGGGCTTGACTATTCTCCCTGCGGCGCTGAAGCTTCCTTCGGCGCCACTTTTTTATCCTCCAGCATTTCCTGTATCTCTTCGAAACCGGGAATATCCGGATACTCGTAAAATAACAACAGGTTATCCGTATCGCTGTATCCTGAATCGAGGCTGTCCTGAAGCATGGAAAGACCCTCGGCGGTATTTTCGAAACCCAGCAGCAGGGTGAAGGCTTTATAGAACAGGATTTCCGCCTTCGTTGCATCCTGACGTTCTTCAGGCGCCTCAGCTTCCCAGGAATCTATCCCGGCATTGGCAACTTCAAGAGCTGCCGGATATTCCTCAGCTGCTACAAGATTTTTCAACAGCAGGACCATCAGCCGGAGATCACGGTTTCCTGATGAATAGACAGGATATAAAAGATCAACGGTTTTCAAATAATCTTCAAGAAGATAATGGGCTTTCCCAAGACTGATTCTGTACAAAAGAACATCCGGTTCGTAATAGACAGCCTCCCTGTACGCGTCTACAGCCTTCCCGGTTTCTCCTGTGGTTTCGAGAATACGGCCCAGATTATACCAGGCCGCAGCATTCCCTTCAGCCAGTTCCAGAGCTCCCCGGTATCGGTCGGCCGCCTCCTGGTAGCGTCCACGGCGGAATTCCAGCCAGCCCAGGGTCTCATGGAGTAGTGTATTTCCCGGGTCGGTTTCCAGCAGCGAAAGAAGGATTCCTTCAGCATCATCGAAGCGTCTGTCTTCTATATAAATACGCGCCAGATTATATGTCGCGGCAGCCAGGGACGGGTCCAGCTCAAGAGCCCGCTGATACGCCCTCTTTGACTCGTTAAGCTGACCAAGATCAAAATAGGCGTTTCCGAGATTATAATATGCCTGCGCCGCCTCATTGTTGGAGACAGAGGTACAGCTGCCGAGGAGGAGAAGAAGCAGGAAAAGGCTAACGCCCCAGTACTGTCGCTTCAATTTCCCGTACCTGCGACCGATACAGAGAGGTCACGCTCGACCCGTAATCGGCAATAAGCTGGATTATATTTCGTGGTGCATCATGAGCATCAGGCCCGTTCAGGCGATCACCGGCATCCCCGAGTCCGGGAAGAATGTAGGCTTTATCGTTCAGAACCGGATCCATCCACAGGGTATAGACATAGGCATTTTCTATGGCCCGAACGATACGGAGAGAACCTTTCAGGGCGGATATTACGTTGAAAAAGAGTATGGATCGCGGTTTAATCCCCTGCTCTAATAGATACTTGACTATGGTAACCAGACTTCCGCCGGTAGCATTCATGGGGTCCGCAAAGATCAGGTCCTTCCCATCAAGGGTCTCAAGGTCAAAGAAGGAGCGGTCCAGATCCAGTAGATATTCCATGTTCCGTTCTTTCTTTGAGTCGTCCCGCTGTATCCTGAAAAGTGCAAAGGGGGTAACATAGCCGTTGGAACTGTACTCCTCAACCTCTTTGCTCATTATCATGGAAGGCAGCAGCGCCCCCCGCAGCATTACACACATAACCGAATTGTTAATGTGCTCATCCACGTCCGGGATTTTATGTACAGCATAGTTTTGTACCGGAGCCGTAACCGGTGTCTTTTTAATAAAATAGTTTCTTTTGCTTGAATCCCAGCCGGAGAACGCCAGGTTGAAAAGCAGCTCGTAGGCACGCTGAATATAGTAGATAAACTCGTGCTGCTGGGTATCGATGTCCCGCAGTTTGGCGATCAGACGGGAAGCTTCACCATGGTTTTCCCGGGGAGTGTCAAAGGGATAGACCTTGATCTTTTCTTCCCTGCTGGTAATCTCCTGCATAAAATTACCCATAGTATTGTAAATGGATATGAGAGATTCCTTTCCCGCTTCCCGCTCCTCCGGATTAAGAGTCTCGGATAGGCCTGCACTGATTTCCAGGGCCTGTTTGTAGTAAGACTCCATTTCATTGAGCCGGTTTTTATCACTGTCAGTCAAATAGCCGTCCAGATCGGAGGCGGTAAGTACAACCTTGTTCATCCGTTGATCCTTACAGTCGTTAGATATATATAAACCGAGTATATCAAACACTTAAACAGATTGAAAGAAGATGGCAGTATTTATCGGGTTTTATAAACAGAAAGGCTGCACGGGTGTACCCCGAACAGCCTTTCTGTTTTCCATCTCCTAGGGGAGTCGAACCCCTGTTGCCGGATGAAAACCCGGTGTCCTAACCACTAGACGAAGGAGACTAGATGCGCAAGAGCCTACTCATGACCACTGGCGGAAAGAGTCGATCTCTTGCGGCATAAGCCGGATCACCCCGACTTAATGAGCCGCACTGGGTTCGAACCAGTGACCCACGCCTTAAAAGGGCGTTGCTCTACCAGCTGAGCTAGCGGCCCCTCATGTGAGGGGGAATATAGCACACATCAAAAAATAATGTCAACTAAGAGGCGCTAAAATCAGTACCGAAACTCAAGACCTACTATTACGTTATAGACGGTCTGCATACCCGGCTCAAGAGACTGTTCAGTTCCGTACATGGCCATATTCAGGGTGGCAAAATTCAAATCCACTCCCAATCCCGCAGCAAGCAGCCCCTGGTACAACCCGGTCCTTAAGGAAAGGATTTCGAGCATCTGAAATTCCGCTCCCAGACTAAGATGCAGAACAGGATTGGTTGCCAGCTCAGGGAAGAACAGAAAGTCCAGCATATCCCTGTAATCAAAATAGAGATCCAGGCTGCTGAAGTAGGGTGACAAAGGCCCCAGGGGCGGTGCGTATCTGAGACCAGCATGCAGCTGAAACGGCAGTACACCGTTCTCCTTGTCTATCGTATCGTTTCCGTCAAGGTAATCCTGCAGACTTGCATAACTTGAGCGAAGAGTCGGGCTGAAGACATCCTGTCCTACCAGGCCGAATGAAACTGCATCGCCGTAACTGTACAGAAGACCAAGATCAAAGCCAATTCCGGTAATATTGGCATAGGGCTCATCCATGAGAAGGCCCGGTCCAAGGCTGTCCATAAAGTCGTTTATAAGTAACAGGGAATAGGTAAAGCCTCCCTCGCCTCGCAAGAATCCTTTCATGCTCAAACCCAGATCCAGGGTATGAATGGTACCTTCAAAGGAGGGAACCCTGAAACTGTAGCCACCGGTAAGAACAAACTCTTCCATTACAGTAGTCTCAAAATCAGTACTGCTGGGGCTTTTGATGATAGTGGATGTATGGTTATGGATACCGAATCCGACTCCGTCGCCGACAAAAGCCACGGCGACAGGTCCCAGCAGTTCCATACCTGAATAGAGACTGTTGAAAATCTCATAGGTCTTGGGATTATTCAGCAGGTCACCACCCTCAAGAAATAGGTTGGCCATATCGAAGATGGGCCCGGAAAGATTCAGGGTCAATTCGGAAACCGAGAGCTCCGGTTCGGGAATTCTGAATCCAGCAGGATTACTGAACAGCACACTGACGTCGTCCGCCAGGGCAGCATGGTAGCCCCCCATGGCAGCCATACGGGCAGAGGGGATCTGTATACTCCGTTCGGTGTGCAGATCAATGGAGAATAACGGAGCTGCCAAAGAAATTGACAGCAGCAGAAAAACTATGCGATTCACCATGCCTCCCTTAGCTGCCAAAGATGTCGGAGAATTCAGCCGGATTCTGCCCGGCGCTTATTAAGAAATTGTAAGCATTTTCTATTTCAGGTCCGGAAGCTGCAGCAGTAGTACTGTTACTCCAGTCAACGGTGCCCAAATCACCCCCGCCTTCAAGAAACTGCAGGATCTCCGCCCCCGCGGCGGCTGCATAGTGCTCCTCGCTTATTCCGCTTAAGCCCGCTGTCTCGGCGGCAAGCACGTTATCCGCCACGTTGGATAGCATTACGAGGTCAACGGACGCAAGATCCGATTCGTAATCAAAAGAGTCCGGATCAGACATAAAATCTCCGATCACATCGCTAATCCCGGAAGCCCCCATTGCCAGGTCTGCCGCCAGCAGGTAGAGTTCCGGGTCTTCAGCGGCCATTGCCACTATCTCGTCGTAAATTTCAGCCATCGCGGATGAATCACCGGAAGCCAGAACATCTTTAGCGTAGCGTATCTTCTGTTCCCTTGGGAGAGATGAAAAGTCCCGCTGCATCCCTTCGAACAGACTGTAGGTAAATACCTCCTGGCATCCCGTTAAAACCAGGAGGCCCGGGATCAACAGCACCAGAAAAATTATAAATGCTGAAACGCGGCGGGAGACCCTGATTCTGTTCATACTCCCCTCCTTATATCGTGAATCCAGGTTTAAAACTCAATTCTTCCTTCCAGAGCAAAACCGTGCCTTCCTTCTTCCGCTCCGTCAACCGCAGGCATCCGGTAGCAGGAGATATCTATATTCAGTATCGGCAGTTGGCAGCCCAAGCCTAAACTCAGGCCCCCTGCGTTGTAGCCTGTCCTGATAGCAACCGGGACGGGAGCAGTAAATTCAATGCCGCCCCGCAGGTTTTCAAGGATTTCAAGACCTTTCGGTGTATGTAATATGTCCCCGATTTCCAGATAAATATCCGGCTGCAGCCCCCAAACAAGGGGCTTTCCAAAAGAATAGTGGAGACCAGCATCAATTATCATAGGCACAGTCAGCGTATCTGCCGAACCCTCCTCCAGGGAAAACCCGGAGAGGGTGAACAATTTGTCCATGCCTTCGCTGACATCCACAGGCCTGGAAACCGCCAGAACGGTGTTACCTGCATCTCTGACTGTCATTCCCAGGCTGAAGTCATTCCAGTTCATGATTGACCCCAGGACACCCAGGCCGACTCCTTTTCCTGTTAGGCCCATACCCAGATTCATGCCGAGACCAAGACCGCTGTCGCCGGCTTTGAGGATATCACTCTCTGACAGGTCCCCCAGAGAAGAAAGCATGTTCGGCTGCATACTGATGTGCGGAACGGCAGAAACCAGGGTGTAGAGGACATCGTCATCCTGGGAAAAAGCCGCGGGATTGCTGTGCAGGGTATGGATACCAGGAATTCCGAAAACAGTAATTCCTCCCAGGGACAAGGCTCGGGGATCCCTGTACGCAAAGGGAGCGAGTTCAATAACAAAAGCATACACGGAGACAAGAAGAAACAACAGAAGAAGCATGAAATTACGAAAAGCTGGATCTCCTCGGATCGAAGAAACACCTGGATTGCATAATATAGTACCTATATAGGGCTATTTCAGTGTTTCGGTTGAATGTTTTTGTTTCTGGATAATCGAAACGACGGGGATAGTTCTGATAAACCAACAGCCTCAAGACCCGAGTTTTTCAACCGCAGGAGAGCGGAATAGCAGCGACCCATTTGTATATCCTTTCCCGCTTCCAATGGAATCCCGATATGCAGATAGTTACTGGTAATGCCGCGCCCATCATGTTCCCTCGAAGGCGGAAGCTCCACCAGCACCTTTTCTTCTCTTTCTGCCCAGCGGCGAAGATAAGAATAATGAAGGCTTTCGCTGATGCTCCTGAGTTCCGCGGTCCGCTCTCCGGTTATGCGCTCAGGGATATGTTCAGGGAAACCGGCAGCCGCGGTTCCCGGCCGTGCTGAAAAGGGAAACACATGCAGTGCCGCAGGACGGAGTTCCTTTATAAGATCCCGGGTGGACCTGAAGGCAGCATCTGTCTCCCCGGGAAAACCGACAATAATGTCCATGGCAATGAAGGGATCGTTCTTTACACTCCGCAAAAATCCAAAGGCCTCACGAACATGATTACTGGAATAGTGTCGGGCCATGCGTCGCAGAATATCGTTGTCGCCGGATTGTACGGGGAGATGGAAGTGGGGACAGACGCGGGGGTCCGTGAACACTTCCACATTATCCGGAATCAGATAATCCGGCTCAAGGGATGAAAGGCGGAACCTGGAGCGGGATGTGGCGGACAGAAGCTCCTGCACAAGCCCGGAGAGGTTGCGCTCTTCGGATCGATACAGGGACAGATTGATGCCGGTAAGTATTATCTCGTCAAAACCTGCATTTTCCAGCCGGATGGCGCGGTGCAGTACCTCACCGAGATCAAGGGAGACTGAATCACCCCGGGCCAGGGTTACACGGCAATAGCTGCAGCGGTTATTACAGCCGTCCTGAATCTTCAGGAATGCCCGGGAGTGACTGCTGAATTGAGGAGCATCGAAACTGAAGCGATTGGTCTCCGCGCCGGTGGCCATGTCCAGAGCACGGCGGACTTCATCCAAAGTGACCGCCGATGCGCATCCCGACTCATTCAAATAGAGGGGCAGTTTCAGCAGTCGGTCTTTCTGGTCACCGGAAACAACTAAGACCTGCGGTCCAAGGGCACGAAAGACCTCCGGCTCCATCTGGGCGTAACAGCCGGTCACAACAATCAGGGACTCCGGATTCTCCCGGGAAAATTTGCGGATCATGCGCCGGGCCTTTTGTTCGCTTTTTGATGTGACAGTGCAGGTGTTTACTACGTACACGTCCGCCCGTTCCATCGGAGACACAAGAAAAAAACCCTGACTTCCAAAAGAAGAAGCCAGGGCCTCGCTTTCGCACTGGTTGAGCTTGCAGCCCAGGGTATAAAACGCTACCCGCATCAGCTGTTCATCTTCGTCGCCGCCCGTTCCTTTCCCCGCAGGGCATCGGAAAGGGATGGATTCAGCTTCAGAGCCTGATCGTAGGCTTCCATGGCAAACTTAAAATCCTCCGCCATCTCCCGTGCATAGCCGAGACGCGCCCACCAGCGGGCAATGTTGGGGCTGTGATAAACCGCAGTCGACAGGGCAATGTCCGCATGGTTATACTCACCAATCCGGATAAAGGTCTCTCCCATAAAGTAGTAGACGATTCCAATGCGGTCCCCCGTGGGGGCCAGAACCGTATACTCCTCGAAAAACTGAAGAGCCTCCACGTTATTCCCCAGATAAAAGTTCGCCTCCCCGGCAATCTCTACAACCCGGTGATCGTATCGGGAAATTTCCAAGCCCTGCTGAGCGTAATCAAGAGCCTCCTGGTAGCGCCGCAAGGCAATCAGACTCCAGCCGAGAACGGTATAGGAGTTCATGTTTCTTGGAGAGGTTTCAAGCTCTGCCAGGCATATATCAACGGCCTTCGCATATTCACCCTGCCGGTACATGGCAAGGGCATCGGGCTGTTCCTGGGCAGTCGCCGTAACTGCCGTCAGCAGAAACAGGAGCACAAGAACAACCCGCGAAAAGATATTCAGTCGAGTCATTTTACGATTCCTCATTATTGTTGGGGCGCGGCTTTCGCCTTCTCTACTTCCGAGGGCGATTTCATGGTGCAGATCCCGTTAAAACGGCATCCGCTCTCCATGACTATATCAGGAGCAGTTATATCACCATCCACACTGGCGGAAGCGAAAAGTTCGACCCTGGTATCTGCCAGGATGTCTCCCTTAACCGTTCCTTTTAATGAGACAATATTGGCCTTTACCCTGGCCTCCACCACAGCGTCTTCGTCAATGTAAAGATCACCGGTGGCGTTCACGTCTCCGGTCAGATGGCCCTTAATCATAAGGGATTTATCGAAATTCAGGGTTCCATTGAAGTTAAAATCCTCCGCGAGAACCGTATCGATTTCGTTTTCATCGACGGAGTAGAACTGGTAGTCTGACATACTCACTCCTTCGTCACCAAAACAAATAGACTCTATCCGCGCCCCACCGCGACTGTCAAGCAGGAAGCCCCGTGACCTCTTTAAGTTTTGTCATGAACCGGTCCAGGGAGTATTTCAGAGATTCCCGCATTTCGTGGGTATGAGGGTTGTATCGCTGCAGATCAAGAAAAAGCTGTTCAGGGTCATTGCAGGTCTGTTCTATAATCTCGAGCAGTTTTGAATACCCCAGAGTCGCTATAGGACTCGGTTCCAGATGAAGGTCCTGCAGGACCCTGCCGAGAAAATGGGTTATTCCCTGGGTATAGGCGGCTGTTTTGTCGTGGTCATCAGGAGTCATCTCAACCAGATGCAGTCCCATTTTACGGAACAGGTCCCGGTAAAAAGAGTCGGCGGCGAAACTGATCCTGACCGGAGAATAGACAAGCGGCAACCCGTCTATTCCGTTTCTACCAGAGTCGGGACCGAACATCGGATGGGTCCCGAGGATCTGTACCGTTTCGGGCAGGGAACTCTGCATAACAGAAACCGGATACACCTTTACCGAACAGGTATCCATTACCAGAGTTCCAGGCTTGATCCGGTCTGCTATCCGGGAGACCACATCTTCCATAGCGGAGATGGCCACACAGAGAACAACAGCATCGCAATCGGCAAGTTCATCTTCGGACACAAGCCCTATACGGGGATCGATATCGGACTTGGGACTGCGGGAGAACGCAACAACATCAGTATAATCCGCCAAACGCGCGGCCCAGAAGGCCCCAAAGCGGCCTAATCCATAGACACCCAGTTTCATGTTCTGGAATACTATACCCGGATACTAAAAATGGACAAGGGCAAACACGGACAAATATGGGAGTGTAAACATGGATATATGTGTCTATTGTTCCTCAAGCGATGCCGTCGATTCCAAATACCTGGAATCGGCTCGGGTTCTGGGCAGAGCTATCGGTTCCCGCGGGCATAGCCTGATCTACGGTGGCGCCGCAGTGGGCTCCATGGGAGCTGTAGCTAGAGGGACACAGGAAACGGGCGGACGGATTATCGGGGTTATACCGGAAAAGCTTTACGGCTTCGGGCTCTTCTTCGATGGAGTTGACGAAAAGATCGTTACCGGTACCATGCGGCAGCGGAAGGAAGTAATGGAATCCCGGGCGGGAGGATTCATCGCCCTTCCCGGCGGTCTGGGAACAATGGAGGAGTTCTTTGAGGTGATGGTCTTAAAGCAGCTTGGGTACCATTCAAAAGCGGTGGTTTTTGTCGATCTGGACGGATTCTATGAACCCCTTATGGAGTTCCTGGAAAAACTGTACAAGGAGAATTTCATGAAGGATGGGACCCGCTCTCAATACGCTGTTGTACACGACCCTCTTGCTGCTCTTGATTATCTTGAAAACTACGTTCCGGAGGCTGCTGAATCAAAATGGTTCAAACACCCCTGACCAGCCTGCCGACCCTTTGAAAGCCTCAGCGCTTTCTGATAATATAAGAAACAGAGGTAATTTGTCCTCGGATATTCGGTAAAGTACGCGAAATTAACATAAACTGACCGGACCTGTTCCGAGAATGCACTTTCAGGCCGGTGATGGTAATGAAAGGAGATTAGAGACGATGAGTTTTGCAGACAAAATGCGCCAGAAGGCGAAGCAGAAAGGGGCACGGCTGGTACTGGCAGAAGGGACCGAACCGCGGACTATCCAGGCGGCCCGGATTATTCTGGATGAGAAAATCGCCAGTGAAGTGTTCCTGATAGGTAAAACAGAAGCGATCAAATCAGCAGCCGCCGAGCTGGGAACAGACCTTAAGGGTATTTCGCTGATCAATCCGGCAGAATCTGACAAGCTCGAAACCTATGCGAAGGAGTACTATGAACTCCGCAAGCACAAGGGTCTGACAGTAGATGAAGCAAAAGAAGGAATTCAGGACCCCTTGCGCTGGGGATCGATGATGGTACGGATAGCCGATGCCGACGCGATGGTTGCCGGCGCAGAGAATGCTACCGGTAAGGTACTTGTCGCTGCTTTTACTATTATAAAGACAGCCCCCGGAGTTAATTACGCCTCATCATGTTTTGTGATGAGCCACCCTGACAGCAAATGGGGTGCCGAGGGCAACATGATCTTTGCCGACTGCGCAACCATTCCCGACCCCACGGCAGAGCAACTGGCGGAGATAGCCATTGCCGGCGCCGAATCCTGTAAAACCTTTTTAGAAGCAGAAGCCCAGGTGGCTCTGCTATCCTTCTCTACCAAAGGCTCAGCTTCCCACCCCAACGTGGATAAGGTAATTCAGGCCTTTAACATCGTCAAGGAACGCCGCCCGGACCTGAAGGTCGACGGGGAACTTCAGGCCGACGCGGCCCTGATACCTGAGGTGGGCAGCAAAAAAGCCCCCGATTCCGCCGTTGCCGGAAAGGCTAATGTACTTGTCTTTCCGGATCTGCAGGCCGGAAACATCGGCTATAAGCTGGTTGAACGTCTTGCCGGAGCGGAAGCCTACGGACCGATTCTGCAGGGTTTTGCCAAGCCGGTCAGTGATCTTTCCCGGGGCTGCAGCGTGGAAGATATCGTAGTAACCTCTGCCATAACCCTGGCCCAGGTAAAATAGATCATGAAGGTAGTGATTGTCGGATACGGATCCATGGGGCACGAGGTAGAGTCAGTACTCCTCCAGCGCGGTCACAAGGTAATATGCCGGGTGGACCCTGCCGGCAACGGTGATGCAAAAACGGTAAGTCCGGACCTGCTCAGAGAAGCTGAAGGAGTTATCGAGTTTGCCCTGCCCGATGGGATCCTCGAAAACATTCGCATCTACAGCGAAACCTCAGTTCCGGCTGTAATAGGAACCACCGGCTGGGATAAACTCCGTTCCCAGGCAGGAGATATTGTAAAGCAGAACAAGTCGGCCCTGTTGTGGGGAAATAACTTTTCCCTGGGGGCGAATCTTTTCTTTGATCTTGTCAGCAGGGCCGCTGCCCTGATAAACAGCATTGAGGAATACGATATCATGGTGAACGAATATCACCATAAACGAAAGAAGGATTCTCCCTCCGGCACCGCCCTGACCATTGCAGAGAAGATCCTGCAGAACCTGGACCGCAAAAAGGTAATCCAGCCGGAAACACTAAACCGGACAATCCGCGATGATGAACTTCATGTGGGTTCGGTTCGCGGTGGCTCCATTCCGGGAATCCACCGGGTCACCCTGGATTCGGATGCCGACACCATAGAAATCAGCCATACGGCGCGGAACCGTGGCGGTTTTGCCCTGGGGGCAGTCCGGGGGCTTGAGTGGCTCTCCGGTAAAACCGGCTTCTTTTCTGTCGATGATTTTATCCGCGATATTTTACCCAGTTAAGGGAGGAACAGATGAATTTTGAAGGAGTCTTTACGGCTCTCGTAACACCATTTAACAGTGACGGCAGTCTTGACGAAGGTGCCCTGAGAAACCACGTCGAGGCACAGATCACCGGCGGAGTAGCCGGTCTTGTGCCTATGGGCACCACAGGCGAAAGCGCGACATTAAGTCATGAGGAACACGTTCATGCAATTGGAATTGTTATTGACCAGGCAAAAAAACGGGTTCCCGTTATTGCCGGCACCGGATCGAACTCAACCCAGGAAGCCATCGACATGTCCCGACGTGCCGTTGAACTCGGTGCGGATGCGACACTGCAGGTGGCACCGTACTACAACAAACCGGGGCAGGAGGGCTTTTATGCCCACTTTTCCGCTGTAGCAGATGCGGTTGCTGTTCCCCATATTCTGTACAACATTCCCGGACGCTGTGCCCAGAACGTCGAGGCAGAGACCATTCTCCGTCTGGCAAAGCATCCTAACATCGCCGGCATAAAGGAGGCTTCCGGTTCCCTGGCTCAGGTTATGAAACTAATTGCCGAATCTCCAGCAGGTTTCTCCGTACTCTCCGGCGACGACGCCTGGGGCTTCCCCTTTGTCGCACTTGGCGGACAGGGGGTGGTTTCCGTAGCCAGCAATGTTATCCCTGAAAAGCTTTCCAGAATGATCGCCAGCGGACTTGCCGGGGACATTGCCGCTGCCCGGGAACAACATTACGCACTGCTTGATTTCTTCGGATCCCTCTTTGTGGAAACAAACCCCGTGCCTGTTAAGTACGCCCTTGCAGTGCAGGGTAAAATGCGGGAGTCCTACCGACTGCCTCTGGTTCCTCTGAAAGCTGAAAGCAAAAGGGTGGTTGAGGACTCAATGAAAAAAATCGGATTATAAGCAATTGTATCCGTAATAAAAAAGCGGAGATCTCCTTCTTCTGGAGACTCCGCTTTTTTATTCTACTAACAGATGACCCTATCGCAATTTATCCAGAGCACTGCGGGCAAGCCGGCGGGTATCTCCTGACCAGTTGGAAAACTCAACTTCGATAAGTGCCGGACGCCCTATGGGGCTTCCGATGTTTCCAAGAGCATTGATTGTCGCCCGCACAACGTTTTCGCTGCTGAAGGTATACCCCTCCTTCCGTCGAGCATTCAGCTCGCCCAGGTACGCCGCCAGGAGACGAGCGGCGGCATCACTCCCGGAAGCTCCAAGGGCTTCCAGTGCGGTAAGAGATTCAGTCATGGAAAAACTTTTTCTGACCATCTGATCAAGTAGAATAAAAGCCTCATCATCCGCACCGGCATACTGCTTCAGCATGTTTGCAGCCCTGGTCCGCAGGTTGCTCAATGACACCTGCTGTACCCGGTTTGAAGCTTCATACTTGAGCCCCTGATCAAGAGCTTCCTTGGCCAGGAAAACCTTGCGCTCCTCCGGGGCTTTTGACCGGTCCCCTGCGAGGAGTACCTGGTGCTTTACCGCAAAATCGTTTTCGTAGGTCAGTATTTCCAGCAGCAGATCGGTAGGATCATCAATCATATTAATCATCGCCCGTTCAGCACGTTTGATTACCGGAGCCGAATAACGGCCGATTGCGGTAAAAAACACAGGGCTGAATCCCACCGGTCGGCGAAGCAGCTCCAGAGTCTCTACGCAGGCAGAGACGATTGTTTCCACCTCTTCCTTTACAGTGAAGTCGGTTATGCCAAGATTTATATTCCTCAAGTGAAAAGCTATTTTTTGAGCATGTCCTGCGGCACCTATTCTTCCAACGGCCCGAATAGCGGCGGCTTGAAGAAAGGGATCATCCACCTCTTCGGAGACCACATATAAAGAGTCAGCAGAAGCGGTGGCCTTTAAATCGCCGAGTTCATCGACAACCATGCGCATCAGGCTGTATACCCGGTTCCTTTCGGTAGAATCGGAGATATTCTCAAGGTTGACAAGTTCTTCGGTCAGGGCATCCTGCAAAACAGGAATCATATCCCGGCTGTGCTGTTCTACAATGTTCGTCATGATGGCCAGCTTCTGTTCAGTCGTAGCGGCTGTACTGTAAAGCCGGGTCCAGACCGCGGTAACTTCGTTGGCGAACAGACTTGCAGAAAGCAGGACAAGAACCGAAATCAGCAGTTTTTTTCTAACGAAACACATTGTATGCTTTACTCCTCGAATATCTTTCAACTATTTTTCGATAGCGCGCTCTTCTTCGCGATAGTTATAGGTCCGGACTATGAGCTGCTCGACTGTGTCGTCGGCACGGAGATAGATTTCCTTTACGACACTTGCCTTATCGTCATATTCATAGTCCACACTCCGTTCCAGGGATCCGTTAGAACGGAAAACATCCTCACGAACCAGCCGATCGCCCGAGTAATTATACTCGACTTTGCCGGCGGAGCCACCCTTTTCGTTGAATTTCTCCTCCAGTATCAACTTGTCTTTAGAAAAAGTACGGATAAAATAGTCCCGCAGCAGTCCATCGGCAGAAAAGGTGTTGATTCTCGTGTTGTTTCCGTCTTCGTATACGTATTCGGTATAGGCCATTAGAGAGCCCCCACCGTCTTTTACAGTCCATCGCAGACGCCTGCCGTCCTGATCATACTCATACTCGGAAATCGTCTGCAGTTGATCGTTCCGGTTATAGAGTTCTTCGCGAACAAGATTTCCCTGTTCATCGTAGGTATAAACACGAACTGAAGCAAGAGTTCCCTCGGGACCATATACTGAACGTTTAACCGGCTGATCTGTCTGGCCATATTCGAAGCGAACCTCTTCTACAGGCTCCCCAAAGGAGTTGGTCATATCAATAGAGGTCAGCCTGGTGCCTTCGTAGTTATAGGTTTTTTCCGATTCCAGGACATCTTCGCCAATGTAAAAGCTCTCACTCTGCAGGACAGGGACGCTGACTATCTCGACAGTAGCTTCCAGCTCTTCAGGAGCTTCCACTGTAAGGGGTTCCTCGGTACCTTTTCCGGTGCTTGCACACGCGAACAGCAGAAAACCGATTAAAAGCGAATATAAAAAATAGATTGGAAGCTTGAACTTCATTCTGTTCTCCTGTTTTCCATTTTTGCTGTATTGAGTATAGATGAGGGACGATGAAAAATCAATGAAGGAAGAATACTTTGAACAGACTATATACAGTTTTTTACCGGTCAGTCAAAACCTGGTCAGAGACCCGAGGCAGGCCGGATACCGGAGAGAGTCTCAACAAAGCCAAGAACCTCTTCCCGGGAAAAGGTCTCCCCCCTCCGTCCAAGGTCGAGGCTTGATCTCTCCGCCGCCTTTTGCAGCGTATCCCAGCCGTAGCGGCTGCTCAGACCTCCGTTTTTCAGATTATTGGCAGCAGTCTTGCGCCGGGAGCGAAACAGGTCATGCACAGCAGTAAAATAGTCCGGCAGATTACCTGTTGAAGCATCCGGCCGCCGCCGAAGTCGCACAACACTGGAAACCACCTGAGGAGGCGGAAAAAATGCATTCCCGCCCAGATCGCAAATTTTCTCCACCCTGCTTCTGAACTGACAAACAAGAGAAAAGGATGAATAATCCTTTCCGCCGGGAAGAGCCAGCATACGGTCAGCTACCTCCTTCTGCAGGGTAAAGACCGCAATTTCCGGCAGAAGGTCCTCCTCGACAAGGGAAGCAATCATTATTGAACCGGAGGAATACGGCAGATTCCCGATGATCCGTTCCGGAGTAGCTGTGCTTCGGGCTGTTTCTTTGAAGGTTTTAAGAAAGTCCCCTTCCACAATGCTTATTGATGAATCGAAAAGATCCCTCAATATACGAATCAGACCATGATCTATCTCGAAAACAGTCAAATCGCAGCTCTTTGCAATAAGTACATGAGTCAGGGAGCCGATACCCGGTCCGATTTCCCATACCTTATCTCCTTTTGACAGCTCTAAAGCAGAGATGATCCGTCGCCTGTGATTGGCGTCTACAAGAAAATTTTGTCCAAACCTTTTTTTTAAGCGAATTCCCTGCTCTTCCAGCAGGTCACGGATCTTCTGCTTTGAATCCCAAAGACTCTTTTCACTCACTGCTCAACTCCCGAGTGGGGGATTTTCGGCATTGTAAGATGGAGACATAAATAGATCAATCGTACCGCAATTATCAGCCCTACTCCGCTGGCAAGAACTACCGTCCATGGAGACGATACAGAAAGGACAGGTACAATCGAAAACAGATTAATGCATCTTTGAATTGCCGAATACAGAATCCAGAAGAATACTCTGGCTGCCCCGCCTATCCAGGAAATACCGGGAAGCAGCAAAAAGATGATACCGCCGGCCAGGTACAACCAAATCAAGGGAGACAATACCAGGGTCGCGGCGATTCCTGCAGGATTCGTTGCACCAAAAGCCAGTAAAGCGACGGGAAGAGAACCGAGGTACGCGGATATGCCGGCGGAGATCCCGGTGGCAAGGAAATAGGGCATGATACGAACCAGAAGAGTCATTATTTGCGGACTTAGAATAAGTATCCCCGTAAGGGCAGCAAAGGAATACTGAAAACCCCGATCGGACAGAAAACCCGGGCTCACCAGAAGAAGAAAAATAAAACTCTGAAAGAGCAGGACCTGTGTACTTAACCTGCGGGTCGATTTATGAACCAGTACGGAACAGGAAAACATAATACCGGCCCGCAAAAGTGCCGGAGAAGGGCCGACAAGAAAGAGATACCAGGGAAGAACGAGCATTACCGCAAAGCGCGCTGTCCTGCCGGGGAACAACAAGCCAAGAAGTCCGGCCCCCACCGTCATGATGACCGCGAGGTGCATCCCCGAAAGGGCTAAAAGATGGCTGCAGCCGATTTGCCGGAACCCCTCTTCCATTGGAGAAAGAAGCTGTTGTTTAGAACCAAACAGCAGGGCTTCCAGCAGCACTGCAGCCTGGGGGGGAAGTACCTTGAGCCGCTGTAAAAACAGCCTTCGCCATTGGGTCCTCAAGGCAAATTTTTCCGGAATAATCCCGCCATCGCCGCGGGGCCGGACAATAATCAGATCCGATAATGATTCTGTATCAAGGGGCTTTTCCGTGCTGACATACAGCTCGGTACCCCATGGAAGATCAAGCCTTTCCCTGCTCCAGCCGAGAAATGCTCCCCTGGCCTGGCCCTGATTTCCGCGGTGGTCCTGCAATCCCGTTACTGTAAAGAAATGCAGACTCCCCTGCCCCGCTGCACGTGAATCCCGAAGTGTCCGCACCTTCAAAACCTCAGCGTCCTTCAGTCCCAGCCAGGGTTTTTGATTTTCCGCGTTCAAGGATAAAAACAGCGATATACTAAGAATCAAGATTGCGTAACGGGCCAGATACAGTCGATGGACTGCTACTCCCCAGGCGGCGATCAATATCGCGACGCATACAACTGGCAGGGGCCCCAGAAGGATAGAACAGACGGCTGTTCCGGCCAGCAGGAGCCAGCCGGCATAATGGAGATCAATATTCAAATAACAATTACTGATCCAGAATCGCGCGGCGGGCTTTTTCGCCCGCATCGCGGATGTTCTTTGAGTAATCCAGGTATCCCAGATAGAGCAGAGCATTGAGTCCCGCCTTTGACTTCAACTCCCCGAGATTGCGGACAACTGCCAGGGTAATCTGTTCGTCATATCCCTGATTGTTTTCCACGAAGGAGTTTATAACATCTAAATACAAGGCAAGACGGACTGCTGCTTCACGGGCTCCCATGGAACCCAGGGCGGCTACAGCTTCCAGGAGAGCGGATTTTGAGCCGATTCCCCGGTCCAGTTCCTGAATACAAAGATCAAAATGCTGAATAATATGGCTGGTTGCTTCGGCCCAGCGCAAATCCCCTAAGTTTCTGACAGACAGAGTTCTGAGTTCTCTGATAGTACTGGCATTAGCAGGATCGGAAACAGCAAGATTGTTACCGACTTCAAGGGCTGTTATACAGACCGAAGCCCGCTGTTCGTTACTCAGGTCTTCCCGGTTGACCGCTGTCCGCAGGGCAACAAGTTTTTCCGCCGCCGGATAACTCTGAATAACCTCTTCAGCCATCCGGGCATAATCGCCATCAATCGAATCCAGTCCAGCCTGGGCGCGTGAACTGATCTCTTGTGATATTCCCAACACCGTCAGCGACAACAGCTGGGGAAAACTTCTTGGATCACGATATCCGGAGAGGGTAAGCACAGCCTGAGACACAACCTGGGCGTTAATTCCTCCACCGGCCCGAAAGATGGATATCTGCCGCTCTATCCAGCGGTTCAAAAGCAGAAAGACCTGTTCGTTACCAAGGTTTTCCCTCTTCAGGGCGTCAAGTACGGCAATCCGCACCCCGGCTTCGCTGTATGCGTCGAAGAGTTCCCACAAAGACATGGTAGCGGGTTGATATCCGGAAAGGCCTGCCAGCTGGGCGGACACCAGGGCTATCTGCTGAAGCTGGACATTCTGCACAAGTCCATCCGAGTTGTTTACCACATACTCAAGAGCCTGCTGGTAGAGGGGGCCCATCTGATCGGCTCCATAGTTGACGGAATCACGCAGAATATCAAGTTTTGTCTCGTCGTTAGCCCGGGAAAAATTCTCCATGAATGCAGCTGCCAGAGGATCCTCCTGGGATTCCTGGGCAACAAGAAGTATTCCGGCCCAGAAAAGAATCACCATTGCGAAGAACAGGCGTAAGTAGATTTTATTATTCATCCGCTCCTCTCTTTTAGCCATAAGCGGGCACTTTCCGCGGCCGTGCCTTCGGTTCCCGCTCCTGAAAAATGTTGTAGACAAAGGACAGCATCTTGTTCCGCTGCCGCAGACTCAAGGGGACTGCCTGAATATGGAGCACTGACTGGTTCTTTTTCTGATTATATGTCACACCCTTTACAACACCGCACATGACAATGGAGCTGCTTGTCAGCATGAACTGCAGTTTTACCGCCAGGCCTACTTTCGCCCGGCCGCCGACCAGGGCAGCGGCACCGTCTTCGGAAACATCGATAAGGCGGCAGCGTAATCCGCTGGTTAGTTCTTCGTTTTCATTAGCCTGGGCAATAGAAGCCAGGGGATACAGAAATGCCGGTTTTCTGACTTCAACTCTCACGGAACGCCTTTTCTGACTGCGAATCAGGTTGTCCGAGTGGGAGACATGCAGGATCGGGTATTTCTGTTCAATAAAATCATCCAGGACCTTTGTCTCAAAGACATAGCCCGCGTCTTCGGCCCGCCAGAAATAGACGTTAATTTTCTGACCTTTCCAGCTGGCGCCGGGAGGTAATTTGGGACCTTCCGGATACGAGATAGCCATATAACGCCGCAGGTTCTCCACCACCGAGGAATTGTAGGTACCGATTCCCGGAAGGGTAATCTTGAGACGCTGATGAGTAGTCAGTTTTCTTGTTGTCTTGAGACCGAGGGTGTATTTGGGAAGAGAAAGCTCTACCTTTTTACGGAACTCAAAGAGTTTATTGATAAAACGGATGCTGCTCTCATCGTTCTCTCTTCCCTCCGTCCTGAAACGGAGCATAACCCCGCGTATGGAACGATCAAGCTGACGAATCGACCAGAAGAGAGATATCGGATTCTCCAGGTGATTATGCACCGCCACCTTGCGCAGCAGGTTGATTTCCCGGAAAGAGAAACCCGATTCCTTACCCTTGGTATAAAAATGGATCCAAGGAAAACTACCCCCCCCTGCATGGCGCAAAAAAAGAATAAAAATCAGGAGAGTGACAAGAAGTATTACCAACATCATTATCATCGTATACTTTCCGCTTTCAAAAATATTCCCTATATACTATGGTATAAACCCGTATAATATGCAATCAGTTATTTTCTGATCAGGATTCACATTATGTCAAAGAATTATAGCGGATTTTCCCGGATTCTGCCACGTCTTTCACCGGACCTGAAGCAAAAAAAAGGAGATCTGTTCGAACTGGTTCTTCTTTTCTCCGCCTTTTTTCTTCCCGGCTACATTTTCCAGAGCCGGGAGGTAGATCCCCTCATCTTTAACTCCGCTGCGTTTCACGGTATGTACATTGTGCAAACCCTCCCCATGATTGCCCTTCTTCTTTTCCTTCTCCACCGGAAAGGCCGTCACTGGTGGGTTCCGTACCGCATAACCCGTATACGTTGGAAAGACATCCCCCTGGGGATACTCACCAGCGCTGCACTATGGTTTTTTTTGCTGCCTCTTCTGGTTCTTTCCAGCTGGATCTTTTCCGGTTCTGCTGATGAAGCTATCGGGATTGACTGGGAATTACAGAGTACCGGAATCCTGCCTCTTGTTCTGGTAACATCTTTAACCACCGGTTACTGGGAAGAACTCTTCTTCCGATCCTACCTGGACGGACAGCTCAAGAAAATAGGTCTCACCCCGGCCAAAGCAGCAGCAGCCGGGATTCTGCTGTTTGCCTCCGGACATCTTTACCAAGGGATTGTGCCCGCCCTTGGAACAGCGCTTATCGGAGCTGTGCTGCTGTTCATTTTTCGTCAAAGCCGCAGCCTGCACAGGGTTGCCATAGGACATGGACTGTATAACTTTTCTGTGCTTCTGCTGTCTCTTGTTTCAGATTTCGGTTGAACAGAACCCCACATTCTGCCTATATTCTATATAAGGAGTTCTTAATATGAGACAAACAATACGTATCCTTATTGCCATTATAGTATTCACATTCTTCGCGGGCTTAAGTGCCCAGGAGAATATCCCTGATCTTGACCCCATTACCGGGCGTTTTTACCGCCTTGGATTCGGTGTTCCTCCCCAGCCTGTTGATGCGCCGGACTTCAGCATTATGGATCTTAAAGGGAATCGGGTCTCCCTTTCATCATTCCGGGGAGATGTCGTTCTGTTGAACTTCTGGGCCACCTGGTGTCCTCCCTGCCGCGCGGAAATGCCTGCCATGGAAGAGCTGTATCAGGCGCTGCAGGATGAAGGATTCACAATTATGGCAGTTTCTACCAGGGACCAAAGGGAAACACGGGAGAAGGTTGTGCAATATATCGGAGAGAACGGGTACACCTTCCCGGTTTTCTTTGATGAGACAGCCGCAGCTGTTCCGGCCTTCTATAGAACAGGGAGCATACCGACCAGTTACGTCATCAACAAAAAGGGACAGGTTATCGCCCGTCTTGTCGGGGCCTTCGACTGGAACGGCAAAGAGGTAACAGCTCTGTTGAAAGACCTGAGCGCAGAGTAGCGTATCTGAATTTTTGGGGAAAACATGCTGCGCACACACCTTTTTATCCTGGTTGTCTTAGCTCTTTTTGGTCAAGGCTTAGCGGCCGATATAGCGGAACTCAAGGTCTTTGAGGCCCCGGAAAACGAAAGCAGCGGCTATATCGAAGTCCGGCTGACGATTCCGGAAGGGCATTATCAGAGCAAAGACCCCGATTTCTTCGGTATGCATTTATCCGATACCGGAGCGTACCGGCTTGGTGAAGTCCACTACCCCGCTCCATCTTCTGTTTCCGGGGAATCTGAGAAAAGCGAGATCAAATACCGGGGAAAGATCATACTCTCTGCGCCCCTGTATGATGCCGGAGGAGACTCAGGCAAGCCGGAGCTCACGGTTTTCTATCAGCTTTGCCAGGATGACGGTTTGTGCCTTTTCCCTGAAAAAGAGACATTCTTCCTGGGCGTAACCCAGGCTGCCGGATCCACAGCCGGAGCGGCGCAGACCGGAATACAGGGAGTCGGCACGATCCTGTTTTACCTGCTTCTCGCTTTTACCGGTGGTCTTCTTTTGAATGTGATGCCCTGCGTTCTGCCGGTGTTGTCCATTAAGGCCCTGAGCCTGGTACGTCAGAGCAACGAGGACCGGCTGCGAATCCGCTCTCACTCCCTGATTTTTGGTGCCGGTGTTGTTGTGAGCCTGCTTATCATGGGTGTGCTGGTGGTCCTGTTAAAAAGCGCAGGAGAGGCAGTGGGCTGGGGGTTTCAGTTTCAGAATCCCTATTACATCTTTACTCTGATTATCGTATTGATAGTTTTTGCCCTTTCCCTCTTTGACGTTTGGATACTCACCTTTACTGCAGGGCCGGGCATGACAAAAACCGTATCCCGAGGCGGGTATCCGGGCTCTTTTGCCGCCGGGGTGTTTACCGTACTCCTTGCAACCCCCTGTACCGCCCCCTTTTTGGGAACGGCCCTTGGATTTGCTTTTTCCCAGAGCGCCCTGATTATCATCCTGATTTTTCTGGCCGTGGGAACCGGTCTTGCCCTCCCCTTTACCCTGATTGGTTTTTTTCCGTCCCTTGTCCGCCGCCTGCCGAAACCAGGTCCCTGGATGGACGGTTTCAAGGAGGCCATGGGCCTGCTTCTTCTGGCAACTGCTGTGTGGCTGTTCGGGATCCTGGTCAAACAGCTTGGAAGTGAGAACACCAGCAGCCTGCTTTTCATGCTTCTTGGTATAAGCAGCCTGGTCTGGCTCTGGGGCCGTTTCGGCCGTCCGTCGCGGCACCGTTGGTTCAGAACCTTTACTACCCTGGCCCTGGCGGCCGGGATTACTGCAAGCCTGGTCAACCTGCCTGTCTCCGGCAGTGATGACGGCAGCAACACCGAGGCAGCGGCCGAAACGCCGGACGGATGGAGCGGTTTCTCGACGGAAGCAGTAGAGGCGGCCCGGGCCGAAGGTCTGCCGGTTTTTATTCAGTTTACCGCCGACTGGTGTCTGACATGTAAAACAAACCAGCTGACTGTTTTTTCCCGGGAGGATGTGAACGACAGATTTGAAGAGCTGGGGGTTGCCCGCTTCTACGGCGACTACACCAATAAAAATGATGAAATCGACAGCTGGATAAAGAGATTCAATAAGGCCGGGGTTCCTGTTTACGCCCTCTACCCACCGGGACGCGAGGATCCGGTTTTATTGCCGGAATTACTGACCCCAACAAACCTTATTAACACATTAAATAACTACCTCGCCTGGTAATTTGACAGCTTTCGTTTCGTTGACACCCCTTAAGCTGCATGATACCGTTTCATTTTCAGAAGGAGTGTGGATGAACAAACAGGATACCCTCATTCGTCGCTTCAAGACAGTAGTCGCCAGCTACGGAGACAAACCTGCCCTGTTCAGTAAAAACGGAGGCACGGAGTTCACTGCAATAACGTATCAGCAGCTATACCTCATGGTTCGGGATCTCGCGGCGGGGCTCGCAGGGCTCGGGATTCAGCGGGGAGACCACATAGGGATTCTCTCGGACAACCGCAAGGAGTGGCTGATTACAGATCTGGCGGCCATCAGTCTCGGCGCAATCGATGTACCCCGGGGGTCCGACTCCACCGCCGAGGAGTATGCCTACATCCTGGCCCATGCGGACTGCCGCATCGCGTTTGTGGAAAATACGGCTCAAGGGGAGAAAGTCGCTTCAAAAAAGGAGAAACTCCCCAGGCTGGAGATAGTTATCTGCTTTGATCCTCCGGAGGAACTCACGATTCCCGGGGTACAGGTATACTCCTTTCAGGAGATCATCGACAGGGGCGCAGCACGGGATGACGGTGACAAACTATTTTCCGCGTGCATGGAAAAGGGTGATGCCGACGATGTAGTTACCATTATCTACACCTCCGGCACTACCGGAGAACCAAAGGGGGTGGTCCTGACAAACCGCTCCTACATTTTCCAGCTTGACCGCATCTACGAGTTTATTCCCCTGCGTACAGAGGACCGGTTCTTCAGTGTTTTACCCTCATGGCACTCCTATGAACGGGCCATTGAATATATTGTCATTAATCGTGGGGCTTCGATCATCTACTCAAAACCTGTCGGTGCCGTCATGCTTGCAGACATGGCAGCGACCAATCCTCACTGGATGACCTCCGTTCCCCGTATATGGGAGGCTATTCGGGCTGCAGTTCTGCGCAGCATAAATACAGGAAGTAATCTGAAAAAGAGTCTCTTCTATTTTTTTCTTACCGTCGGCCAGACCCACTTTACCCTGCTTGCCATGGTTCGGGGGCTTATGCCCCAGTTCGTAAAGAGGTCCCGCTGGTTCGATTTTGGCGTGGCCATTGTACCTTTTCTGCTCCTGACCCCGATCAAGTTTCTGGGAGATCTGCTTGTTTTCAGGAAAATAAAACAGAAACTTGGCAGTAATTTCCGCGCCGGCGTATCCGGCGGCGGTGCACTGCCTCCCCACGTAGACCGGTTTTTCCAGGCCGCCGGGATTAAAATACTTGAGGGTTATGGACTTACCGAAACCGCACCTATTCTTTCGGTTCGCAAGTTTTCTTCTCCGGTGCCCAATACTATCGGCCCTCTGCTGCCGGATATTGAATACCGGCTCATCGACAACGACGGAGCCCTGGTCCCTCCGGGGAAAAAGGGCGTCCTGTATGTAAAGAGTGAACAGATAATGCAGGGATACTACAAGCGTCCCGAAACAACCGCGGAGGTATTGCGGAACGGCTGGCTGAACACCGGCGATATTGCCGTCATGACCCACAAGCATGAACTGAAGATAATCGGCCGCGCCAAGGAAACAATAGTTCTTCTGGGGGGAGAGAATATCGAACCGATTCCCATCGAAGACCAGCTTACCCGCTCCGGGCTGATTGATCAGACCATGGTGGTCGGCCAGGACCAGAAATTCCTGGGCGCCCTGATTGTACCGAACAAGGAGGCCCTGGAGCAGGAGGCAAAGAACAGGGGCATTGTCTATGTGGATGCCGATGAACTTCTGGAGGATCCGGAAATCTCCGATATAATGCACGATGAAATCCAGGCCCTGGTAAACAGCAGCCGGGGATTCAAGCACTTTGAACGGATTTTCCGCTTCAAACTGCTGTCCCGACCCTTTGAGGTCGGCCGGGAACTGACCCAGACCATGAAGATCCGCAGAAACGTGGTTGATGAAATCTACCGGCGGGAGATTAGGGAGCTTTTTGAATAAACTGCAGTTATTCCGCCCCTCGCTGAGGGGCGTATTTTTGAGCCGCCCTAACCGCTTTACAGTTATTGCCGAAACAGACAAAGGTACAATACGTGCTCATTGCCCAAATCCAGGCAGAATGCGGGAACTCCTTACCCCCGGCAGAGAGTGTCTCTTTGAACATCATCCGGATAAACCGAGAAAAACTGCTTACTCCCTGGCTGCGGTTGTCTATAATGGCAGGATTGTACCCCTTTTCTCCGCCGGGGCAAACAAAATCGCTCACCACCTGCTGCTGCCGAAGTTTTTTCCCGATGCAATTGAGGTAATTCCTGAGTTCAGCCTGGGAAAAAGCCGTTTTGATTTTATGATTAAGTCTCCCGGAAAGCATACACTGGTGGAGGTAAAATCCTGTAGTCTGGTAGAAGAGGAAACGGCGATGTTTCCTGATGCCCCGACAATCCGCGGGACCCGCCATATACGGGAACTCGCCGCAGCAGCGGAGACGGGGTCGTATTCTTCCATGGTGCTGTTTGTTATCGTAAATCACTCTGCCCGCCGGCTGGTTCCGGATATCCATACCGATCCGGATTTTTCTACGGCGGTGCTCGAATCCCGGGACAGTATCGATTTCAGGGCCGTCTCAATAGACTGCACTCCCGATGGAAATGTGAGTATTGCGGATCCCGAAATCCCGATCGATACAGGCCCCTGTTCGGCAGCACAGGAAGATTCGGGAGTGTATCTCCTCTCTATCGAACTTAAAAGCCGGCGCAGGATCGAAACAGGGGCACTGGGAAAAATCGATTTTGAGGAAGGGACCTGGCTGTATGTCGGATCCGCCAGGAAGAACCTTAGCCGGAGAATGGCACGTCATCTGCGGCGCAGAAAAAAACTGCACTGGCATATCGATTACCTGTTACAGGAGGCTGATTCCTGTGAGGCCTTTCCTGTACGCAGTATAAAAAACGACCTTGAATGCCGGCTTGCCAGGGATGTGGGAGATATCGCGGAAAGCAGGATACATGGTTTCGGCAGTTCGGATTGCCGCTGCGAGAGCCATCTGTTTCGTCTGGGAAAAACCGGAGATAAATCCTTTCTGCCCCTGCTGCTTCATTACCGCCATTCCGTTGCGCTGTAAAACCATGCAGAGAAACTCAACTAGAACAAGAGGATGAGAGCCATCGCCGCCAGGGTACCGGCAAGCAGGACCAGGATAAGAAAATAGATAACAGATTGGATGATCTTTTTTTCCGGTGCCGTATAATCTGCGAAAAGGACCTCATCGTGGCTGCTATGTCCGGAACGCCTTGAATCCTTCCGCTGTTTTTTCCGTCCACGGTGGTTCTGCAGTGCCGGAATTCCGTTCTTCGCGCGTTGAGAAAGCGCCGCAGCCCTCTCCTCTTTCTGCTCAGGGGTAAGATAACCACATTCAGGACAGCCCTGGAGAAACTCCCCCGGCATACCCGTATAATTGCAAACAGGACACTTGACAGCATCAAAGCTTTTTCCGCAGTGGGGGCACATACTGGCATCAAAAGGAACGGCTCTGCCACAGTTTTCACAGAAAAAACGGGCAGTTTTTATCGGCTTTTCATGCTCCATAACACTTTTGCTCATTTGTGTTCATCATACTACTTACCGAAAACAGCATCAGCAAATTTCAAGACTTCGTCAATAAGATAGCCCGGCAAAATGTCTGATTTTCCATACGTATTCTCTTCTGATCCGTTTTTGCAGCCCTGGTAATAGAGACCTTCTCCTTCCGGAAAAATCCAGGGAATAAAACGGCCGCCGTAGCGGACGTCAACGCTTCCTGATTCTCCAGGTGCAATCCATATACGCAGCTGTTCTTCCCCGTTAACCAGGATCTGTCCATGCCCCATACTCTCCGGATCAGATACAGAGGATTTGGAGGACACAGGGGTGGATACAATTGCCCGGCAGGTGCTGCAGTCAAGGACAGCCGAAATATCTCCCGATGCAGACCCGCTTTTTTTTTCGCATCCGTCTAAAAGCCAGTACGACCAGGCCAGCAGCAGAACCGCATCGGATCTGGACGCAGGATACAGCTGCAAAACACTGCTCCCCTGAGGCAGCATCCGGCTCAGGGGATGAAGCCCCCGGAGGTACTGCTTTAAACCCAGAGACCAGGGGGACAGGGAGAGGGAAATCAGCAGATCCTTACGGCCCCTCACATGCACTCCTCACTTACGCCTTACGACAATCATTGTCAGGTCATCATCCTGTTCGTCCTCTTTCAGGTGAGTAAACCAGACATATTCAGGGACCGAATCATTCTCTATACGATTGCGGAAATAGCGGTGGTACTCTGAAAAATGCTCACGCAAAAAGGTATCAATCTTACGATCGACCTGGACCCGGTCACGTTCGGTGGCGGCGGGATCAGGCACCAGGCGATACACCTTTTCTACGGCGATAAGAGCGGTAACCAGCTCTTCTGTCGATCCCTGCAGGCTGGAAAAATCAAATATAAGGGGCTCTTTAATAAGCACATCCATGCGGCGTTTCAATTCGAAGGCCTCCCTGTTCATGGCTGCCTCTATGACCATTTGGACGCGTTTCAGATCGAACTCCTCATAGGGTTCTTCGGGCTTGATCTCCTTAAAGCCCTGTTCCACCAGTGGTGCATCCTCTGCCTGCAGTTTTTCCGGAAAATCCTTATATTTTCTGATTTCCAGATCCTCGCCCCGCAGCCTGTGATGGCTCTCTTCGATACCGTCAGTAAAAAAGAGGACTATATCTCCCCGTTTAAGCTGATGAACTACCTTTGGATACCCTCCCCTCATATCAATAAGATCACGGCCAAAAACCCCGGCGGCAGGGGTTTCCGGCAGTTTGAGCAGGGAGAGACCATGTTTACTCTCATCGTAGATGTGGACCAGGTTGTCTCCGGCATGACACAGATGAATTTTTCCGGTTGCGGCTTCCAGAAGCCCGATAATAAGGGCCGCGAATTTTCCCCGGAACTGCCGTTCTTCCAGAAGCTCGTTAATCGAGTTAACCAGTTCCGAAATATCCAGCTGCTGTTTCCGCCCTACAAAACGCTTAAAATAGCTGGTAAAAATTGTTGCTACCTCGACCATGATCAGCGAGGCCGATGCACCGTGACCGGCTACATCGCACTTAATAAAGGCATGATATCCGTTCTGCAGATCTATGTGATCGAAGTAGTCCCCTGATAAAGCGTCGGCACCCTCGTAATAGCCATAAACCTCAATGAAATCATCCTGAAAAGAGGCGGTGGTAAGCTTTCTGCCGTTCTGATCGGTCATCAGGGGAAGGAACATCTTCTGTATCTCTTTTCCGAGAGTAAGTTCCTTATTGGCCTTGGCCGCTTCCACAAGCCCCCGGGTCATTTCGTTTATTGTCTGGGCAAGGCCTGACAGTTCATCCCGGGTTCTGGTATCCACCACGTGATTTTCAAGCTGCTCCTTGTCTACTGTGTCCCGGATAATTTCCACACCCCGTACAAGCCGGTTAATGGGAGTGATGATGATGGTTGCCAATACAAGGGCTCCGATAATCCCGATTACCGCAGCCACCAGGGCGACTACCCCGGTAATAGTAATGAGGGTACTTTGGGAATCCACAATCTGGGCTACAATATTTTCTGTTGAGACTGTAAGACGCACCATTCCGCGATAGAAGTATCCGCTGTCCGGGTCTCCTCCTATCCCCTGATCCACTGTCTGCCTTGGGCCAACTATGGGACGGTAGAAGGTATACTCCTCGATGGAAGGATTAAACTCATCAGAGCTGAAAGCAGGAATGCTGTTCAGAATATTGCCCGCCTCACGGATCATCTCAGTCCGGGCGCGGTTGAACCGGATTACATCGTCATTGATCTGGACCAGACGTAAATTCCGCTCATCGGTATCCTCAAAGGCGGGAAACCGCTCCCGGATAAACTGCCGCTGCTCGGCACTGACGGCCAGACCACGGTTCAGGGATTCAAGAACCAGCTGTTCCTGCTGCATTGTCCGCAGCTCCTCTTCAATTTGCTGGATTTCAGAGGAGAGTTCCCTGTCTACCTGCTCGGCTATACGTGACTCTTCAGAGCTCAGATTATCGGTGTATACGGAACGCCCGTAGAAGGGTGTCACGAGAACATCATAACGATCACGATAAGACGCCAGTTCCTCAGCGTCGATCAGCGCAAAGGTCCGGGGTGTTTCGGCCGGGGAATCCTTACCCCGGTAGTCGATACGTATCTGCCCGCTCAGGGAATCAATAAGCTCATTCGGACGGGTGGCGGCCCAGAGGGCGTGGATCCCGGCGGCGGGATCAGAGACAGAGCGGCCGGTAATGATAACGCCTGAGGCATCGGCCATGGCTTCGACCTGGCTGACCAGGGCAAACATATTCTCCTGGTCGTTATTGTCTATCGGTTCCTGGGCTCCCACAGCAAGACTCTCCAGAAGAAGGGAGGCCCGCTCCTGCAGTCCTTCTGCCAGGGTACGCTGTCGGCTCTCAATCATGTAGTATCCCAGAGAAACGGCTACCATCATAACAACTATCAGAATGAGTACCGTTATAAGCAGTACAAATTTAATTCTGAGTCCAAGGCCCTTTCTCTTCATCTCTACTATCCTCTTTCTGTATTCGGGACCAGTCAAAAGTCTGCCGGATACAATTGTCTCAATGTCTTTCTGGATACGCGCGTTTTCTGCCAGGACTCCCCGGAGCATCAGGACAGTTATAGCCAGCGCGATTGTCAGCCCGATCAGGAGAAGTATAGTGGCCAGGGCATTCACCGATACTCCGAAATAATCGTAGGCGAGCAAGGTAAAACTGGAGGGCGGGAAATAGGCAAAATCACCGAATTTCACAACCCCCGTGGGCTCAAAGTAGAGGGACTGTTCCGACCATTTTACCCCCCGTCTGGCATGGTCCAGACCGATACCATAGCTGCCCTCATCGATATCCTCAATCATAAAGTCCTGAATGAGGCGGTCTCCGGCTATGCTGTATGATCCGCCTTCCAGGGTATACACATAATCGTAGGGAGGGGTTCCATCACGGTCCAGGATAATTCTTTCTATCCGGCCATTGGCGGTAAAGCCCCGGCCGCGGATTGTCAGAACAGAGCGCCCGACCTCATCCTGCTGAGCTTCGATGGAATTTATCAGGGTCACAGGAATGTATTTATTCAGGCGAAACACCAGGGAGGCCGGTTCACCGACGTTACCAACGCGGTCCACAGCCGCGACGGTAAGCATCCAGGTGCCGTTGTCACGGTTAAAAAAGGAGGTCTCCGGGGCTGTCGTGGTTATACTCTGCGGCAGGTCTGCAGGACTGATCTGTTCCGGGTCCACCTGTCTTCCCGCCGGGTCGAGCAGGGTGTAGGCATAGGTGTATCCCGCGGTATCCTCTTCCGTTGGAGGAAGCCACTCGATAGTCTGGGTATTGGAAAGAAGAAAACCTGATTGATCGGTCTCGAGGGGCGGAAACTCGGGAGCTGAAGGGGGTGTTGTATCCCGCCTGATAATAAGGGAAGAAGGGTCGGACCAGTTGCCGGCATAATCCTGAGCGATAATATGGAAAAACCAGTCCCCGTCTTCCGAAAGGGTCCGGGCTGTCGAAAGATTCTCATCCCGAAAATGAGAGACCCGCAGCTGTGGACGTTCATATCGTGAACGGCTGAACAGGTAATTATACCCCGCAATACCGGAAGCATCCCGCGGCTCGTTCCATGCCACGGTAAAGTTGTCCCTGGAAACCGGCTCGCCGCCGGTAAAATTCATGCCGCGGACCCTGGGGGATTCCACATGAATATCCGGTCCCCTGAATATCAGCCGGGAATCCACCAGTTCAGTCCCGCGGTAGGCATTGGACTCCCAGACAAGATTCAAGCGTCCCTGAAAAGTGAGGGGGATTACAAAAGCAGAGCTGTCCGGCCGGTCATCGGCAAAAAGATACTCTGTCCCGGCGCCTTCCTGATAATACCAGTCAATACCCAGATTCGGTATAGTGCGCCCCTCCGCCAGACGGAGAGTCATATCCTGCTCGCTCCCTTCGTACCAGCTTACATAGTAGCGATCGTCGGCTTGCACCATCCTGGGTGAAATACTGTCCCTGTCGCTTTGAATCCGTTCGACTTTATCGGTCCGTCCGGTACTGTTCAGTTCGGCGACATAGATGTTTCTCAGCCGGGAACGGGCGTAGCGGCGTTCCCAGGTAAGAAAGATTCTCCCGCGGTCAATTAAAAGTGAAGGTCTCTGGTTATCGTAATACTCCCAGCCCTGCTCCTCTCCAAGATTCCAGGGCTCAGGAAAATCGGTTATCAGCTCCGGTGCTTCCCAGCTGCGGCCGCCGTCAGGACTGGTGGAGAGATACAGCTGATAGGTGGATGGAGGATTACCGCCTGCACCACCGGTCTTGAATGCCTGAAAAACAACATACTCCCTTCCCCCGTAACCAGCCAGAAACGGCAGATAGGTCTCCCGCAGGGAATCACCCGTAGCCAAGGGCTGGAAAGGCACCCATTCCGTGCCGTCAGCGGAGCTTGTATAGAATATGCCAAGATAACTGCCCAGCCCTACCCCGGACCCCACGTCCCGCGAGACAAAAAGAACAAACTCTCCACGGGAATTAATAAACAAGCGGGGGGCTACAATGGCCGAGACCGGTGCGGAGGTACTGCTGACCTTGGCAAAACTTATCCCACGGTTCCGGGACCTGTAAATACCTATGGTGGATTCATCTTCCGCCACGGCGATGTAGGCATCACCCCCTGCTGTAACAGCAAGGGAGGCAATGGGGGTCTCTGAACCGTTATAGGGAAACGGCCCCATAACCCGGGGATAAGTCTGCCACTGAAGACTGTCGCTGCTGAACGCGGTAGAAATATAGGCATTTCCCCGGCCCTCTCCGGTGGAATCATATTCATGGGCCATGATTATGATTCCCTGATAGGAGGATGAGGCCTGAGGAAAACGCGGATCTTCCAGTTCAAGAAGGCGGGAATCATCCCAGAATATCCGTTCCTGAGCATCGAGCTGCCCATGAGTAAAGAGTATTACAGCGAGGATTATGATTACCGGTATTGCTGTACAGCGTTTATTCATTACAAGCGTGACTCAATCCTTCTCTTCAGGTCCATCAGCCTCGGATTACGGGCATTTTCACCTTTTTGAATAAGCTGGTCAACAATGAGTTTTGCCTGGACAAAGTTGCCCTGCTGGTAGGCCTCCAGGGCCGATTGATACTGCAGCTGGTCCGCCGCGGACAGAATCGCCGCGGTACTTGTATCTACCCGGATTTCAAGCTGCTGCTTCAATTCAAGATAGCGGGCCGGAGGATTGAAGGGCGTATAGCGGGCAATTGCCCGTTGTATCGATTCCAAAGCAGCGGGATACTGGTCCTGGATTCTGTTTTGCCAGATGCTGTTCGCATCGGCATATAATGCATTGGCGGCACGCACATCCGCCGGGTCGGGTTCCCGTACACGCTGTCCTGTGGCGATTTCCCCCTCCACAATAAGATCTTCGAGTCCGGGATATCCCGAACGAATGGCCTGCAGGGCTTTTGCCAGAGCAAGGGACCTCTGGTAATCTCCCGCATTGAAAGTCCTTTGGGCCTGGTCAAACTTTTCGGCTATTATTCTGTTCTGCTCTGCCGGGTTTGCCGTGCGGAGCATCTCTATCTGCAATTGCAGAATACCGACTTCAAGATTCTGGGGAAATGTATTCTGTACCGCCGCCAGTTTTTCCTCAGCGCTCTCCAACAATACTTTAATCCCGGTATTCTGACCTGTTTCGACCCGTTCCAGGGCCGCACGGTAGTCGCTGCGGGCCAGATTCAGCAGCTGGCTCATCTCGGCATAGAGGGGATCGTTCTTGCTTATGTACCAGGCACTGGAGGTGTTAATCGCCCGGTCCACGAACTCCTGAAGACGAACAATCTCCGGATAGTCTTCAGAATCGAGCTGACGGTGATAATCCTCCGCCCTGTTGAGAACGATGCCGGCCTGTTCAAAATCCTGCTGGCGAATCAAATGTCGTGCCTCTGCCAGGGCAGCTTCCCGCTGAGGCAAATAGTAGTTACGCTTGGCCTGGGCCAGCTCACTGAGAAGACTCTGGATGTCATAATTATCGCTGTTATCCGGAACAGCGTCAGTCCGCCTGTCAAGAAGCGGGTCATACTGCTGCTGTAAAGAGGCCAGGAAAAAGTCCCGGGCATCACTGATTCCGTTCTCAACAGCATTAGGGTTATTGACGTTAAACTGGCGGTTTCGAACCCTGGACTCGGCCTCCATATAACGTCGTTCCCCGTCCAGTCGATTCTGCCGGGCAATTCGAATTAAATCGACAGCTTCGCCAGATCTTTGTTCTGTCCGAGTCAGAAGGCCGTTGATTGTTTCCGAGCGCTCGGCGACACTATTGATCCCGGCGGCGATACTCTCCCTGCTGCGCAGCCACTGGGGAAGTTCGTTAAGTTCCGTGAAAAGCGCCTGGTTCTCCTCCAGCAGCACCTCTGCGTCCTCAGTCAGCTGCGAATAGAGCTCCAGTGCGCGATCCGGATAGCGGGCCGTAAAGGAATCACCCTGAAAGAGAATCACCTCACCTTCAAGAGCGCTGTTTCCGGAGGACTCGAGTTCCTGCAAAGCGGTAAGCCGGGTAGTAAAATCATTCTGACGCCTGCGGATATAGATCAGCATGAACTCTTCGTTACTGTTCCGATACAAATCATCCAGCATGCTGATCCGCTGCTCATGCTCTCTCAGGCGGTTTCTGCTGATCTGCCGGTAGTCTTCTTCCAGCATTGGAATCCCCCGGCGCTCCTGCAGAACCACGGTAAGCGGGTCGAGAATCAGGGCACGTTCATCCAGAAGGTCACGGGAGTTAAGAACAGTTTCGAGATCGAGACTTTGAGTTCCGGAGAGAAACTCGGCCTGCTCCAGTATCAAAGTGCCAAGCCGGGCAAGTTCAATGGAATCTGAGGCGTTTCCTTTAATAATGCGCACGTAGCTGCCAAGATCGTAATAGGATTTTAAATAATCGGGGGCTTTTTCCGATTCAATAAGCAGTCGGTAATCAGGATCAGGAGTTCCCGGTTCCGGAGCCGGGGCAATCTGGTAGCGCCATATCCCGGCGGCTTCCGCCGCAACATCCGCTACGGCTGTCATGCGTTCAAAAACCTCAATAGCCTCAATATAGCGGCGCTGTGAGTAAAGAGTGTGCGCTTCCTCGTTGAGCCGGGTCAGGAGATCACGGAATGCGTCCGCGACGGGCTCAGCTCCCTCGTTCCATCGTTCATCAACAGCGCCGAGGATTCCTTCGTCCACGCCCAGATCCTCTTCCACAGAACTTCTTCCCCGGTGCAGCAGTATCAAATAAGCAAGATGATAGATCTCATCCTCGGTTTCCGCTGCATATTCATTCAGGATAAGCAGTCGAAGGACCTCGAGACTCTGAGTGACACCCTGAATGCGCCACCGGAGATCAGACAGGTCCTGATACTCGGATGTAAGGCTTTCCGCCGCAGATCGAAGCTGTTCCAGCGAACTATCCGGCCGTATCTGCTCAAGGTACCTGCCGGTTTCCGTGAGGCTGTCCCGGTATTCAATGAACTCCTCTCCCAGCTGAGCCGCCTGTTCCCGCAGTCCTTCAGCTTCTGATTCCGGATCCTTTCCGTAATCCTTGTCCCGGAAAATATCCAGAGCAAGGTTAAAGCCTTCCCTGTAGGTTTCAACAGCCTCAAAAAAGGCGCCGGCCTGAATCTGTTCAAGGCCCTGGTCCATAATTTTGGCATGTCGGATTCTGTTATACACGTTGCCTGTGGCCTCCCGTGCCCGGGCAAGGCTCTCTGCAGTCTCCTCATTAGGGTAGGGATCAAGCTCTTCCAGCTCTTTGATTATGGTATAGGATTCCGAAAGTCCGGCGTCATCCTGATTCTCCAGGGCATCCTGGTACAGCTCTATAAGGTCGGCGAAGGTATTGTTGTACCTGATCTTTGCACCCCGGATAGCCCGGATAAGGGACTGGGCCTCATCAAAATATTCAGGATACTTTTTCATCACCTCGGTGCTCAACAGAATCGCCCGGTTATAGTCCCGGGATTCATAGGCCTCTCTGGCCTCCTGCAGGGGGTCCTGCTCCGGCTTTCCCGCGGCATACAGGGAACCGGCGCCCAGGAAGACAAGAACAACGAGGAGAATATGTAATAGGCTGCGTCTAATTCCCGATCTGATAACCATTTCTTCGTACTGAATGTACCACATTATCGGCACATTTGAAGGGGCAGTATACCCACATTCAGAATATGGCGGAAGATCGGTTTTCGAGAAAGGTGATCTGCTTCAGCTGAGATCATAATGTTCCGAAAATATAGTATTCCAGGGCAATCAGTGATATATTTATGAAAGCGGCCATGAAACGAAGATCAAACATAGTATTTTCAATTCTGCTACTCCTCATTCTGACAATACCATATTCTGTTGCGGCAGAAGGTTTTTTTGACAGTTATTTTGACTTCGCCGATTCCTTTGCCGACCCCAATACCGGGCTGACGGCTTTTCCAATTCTTCAGATTCCCATGGGCGGACGTTACGAAGCAATGGGCACGGCCTTTACCGCATTGGCAAATGATTTTTCCTACATGGACGCGAATCCTGCTGCCAGCGCACTGCTGGACAGAACACAGATTGCCCTGTCGCATAACGCATGGATTGCCGACACCTCCATCGACAGCGCGGTATTTACCATGCGCAACGATAATCTTGGTTTCGGTTTCGGGGGAAAGTTTCTCTACGTACCCTTTACCGAATATAATGACTGGGGTGACACCGAGGCCAGCATCTACTACTCCGAGACTCTGGCAACAGCGAATATCTCCTACAATTTTTTCTCTGATTATTATTACGACGGCCTTGCCCTGGGTGCCAATCTCAAGACAGCCTATCGTCATATTCCCGCGGTGATTGAACCCGGACAATCAGCCTTCGGCTTTCTGGCGGATGTGGGACTTCTTACACGGTTTAATTTTCTGAAAAACTATGTCGCCCGGGAGAAGAACTTTGCGGTTGGCCTGGTGGCCCGCAACCTGGGGATCAGCACCGACGGAGAGGCTGTTCCAAGCGAAGCCTCCTTCGGGATTGCCTATTCACCGATACGACCTCTGACCTTGACCGGCGATATAAACTATCCCTTCAGCCTGAAACCCGATGTCCCCGCGGAAAACTGGTATATTGCGACTGGAATGGACCTTGCAGTAACCAACTTCTTCTCACTGCAGAGCGGGTTTCATTACCGTGGTGGCAACCCCAGGTTCTCTTTGGGAACCGAACTGCTTACCAGTGATATGTCCTTCAATGTCAATTATACCCTGGGACTCGATACCCAGGTTGCCGCTCCCATGGACCGCTTGAGCGTTGTAGCATCCATGGATCTGGGAGATCGGGGACGTTATGCCCGTCGGCAGATGGTGGAAGAACAGTACATTGCCGGGCTTGAGGCCTATGCACGGGGAGATCTGCAGCTTGCCGTCCGTCACTGGCAGGCGGTTCTGGAACTGGACCCCGATTTTACCCCGGCAACAGAGAATCTCGATACCGCCCTGGCAAGCCTTCATCTGCAGAAAGAACTTACCGATATCAACACTTTACTGGATGATGAAAACAGCTGACTATCCGTTTTTCGATGAACTTTTTATCCCATGATACACGGCGAAGAGTGACAAATCGATCTTTTTCGCCGAGAACTGCCTGCTTAAGGTTTCGATCTCCTTTTGATCATTACCCCGCCTGGCCTTAACCAGGGCGCGTATCCGTTTTTCCTGCCGCTTCAGCTCCCTGCTCCCCAGCTTCTGTTCAATATAACGAGCGAGCTGAGAAGCAGCCTCGGCGTTCAGATGAGAGTAAAAGCTGTCTGTAGAGAGGATAATGGATTCCAGGACCTGCTGGGGACTCCCCGTTTCCAGGCGTTGAAGGTTTTTCTCGACCTCCTTGACAAACTGGTCCTCCTGAAAATAGATGGAATCGACCTTTCCCCGCAGCTCCGCCCGTTTTTTCGATGACCAGGCAGAGCTTAAATCGCGCCGGGAGAGAAATATATAGAAAGTGATTGAAACTCCCAAGGCAATAAGAAGTTCATCCAGCATCGGCAGAGGATCCCGGACAATAAGGCTCATAAAGAGATAGACCAGCAGAAACAGACCGGAGCAGATCAGAAACCGGGGAATAAAGCGGCGTTCCGCCACCCACACCTTAACAGCGGCTTCAACCTTACGATACAGATCGTTGCGGAACCAGGTAACAGCCTCGACCTTCGGTTCGTTGCCGTACAAACCGATAAGTTCACAATTTTCAATAACAGATATTACCTCGTTCGAATCCTGAAAGGGATCCAGAAAGAAGGACCTTCCGTCCTTACGGGAAAAATGGAACAGATAGGCCCGTCTTTGCTTCTCCATATGCCTCCAAGTTACTTCCGGCTTCGTTCCATGTCAAGATTCACTGTGCCGGGATGAGAGAAGATACTCAACTTCGTCAAAAATAACTTTTCCGGAAAAACAGGCAGTACCCAGGGACAATCCCAGGGTAAACAGAGGAGCTGCCAGCCCCAAAAGACCTGAGGCAAGAGACAGTGCCATCACCGCCAGGGTTAAACCGGATACGGTGCGTTCGAAAAAGAGCTCTTCTTTTCCGTTGCCAAGCTGTACAGGAAGAAAACGTATGAACAGATCACGCAGAACAAGAAGCAGAACCGCTGCTACAAGGGTGATTCTCCCGGGCACAGCAAACTCCAGCCCCTGAAACAGCGCCAGCACAGATCCCAGGGATGACCAGGCTACACCGGCTGCAGCAGCAGCGAAAAACATCCCCAGGGTAATGGCGACAAAGGAATTAGCCGGAACCCGGTTCCGCCTGGCGGCGAGAAAACGGAGCCAGATAAAGATTCCAAAAAGAGCATCAGATGCCAGCAGGAGACTTCGAATATAATAGGCAGTGAGGAATTTCATGGTAATGAAGGACATATCGAGAAGCATTCTTTTCAGGACAAGCTTATCCTCGGCCGCAGTGGTGGCGGGCATATCATTTCTCTCGTGCTTCACGTATACCCCGGGCTTCCATCAAAGCAAGAAGTTCTTCGTGCCGGAACAGCTTTGCGTAATCATAGGCCGACATGCCAAGAGAATCGCGCATATCAACTGCAGCACCCGCCTGTATCAGCAGTGATGCAATTCCGATGTTGCCCTGTCCTACCGCAAGGATCAGCGCCGTCTGCCCATTGCGGCTTGCAACATCCAGACCGGCCCGTGCACGGACAAGAATTCCGGCTATCTCCACCTCTCCCTCAGCCGCGGCATCCATCAGGGCTGTATTGCCCCGGTCTCCGCTCTCCGCGTCAATGTCGCAACCAATGGATAAAAGATACTCCACCAGGTGCTTGTGTCCGCCCCGAACAGCAAGGGAGAGTAAGGGAACACCTCGCCTGTTTCGCGTATCTGCAGACATTCCGGCCCGCATAAAGAGCTCAACAGTCTCCTGCTCCCCTGCCGCCGCCATGCGGGAAAGATCTTCGGGGTGAAAAAAGAGACCCGCAGCAGCAAGGGACTCCTTTGCACCGCGGATTTCCTCTGCCTTTTCCCAGGCTTCCTTTTCCTGCAGCCAGTGAGCAAGAGCTGCACCGGGTTCTGCCACGGAGGGAAAACCTGAAAAATGAGGAGGCAGGCCGTCAGGACTGAAGATCAGCAGGAAGCGGCCGGATCCGTTGCAGAATCCGGCTATGTAGTTGAACCAGGACGCGGAAAAATCAGTCCTTTCCGGCAGAACCATAAAGTGAGTACAGGACTCAATCCATCCGCTGATTTGTTTTTCCCAGCCGCCATACACATGCAGCAAATCCGCGAAGATTCCCTTATTGGACAAAAGCTCCTGGAAGAGCGTTCCGTCCGCTTCTCTCGAGGGTACGCAGATTATCCCGACCTTCATTTTCAAAGCTGCTCCTGCACCAATATTGACACACCTGATTCGCTGAATCAAGGGGAAGGGCATCGAGAGGGATCAGCTCTTTGACCTTGAGCTGAAAAACGCCGAACTCCTTTTCCACCGTGCCGATTACCAGAAAGGCACAGGATCTGCAGATACGGGGATACAGCCCCTGATAGACATCCGGAAAGAGTACGGTCTCAAAAATCCCCTCCCGGTCCTCGAAGCTCAGAAAACACATCTCCTTTTTATGTTTGGTTCTTACCTCTTTACCGGTCACCAGCACCGCGGGTATCGCGACCCTTCGGCCCGCGAATTCCGGCATGCTGCGGGAATCCGTCAGCAGAGCCCCGGGATCCGGCAGCTGCTCCGGAATCCGGAGAAGCTCCGCCGGACGTTTTGATATAAGCAGCCCCAGGGTATCCAGCTCATCCCGCAGCTTCACCTCCGCAGGATAATCCCGCAGCGATGCCGGAGGAGCAGGTACGGCAAAGAGTTCCGGATGCCCGGACATGTGAAAATAGTGCCAGAACAGTCCGGGACGATGCATACCGGCGGCAATTCCATCAAGGGCGCCGGAACGAATGAGCCCGCGAATATCCGGCAGTGAGGGATTCAGGCGCACAAGAAAATCCTGAATGTCGGCAAATGGACCGCGGCGGCGGCGCTCAGCCAGAAGCTTCCGGATACAGGCGTCTTCGACTCCTTTCAGCTGACAGAGCCCGGTACGGAGCGCTCCTTCAGGATGGTTCCGGTGCTCCACAGTGTAGGCACCTTCGCTTCTGTTTACATCCGGCGGCAGCAGCGAAAACCCTTCCCTGGAAAGAGCGCAGAGATATACCTGGCGGGAATAGAAGCCTCCGCCGTTGTTTATGACGGCGCAGAAAAACTCCAGAGGATACCGCGCCTTATGCCATGCCAGACGATACGATACCAGTGCGTAGGAGGCGCTGTGGGCTTTGCAGAACGAGTAGCCCTCGAAGGAGAGAATCCCCTCCCATATCTCCTCCAGGGCTTTCTGCGTCACGCCCCGTTCTCCGCCCCGGCGCATGAACTCATCGCGAAAAGAGAGCAGCCGTGCAGAGCGGTCCTTCTTTGACAGTACCTTGCGCAGACAGTCAGCTTCAGCGGGACTGTATCCGCAGACAGCGATGGCAACCCTGGCTACATCCTCCTGGTACACCATAATTCCTTTAGTTTCCGCCAGGACATCCTGTGCCGCCGGATGCAGGGGTTCATAGGGCGCACCCCGCAAACGTTCCAGAAAGGCGTTGATGTAGCGGTTGGCAGCGGGGCGGATGATGGAACTGGCGATAACAAGATGTGGATAATCCCCGTGTTTCATCTTTTTCAGAAGCTGCCGGGTCGCAGGAGACTCCACGTAGAAAATCCCCAGGGTATCCCCCGCCTCGATCATTTCACGGGTAGAAGAATCCCCCAAGGGATTGAAGCTGCTCCAGTCAAGAGGGGGCTCCCCCTTCTCGGCCCTTAAGGGGCTTGTCAACTCCAGAACATCCCGCAGGACCCCGAGGGAACGGTTTCCCAGCAGATCGATCTTTACAAGACCGGCCTCCTCTGCGCCATCCTTTTCCCAGGCAATCAGCGGACGCCCCAGAGAGGAAGTTCCGATATGGGTATAATCGGTAATAGCGCCGGGGCTTATTACGACCCCCCCTGGATGGGTCCCCAGGTGGCGGGGAACTCCGAAAAGCCGCCGGGCTGCCGCCGCAAGATACGGAGGGAGATTCGATTCACCCATGCGAAAGGACTCGGTCATGGGTCCGATATCCGGCTCCGGTATACCGAAAGCCCTGGCTGCCTCCCGCAAAGCAGAACGGGGGCCAAAGGTTATATGGTCTGCAACCATCCCTGCCCGCCCGGCATAGCTTGAGAATACATAATCCAGGGTCGTTTCCCTCTCGTCCCAGGGAAAATCAATGTCGATATCCGGAGGATCCATGCGTCCCATATTCAGAAAGCGTTCGAAAAAAAGATCACAGGCCAGAGGATCAACATGGGTTATCTCGAGGAGGTACGAGACAATGCTGGCGGCGGAACTCCCCCGTCCGCAGGTACGGGGACAGCGGGCCACAATATCCTGGACCACCAGAAAATAGCAGGCAAAACCCTTGCGCCGGATTATATCGAGTTCGTAGTTCAACCGCTGCCGTACAGCCGGGGACTGAACCCCGTAGCGCCGGCGAATACCCCGCAGGCAGAGGCTTCGAAGGCGCTCAAACTCTTCCCGGGGCGAAAGTCCCTGAAAAGAGGGGAAAACATATTCCCCGGGAAAGAGGGATTCAGCGGCATCCCGGGCCAGCAGGCGGGTCTGGTACAGGGCATCCGGAAGGGAGGAAAAACAGGCAGCCATCTCTGCCGGGGAACAGCGTCGTCTCCAGGCGGGCGGAAAACCGTCATCTTCCGCCCGCTGATCACGCTGGATGCTGCGGTTTTCATCGATGGCCCGGAGAATCCGGTACATCCGCCGCTCCTCATCTGTTACATACAGGGCCGCGTTTACGGCCAGGGGCGGAATACGCAGCTTTCTGGCGGCCGCCAGCACAGCGCGGAAAGGAAGTCCCCAGACCAGGGCTGCGACAAGTCCACGGCGGCTCCGGTCCATCAGGCGGGGAAGCAGTTCCGGCCTGAATACAGCCACCCTGCCGCCTTCCCAGCCTTCCTTGAGCAGAAGTTCCACAGGATCTGCAGAAGCGGCGGCAAGCCCGGTAATCAGCCGGTTAAGCCTGGCAAAGCCTTCCCGGTTCAGGGGGTAGTAGGTAAAGAGAGGCAGGCTTTCCGGGGAGGCTCCGGGAGAAGCAAACTCAACGCCCGCAACCGCTTTAAGCCCGCAGCGTCCGGCGGCGCGGTACAAGGCAGGGAGCCCGTAAAGGTTCTCCCTGTCCACCATTCCAACACACTCCGCCCCCTCCTCCGCCGCACGGCGGCAGATCTCCTCCGGCGACAAGGGCCCGGACAGCAGGGTATAATGGGAACGACAATGGAGTGAGGGTAAGGCTGCTTCCTGTTTCATATACTTAACATTAGTTTAGTATACATTAATGCGGGAATCAAGCTGTTGCTCCCCTCTTTTTCAAGGGATACAATGGCTCATGCCGGTATACCTGTGGATGTTGCTTCCCTTAGTCCTTGTGCCCCTCTGTATGCGTTTCCTCGTGGTGCAGATAGTCCTCTTACTGGCCCGCCGGCGCCTTCTGCCGCGGAGGCTCAAAGAGATGGAAAAAGGCTGGAAAGAGGCCGAGCTTGCCAGTTTCAACGCCGCTGAAAAAACTGTCCGTTCCCGCCTGACAACCCTGTTCACCCCTGAATACAAAATAACCAGGGACATCCGGGATATACTGCTCTCCCTGCAGCGGCTCCGGCCCGGTGCCTCGGACTCGGAACAGGACCAGCTCCGCTTCTCCTTCAGTGTGCGGAATGCGGCAGAAGTTGCTCTGCTGGCCTTTTCGGACATCTATGCCGATATACACCGCAGACCCCTCCTGCGTATGCTCTACGGAACGCGGCTGAAATGGCTCCTGCGGGCGGGGAATATATCCAGGGGCTACTCCCGGATTATGAAGCTGCCGGTAATCCGGCAGCTTTCCCGTATACGGCTGCTCTTTCCGCTGCTGCGCGTGGCCCTGGTTCCTCTTATAGGGTTTCCCATGCTGGTTCTCTACCTTGTCCGTTCCCTGGTAACAGGCATCCTTTTTGACGGAAGCTTTCGCTATCTCTATGCCCTGGTGCTGCTGCGAATTACGTATTACGGTATTTATCTCTACGGAGGGGAGAATCCGGTTATTGCCGGGCGTATAAAATCCTTGAAAAAGCGGGAGATAATCGATGCCGGCCGCAGGCTGGAAGAAATTCTGTATCCGGAAAACTGGGAAGAGCAGTCGCCCCTGTTTGAGGAAGGCGCCCTGCGCATGAACGCCATGCTCCGGGATCTGGGAATAGAGGCGGACCACCATATTGGGGATGCCGCCAGCACCGCGGCATCCGGTCGGAACTGGGGTGCCAAGGGCGGGCGCATTCTGCGCAGAATCAGAAACGCCGCGGTGCTGGCGGCCAGGAGAGAAATTTTCAGTTCCGGCGGAGATTCTCCGGGTTTTATGGAAGGGATCTCCACCCTGTGGCATTCTGCAGCGGAATACTATGCTCCTGACAAAAGCCCCGCCACCGAAGAGCTGCGCCTCAGGGAGATAATCGCCGGAGGATACTTTGGCTCTGTTTTGCTGCTTTCACGGCTCTATTCCGCCCCCGGGATCAGGAGCACCCTGGGGCGTATATCTGTGGAGTTTGCCGTCAGAATCAATGAACTTACGGAAGACGAGCTGTTTAAAGGGATCTTTACCGGGGCTCGCCGAGGACTGCGCATAGCAGGTACCGCAGGAAGGATCCGCCGCCTGCAGAAAACCCTCAAAGCCCGGTATCATCCCGCCGCCCTTGCCTTCAGTTTCGTCAGTCCCTTCGCCCTGGCCCATATTGAGACAAGCATACGGACAGCAATATACCACAGGGCGGCCCGGCTGATTCTGTATATATGGGAGGCCAACCAGCGGAACAGTCCTCCTGCTATTGAGGATACCCTCATTTCTCCGGAATCAGAATAGGGAGGCCCCTACTCCTTCCAGGGAAAGATCATCCCCTTCAGGCTGCGGGGCCCGATTTTCTCCCGGTCTTCCTGTACCATGACCGCCCAGGGGATTCGTTTCCTGTCTGCCCCCGGATTTTCCTCGAGATAATCATATTTATACAGACGCAGTTTAAACCCTACCTGGTGCCAGAGAAGTATGGCGGCGAAACCTGGAATCAGAAAAGCGGTAAACGCCGATACAACAAGCAGGAAAATACTGCCAACCCCCAGAAAAATGCTGAAACCTGTATTATCAAAAAAAAGCAGAACCGATTTTTTCAGGGCTTTTTTGGCATTCCCCTCAAGCCTGCAATAGAGAGGCCAGTAATACTGACTCGCTATCCACCAGATAAGGCTTGACCAGAAGATGAGCGAGGCTACACCCAGACCGACAAGGCCTCCGATATTCATATAAAAGGGAAAAACCACGGAGATGATAACAACCTGTACAATTGCTATGCCCCCTATAACCAGAGAGGGAATCAGATTATCCATGATACAGCGGGGCAGGGAGGCAATTGACACGGATTGAAAATCCGACATCTCCTTTGTCATCGCCGCCGCACCGCCAAGATACAGGGTAAATAGAAGCACTCCGAGACAAATACCGAAAATCGACCAGAAAGTAGAGAAATCCAGCAGTGACGGCAGATAAACAACAACGCCGGTCATCAGAATAAAACCAAGATTCAGTATCAGCAGCAGGAACAGGTTATCCCAGATATCAAAAAAGGTTTTTTTAATACAGAACCCAAGCATGGAAGACTCCTCGCAAAAAGCTGATCCCCATGGTATACGGATAAAAAAAAACCGGCAAGTCCAAATACAGGAATTACCGGCCGTTAGTGGCGAAGGGACTTGAACCCCTGACCGAACGGATATGAGCCGTTTGCTCTACCGACTGAGCTACGCCACCTCTAAAAATGTAGCGGTACTATAGCAATGCAGACCGCATATGTCAAGCGCTTGAATACAGAGATCGTATGAGGACTCACACAAGTTTTTCGTTTCGTGCAATATCCATCAAGACCCTGTTCCAACGGTTTTTATTTATAAAATCCAGCCGTGAAGAAACATCATCAATAACCGACCCGATTCGCTGCAGATATTTAAGCCCTTTGCTTAGATAGGTAATCCGTTCAAGGGATTCATTATGGGTATCCTCCGGAATAAGCAGGGCATGAACCAGATAATAAAAATGGTAAAAAGGATCAAGTTCACCCAGCTTTTCTTCCCGTGTAATCTTTTCCAGGATCGAACGCCCGGCATATCCGTCACCGTTAAGACTCTCCAGGTACCAGCGCAGGGCACTAATACAGTTAAGCATGACCCGTCTTCCTTGCGGCCCGCGAAAGGCACAATCCTCCACGTTACTATACCCATTATGCCAGTTGTATTGTCCGAAACAGCCGTTGGCAGGAGTTTCGCTGCGGATCAGGACTTCGCTGTGCCGAACCTGTTCCAGAGCCGGAGCAATTTCTCCTCCGAACAGCAGTCCTTCCGCCGTGTAATAAAGAATCTCAGCACTGCGGGGAAGCCGCTTAAGAATGTCCAGACCTTCTTTTATGCGATCAACATACACCCGGGAGCGGCCGATCCATCCATAAAACAGGTAATGGGACTTTCCAAGTACTGTAGCCAATGAAAGACAGGTCCAGAAGAGTTCTTCCGCCTCGGCATATCGGCCCAGGGTAAAGGCAATACGCCCTTTAAGAAAATACGAGAACAGCAGGGAGTCTCCATAACATATACCTGCAACCGCGCCTATACCGTCAGACAGCTGCCGGTCTGCCCGGGAATAGTTTCCATACAGGAAAAGAGAAATCCCCCGCCGGATACAGGCTTCTATCCGATCAGCCGGATTCCCGCAGGATTTGCTCGTCTCATAGGCCAGGGTAAAGTAGTCATTCGCCTCCTCTACCCTCCCCATGCAGAGCATCGATGATCCGACGGACAACTGGGCCCGGGCTATATGACAGGGACTGTTGTTCTCCTGCACCCGAAACAGTACCTCTTTGGCCCGGACAAGAGCGGAGAGGTGGTCACCCTTCTGGAGCAGATTCCCGACAGCAACAACATCCACAAGGGATGCAATCTCCGTCTCATATGCGCTTTCGTATGGTATTCCCCGGGTACTATCGCCGTATCCCTGGTCTCTTCCCAGGAGAAGCCCGGCGACAGCAGCCAGGCTGCGATTGCGTCCCTTGAGCATCCCGAAAACAGCGAGCAGGGAAGACATACTCGTTCCGGACCGAAGCCCGTGGATTGCCTTTAAGAGGGGAAAACAGAACTGCACTGCCTTCTCAGGAAAGAGCATGGCAGCAATCGAAGCGTATTCGACACCAAAAGGTGCCGGGGAGCTCTTTTCGGCATGTTCGAGAAGTTCGCTTATTCCCTTCCGCTGATAGTCTTCCCTGGATAAACGGTACGGAACCTCGGGACATGGGAAAAAATAGCGCCACGTTCTACAGGCCCCGCCGGCAGAAACGAGTCTGGAGAAAAGGGAATCAATCTTCTGCCTCGGGTAGCCGATGCGGTAGAGACAGCCCAGGAGATCGGGAACCGGCAGGAAGGGGGCAAAAAGCGCGGCGGTTGCCATGAGTTTCCTGTCTTCAGTATGTAATTCGGTATAGAGCTGGCGAACATGACTGCGATCTCCCCTGACAGGAGCTTTTCTGAACTCGGCAAAGCCATAGGCTGCCCTCTGATATCGCGGTGGGCGGGACCCCATAAGGAGGCAGAAAAGCCTGCCCCGCTCATGAAGGGGTGCAATGATGCCTTCCACTATACGGCGGGCGACACGGTTCATTCTGTCTGCACCGAGCAGCAGCACCACCGGAACAGCTCCTGCCTCTTTGGCGATTCCGGCATAGGCAGGAAAAGCACGGCTAAGCCATGACAGGGCGTCCGCCTCGCAAAACAGGTTCTCCCCCTGGAACAGGCTCTTTCCCAATTCGATCCAGTCCTGTCGGAAACGCTCATCTACTGCGGGAGCAAGATGTGCGACGGGATCCGGGCCGAAAGCTCCGACGAAAGCAGCATATAGTGAACGCCAGGGGTAGTTCAGATCAACAAGTGGAAAACGTTCTCCCGCTCCAGCCTCTGCAGCTGCGGAGACAGCCAGGCGGTACTGCTCTGCCGGCCGGAGGGAATGGATAAAAATAGGGCGTTCCCCGGCAGGACCATTCTTCCATGCAGTAAAGACCGTATGAACAAGGCTAAGATTTTCTTTTTCTGCAAAGAGCTGAAACGCTTGCGTTTCCAGGGCGTCCGAATCGAAAATTCCAGTTACGTGCAGCAGAGGTCCGTCGCCTTCAGTTTGCATAAAGGGCATGACCACGTCATTGGCGGCTTCCGTTATGTACAGAGCATCGGGATCAGAGACGGCGAGTCTCCATTGCCCATCAGGTTTAGCGCTGAATCCCTGCGCAGGAGATGCATAATCCACTCCGAGAAAAAAACCGTGCAGAAGCAGGCGTTTTTTTATCAGCCCCCGGTAGAATCGGAAAACACCTTCCGCGAGATAATCAGCCGCGATATCCCCGGCTTCCAGAACAAGGCTGTCCCCCTCGGTACCGGCAATACCATGCCCTGAATAGAGGGAAAAGAAATCTCTCGACACCTCACTCATTAAACGGGGTTTCAGCTTCTTGAGAAGAGTATAATCGTTCAGCTCCAGAATAATGCGAAACATTTTCATCTACATTTTCGGATCAATATAGCAAGTCCTTGATGTTTACAGATCACATGAGCGTAAGTTTCGGCGGTTCTGCTCCCCCCTCCCACAATTCCTCGTCTTCAGAGGTGAGCTCCCGCCGTAAATCGAATCAAAAAGAAAACGAAAATCTTCCGGTTTCAGATCGATAAACTGGCACCCGTAGTAGGTCCGTTTACGATCCTGGTACTTTCGCATAATCCGGGAACCGATCACCATTTTTCGTGGTCCCATGCGCAGTAACAGATCAAGGTCCGTGTACAGCACAAGACTTTCATGCAGTTCCGGAGATGTATGGGTAAACAAAAGACCGGAGGCGGAAATATCGAGGATTTCCGCTGCGTATTCTCCTTTTTGTTTGGCTATATTCTCAAAGTAGCCCTGTTTCTTCAGAGCATACACCAGTACCTTCGAGAATTGGTAGAGATACTCAAAAACCTGAATTCCGAGGGAAACATGTTCCGACCAGGCGTGAACATAACCAATTACATAATCATGATAAATCAGGGGACAATACAGTACCGAGACAATCCCCTTCTCCGATAACTGGGAGAAACGGTCGTCAAGCTCAGCTTCGCTGCCGATAAGCTCCGATAGATTTATATTATATTCCGGGGCAAGAGCCTGAGGCTTCGTCAGAATCCGTCCCGACATATCAGGATCAGTTTTAGGAACCCCCGCCTTAATGGGAGATACGAAGAGAGATTTTCCTGTTCGGGTAATTATCTCTTCCTCCCAGCCCTGTGGTCCGCGGTCACGAAACATCTGTAAGCGGTAATTCGCCTTGAAATCCGTCATCCTTTTGGCAACACCATCCATCAGCTTGTCCAGGGATTTCTCAGGAAAAACATCTCCGTAGCCTGGCTGTTCAGCCGGATTGTATTCTTCAGTTTTGGGAAAGGTAAACTCGTAGGTAACATTCTCCACAGCGAAGCTGACCATGGTTCCAGAAGGAAGAGCTATGCGCTCATACTTTCGCTGCAGATTCTTAATCATGTCGTTCGGGAGCTCAATATAGAGATACTCATCGGCCTTTTTTACCCTGCTGGGAAAGGTCATTACATGCCCGAAATATGAAAAAAAGATGCGTACTTCTTCTTTCGCAGAAAAATCGTTCCAGTCTTCTTTGTCGTTATACAGAACCAGAAGGTCATCCTCAATTCGCAGCACAACGGCCTGCCGGGTCTTCTTGTAGCCGTGAACCCTGACAGAGATCTTCTTTTCCGCCACGTTATTCAGAATGAACTCGCGCTCTACACGCCCAACGGGGGTCCCCATTTTTATCTCTCCTGTTTTTCTATCATTTCTACCAGTATTCGTTATCCGCTATGGGCGGTGGAATCTCTATTTTCGGGTATGGTTTTTCCAGTATCCTGTTCACCGAAAGATCTTCAAGCAGATATCCGCCGTCTTCGCCCTTCCGGGCCCTCAAGAAACCAAGGATTATCCGCTCGTCAAAGACAGCCTTGAAACGGACGGACAGGCTGCCCCCCTCTTCCTTTTCGTCGGAAAGATACAAGCTCCCGGGACTTTCATCAAAGATTTCGGCCTGACGCATAAGATGTTCCCTCCATTCGGGGGCCAGATACGCCTCAGGTAAATCCTGTCCCAGGCGGGCCAGGCTGGGCTCAAGACCGGCAGGAATCTCCCGTCTTACGCGTCCAAGCTCGTAGTCGTACAGGTCCGGAGCTCGCTGCCGGGGGCCTGAATCGTCAACAGAGAAAAATGCCGCGGGGAAAGCCCTTTCCCGGGAACGGCGATGGGCTGCAGTATTCTTTCCCGGGTCTTCGGAAAACGGCGGGGTGGTACCTTTTGTTTCCTCTTCCACAACAGCCGCTCTATCGGAGCCTGGCTGAATCTCTTTCTGCTCCGGCCGAACCCCGGCTTCCCTGGAACGGCTGCATCCCGGGGGAAGAGCTGTTAACAGGATGAGAACAAGGGCACTGATATATCGACGATCCATCCGCGAAATGGTAGCCCCTTATAGGCGCTTCTGTCAAACGCACTGGACAGAAAGAAAAGCACCGGAGTACACTATTTTTTTGAAAAGGAAGAAATGTGGGAATTGAACACGAAACGCGACAGAAGATCCTTGAACACTTAAGCAGTGATTATACCGAGGCAATACGGGATCCTCTGTGGCAGAATATTTACCTGACCCCTGCCCTTAAAAAGCTGATCTCCCTGGGGGAATTTCAGAAGCTGGCTGGTATCCGGCAATTAGGGCCCGCATACCTGGTCTATCCGGGAGCTACCCATACACGTTTAAACCACAGCCTGGGGGTTTTTCATCTGGCAAAAAGGATAATCCGGCATGTAAGCGTCGACCGGCGCAGTCCCCCGGTCAGCCTTGAAGGGGTCAAGGCTTTTCTCTGTGCATCCCTGCTGCATGATCTTGGGCATTTTCCCTATACCCACTCTTTTAAGGATCTTCCACTGATCGACCATGAGACCCTGACAGGCCGACTTATAATGACTCCACCCTTTCAGCGGGTTTTACGGGAAGAGGTCAACGTGGAGCCCTATATGGTGGCAGCCATCGTAGACGAAGAGCTTGATCATCATAACAACGGCGAAATCCTCTTTTTCCGCAGAATTCTGTCCGGGGTGCTGGACCCGGACAAGCTGGATTACCTGAACCGGGATGCCTTTTTCTGCGGTGTTCCCTACGGTATACAGGACACTGATTTTTTTATTGACAAGATTATCCCCACTTCGAACTCCCTGGCCCTGGACGAGAGGGGCCTCGGTTCCGTAGAGAGCCTGCTCTTTGCCAAGTACCAGATGTACCGCAGCGTCTACTGGCATCGTACCGTGCGCATTGCCACGGCAATGATAAAAAAGGCGGTTTTTCTGGGACTGCTTGAGAACGATCTTGACAGCACTCAGCTGTACGGCCTGGACGATGCCGGATTCTTCCGCACCCTCGCCATCCGGGAAAGAAATTACTACCAGCTGGCCAGAATGGTATTTGAACGACGACTCCTGAAAACCGCGTATGAATACCCTTTCGATCCCCGGATTCACAGCCAAGCTACGGACCTGAATACCCGCCTGAATATGGAGAACCGGATAGCGGCAATACTGAGAGACCGCTTCGGCAACGGAATTGAACCCTGGGAGGTGATCCTGGATATTCCGGAACCCATCTCCTTCGAAGTAGACCTCTCAATCTATAAGGACGAAGGCTTTCTTCCCTTCGCAGCCAGCGGATCAGTATTTTCTACCTCCGTTGTCGAAGGCTTTACCAAATCCCTGCGTAAGGTCCGGCTTTTTCTGCCCCCCGCCGCGGCCCGTGAAGCAGCTGTGTACATACCGGAAATCATGAGCAGCCTTTTCGGTACATGATATTCGTGCCCTTGCATCGGCTTGAAGAATGGGTCAAAAGATACTACAGTAGCCCCAATGAGAGACAGCCATGAAATACTCTAGACTTATGCGTGAACGGATTCAACGGGTAAATGTACTATTCAAGGAACTTGGATATGAGGTCTTCGATAACTCGGGAGACGAGGCTTCCTACATTGCCGGATTCGAAGGCGGTGACGGGGCTGCCGGAGAGTTCTACATCGACGTTGACAACAAATTCCTCGAGATCGCCTACACCTTTGCCTTTCCCCTGGAGACCTCGGAGTTTCTGCAGCGCCGACTGGTGGACATGCTGAAAATCTGCTACGAGTTCGGATGCTATATTAATATCAGCAAGGAAGATGAGATATCCTTCTCGGTTTTCTCAAAAATCTACTTTGCCGGCCTCAACTTCTACTCCCTCAAGGAGACCCTCAAGGACTTTAACCTCTGCATAAATGCAGTTAAAGATGCCGTCGATATTCATACGGAAAACGAAGACCAGGAAATTTAAAAACGTTCGCTGTGAACAGCGATGTTATGTACCCTGCCGGGAATTGTGTCCTCCACAAAATCAGCAACCCGCTGCATTACCCGCTCTCCTATCTCCCGGGAATTGGTAACATAGGCCGCGCCGATGTGGCAGAAGGAGAGGGAATCCTGCAGATCGATCTCCGCCACTGATACCTTATACTTCCTGATCAGGCGGTCCTTCAGGGAGCGCAGAGTCTGGCGCTTCTCCTTCAGGGAAGTAGCCTCGGGCAGTTCAAAGATTACCTGGATCATGGAAACAACCATTATATTCGTAAATCCTCTACAAAACGTCCGGGGTGTGGTATTGTTTGCACCTATAGAGTAATGCAGGGAATAGATCTTCGCAAGATGACACGTATGCTGGTACTTCTCTTCTCGTTTGCTGTAACCTGGTGCATTTTCGGCGAGGATTCGGTCCCTCTGCCGGAGGAGGAAGCCGCGGAGGCCCTCTTTTCCAGCAATATCGGTGATGCGGATGTTGACCTGTTTTTAACGGGAAGCTGGAACATCTCCACAAGCCTGGGAGGTATCTGGGGGACCCCTTCTCCGGAGACCCCGTCTGTCCCGGGATTCAGTTCCGGCTTCATGTTCAATCAGCTGCCGGACCTTACCCTCTCTCTCTGGCTCATGGAACGCTATTTCTTTGAAACCACCATAACCGAGGACTCCTCCTTTAATACCTATCTGCTGGGATACGAAGGCCGGGAGGGAGAGCTGGTGCGCAGAGTACGTTTGGGCAACACCGGCACCGCCATAGACTCGACGCCACTGATCGATCCCGGGGAGCACCCAGAAGGCGCATTGGGTGCCTCGGCTACCCTGGAAACCGAACGCAGCCGCCACGAGCTGCTTTTCCGCTACCAGCGGACATCCCGGGTTACCAAGACCTACGCCGGCACCTCGGAGACCGAGGAGGTCCGGCTGAATCCCGCAGACTTTATCCGGGGCCGCTACTTTCTGCTGAATGACGAGAACATAGAGAATGCCGCAGTCTACCTGGAACACAAAGACGGCTCTCTGGTTGACGGTAACGGACGTCGCTACAAGGCAGCCAGCGACTTTGAAGCGGCGGTTTCCGCAGAACAGGGTTTTGTGAGCCTCTCTGAGACTCCGGCAGGACGGGTGTTGATCTACTATGAAACAGGAGGATCTGCGCCCTATACCGCCGACCTGACCATAGGCGGCACGCCCTTCCTGCTCCTCTACGAGGACGGAGAAGCATCGGACTATGAGTTCCTGGCAGTCTATCCCGCATCCAACGCCCGTCCAGGCAAAACCGTGGAGGTGGAACTGCGCCCCTCGGGGGAACTTGAACCTGTTGCCGTCTTTACCGGCGAGTACGGCGCCGGAACCATAACCCTGCGGCAGGGGTCGGATGAGCGAAAACCCCTGGAAGGCGAAATTCCCCGGATCTACCCGGGAAACTCCAACTACGATCCCCTGGTTTCCTATATCCTCCTCTATACCCGGGCCGTCGGCACCGCCTCCATCAGTGTTCCTCAGGAGGCAATTAAGGGATCGGTGAGGGTCAGTATTAATGGACGGAACGAAACCCGCTTTACCCGCCTTGACGACGGTACGCTTGATTTTCCCTTTCCTGTTTTCGAGAGCGATACCGTGGAGGTCAGCTACGAGCTTCCCGACGACGGGGCCTCCGGAGCGGACCTGCTCTTTGTCTCCACCAATACCTTTAACCCCTGGAAAAATATTCCGGAACTGAGCTTAAGAGGAGACATCGGTGTCCGCTGGAACATGGATGCCCAGGGCTACAGCGAAGAGTACGCCGAGGCCCCGGGAAGCATTCTTGCCGCCGCCGGCGCGGACTACCAGACCGATACCTGGGGGGCCAGCATCAACGGCGGGCTGTCCGTCGGTACCCACGATACCCGGGGCTACCTGCGTCTGGGGGGCATGAACAGGGGGACCGTGGATTTCGGCATCAGCGGGCACACTCTTTTTCCCGCGGCCCCGAGCGCCTCTTTCGCACAAGCGGACCTGGGAGAGATGCCCTACACCGACTACTACCAGTACCTTTCCACCGGGGGCAGCACCCTGCGGGAGTACGACTGGTCACCCCCAAATGAACAAGTCTATACTTTTGACCATGGGAACCCCATCGGACCCTCGGTGGCCAGGGCGGAGGACGATGATATCGACGGTATTGTGGCGGTACTGGACTACAATCTGGAAAACGGTGAATGGGCGGGGGCCCAGATAAGCGCCCCCGGAGGCAGCCTGGACCTTTCGGACGCCGCCGGGATTTCCTTCAAGTACAAACTCATCGGCGATTACAACGACCTCAGCATGACTCTGCGGGCAGGGTCGGTCTCTGAGGACCTGGACGGGGACAGAATACTGGACAAGGAAAACGGCCCCTATGATTCCGGTTTTCCTTACACGTATCGACCGACAATCGAGAACTGGACCATGTACGTCGGCGGCGGCGGCAACGGCCCCCGGGGTGAGTTCGGCAACGGTACCGCCGAGAGCGAGGACGCCGACGACAACGGCCTTCTGAACCGGGAGACAGACAGTCAGGTCTTCGAACATTCTGTCAGCACACTGACGTCCGGCCCCTGGCGGGAGGTCTATATTCCCCTCTCCGGCAGCGACCGGGCCCAGCTGTCTGCCACCAGGGCCGTACAGATTCTGCTGGAAGCGAACGCGATTACAAGCGGCAGGCTTCTTGTCGGAGAGCTCCGTTTTCACGGCAGCTCCTTTGTCCCCGGCAACTCGGCATCCGAAACCGGGGAGATCTCGGAGTACGACCTCGATCCCGACGAACGCCCAGCCGCGCCTTTGCACGCTGAGTACGACCTGGTGGAAGACCGCTTTAACGACGGCGATGAGGACCAGAAGGTGCTGCGCCTGGAATGGACGGGAACAGACGGAGTGGCCGTCGGTCCGGTGCCGGATGTACCGTTAAAGTCCTACGAGACCCTGCGTTTCTACTACCGCCTTGCTTCGCTGGGGACTCCAGGCGATCCCACGAATTTATCCCTTACCCTCAAGGGTGACGATGGGGACTATACCGTCACCCTGAGCAACATTACCGTATCCAATACCTGGAGCGAGGTCAGCGTGGACATGGAGAGCGGCCGGGTCTCGGTAAAGGGAGATAATCCCGCTGCAACAGTATCCGGCAGCACCAGCATCGTTGCCCGGCAGGCCACCTTCAGCCTGACGAATACCGACGGCGGTGTCATTTTTCTCGATGAGCTCCATATCAGCGATCCGGTCCTCTCCAGCGATCTGGGAGTTTTAAGCTCCGGCCGCTATACCCGGGAGGGGCAAATTCTCGCCGTAAACGGGATACCCCTTTTCGGCAACTTCAGCTGGTCCGGAAACTCCCGGGTGGCCTCCTCGGGCTTTGCATCAGGCTTTACCCCCGCCGACGGCCGGCTCTATCGGGTCTACAACGAAGCGGCCTTCTCCAGCTTTTATTCCCGGGCGGAACTCAGACTCAACATCAGGGAAGCAGATGCCGGGCCCCAGGTTTCAGGCAGTCATACCCTCACGGTTCCGGAGAAGGGGCCGGTACGCATGGAAGACAGCTACAGCCACGATCCGGTCAGGGAAGATTTCAGCTTTACCAAGCAGAACCGCCTGACTGTCGATCTTGCCGGAGTAAACGCCGGTTTTACCTCACGGGCATCCTACGATGATGACACCCTGAATCAGACATGGATCAGCGAAGCAGACATACGGCCCTTCAGCTGGCTCTCAACCAGCCCCCTTTTGAACCTGACGAACACAGTATCCGATCCCGGTGTTGATTTCCGCTCCCGGTACGGCGACGGCTGGCTTCAGGGAACACAGCTGCTTATCTATAACGAGGAGACCCGCCCCACGGAACGTTCGGCCAGCCTCTCCCTGCCGACGGAGACCAGATGGGGAGAGGATTACTCCTTTCAGCTGGCACCCTCCGGGGGAGTCCGCCGCTATGGAACAGATCCCCGCAAGGAACTGGATACCATGGGTCTTGAGCTGAAGTTCACTGGAGCCGTGTTCCCTGATAATTTCAACAGACTCGACTACTCCCTCTACTACCGCCGGGACTTCAGCGGCGAATGGCGACCGGGAGACACGGATCGGGAAAGCGGTTTTGCCTCGGACACATCTTCCTGGATGGATACAGTCGGAGGCCAGGACTATTTCCTTTCCGCCCCGCCCATTAGCGAGATTGTCCGGGACAGTGCCCAGAGACCTTTCCAGGATGCTACTGAAGGTTTCGATGCCGCGGACTACACACCGCGGGCGGGGATCTCTCTGGAAAGACGCTTTTCGTCCCGCATAATCGACCTGATAGTTCCCTCATTTCTCTCCTTCGAGTTTAACCGCAGCTACGATCGCAGCTACGACGCAGTAACCAGTTCCCTGGGAACAGAGACAAACACCCGCATGACGGCGATCAATCTTTTCGGCAAACTCGGGGTCTATCCTTTTTTCCGCTGGTATGAATCCGACCAGTTTTCTACCAGTTTTCAGCTCTCAACCGCCTATGACGATAATCTGGACCTTTCCTGGCGCTACCGAAACGAAATCATGCTCTTTGGTCCCGGACTGACCGAGTATGCCCTTAACAACAACCTCGGTTTTTCTACTGACGACGAACGTCCATCCTGGAGCGGGAGCCTCCGGGCCACGTGGTTCCAGGCAATGGAGTTTGACTTTTCCCTCCCCCTGGGGGGACTCAATATTCCTCCCGCGGACAAGCATCTGCGCCACCGCGAAACGGTCAACTGGGAACTCAGCCCCGTGGAAGGAGAAACCTGGTCCCGGAACCTCGGCATTAAACACGCCACGGGCATCACCTTCGGGGACCAGGGCAGCATAGAGGTCTATCTGGCCTTCGGATTCAAGCACACCCCCATAAGCGGCAGCGACACCGACAACCTGAACTATTACGCCCTTGAGACCGGTGTTGTTGGAGAATTCAGCTTCTGATCACGATTTACACCCGCCTTCAAACTTGTAATGTATTGAAGGAAATTGTACTTTTAGAAAAGTGAAGTATAATAGAGAATAGAGTATTCAGACAAAGATAGTTGGATAAGGGAGGGCATGAATGAATAATCACACCAGATTGAAATACACAGTTGCCGTTATACTGCTTTGCATTGCCGCGAACCTGCTGGTCTCCCAGGAGCCGGAAGGCCCGGACGCGCAGTCCTCCTTCGGATTCGGTCTTGGTCTTGATCTGGGGGCAGTAAGTTTCCAGGAAGACGGCGAAGCCGTTGCCTACCAGCGGCTGGTTTTAAAACCTGATTTCTCCTACGGCAAATTTGGTCTGGGACTCTGGCTCCCCCTCCATTTCCGCTTTACCGATAATGGCAGCGAGTTTCGGGAGGAAGACTGGGTCCTGCAGGATGGGGAAAAACCTCTGGAAAAATATCTGCCGATTTTCAGTTATGTCCGTTACGGCCAAAAAGGGGACGAGTTCTATGCCAAGCTCGGTTCCATCGAAGACGGCACTCTGGGCAACGGCTTTATAATGGGGGGCTACACAAATACCCATTTTCTGCCGGATACCCGCATCATCGGCCTGAGTCTGGATGCCGACGGCGGACTGATAGGTTTTCCCTACATCGGACTTGAAACCTTCGTCGGGAATCTCGCCCTGGCGGATGTAATCGGAGCACGGATCTACTCCCGCCCCCTTGCGGGGACATCACTGCCGCTTTTACCGGAACTCCAGATAGGTACCACTTTTGCCGCCGACCGGATTCCCGACGCCCAGTATGATTTTGTTTCCGACCCCGACATGGTGCAGATGTTCGGTGTGGACATCCGTCAGCCTGTTCTGGACAAACCCTCGGTCAGTCTGGCAGCCTTCGGCGACCTGGTATTCCAGGATGAAGCCTACGGAGGAATGGTCGGAGCCGGCGGACGGATCGTTCAGCACATATTGTACGGGGCCCAGCTGCGTTTCCTGGGAGAGAATTTTTTACCTGTCTACTTTGACGGCCAATACGACCTGTACCGGAAAGAAAAATACGCGGTGTACAACGGCGACATTGAGATCCCCGCCTACGCCGGCTGGTACGGGAGCCTGGGCTTTGCCTTTTTACAGGATACGGTGGTATTTCTTACAAGCGTCGAAGGCGGCTTTGGTGAGCCCGAAGAGGATATTGAATACCCCCGGGTAAACGCCACCTTAAGCATAGGCGAAGGGATTCTGCCGGGGATCTACTTTGATCTGAGCTATGACAAACGCTTTATCAAAGGGCTTGATGACTTTTCCCGCGGTGAGAACACGGTTCTGGGTACGGCCCTTAACTATAAGACGGGAAACGCCCTCATTACCCTGGGATACACCCTGCGCCACGACCCCGCGTCCGCCGCTGGAGAGGATCCCTGGATGACCACCGCGACCCTTACCACCTCGGTGGACTTCTCGTTCTAAGGAGGACGGTATGAAAAACCTGCTGTATATTGTATCCATAATGATCCTCGTGCCGCTTTTCCTGTTTTCCCAGGAGACGCTTGAACCGACGGCTGTGCTGGAATACTTCGGCGATGAATACGAGGTCCAGGTTTATGATATAGACGGGAACCGGATAGCGGAGATCTTCTTCGGTATGGACCTTATGCCCGGCGACCGGATCAAAACAGGACAGACAGGAGCGGAGATTCGCCTCGATCCCAACGGTTCAATTATCCGCCTGTCCCACAATACCGAGTTTGTTATCGAGAGACTGCAGAAGGACGAGCAGTCGGCCAATGAATTTACCCTCTTTGGCGGAAAGCTGAGGGCCGTGGCAGCCAAACTTGGTTTTTTCAAACGCAATAACTACTCCATTCAGACCCCGTCGGCGGTGGCCGGTGTCCGGGGAACAGATTTCGGACTCGAGGTCATTCCCGCAGCATCAGACAGCGCTTTTGTCTTTGAAGGAGTCATTGAATACACCAGTCTGACAAGCGGCCAGTCCTTAAGCCTTGGAGCCGGACAATTTGCCGACGCCCTGGCACCGGCTTTTGAGGCTGTTTCCTTAAGCACCGAAAGATTTGCAGATCTCTACCGCGAACTGCAGTTCGAGGCCCTCTCCCCTGTCGATGTTCCGGGCTACCGGCCGCCGGCGATTGACACCGGTGCCGTTACCGAGCCGGCACTGCCGGAACCCGAACCTGCCCCCGCTGTCAGCGAGCCTGCCGAAGAGAGCGCCCTGATGCGCTACCTCTCGGGGCATCTGGGCATGGAGATCGGTACGGTTACCCTTGACGGGTTTACCTTCTCCAAATTTATACTGCAGCCGAACTTCAGCGTCGGCGATTTTAACGTGGGTCTGTATCTTCCGGTAATCTATAACACGAACCTCTTTGATCCCGAGGACTGGTACAAGCCGGATGATAATTATGAGTGGTCCTTCGGTACCGATCAGGACAATACCGCTGACGCGGCACGGGACGCCCTGCGGGACCTGGTATTGAAGATCCGCTACATCGAGTACGGCGACAACCGGGATGCCTTCTTTTTGAAAGCCGGAAAAATCAACAATGTGACTCTGGGCCATGGGATCATCATGAACCGTTTTGCCAACGATACCGACTTCCCGGCCCTCCGCATGGTGGGTTTGAACACCGGCTTTAACACCGACAAATGGACCATAGAGTCGGTTTTCAACGATCTGGCAGAACCGGAGATCATGGGCGGCCGCATCGGGTACCGGCCCCTGGGACAAATCATTCCCCTGGGTTTCGGTATCTCCTCAATGGTTGATACTGCTCCCGCCGCAGACCTGGACGATAAAGCCGGGGACCCCCTGTTTCTGAATATGGCTCTGGACAGCGAATTTCCCCTGGTTGAGGATGAATCCTTCTCCATCGTCGGTTTTGCCGACTTTGGTACCATGATGCCCTACTACCGCGAGGATTACGGCAGCATCGAGGCCGGCTGGCAATCCGACTTTATCTACGACGATTCAGAGGACAATATCCTGAACCGCCTGAACAACTACGGCCTGGCTTCCGGTATTTTCGGCAACATTTCACTACTGAACTACCGTCTGGAATACCAGTATAACAAGGGCCTGTTTACAAATGGTTTTTGCGGCCCCACCTATGAACGGCTGCGCGGTCAGAGAGCCAGGGATCTCGGCCAGTATCTTCCATTCTCCAGCTCCCTGCAGGAGATAACCAGGGGAATCTACGGCGAGGCGGGATTCGAACTTGAGAACCTGCTGATGCTGGAGGCCGGCTACCGCTGGGCCTGGGACGATGAGGGCTTTAACGATACGGCGGACCTTTTTCACCTTATGGCCTCGGTCCCGCAGATTCCTTTTATACCCCTAAGTGCCTCCCTGGGAATAGACACAATCGGTTTTGTCGACGGGGTCCGGAGTAACAGCCTTTTTGATGAGCGGACCGCCCTCTTCGGTGAACTGGTATACTCCTTCGCTCCGAACCTGAAGCTTGCCGCAGTACTGACCAACTTCGTTACCGAGGATGAAGCAGGCAACAAGGAGGCGGACTTTGCCGTCTCCATCGAAACGAGGGTGAGCTTCTGACAAAAGGAATGCTGTATGAGTAATACGGATTCGTCCTGCAGAATCAGACTTCTGCGGGACGATGTAGCCAGAAAGATCGCGGCCGGCGAGGTAATCGACCGGCCGTTTTCCGTTGTCCGTGAACTGATGGACAACGCTATTGACGCCGGGGCCGGCTCCATCAAGGTGGACCTGAAAAACGGCGGCATAGGGTCGATCCGGGTAAGCGACAACGGCAGCGGCATGAACGCTGATGATCTTGCCCTCTGTTATCAGGCCCACGCAACCAGCAAAATTGAAAGCGTCGAAGACCTGTACCGCACAACGAGTCTCGGCTTCCGGGGGGAGGCCCTGGGCAGCATAGGCGCCTGTGCAAAGCTCTCGGTAAGCAGCAGCACAGGAGAAGAGGGACACCGACTCCTGGTGGAAAACGGAGAAATGCTCTCCCTGGAACCTTATCGGAGTTCCATAGGGACCACCGTAGAAGCAACGGACATCTTTTATAATCTTCCGGGCCGCCGTCGTTTTTTAAAAAGCGCCAAGGCGGAGGGAGGACTCTGTCGGGCGGTTTTCCTGGAAAAAGCAGCGGCTTTTCCGGAGATTGCTTTCCAGCTCCTGACCGAGGGCCAGGTAAAGCTGACCTTGCCGGCGGGGAGCCTGACTGAGCGTGTATCGAGCGCCTATCCCTCGGTTTTTACCCCATCCCTTACAGAATCCTTTTCCGGCAGCCATCGGGAATTTTCCTTTACGCTTGTCCATGCATCGCCCGCCGTCTACCGCCGGACCGACGCTACATTCATGTATACGTCAATAAAAGGCGCATTCAGGAGTACTCCCTGATGCAGGCGGTGGAGTACGGCTTCTCCGCTGTGCTTCCGGGAGGCAGTTTTCCGGTGGCCCTGCTCTTTCTTGAAATCGATCCCGAACTGGTGGACTTCAATATTCATCCAGCCAAACGGGAGGCTCGAATACGGAATATGCAGGAGGTCCACCACGCCGTCAGCAGCGGCATACAAGATGCTTTGGCAGTACCAAAGCGGGAAGGATCGTTTAAGCGAACAGAAGCCTTCAGAAACCTTCCCGGATTTGACAGAATTGACAGGTCCGACAGCGCGGCGGAGAAATCAGTCAAAAAAGGTTTTATGCCTTCCGGTAATCCCGGTTCATGGGGCATGTCGTCGCGACACTACCCTGAGCGCTCTTCCCGCATTAAAAACCTCGATTCCTGGAGTGAAACAGCCCCGTCTCCGAGGATCGGGCAGGAAGCATCTGATGCACAGCAGCGCATTCGCTACCTGGGTCAGGCCTTTGACCTTTTTCTGCTGTGTCAGGTCAACGACGAACTCTATCTTATTGACCAGCACGCTGCCCACGAAAGGATCCTCTACAACCGCTTTTCCGCCCCGGCACAGGAGTCCCAGGGACTGGTTGTTCCGCTCGAAATCGAGATAAGTAAGCAGGAGAACAGAGATTTCTACAACGAGCTTCTGACTGAATTGAGGGAACTGGGATTCCGCGGCAGCCTGAAGGATGATCAGCTGCTTATCACCGCCATACCCGCCTCCTACCGAGGGGTAGAAAAGGAGCTTGCGGCTTTTCTTGGTGAGGCCGGAGGCTCGATCCGGAACCTTCTGACCGCTCTGTATGCCGATATGGCCTGCAAGGCGGCTATCAAAGACGGAGAGTCCCTGGATGAGGTATCCGCCCGGGAGCTGGCCAGGGAAACCCTGGCCCTGCCTGATCCCCGCTGTCCCCACGGCAGGCCCGTCTGGTTCCGGCTGAGCAGGGAGGAGCTTTTTGCTTTTGTAGGACGAACCTGATTCGTCCAGGATCATCCTGAGCTTAGAGCAGTTCCTCTATCTCCGCCCTGCGGCTGTAATTGGGCTGCCGTTCCAGGAGCCTCTTAAAGATTACCCGGGCCCCATCGGTCTCTCCCTCGGAATAGAGAAGCATGCCAAGCCGGTAGTAGGCGTCCCAGAATGCAGGATCGATCTTGATCAGCTCGGAGAGGGCTTCCTTTGCAAGGGTGTTCTGCTCCGTTTCCATGTAGGCAATTGCAAGATTATAGCGCATCAGGGTGGCATTCGGCTGGGCGGCAACCGCCTTTTTATAATGGGTAATGGCATCCTTATACAGTTCAGCATGAAGATACACATTGCCCAGATTATTGTTCACCTCGATAGATGAGGGATCGACCTTGTAGGCCGCCAGCAAATGGTCCAGGGCCCGGTCATACTCTCCCCGGCTGTCGTAGAGAATCCCCAGATTAATCCGCGGCTTGATGTAGGAAGGATCCAGGGCAATAGCCTTTTCATAGGCCTGCACGGCATAGTCCCTGTTCCCCGTAAGTTCCGCCGCCTGTCCAAGGGTATAGACATAGAGGGGGGAGTCACTTTTGAGCTTAACCGCCTGTGCCGCGGCTTCCAGGGCGGAGCTCCCATTGTTCAGCTGTATCCGTGCCTGTGCAAGGTTATAGTGAACATCCGCCCGGGATTCATCCAGCTCTGCCGCGGTTCTGAAATAGGCTTCAGCCTGCTTGTATTTTTCCTGATTGTAGAGATTTATGCCGTAATAGAGATTATAGTTAACGTTCTCCGGATCCCGGGTAACAGCGGTTTTGTAGTTCTCGTCTGCCCGGGTAAAATCCCCCTTGCTGCGATAGGCGTTAGCCAGGGCAAAATAGGCGGGAGTCAGGTCCGGATCGTACCTGATCGTATTGCCAAAAGCGGCAATAGCCCTGTCGGAATTCCCCAGCTGGTTCTCTGTGAGTCCCAGATTAAAATAGGCACGGTCAAAGTTCGGTACAAGATGCACAGCCCCCTCAAAGGACTGCTTCGCGTCCCTGAAGCGTCCTGTGCGGTACTGGACCTTGCCCAGTTCGAACAGGATGTCCGCATTTTCAGGATTCAGTCGTGCGGCCTCCTGAAAATACCTGATGGCATCATCCCAGCGGCGGGTCTTCACATAGATATTCCCCAGGGTGTTATGGGGAATCCAGAGGCTCGGGTCCTTTTGAATAGCCCTGTTGGCGTTGGTAACAGCCTGGCTCAGAGAGCTCTGGCTGTCGGAATCTTCCCGGAAGAAAGCCTCTCCCTTCATGGCATAGGCGTACGCCACATCAGGATCGATACCCAGGGCCTGGTCGAACTTGTCCCGGGCGTCCCCATAGGAGGAACGCTCCATTGCAGCAACCCCCTCCCGGATAAGTCGATTGACCTCTGCCTGTTTTTTCCGTTCCGCCTCGCTCCGGGCTGCCGCCTTCTCTGCTTCATCGTCCCGCGGCCGGGGCTGCGGTACAGGCTGGACCTCGGGCCGGGATTTTTCTTCCCGTAAACTGGCGGACAGGTCGGACAAGGACTCGGAAAGATTCTTCTGTTTTGCCAGATCTTCCTCTTTTTGCCTGCTCTCGTGATCCCTGCGAGCCTGAAGTACCGAGTCCCGTAAGTCCCGGGCCTCATCATCAGGGTTCTGAAGCAGAAGCTGATCGACCAGGTCCAAAGCCCGCTGATACTCCCCCTGCTGAAAGTACTCTGAAGCAAGACGCAAAGTATTTGCCCGAACATCAGATTCACTGGATGATACAGGGGTTTCCCCGCCTGATCCTTTCCAGGGAGACCAGAGAAACAGACCTCCCAGCAACAACAATAACAGAACAACCGCGCCGCCGGCGGCCAGAATTTTACGATTCATACTATCCTCACACCTGATCAATCAGCAAGTTCAATCTCGAAATCCGGTTCTTCAATATCTTCTGTCCCGGCACTCAGGGACTGGGTTTCTTCGGCCTACATCATCCAGGGAACTCAGCACTGAGTCCAGCAGAGCCTTTTGCCTGGCCTCCTCTTCCCTGCGCCGGGCCTCCTCCGCGGCGATCCTGGTCTTTTCCTGTTCCATGATATTCTGAAGCAGTCCCAGCATTTTTCGAATCTCCGTCTCCTGCTGCGGATTGCTCTCAAGAGACAGATAACTGGAATAGTCGTTTATGGCTTTCTGGTACTCCTTGAGTTCGACCCGGACATTTGCCCGGTGTAACATACACAGCATAGTTCGACGGATTATAGTCCAGGGCCTTGTTGTACTGGGCTTCCGCCTCACTGAAGCGTTCAAGCCTGAACAGACAGCGTCCCATGGCGTTATAGAAGATGTCCTTATCCAGGGTCGCGACCGTCGATCCCTGCTGGTAGGTTTTAACAGCGTTTTCGTAGTCCCCCAGCAGCTCATAAACATAGCCCAGGTTACGGTAGATATCCGGATCCCGGGAGTTCTGTTCCCTGGCGGAAATGTAGAGGGGTAAGGCCTCGGCAGGCCTGTTTTCCCGTAGAAGCTCGTCGGCCCGGGTCCGTACGCCCTGACTTTCCTGGGCGGAAAGATGGCAGACAAGCACAAGCATCAGCACCAGGGCTGTTTTCCACTTCTGAACGGTAATAACAGCACCTCCTTCGGTTTGACATGCAGGCAAAAACCGATTACTCTTTCAGCTATTGGAGTAACCTTAGATGCCGGCAGTAATCGCACTTATCATCATTTTCGGAACAGCAATAGGGGTTATTACCTTTTTTCTCATCAAAACCGTCATCGCCCCCAAACGGGTGGCGACCCTGATCGAATACCACCGGCAGGGAAAGTATTCAGCCGCAATACGCATGGCACGGCAAATTATAGCAAAGGAGCCCCGGAATAGTGAAGCCCACTATCTGCTGGGACTGAGTTATTTGGGGGATAATAAGCCGGAACTGGCCCTGATGGAACTGAGAACCGTCAACCAGATCGGAAAATTCGGCGGGGCCTGTCCGGAGGGTGATTTCCGGAAAAATATTGCCGCCCTCTATGCCCGCTACGGCCAGATTGAGGAGGCCCTCAAAGAGTTCCTTCTTTTAATGCGTCTGGAACCGATGGAGACTGATAACTATTATCAGTCAGCTATGCTTTTTGAGGAACGGAACAAAACCGACAAGGCTATCAGCTACTACCGCAAAGCCATAGAAGTCTCCCCCAGGCACTCCAATGCTCATTACAGACTGGGATATCTTCTGTATCGAAGCAAGAAGCCCGTGGAGGCAAAGGTTGAACTGGAAACCGCAATCAAGTTCAAACCGGAAAACTATACCGCCTACTTTTATCTTGGACGTCTCTTAAAAGAAAGCCACGACTACGTCTCAGCCCTCCACGCCTTCGAACGGGCCCAGCGGGACCCGGACATGAAGGTAAAAGCTCTCATTGAGCGGGGGGGCTGTTACATGAGTATGAACAATTTTGAAAAGGCCATAACGGAGCTGGAACGCGGAATCAAGCTCTCACGGGACGAGTCGGCCACGGAGACCCTGTACGGCCGCTACTTTCTGGCCCTCTGCTATGAGAAAATGCGGGAGATTGACCAGGCGGTGGAACAATGGGAAAAGATTTACTCGAAAAAACCACAGTTCCGGGACGTGGCGGAAAAACTCAGCCAGTATCAGGACCTCAGAACCGATGACCGCCTGAAGGATTATCTGACCGCCGGACCTCAGGAATTCCATGAGATGTGCAAAGCCACCTGCGGCGAAATGGGGTTACGAGTACGGGACCTCTCGGAAATACCCAACGGATGTCAGATCATTGCCGTGGACGATGATACCCGCTGGCGGAACACGCGAAAACTGCCCCGGCTGCTCCATTTTCTGAGAATCCCGGAGATGATCCCGGAATCTACGGTCAGAAACTTTCATGAATTAATGAAAAAATATTCCGTTCAGCGGGGCATAATGGTATCAAGCTCCAATTTCTCAAGGGTCGCCATGGATTTTGTGGAATCCCGACCCATTGATCTGGTGAACAAGGACAAGCTTCAGGAGCTGCTCAAGGGTGTAGAGCTGCGCTCCGCGACGGTAAAACGGTAAGTTCCTTAAATGAAGGTCCTCTGCATTGCGGATCATGTGGATCCCCTGGTCTATTCAAACAGCATCAAGGATCGGTTCTCTGGTGTACAGCTGGTTCTGGCTGCCGGGGACCTGCATCTGGAGTATTACGGTTTCATTGTTTCCTCCCTTAATGTACCTCTCTGTTTTGTCTTTGGTAACCATAATCTTGAACGAATCAGGGATTACCGCTCGGAGTTCCGTAATATCTACAGCCTGAATCCCGAAGCCTTTCATCACTACCATTCCTATGGAGCAACCTATGTTGGCGGACGGATCACACGCGTCAAGGGCCTGCTGATTGCCGGTCTCGGAGGCAGCATGCGTTACAACCAGGGAGACAACCAGTTTACCGAACGTGGAATGTTCCTGTATGCCCTTCGCCTGCTCCCCAGGCTGATCTGGAACCGTCTGCGATACGGAAGATACCTTGATATTCTGCTTACCCATGCTCCTCCCCGGAACATTCATGACAAAGAGGACTCCTGCCACCGGGGGTTCCGGTTTTTTCGACTGTTTATGGATATATTTAGACCGCGGTATCTTATTCACGGGCACGTGCATCTTTACGATCTGAATGCTCAGCGCGACACCGTCTATAAAGACACGCGCGTGATAAATGCCTATGATCACGTAGTACTGGATATAGAGGATTTTTCGTGAAGCATTTTATAGCCCAAAAAGCCCAGGAGGATTTTAATAAAGCCAAGGGTAAAGCCACCCTGGGAATGATCCTGAATTATTTAAGCCCTGAACGGCAGGAACTACTCTCGCTGCAGGACGTACGCAATCTGCTGCGTCCCAAGGGAGAATCCTATCAGGGAATGAAGACAGTCTCGCTGGACCGGATAATCGGCAGTGAGGGACGATATAAGGACTTTAATAAAGCCTTTCTGCCCCGGCATGAACATATAAGAAACAGGTGGCAGAGTATAGACCGCGCTCATATAAGCGACGTGATTCTTCCGCCAATCAAGCTTTACGAAATCGGCGGCGTCTACTTTGTTCGGGACGGAAACCACCGGGTCTCTGTCGCCAGGCATCAGGGAGTCTATGCCATCGACGCTGAAGTCACAAGTCTGACCACCGAGATTAACCTCGATCCGAAGATGACCATTCAGGACCTGAAAAAGGCGATTATCGACTATGAAAAGCAGGACGTATTCATAAACAGCGAACTGGGAAGAATAATCAGTCCCCATGAACTCTCTTTCACCGAGACAGGCCGCTTCGTTGAGCTCCTGCGGCATATTCAGGGCCATAAATACTTTATGAATCTGGATAAAAAAGAGGAGATCCCCTTTGTAGAGGCCGGTAAATCATGGTATCGGAACCTCTATAAGCCGATTATCGGCATTATAAAAACAGAGAAAATCCACAAACGCTTTCCCGGAAGAACTCCCTCCGACCTGTATATGTGGATCATTAAACACTGGCACGAACTTAAAGAAAAGTATGGCGATGACTTTGCAATAGAGGAAGCGGCCAGGAATTATTCCCGAGCATTCGGAACTTCGTGGAAACAGAATATCCTGAACTTCCTGTTTCAGCGGAAGTCTGAGTAAGGACCGCTGCCTGCATACCATCCGCGGGAATCACGGACAAAGACGTACCAGTTTACGAACATCCCCCCCAGGGCTTCCGTGTATTCAAGGGGATTAAAGCTTTCCTGATCTGTCTCGGTGGAAACCCTGACCTGTCCTTCAGTATCTTCACCGAGGATATAGTATGGTCTCGGAGAGGAAGCAATAATCAGAAAATCCTTCTCCCGACGCAGCAGTGCAGGGTATTCTTCTTCAGCATCGTAGTCCTGGAAAGACGGCAGATCAATGAAAATCCGTTCCTCCGACCGCTCCCCCGCACGATCCAGCAGAACCAGGAGGTATTCCCCACGGGGGACGCCAGCGGTACCGGAAAGCCAGGAGGAACCGATCCAGGAGACACCTCCCCGGCTGCGTTCTTCCCAGGTTTCCGGGTAGAGCCGCCAATACAAACGGCTCTCCGGGTGGACAATATAGAGTTCTTCCAGATCGGCTCTGCCGTCGTCGTCGTCACCCCGGATAAACAGGGAAAGTTCTTCCCGGACATTTCCGGTCTCGCTGGAACGCAGGCGAAATACCTCCCAGGAGACCCCGTCTATGCGCGGGGGCGCAGCACTGCAGCCTCCAAGGATCCCGGTCAGAAGAGCGATGTACAGCAGCCAGGTCTTCACTCCCCGCTATCTCCATACTGCAGCAGGGGGATCAGAAAACGCTTTTTCAAACCCGTGCGGCGGGCAAGCTCGGAAAGCCCGATCTCAGAATCATCCTGCCGCATATCCACGACCTTCCGATAGACCGTATCTGCATAATCGGAATCCATGAATACACCCTCTTCTATTTCCACGGCCAGAGCACAGCGAACCAGCAGTTCCAGGGCCCGGCAGTGGGGAGACCCTGCTATCTTCTCCACCAGGAAACCCTCCCCCCGCAGTTCTTCCAGAATCCCCCGGGACATGGGCGAAAGCGAACCGGAATAGTCCCACGCAGCGTCAAGAATAATGCCCTTGCGGGTCTGAAACCAGGATTTCCGTGCAAGAATATCCAGCAGGTCGGGAACAAGATAGGGCGGTATACCCAGGAGAGCACTGAGCGACTTCGTTTCCAGACCTCCTTCCTTGCGGGATTCTCCCCGCAATAGTGCGCGCACCCAGTCCAGCCAGGGAAGGAAAAAAAGAAACTCCCCGGAAGACTCGGCACTCTTCAGCGTTCCCAGTGGTCCGGAAAAACAGGCCTTCGGCAGCCAGCCCTGAGCCTTAAACGGAGCTGTATCACGGCTGATTTTACGGTAGCAGTTGACTGTCAGAGGAGTAAAATGCCTCTCCCCTGTCTGAACAGCTGTTCCCGGTACAAAGTCAACTGGACGCAGAAGTTCAAGAAGAACAATCCCTGCCCCATTCTCCGGGGCTGCACTGATCCTGTAAGAGATCCTTTGCTGATTCCAGTTCAGTTCTCCAGAGGACGGCAGCCGTCCCCGGGAGTCAAGATACCCGAAAAAGCGCTGTGAGCAGGCAACCGGCGCGTTCATGGGCAGAAAGCGGTCTCCCCGGTGCAGATACTCCCTGGCCATGCCCTTAATCCGGGCTTGAGAGCTGCTGTCTCCTTTAAGAGGCTTAAGACGTACCCTGCTCAATGAGGGCAGATGGATCCAATCCCCGGGCATTTCGGCCGAGAAGGCGTCGGAGAAACTCAGCAGAATCTCCCGGCCCTGACGGGATCCTTTACGCTCCAGGGATTTGAGGATTAAGGAGCAGCTCATGATTCAGCTTCAAGGGCCTCCCGGTTTTCCACCGGTTTGGCATAGGCGGCGAAAGCTTTGGTCCTGACCTGGGGTGGAAGACGTCGAAAACGGGCGAAAAAGGTCGCACGCTCCTGATCGCTGTATTTGTCCACATATTTGGAACCGCCATGCAGAAGGTCATAACCGATATAATTGTTCGGCCACAGACGATAGCCCCTGTGAATAGCCCGGTCTATAGCTTCTGCGACCTCCTTCTCGGAAGAAAATTCACCCTTTATAGGTTCGCAGTACTGATAGTGGATTCGCCCCTTGTACCCCTGAATACCGGCATAGATGCTGGCCAGGTCCTCATATTTTCCCTTTGAGTGGCTGCCCCGGTTCTCTTTTCGGTACATCTCCCAGGCTTTCATACGGTCGCAGGGATCGAACTCGTAGGAAACGGCCACCGGCACTATGTGGTAACGCTTTACCATTTCGGTATAATCAACACCGGTCTTGCGGTGGGCAAGATAGAACATTTTTATGACCGCCGGGTTCGTGCGATCGTCTCCATCCTTGGCCCTGCCCTCCCGCTGGGCTATCCAGATTGACTGACCATCCCGAATACGGGAATTAATATAGCGGGAAAGCTGAATGGATGAAGCCAGCTGCTCCCGGGGCGGTAAACCCCTGTGAACAATGAAGGATTTGTTAGCACGGATCAGGTCGGCGACAAGATCGTTGATCATCAGGTTATCGCCAAATGCAATTTCGGTAATATTCAATCCATGAAGAGCCAGAAAGTAGTTTATATAGGCCGGATCCAGGGTAATGTCTCTGTGATTACTTATAAACAGATAGGGACAATCCCGGCTCAGGGCATCAAGTCCATCGGCACTGATGCCGTCCGTTGACTTTCTTCTGATACTGTCCAGAACCAGCTTGACTATGTACTCCCGCTGAAACTGATCGACTGTTTTTATCTTCCTGACTATTGAAGCCAACTTCCAGCTGACTAGCGGACGGATAAGTGGAAAAAGCTTTTTGTTTATATAGGGCAGGCGGTAACGTCGAACCAGTTCGGCAATCCAGGGATGCCGGGCTATCCTTAACAGGACCTCCCGGATTTCATCATCACCGTAAGGTCTGATATCTTTAAACTCATCTTTCTGCTCCATTATACATCTCCTTACAAGGCTTCCCGTCAAGGGCAAAAAGCGCACGGTAACGTCGGGGATTCTTGCGACGCCAGACTATAAAACGGCGGAACTCATCCTCAAAATTCGGAGTGAATATCCTTGTGCCCAGGGAATCCCTGATCTCAGACTCCTTCCAGAACCTCCCCTCACTGATTTCATCGGGGTTTGGCTGTAGTTCCCGACGATAAACACACACAAAAGAACCAACAAATTCCGACTCAAAATCGTTATGCGTTATGTAACGGTACATAAAGCAGGGAATAAAATCCTTAAGTCCCAGCTCCTCGTCAGCTTCACGGAATACAGCATCCACATACTCTTCCCCGGAAGGAATATGCCCCCCAACAGAGGTATCCCATTTGCCCGGCTGAACCTCTTTGTCCGGGTTCCTGCACTGGAGATAAATTTCCTTTTCAGGATTTAGTACGATCAGATGTACCGCCCGATGAAGATAGATGGGGTTCCCGTGACAGACACTGCGCCGGATCCTGCCAATGACCCGGTCGTTCTCATCTACGAGATCGAGGATTTCCTCCTCTGTCATACCTCCACCCTCAGCTGATACCTACAAGTGCCTTGATATATTGAGACCGTTCATATATTTCCGGTTTTACCACATTCTCACGACTGAGCTTTCCCCGAAAGTCATCGATTTCCTTATAATTGTGACGGTTCATCCACTCTTCGATCTCTACAAGGATTCGCTGAATATGGCTTATACCGTTACGATACAAGGTGGAACAGAGCTGGGTCGCCCGGGCACCTACAAGCAATTGCTTTATAACACCCTTGCCGTCATGGATTCCCGTGGCAGCAGCAAAATGGATGTTCAGTCCGCCGGAAAGCAGTGCTATCCACTGCAGTGAGAGGGACATCTCCTGGGGAACACTGTAAACCTTGGCGGGAATAATCTTCATGTTTTCTATGTCCACATCGGGCCGGTAGAAGCGGTTAAAAAGGACCACTCCATTTGCCCCGTTGTTTTCAAAGCGCTTGATAACACTGGCAAGACCGGAAAAATGGGGACCTATTTTCAGTGTAACCGGTACGGAAACATGCCGTTTGATTTCCTGCAGGATGGCGACATAACGGTCCTCTATGCTGCGACTGTCCTGCTCCGCGTCAGCTGGCATGATAAAGACATTGACCTCCAGCGCATCAATCCCCGCCTTTTCCAGGCGTCCGGCATACTCAATCCAGCTGCCAGGAGTAACACAGTTAATGCTTCCGATAACCGGGATAGAAACCTTAGACTTTGACGCTTCAATCAGCTCCACATATTCGTCAATATGCTTATGCTTACTGGTGCCGGTAAAGTAGTCAAAGGCATCGGTATGGGCGGTATAATCCATACTTTTCATCATCTCGGCGGTTTCCAGGTTAATTTGTTCTTCAAAAAGGCTCTTGATAACCACCGCGCCGGCACCGGCCTTTTCACATTCGGCGATCTTCTCCGCCGAGGAGGTCATACCAGAACTTGCAACGATGATCGGATTTCGCAGATTAATACCCAAGTAGTTTGTCGACAGATCTATCATCTTTTTTCCTCCGGGATCAGGAACATCGCCTGCGGGACTCCGCCTTGGCAGGAAAAGAAAGAGGCCCCGCAACGGGAGGCCTCCTGTAAACGCTCATACGGCGTCTTGCTGGTTTAATAATTCTTCGAGGCCTGAATTTTTCGGAGCTTCTTCATTTGCTTGCGCTCCATGGCCTTCTTTTTGCGGTTTTTAATGGTTGAAGGCTTTTCGTAGTATTCCCGTTTTTTCCATTCCCGGATAATACCCTCTTTCTCAACCATTCGCTTGAAGCGTTTGATCGCCTTCTCCAAGGGTTCGCCTTCGTCTATTCGAATGTTAGCGATAGAAAATCACCCCCTTTCGCAGTAAACATACATACGTTCGTTTTATTAAATAGCATTACGAATAGAGTGTCAAGCTCGCGGGAACGAGAATCGGCGGCAATGGCAGGTACCAGCTAAGGAAGCACAAAGGGCCGGTGAAGAAAAAGCAGTGGGTCAACCGGTACCCTGTTAATCCTCAGCTCCCAGTGAAGATGGGCTCCTGTTGCAAGGCCTGTCATACCGCTGCTGCCGATGGTTTCCCCGTTTTCAACCCGGTCTCCTTCGTTAACAAGCAGTGAATCCAGGTGATAATAGATGGAGAAAATCCCCGGCCCGTGTTCCAGCACAACGGAGAGACCTGTCAGCATTCTGTCCGCCGCCAGTACGACCTTTCCCCCCGCTGCCGCGGCAACCGGAGTTCCCACCGGCACTGCATAATCGATACCGTAATGGAGGGATCTGCTTTCGCCGCCGTCACGGTATAAAAATAGCCGGCGGTCGCCGTAGCTGCTGCTTTGCCGGGCTTCTCCCACCGGAAGCACAAGGGCCTCTTCCGTCAGAGACGCCGCCGGGTCAAAGCTGCCAAGCAACTCCCACATACGGCGTGACTCCTCCATTTTGCGGGGATCGTCGCTCTGCCGCAGCTCTGACATGGCGGTATTCAGAGAAATCTCCTCGTAGATAAAATCCCTGCCCTCGATGGTCAGCTCCAGGGATGAGACCACGTCCAACGCGTTTTTTACACGCAGCTCGACTTCGCCGGCAGAAAGATCGCAAGGGAGCGGAAGCAGGGCTACATATCCCACGGCAGCAGGAATGCCTTCGGCACTGCTTACTCTGCGTCCCTGATACCATAGTTCGACACCCCCGGAGATCTCCTCCCGGTCGACGGCCGCGACGCTTACTATGCCTCCCGGGACCGCCAGGGAAAGGTCGACATCCCAGGCACTAAGCAGATTAACAGGGAAGAGCAGCAGAACAGCAAAGAGCGGCAGCCTGGGCATCCTCATTCAGGCGCCCTCTCTTCTACAAGCCGGACCTCCTCCGGGCGGTGCAGATCCAGGACTGTCAGCTGCAGGGTCTCTGTGTTATTAAAATAGTTCCGCCCTAATCGAAAGGCCACATCCACGGTATCCCCTGTCTGGAAATCCCGGCCCAGCCGGGGGGCGGCATTCCAGTAAACCGCCGGCCACTTATGCGCTCCGCCTTCCAGCAGCAGTTTCAGGTGGACAACCTCCTTACGTCCCATCAGGTCGGCCTGAAGGATCTTCATGCCCCGGGCCAGAAAAATGAGTGGAGGGTTGGCTTCTCCGTAGGGTTCAAAGCTCTCCTGCACCTTTATAAGTTCCGGTTTCATATAGGCCGGCGGCAGTTCTGCATCGATGGACAGGCGATCCTCCACCACCTCTACCGGTACTATCCCCTTTGCAAAGGTCCGTACCCGATGATTGAAGGTCTCGAACTGCTCCTCCAGCATGGAAAAGCCCCCGGCACAGTCGTGTCCGCCGTAGTCCAGCAAAAGATCTTCAAAGTTGGAAAGAAAGGTACGGACATTAAAGGGCGGATCGCAGCGCACGGATCCCACCGCCTTACCGTCGAAGTGGGCCACCACCACCGCGGGAACCTTCATGGTGTTAGACAAGCGGGAGGCGATAATGCCGGTAATACCCCGGTGTATCGACGAATCCGAGATAAACACCATATTGCCGCTCATCTCGTCCAGGTTCTTCTTTGTTTTCGGGAAGATCCTCGACCAGACCGTCTCGCCGAGTTTCTTGCGTTCCCGGTTCAGGGAATCAACCTCTTCTGCCAGCTCCTTGAGCTGCTTATCGTCATCGCTCAATAGCAGGTTCACCGCTGTATCCGGCCGGCCAAGGCGGCCGGTGGCATTAATGGAGGGGCTGAGCTGCCAGGCAATATCAGTGGTACCGATACGCTTTCCCAGCAGGTTCTTCTGAAAAAGCAGCTCTCTTAAGCCCTTGCGGCCGGTGGAATTCAGGACCTTGAGTCCCTGACGCACCAGAATGCGGTTTTCGTCCACCAGGGGCATAAGATCCGCCAGGGTCCCCAGGGCAACAAGATCCAGACAGCGGGGAAACTCCTCGCTCAGGGCGGGGACTTTTCGGTGTACGAAACTGCGGAAAAGGTTTGCCAGCACATCAATCTCTTCCAGCCGGAAGTTCTCGTATTTTCCAATCCTGCTCTTTTCCCTGAGAGCCAGAAGACTTGTTCCTCTTCCGCTCAAGGCGGGAAAGACCTTTTCTATCTGCGGTTTCAGGTCGATCAGAGCTATCAGAGTATCCGGCCCGAAGATCTTTCTCAGCATCTTTTCCTGGGGTTCGGCGTCGTACACCAGGATCTCCTCCCCTTCGAGGAAACGATACAACCGCGTATTTGAGAGACCCACCATCCCCGGATTCAGGGTCTCAACTATCCTGTCCGTCTCTACCAGGTTCACCATCTTTACCGCTTCAATAAAGTAGCTGTCGTTTCCGGGGCGCACATTTAAAAGACAGACACTCTGGTTATAGAAATGTGAACGGGAAAAAAGGAGAGCCCAGACAAGCTTGGCGGCTACGCCGCATCCTGCAAGATCGCGGAAGGGATACCCGCACTCCTCAACCTTGGGGTTGATTATCGCCACCGCCGGCGGCAGCTCCTCCGGCGGATTATGATGGTCCACAACAAGAGTCTCGATACCCATCTCCAGGGCCCGCTCGATCTCCTGCTTGTTGGAGATACCGCAGTCCACAGTTATGATCAGGGTACCGTCTTCGGCGGCGAACTCCTCGACAGCCTCCATGTGCAGGCCGTAAGGATCATCCCCCATGGGGACACGCCAGCGTACATCTCCGCCAAGATCCCGGATAGTCTGGGTAAGCAGGACGGTCGAGGTAATGCCGTCCACGTCGCGGTCCCCGAAAATAAGGATCTTCTCCCCCTCTTCCAGGGCCTGGTGGATGCGGTCGATGGCATCCTCCATTTCCACGAACAGAAAGGGATTATGGGTAAAGAGCAGGTCTTCCTCAAGGACAAACTTGATATCCTCCCTTCGGTGAAGATTTCTGCGTACCAGGATGGATGCCAAAAGGAGATCAATCCCGAATTCCTCGGAAACCTTCCGTACCGTATCGCTATCTATTGGGTATTTCTGCCAAACCATGCTCTATCAATCTCCCGTGTTCTTATTCGGTTCCAAAGCGGTACCGCCCTTCAGGAGAATAGCGTGCACCTCCGGGCCCCAGTTCCGAACGGAACAGGACCAGCTCGCGGACCCGGAAAATCCGCTCCATATCCCCGGTCAAAGAGGGCAGCATATCCGCATCGACTGTCTCTCCCCTGGGGGAACGAAACCGGCCGAAGGTTACGTGGGGACGAAACCTTCTATCCTCACCCGGATAACCGGCCCCCTTGAGCAGTCCGTCAAGATGCCGGAACATGAGATCCATGCCGCCTTCCGGATCTTCCAGCAACAGATTAAGACTCCGTGCCCGGCGGAAAGACGGAAAGACCCCCATGCCGGCGGGCTTGAAAACCGGTGCCTTCAGCATCGAAACTCCCTGCTGGAGAATATCATGCAGCGCAGGCAGCTCCATGGGATCGGTGTCTCCCAGAAAGTTTACCGTAACGTGCAGATTCTCAACCTCTATATACCGCAGATTCTGCATTCCGCTTCGCCGGCAGGCATTCTGGAGCGAAATAATGTCCTCCAGAAGCCTGTGTTCCGGCAGCAGGGCGGTAAAAAGCCGCAGCTTCATCATGACACCGGAATCCCGAAGTAGATTTCAAAGGACTTCAGCTGCAGGTTCAGGGTACCCTGCAGCAACTCCCGCAGCAGATCCACCAGTCCCTGCTCCAGGGAATCATCGATACCGATTTCCAGAGCCTGGGACAGGGGAAATTTCATGGCCCCTTCCATATAGCGCCGCACTCCGGCGGATACCGGTAAAGCCCCTTCAACGGAACAGGCTGTACAGATAAGTTCGCCGTCCCGGCTGTCGAAAAGGACCTCATCAAAGGGCCCGAATCCGGTCCCGCAGCGGCCGCATTCCCCCGGTGCCCCCAGAAATCCGGAGTGAAGGAGAAAACGCAGCAGGAACTGAAACACCCCCCGCCGGCCCTCCCTGCGGTCCCCGGTCTCGAGATACCACAAGGTTCGACGCAAAAGCCCAAAGGGATAGCGGTAATCCGGGCCGCCCCCCGCATAGGAGGATGCAAGAACCTCGGATAGCAGGGCAGCAGCATAACTGCGTTCCAGATCGTTCCGCAGCCCCTCGTAGGTGTGGATTACCTCAATATCACTGACCTTAAAAAGGTCCCTGACCGGATTCCTGTACAGATGGACCCTTGCATGGGAATAGGGGTCGCTGGCACTGACCAGACGGCTTTTTCCCTTAAAAGCACCGAAGGCGAGGGCTTTTACCAGTCCCGCATCGGGGGTCAGCAACAGAAGCTGCTTATGATACTCTCCTACCCGGGAGGCCCGCAGGATCAGGGCTTCTGTTACACTGGTGCGGCTCATTTCCGGCCATAATACATCTTTCTATTGATGATTTCAATAAATCTTTGTACCTTATACACCCGCGAACACTACTACTATCAGATGAGGTTCTCATGCCAGAAAAGAATATAATACCGGCGGACCAGATACTTCCCAATAAACTGTTCATCATTCCCCTGAACGGGCGGCCGATTTTTCCCGGAATATTTACTCCCCTGATGATCTCCGGACAGGAAGATATGGAGGTCATCAATAAATCCATGGAATCCAATGGTCTGATCGGTCTGGTCCTGTTGAAGGACCCGGAAACGGGAAATCCCGTAGGCAGCGAACTGCATTCCGTGGGAACCGTGGCTAAGATCGTAAAACGCATAAACCTTCCCGACGGGGGATTGAATATATTCATATCCACTCTCAAGCGGTTTAAAATCAAGAAATTCATAACCGCGGAACAACCTGTTTCCGCTGCGGTTGAATACCTGGACGACATCAATGACGAGTCCGACGAGGTCAAGGCCCTCTCCCGGGCCCTGCTGACGGAAATGAAGCAGCTTTCGGAGAACAACCCGATCTTTTCCGAAGAGGTCCGCCTGAATATGATCAACATCGATCATCCCGGCAAGATCGCCGATTTTATTACCTCCATACTGAATATAAAGCGTGAGGACCAGCAGGGAATACTCGAAACCCTGGACGTTCAGCAGCGTATGGAGCAGGTGCTGATCTTCATCAAAAAGGAACAGGAACTCCTGAGCATCCAGAAGAAGATACAGCAGCAGATCAATGAAAAGATCGAGAAAAGCCAGCGGGAGTACTTTCTTAAAGAGGAACTCAAGGCCATCAAGAAGGAACTCGGCATGCCGGTGGATGCCAAAAGCAGCGAGTACCAGCGTTTCAAGGAGCTAATCGACACCCTGCCCCTGCCGGAGGATGTCCGGGAACCGGTGGAACGGGAACTGGAGAAGTTCTCCCTGATGGACCCCAACGCCTCGGAGTTCATTGTTACCCGCAACTATCTGGACACAATAGTCTCCCTGCCCTGGGAAGATCCCAAACCTGAGGATTTTGAGCTCGAAAAGGCCCGCAAGATCCTCGATGAAGACCATTACGGTCTCGACGAGGTCAAAGAGCGTATTATCGAGTTCCTGGCCGTCCGCAAACTGAAAAAGGATACCAAGGGCTCTATTATCTGCCTGGTGGGGGCCCCCGGTGTGGGTAAAACATCGGTGGGCAAATCCATTGCCAGGGCGCTGAACAAGCAGTTCTTCCGCTTCTCCGTGGGAGGAATGCGGGACGAGGCGGAGATCAAGGGTCACCGCCGGACCTATGTTGGAGCCATGCCCGGCAAGATTATTCAGGGTCTGAAGATCGTAAAATCCCGCAATCCGGTTTTCATGATCGACGAGATCGACAAGATGGGTGCAAGCTTCCAGGGCGACCCCTCCTCCGCACTGCTGGAGGTGCTGGACCCGGAGCAGAACGTCTCCTTCCGGGACAATTACCTGGACCTGCCCTTCGATGTTTCCACGGTGCTCTTTATTGTTACCGCCAACACCCTGGACACAATTCCCCGTCCCCTGCTGGACCGGATGGAGGTTATCCGCCTCTCCGGCTATATTGAACAGGAGAAGATCGCCATTGCCAGCAAGTACATCATTCCCAAATCCCTCTCCCGGCACGGGCTGAAAAAAAGCCAGGTCCGCTTTACCAAGGCGGCCCTCTCAGGTGTTGCAGTTAACTACGCCCGGGAGGCGGGAATGCGGAACTACGAGAAGGCGGTGGACAAGATAAACCGTAAAATCGCAACGAAGCTGGTACTCAAGAAGCTTGAGCCGACGGTGAAGATAGACAGTCAGGATCTGGAAGAGTACCTCAGCAAACCGATATTCCGGGAGGATGTCAAGAAGCAGGCGGCGGTACCGGGAACAGCGGTGGGCCTTGCCTGGACCAACTTCGGCGGCGACATTCTGGTTATAGAGGCGGTATCGAATCCCGGCAAAGAGGGCTTCAGGATTACCGGACAAATGGGCAGCGTAATGCAGGAGTCCGCGGGAATCGCTTTTACCTACGCCCGGCATATTGCAGGACGCTACAATGTAGACCAGTCCTTCTTTGAAAAAAACCAGATACACCTGCATATTCCCGCCGGTGCAACCCCCAAGGACGGACCCTCCGCAGGGATTACCATGACCGCGGCGCTGATGTCCATGGCTACAGGGAAGAAGCTCAAAGCCGACTTTGCCATGACCGGGGAGCTCTCTCTGGTTGGCAATGTGCTGCCTATCGGCGGACTCAAGGAGAAGGTAATCGCCGCCCGGCGCAACAAGCTGAAGAAGATAATCATTCCAAAACCCAACGAGAGGGATCTGGACGAGATTCCGGAAAAGGTCCGCAAGGGTCTGAGCTTTTATCCGGTGGAGCGGATGGAAGAGGTCCTGGACCTTCTGCTTCCGGGATATAGCAATACGGGCACTGCAAAAACCACCGGACCAGGCAAAAACACGATAAAAAACAAGAAAGGTACGGCATGAGGTTTCTCCTGTACTCTATCGCCCTGCTGAGCCTGGTATCCTGTTCTCCTTCGAACAGCCTTGCAACAGACGCTGAGAAACAGCAGCCGCCGCTGGTGCCGGATTTTTCCCTGACCCGGGACGAGCTGGCCCTGTTCGCAGCCGATATTTCCTGGAAGGATACCGCGGAACGTATAATGACACGGCCGGCGGAGTTTCTGCTTTTAATGCGGGAAATACTTGCCCAGCCGGAAGAGCTGTTCCTGATTGCCGACAAGAACCGTTCCCTTACCAGGGATTACGAGCCGGAGGACCTTGTCTCTTTAACGGAGTTTCCCCTGACCCTGAACAGAAAGGACCTGAGCCTCCGGGCGCTTATAATGCCCGACCTGCTTGCCATGGATCAGGCCGCCAGGAACGAGGGACTCAGACTTGTGTATTCCTCAAGCTACCGTTCCTATGAGTATCAACAGCAGGTTTACCGGCGGCATGTGGAACAGATGGGACAGGAAGCGGCGGACCGGATTTCCGCCCGGCCGGGGACCAGCCAGCACCAGCTGGGGACCACAGTGGACTTCGGTTCGATCACCGACGCATTCGCCGAAACCGACGAAGGACGCTGGCTTGCGGATAATGCCTGGCGTTACGGCTTTTCCCTCTCCTATCCCAGGGGCTACGAAGAGTTGACCGGCTATGCCTGGGAAAGCTGGCACTACCGCTACATCGGACACCCCGCAGCGCGTATGACCGAACTCTACTTCGGAGGAATCCAGCATAATTTTCTCTACTTCCTTGATACCCATCGCGCTTTTTTTAAAGAACGGCAAATACCGTGAAAAGTGAACTGCTGGCCCCTGCGGGGAACCTGGAAAAACTGAGCTACGCCTACCGCTACGGCGCCGATGCCGCCTATATCGGGATCAAAGCCTTCTCGCTGCGTGCCAGGGCGGAGAATTTCCATGCCGAAGAGTTTGACAGTATCCGCAGGATCAAGGGTGACAAAAAGCTTTACGCGGCCCTCAATATCTATTTTCATCCCTCGGACATCCGTTCCCTGGAAGAAAACCTGGACTACCTGGCAGAGTACCCTTTGGATGCTTTTATCGTCTCAGATCTGGGGGCTGCCCGGCTCTTACAGAAGCGTTTTCCAAATATCCCCCTGCACCTCTCCACCCAGGCCAACTGCATCAACGGAGAAGCTGTCAAGGTCTATCGGGGCCTGGGGTTCAACCGTATTATCCTTGGAAGGGAAACATCAGTCTCTGATATAAAAGAGATCCGCCGGGCTGTCCCTGAAATTGAGCTGGAAGCCTTTGTTCATGGAGCCATGTGCCTGGCCTACTCGGGGCGCTGCTTTTTAAGCGCCTACATGGCCGGCAGAAGCGCCAACGAGGGAAACTGCTCCCACTCCTGCCGCTGGGACTACCGTGTGCTGGAGGAGTCAAAGCGTCCGGGAGAATACTACCCGGTGGAGACCGGCGAGGGCTTTACCACAATCCTCTCCTCCAAAGACCTCTGCATGATCGACCATCTGGAGGAGCTGCAGGAAGCCGGGGTGGATTCCTTCAAGATTGAAGGAAGAATGAAATCAATCTACTATACCGCCGTCGTTACCAGAGCCTACCGCAAAGCCCTGGACAGTCTGGAAGGCAAACCGGACCCCGGGCTCCCCGCTTATCGGGAGGATCTTTTCAACGTCAGCCACAGGGAATACTCCTCGGGATTCTATTTTGACAGGACGGATATCGAGACACCGACCCGGAAGAGTTACCAGCGGTCGTACATGTTTCTCGGCAGCCTGAGAAAGCAGCATCCGGAACAGCCGGAGCTGTACGAACTGGATGTCAAAAACCAGATTCTTTCAAGCGACAGCCTGGAATATATTGGTCCTGACATTCCGTATCTGGAAGATACCGGTTTTGTATTGATGGATGAAAACCTGACTCCTGTCGAAAAGGCCGACCACGGTTCACGTTATTATATTCGACCAGCCGTGCCGGCGGCAGAAGGGTATATTCTCAGAAAGGCAGTATCCGGAGAGTAGCGCGACATACGGACCCTTTGATTGGATTTCGCGGATTAATACCGTATTCTGAAAGTATATGGATTACAGCCTGACCGAGATGAGAAAGTTTGTGGCCCCGGAATTTATTTTCGGCCTTGGCGCCCGGAATAAGTGCGCGGATTATATCCGCACCTTCGGCGGAGGAAAGGTCCTGCTGGTCTCGGACCCGGGGGTGGAAGAGGCAGGCTGGACCCGGGAGATAGAAGGAATTCTGCAGCAGAACGGGATTTCCTATGTGCTGTATGACTCTGTCAGCCCGAATCCCCGGGATTCGGAGGTCATGAGAGGCGCTGAGTTCTATCTGCAGAACGGCTGTAATATGCTCCTGGTTATCGGAGGGGGCAGTCCAATCGACTGCGCCAAGGGAATAGGAATCGTTGTTTCCAATGATCAGGATATACTCAGCTTTGAAGGTGTGGACAACGTCCCGGTGCCCATGCCGCCCCTTATCTGTATTCCTACAACCGCGGGATCCTCGGCGGATGTTTCCCAGTTCGCGATTATTCTGGACAGCCGGAATTCCAGCAAGATAGCCATAGTCAGCAAAGGAGTTGTTCCCGATATCAGTCTTGTTGATCCTGAAACAACAAAAACCATGGATCTGGCACTGAGCACGGAAACAGGAATGGATGCCCTTACCCACGCGATAGAATCATACGTCTCCAACGCCTCCAGTCCGGTGACGGAGATGCACGCCCTTAAGGCAATGGAGTATCTCCGGACCTATCTGCCCAGGCTCATTCACGAAGCTGATGACAATACGATACGGGCGGGAATCATGATGGGAAGCCTGCTTGCGGGGCTCTCGTTCTCCAATGCGAGTCTTGGTCTGGTCCACTCAATGTCCCACGCCCTCGGCGGACTGCTGGATCTGCCCCACGGCTTGTGCAATGCGCTGCTGCTCCAGCATGTGTCAGCCTTTAATTATCCAGCGGCTCCGGAGAAATACCGGAACGTGGCTGCTGTTCTTTCCGGCCGTACACCTGCAGAAATCCCCTGGGATTCCGCCTCCGAAGTTCTGGCCAGTGGCCTTCGGACTCTGCAGACCGAACTTTTTATGGCCGACACCCTTAATACTGGAACAATGGATCAGAAGACCCTGAATCAGCTGGCCTACAGGGCCTTAAGCGATCCCTGTACCGTAACAAATCCTAAAGACGCGGATACTGATGATCTGATAGAGCTGTATGAAAAAATCTTTAACTGATCAGGGCAGGATGAGTACCCATAAAAATAAAATCAGGGACAAAATAATCGGCCTTGGAGAAGGTTCGGCGCGCAAAAGCTATTATCCCCAACTGCTGCAAAACATCAGGGAGCTGATGGAGACTGTCCAGACCCTGGAGAAACGCGAAACAGAGCTGGAAAACCTTGTTCAGGAAAAATCTGTCCTCCTGGAAGAGGTCCATCACCGGGTAAAGAACAACTTCCAGATAATAGAGAGCCTTTTGAGTCTGGGCAGACATACCGCGGTACTGCCATCGGAAGCGGCAGCCTTCGCGGATACAAGCAGAAGAATTCAGGTAATGTCTCTGGTATATGAACGGATGCTGCATTCCGGCCTGCTCTCCAAAGTGGATATATGCGGGATAATCCGCTACATAGCAATGGATGCGCAGCATTCCATGGATAAATCCAGAATCAGAACGTTCTATGCATTTGATACGGACCCTCTCTATTGCAATGTCGACACAGCCACTCCCCTGGCCCTGATTGCCGATGAGGTAATAGCCGCCCTGTACGCCTATTCTTTTTTTAAAGGTTCCGGGGAACTGCATATAGAGATCAGCTCTGTTGACACAGCTTCTGAGGACCGTTCCCATACAATCAGGATATTTGACAGGGGACCCGGAATCCCTGAATCAACCATAAATGTACTTGAAAAGCAACTCGGTATTACCCTGATACGGAATCTCTGTTCCCAGACCGGTGGCACCTATGCCTATACTCCTGCCGGCACGGGAAATTACAATATCAGCTTTAGTATTGTATTGAAAAAGGAACATACAACATGAATCAAATGCTTGTCAGTCTACTTCCGGTCTTTATCCTGCTGGGAACAGGTGTGCTTATAAGGAAATTCTCCATTCTCAGTGGAGAAGCAATTGATGGTTTAAAAACAATAATAATAAAAATAGCCCTCCCAAGTGCGCTGTTTCTTGCTTTTGCCCAGGCGGATATGGGCATAGAAAATTTCTGGATTTTCCTGCTGGTGTTTCTCTTGTGTGCAGTTCTCTACATTATCGGCGGACTGCTTCATACGGCGCTGCCCGGTCTGTTTCCCGATGAGTATACAAACGGCTATTTTACCGGATTTGAATTCGGCATGATCGGTATCGGCTTGTTTACAGCCATTTGGGGCATGGAAAGACTGCCGACCATTGCGATGATCGCCTCCGGCCACGAGGTTTTCATCTGGTTCGTGTACGCGCCGATTCTGACATCCAGAAAAACGGGGAGTATAAAAATAGACCGGATTCTGAAAGACTTTTTCAGGACCCCTACAACCATCGCCATTTTTCTCGGCTTCCTGATGAATGTACTCCATGTCTTCCCGGAGATCTCGTCTGTTATTGCCGGGCAGGCACTTATCCATAGTCTGGAAATGATCAGCGGAGTTCTTGCTCCCCTCATTCTTTTTATTATTGGTTATTCTATCAGCTTTAAAAAGATACCCCTTAAAAAGTCCCTGGTTCTTATTTTAAGCAGATGGTTCTTTGTACTTATCCTGGGCTTCGGCCTGCTGCATTTAATAAAAATCTTTCTATCGGTGGATGAGTTCTTTCAGTTGGCCTTCTACGCTTTTATTCTGTTGCCGCCGCCGTTTATTTTGCCCCTCTACATGAAAGAGGACCGTCCTGCAGAAATATCCTTCTACAGCGAGCTGCTTATATACTATACCCTTATCTCGTTTGCAGGCTATGTGGTTCTGATGTCGGTGATCTGAGAAAAAAAGCGCGGCCACAATCGGCCGCGCTTTAAAATCCCGTGTCCTGTACCGGATTATTCCGGAAGAATCCGGGTAGCGCCGGTATCCGCGGAAGAGGCGAAAATGGAGTAGATCTTCAGGGCCGTTGAAACCTCTCTATCCCGGCCGACAGGCTTGTAGGCCTCAGCTCCTCTGGCTTGCATCTCCGTTTTCCGTTTTTTCATCTCCTCGTCACTGACCACAAGATCCAGTTTACGATTCGGAATATCGATCAGAATTGTGTCCCCCTCCCGTACCAGGGCAATCTCACCGCCGGCTGCAGCCTCGGGGGAAACATGTCCGATGGAAAGTCCGGAGGAACCGCCGGAAAAACGGCCGTCGGTAATCAGGGCACAGCTTTTGCCGAGGCCCATTGATTTAAGGTACGAGGTGGGGTACAGCATTTCCTGCATTCCAGGACCGCCTTTGGGTCCTTCGTAGAGGATGACCACCACATCACCGGCTTCGACTTTACCGTTGAGAATACCGTCAACTGCCTGATCCTGAGAGTAGAAGACCTTGGCCCTGCCTTCGAAATGGAAGATCGACGGGTCTACTCCCGCCGTTTTTACTATGCCCCCCCGTGAACAGATATTTCCGTAGAGTACGGCAAGACCGCCGTCGTCGTAGTAGGCGTGGGCGGCGTCCCGAATGCAGCCGTTCTCCCGGTCCAGGTCCAGCTCCTTGAAACGGGCCCGCTGACTGCCCATGACGAGATTCCGTCCGCCTCCGGGAGCTGCCCGGTAGACTGATTCCGCCGCTTCGCTGATTGAATCTGCTTTGACGTCGTAGAGCTTCAGGGCATCTTTCAGGCCAAGGCCGTCCACCCGCAGCACGGAGGTATCCAGGAGCCCTGCCCTGTCAAGCTCAGCCATAATTCCCAGAATTCCTCCGGCCCGGTTTACGTCCTCCACATGGTAGGATGAGCTGGGCGCAACTTTGCAAAGGCAGGGGATTTTGCGGGAAAGTTTATCTATATCGTCAATGGTAAAATCGACATCCCCGGCCTGTGCTATGGCCAGAAGGTGCAGTATCGTATTGGTCGAGCCGCCCATTGCAATATCAAGGCTCATGGCGTTCAAAAAGGCCTGTCGCGTGGCTACTGATCGGGGCAGTACCGAGTCGTCTCCCTCAAAGTAATGGGCCTTTGCCATTTCCACAATACGGCCGGCGGCGGCTTTAAAAAGATCAATCCGCTTTCCGTTGGTTGCCACGATAGTTCCATTTCCCGGAAGGGCAAGGCCTATGGCCTCCGCCAGGCAGTTCATGGAGTTGGCGGTAAACATGCCGGAGCAGGAGCCGCAGGTAGGACAGGCGTTCTGCTCGACCTGATTCAGGGTCTCATCGTCCACCTTGGAATCCGCTGCCATGACCATGGCGTCGATCAGGTCGTAGCTTTTTTCCCCTACCCGTCCGGCTTCCATGGGACCGCCGGAAACAAATATTGCAGGAATATTGAGGCGCATGGCGGCAATCAACATTCCCGGGGTTATCTTGTCGCAGTTGGAAATACAGACCAGGGCATCCACCTTGTGGCCATTAACCATGTATTCAACACTGTCGGCGATCAGGTCCCGGGACGGAAGACTGTAGAGCATGCCGTCGTGTCCCATGGCAATACCGTCGTCGATAGCGATAGTATTGAACTCGGCGGCGAAACAGCCCTGTTCCTCGATCCACTCCTTAACCTGCTGCCCGATGCTGTGCAGGTGCACGTGACCGGGAACAAACTGGGTAAAGGAGTTGGCAATACCGATTATCGGCTTACCGAACTGTTCCTCTTTCATGCCGTTGGCTCGCCATAGGCTTCGTGCTCCTGCCATTCTGCGGCCGATGGTAGTGGTCGCACTGCGCAGGGTACGGGCGGGTTTTGATGTATCTGCCATAGGATTCCTCCTTACATTATCTTTGAAAGTTTTCTTTCATAAAGCCGAGATCGAGTTCAGGATACACAGGGAATTTTACCAGAAGGTCCCTGACCCGCTGTTTTGCAGCGGTGGCGGTATCCCCGGTGATCTCGTATCTGGCTTTACTGGGTTTTCCGGCATTCGTGCCTTTGGTAACGGTCGCGGGGCGGGTATTTCCCAGTACCATACCGATAATCAAAGCGATCTCTTTCATCTCCGGTTTTCCCATTCCCAGGGTAGTAACCGCGGCGGTACCGATGCGCAGCCCCGAGGTGTACCAGGCTCCGTTGGGATCAAAGGGCAGAGAGTTACGGTTCAGGGTAATGCCGCATTCGCGCAGGGCACTTTCTGCCTGACGTCCGGTCAAACCGAAACCGCGGACATCGATTAAAAACAGATGGTTGTCAGTCCCGCCGGTTGCTATGGTCATCCCCTCAGACTTGCAGTCCGCGGCCAGGGTCTGGCAGTTCTCGACAATCCTGGCTGCATACTCTTTAAACTCCGGCCGGGCAGCTTCGGTAAAGGCAACCGCTTTTGCCGCCATAACATGGGGCAGCGGTCCGCCGATAACCATGGGACATCCCTTGTTAACCGCTTCGGCGAACTCCTCTGTGCAGAGAATCATTCCGCCCCGGGGCCCCCGAAGGGTCTTATGGGTTGTGGTTGTTACTACGTGGGCATGGGCCACAGGATCGTAATCTCCGCTGAAAACACCCCCGGCAACAAGGCCTGCAAAATGGGCCATATCCACCATAAGAACGGCCCCAACCTTGTCGGCGATCTGACGCATGCGTTTAAAATCAATCAGGCGGGGGTAGGCACTGTAGCCGGCCAGCAGAATGAGGGGTTTTATTTCCTGAGCCTGCTTCTCGATGGCGTCATAATCCAGAAGTCCTGTCTCCCGGTTCACAGTGTAGGTATAGGAATCGAACATCTGAGCGGATACATTGTGACGGTATCCGTGGGTCAGGTGTCCGCCGGAATAGTAATCCAGGCCAAGAAGCCGCTGGTTTCCGAGACGTTCCCTTAAGGTATCCCAGTCTTCCCGGGAGAGATTAGAGGGATTGGTCTCCCCTATCTCTTCGAGTCCCGGCATCTCGATTCTCTGGTTTAAAATAGCCCAGTAGGCAATCAGATTGGCATCGGCGCCTGAATGGGGCTGCACATAGGCATAATCTGCCCCGAAAATCTCGCAGGCGATTTTAGCGGCCCGGCTCTCGATGGCATCGACATTATCGCAGCCGGCGTAAAAACGATGGTACGGAAAGCCTTCTGAATACTTGTCGGTCAGCAGGTTTCCCATTGCCAGCTGGGTTGGCAGGGAGCAGTAGTTTTCACTGGCGATAAGCTTTAAATTTGTCCGTTGATCCGCAAGTTCCTGTACAATCCTGTCGGCGATTTCAGGAACTACGGCATGTACCGCTTCCAGCGAGGCAATATAGGCCAGTGCGCCGGCATCGGGATTCGGATTAGCGGAGAGATACTCCTTGGTGATGTTCATAAATCCTCCTAAATATGCGTCGCGTCCCCAGGCGCGCGGGACAACGGCAGATAACTTCCCGGCGGTCGATTCCACCTTAAAAGCAGCGCCAGTCGTGTTTGCTTACTGTATCAGTAAACCAGAAGGATCATCAATAGAAAAAAAGGGTTTGCCCGTGGCAGATTTGTGGAGGAATTACATTTTTGTTATCTGCTCATTCAAGCGTGAAAGCCGCTGTGCTAAAAGCCGGGCCAGGAAGAGTCCGTAATGGGGATTGCGGCGTATCAGGTTTACAAAATCGATCTTGGAAATCTTCAGCACACTGGAACGGCCGCGGGATGTTACGGTAGCAGAACGCCGATTGTTAATCAAAAAAGACATTTCCCCAAGAAACATATCCGCTGTCGTCAAGGTTGAGAGATGCTTTCCCCTTGATGTAACATCAAAAATCCCGCTGACTATATAGTACAGGTAATTTGAGTCCTCATTCTCGGTAAAGACGACCTCACCGTCATTGAAAATCCGCTCTTTCTGTCCCTGCAAGATTCCGGGAACGATGTTGACCTCATTTTGCTGATGCAGAATCTTAAAGGAGACACAATTACCGGTCTTGTTATACTCAAGACCGCCCATATAGTAATTGGACATCTTTATTCCATGGCCGTGCTTCTCCAGGTTCACAGGGCTTCCCTTCCCCGAGATCATAGAGCGCCAGTCGAAGCCTTCTCCCTCGTCGCAGATGGAAAAACTGCTGTGGTCGGTGGTAATCCGGTAGCTGAACCGTACCTTGCGGCAGGCAATACGGGGATTCTTGTTTTTCACTCTGATCAGATCAAAGATATCATTGTGATTTTTCAGCCACGCGTTTTTTTCTTTATAGGAAATCCGGCAGTTTCCGTGTTCAATCGCGTTCATAAGGAGTTCCATCAGGGAAACCTGAAGGCGATCCCGGAGGTCCGGGTTAATAAAATCGGAGTTGAACAGATAGTTGGTCAAAAGATTGGCGTAGGTCTTTATATCAAAGGGATCATTGTCAATCACGAAGGATCCGCTGATTGAATCAAATAGCTTGTTGTATAAATCCCGATGAAACAGGATATTCCTGTTCTGCTGTATGATTCGCAAGGCCCTGGGAAAACTGAAATCAAGATCATACTCCGGAATAAGGGAAATACAGTTGAACTGTTTCAGATACTCCTCAAAATCACCGGACATATTCTCCTTGTGTATTCCAATAATCCCACCATAGAGAATCCAGGGGTCCCCAAGGACCTCATCCAGAACTCCGCGGATATTTATCTGCTTATCGCTCAGATAATAGATAACCAGTTCAGGCAATTCGTATTTAAGGTAGGAAAGCACCTCATCTTTTCTTGTAAGAAAAACCGGCTCCTCCCCGGGAAACTGTTCTGCAAAAAAATGCTTGATTCGGGAATTAATAGGCCGTGATGCGGAAATTACCGGTATTGCACTCATTGGTACCTCCTGGCTCCTCCAACCGGATCCAGGAGCGAGTGAATTGAGCAGAGATATTCCACAGATTCCGGTTGAGACGCGAATTGATGGACGGAAGCCTCATACAGAGCACAGTGCCATCGTCTTTGTTCTTCATCAAACCAGTCGGAATGAAAGAGTCTTTCGCCCTGCTCCTTGAGACGGGGAGCAGTGCTGGCAATTTCCTGCAAGGTATCAATTAGCGGATTCAAGTTCTTCAATCGCCCTTCCCAGCGCTGCCGCAGCAGAAGCCAGGCAGCATTGAAGAGTTCATCTGTTTGTGAGTACATGTCGATAAAGGGCTGAACTATCCCGTTCAGAGACTCCGGCAGCAGCTCCAGCCATGACGGCGGTGACGGCAGGGTATAATCTTGAAACCCTTCCGCCCCGGGCGCAAAAATTCCTGAAACGTGAGGGCCGATCTTCTCTGCATCCAGGAAGGTACACTTTTCCGCTGCAATTATGGTCAAATCCAGCTCAAGAGCCCTGGAAACTCCTTCCACGATTTCCGGAGTAAGAATAACAGGCCCCTGCAGCCCTTCCCTGCTGGTTTCATCGCAGGCAGTTATTGCCACACAGGGAGATACAGCAAAAACAGAAAGCAGGTCGGACAGCATGTCCTCCACAAGGTGCTGGATAATGCTGTTCTGCGGGGGCCCCTTCTCCGGCAGCACTGAAGCACCGGTTCCAGGATGGGCCTGAATGAACTCATTCACCCTGAGGCTGGAGAGCACGGGAATAAAGGTAATATTCAGGGATTCCCCAATAGATAAAAGTCCCCGGAAGAACTCCTCCGGGTATGCTGCAGGGTCTTTTAAAGCCGGGTCAAAACTCCAGCAGAAATGCCTGTCTGGATCCAGGTATACCGTGCTGATTTCCCTGTCCCGTATAGAATAGAGCAGGTCCCGCATAATTTCGCCTTTGGGCGGAAAGAGTTGAAGATTAAGCAGTATGCCGGCTGGAATGTCCATAGTCGTATTTTATTGTCCTCTTCAGTTATGAGCAGAACCTTCTGCTCTTCGCTGGGGATTCGAGAACAGCGCTATCAGCAGAAAGGCAGCGGCCATTGTTACAATACCTGCCAAAAGCGAGGCCGTGCTGCGCGGCTGCCTGCCGCTCCTGGGGACAATGATTCGTCCTACGGAATAGTAGTTTTGCGGCTTGCGTGTAAGTTCTTCAAGCATAAGAAAGGTTTCATTGCTTTGGGCGAACCCCAGATCCCTGGCCCGGAGAATGACGGTCCGGGAAGATCGCCTGAGGGATTCAAACTCACCGGTGAGCTCCTGGTGCAGAACCTTCAGTTCCTGAAGGTTAGTTTCCAGTCGCGCAACGTCGCTCAGTAATTGCCGATGGGCCAGTAAACCGGATGGACTATACAGGAAACAGACCAGCGACGCGGCTACAAAGCCGATATATAATGAGAAAAGCAGACGAGTACCAATCTTCATACTTTAAATAACGGCCAACTAGGGTTAAACTTTATACTGGATAGTATCTGTATATACCGGGTTCACACAGATAATTTCGACTGGACGGAGACCTTCATATTTCTGTTCAATGGATGATTGATTCTTGCCGATATATTGAGTACTGTGAACAATAATCCGGGAGACGGCCATGGGTGTTGAAAAGGATTTTGATACGCTGGATACAGCAGAACAGCTCGATTCAACGGGGGGAACCCTTGAAGAGTACGGAGTCTGGGTAAAATCCGGCCCTGAAGACATTGACGATACAACGGATAATGACTCCTTTTCGTTGGAAAACCTGCCAGAAGTAGAAGGATCCACATCATTCCTGACCGAAGAAGAAGAAGCTCTTCTTGGGGATCTGGAAACGAGCTCTCCCGAAGAAGAAGTCGACGAGAGTGGAACCGGGCAGCCGGAAATAACGGAATTCGGCGAGAATGATTCGATTGAAGAGGATTTCAGTCTCGAAGATCTTGACGATATGAGTGATTTCGAGTCAATCGAAGAAGAAAGCAGCGAAGCGGAAGAAAACGCTCCGGAGAGTTCGCTGTCCCTCGACGAAGACATCTTTAGCATTGATACCCCTGAGGACTCCTTTCCCGGTGAGGACACGGAAAATGAGACCTCTCCACAAGAGGAAAACGATTTGTTTGAACCAGAACACGACGATACAGACAAAGAAGAGCTGGAAACCGGAATTCCTGAGGCTGAAGAAGAAGACTTCTTTAATTTAGATCTGGACAACATGGAAGAGGAATCGGCAGATACCGGCCAGGAAGAAACTCCCTCCTTTGATGAAGAAGAGTTTGAAGCCATGTCCCTGGATGAAGACGCGGAGTTGTCAGAATTGTCCACTGCATCTGAACCTGTCTTCTCAGATGAACCCGAAGAGATCAGTCTTGATGAATTTGAACAGGATGAAGAAGAACTGCCGGAACTCTCTGTAGAAGATCTGGTAGAAGAAGATATTGTTTCCACAGATAGCACAGCTGACCTGGATACGGAAATCGAGGAGAAATCTGAGGTTCTGCAAAAAATCGAAGAGGAACTTCACTCAATCCGGGACGAACTGGCCTCACTGAAAAGTGAACTCAGCAGCCTGAAACTGACCCCGGCAGCAGCCGGAACCGAAAGATCGGATCAGGGACAGGAAGAGGAAGAAGAGCGTCTGCCGAGTTTCTTTGAAGAAGACGAAGACGAAACTATCGCTCTAACCGGGGATGAGCTTGACAACATTCTCAATACAGCTGATGTAACCGAAGAAGCGGGAAAGGCATCGGAAGGGCCGGAAGAGGAACTGGATTTAGATATCTCCAGTATCGACAGCGACCTTTCTGAAGAGGACCTCGATATCTCCGCCTTTGAATCCGGAGACGCAGAGCTTGATCTTTCCGGTCTGGAATCTTCGGACGAGGAATCAGGCGCAGATGAAGATCTGGAAGAGATAATAGAAGATGAAATAGACCTTTCAGAGCCGTATAGAGAAGAGGAAGAACTTGAGCTCTCCGACCTCGGCGAAGAAGAGGAGCTTGATATCTCCGATCTGGATACTTCCTATGGGGAGCCGGAAGAAGAAAAAGAAGAAATAGATTTCTCGGAACCCGATTCCGGAGAGGACGAGCTTGAAGAACTCGATATTACCTCCATGGAGGACCTTGAAGACATTGAGAATCTTGAAGAAAATCTTGATCTCTCGTTACCGGAATCACGGGAAGAATCGAACGAGGATGCCGAGGATTCCCTGGACGAAGAGGAACTTGATTTCGTTGACAATCCGGAAGAACACCTGGGATCAGATTCGCTTCTGGACGGTGAAGATATCCTCGACATTGAAGACGAAGATATTAGCGGCCAAGAGGAATCTGCCGACGAGCCGGTGGAAACCGAAACAGAGGATGTTCTTGCGTCTTCTGAGGAGGAGGCCGAAGAACCCGATTTCGCCGACCTTGAACTTGAGGATCTGGAGCTTGATTCTGAGGATTCGGAACCGGAGGATGAACTCAGCCTGGAAACAGAAGAGGAAGAAGGCGAGGATACAAGCGTAGATCTTCAAGATGAAATAGAACTGGACATCTCTCCCGAGGACACCCAGGAAATGGAAGAGATTGTTGAGGCATCCGAGGAAGAGGCAGAGTTCCCGGAGAATGAAATTCTCGATCTCGACGAAGAGGATATAGACCTTGGCGCCGATAATACCGGGGAAGAATTTGAAGCAATTGAAAACGATGAGTTTCTTTCCGAAGAGCCCATAGACTCTGAGGACACAGACATAGACACAGAAGATGCTGATTCAACACCCCAGACAGAAGAAGCGGAGAGCAAAGAAGATCTGAAGCTCAACCCTGAGCTTCAGAGCGAGATAAGATCTGTCCTCTCCTATATGGACCAGCTGCTTGAAGCCCTTCCTGAAGACAAGATTGAGGAGTTTGCCCGGTCAGAACACTTTAAGGTATATCAAAAACTTTTTGATGAACTGGGGATATCTTCCTGATGGGATTACTGGAGAAAGCTTCGGCCCGCCGTAATTTATCGAAAGGTGGATTACGGAACAGGGCTGAAGAGCTCGCGAAACAGAACGGCTCCGGAGGACAGCACTGTGGTGGTGCATCAACACAGGAGCCGGAGAAAAAAAAAAGCCTCCAACTGAACTCCTCCGCCCTGACGGATCTGTGTAACAAGATCGATTCCATGGTCCCCTCTTTCGAGGGGATCGCTGAACTGTTTGAAGACATTAAACAACTCTTTTCCATCCGGAAAGGAGCTCTTCTGACAAAAAGCCGGGAAGACAGTTTCTTTCTTCCCCGGGCACAAACTGGTCTCGATGTTACAAGCCGTAACCGTTTACGGTTTCCGGTGGACGTGTTCAACAGCACGAAAATACCGGGATGGGAGACCTTTGATGACTTCTCTGTTCTCAGGCCCTTTCTCTCTTCCCGGGAATACGAACTTATCGAAGACCTCCGTATGCTGCCCCTCTATGCCGATGATGAAGCAGCAGGAATGATCCTTCTCTTTGGCGAAGAACCGGATGAACTGGACCATGTCTCCCTCCCTGGCAAGGATATAGAGGCTCTGCAGACTTCCATGGGACGCTACCTTCAGCGCAATAAACTGCTGCATCTCGGCGACAGTTCGAAAAGGGACACTTCGGGCAGTATAAAAGATCTGCATGACTTCCTGCAGAGAATGGAATCCCAGAACAAGGTAGTAACGGCCATTCGTTTTTCCTTGAGCAGAGTTCTGATTCGTCTTTCCGCACTCTTCGCGGATGTGGATCTGTTTCGTGCCCGAAGAGACAGCCTGCGTATAATAGAGACCCTTTTTGAAGGGAATTCCCGTATTATCCCTTTGCGGGAAGACGAGTATCTTCTGCTTCTCGGTACCCGGCACCGTCCGAATCCTAAGCTTCTGCAGCACCAGGTACGGCTTGCCCTGCAGAACTTCTTTTCCGACAGCGAGGCCAGGATTGATTTTTATCTGACAGACCCCCCGGCCCCGTTTGATACACTTGGTGAACTGACAGGCCAGTATCCGCCGGAGAATTAACCATAGCCGATGCTGAGCTTTGATACCAGCCGAACAGGAGACACCATCCCCGTCATACGCGGCAGGGCATTAGTATCCCGTTTTAATCCTCAGCGCGAAGCTGAACGCTTTATACGATCGGCAATTCCGAAAACATCACAGGATTCGGGAATAATCCTTATTGTCGGGGATGTGCTGGGTTATATAGCAGCTGCTGCCGCTAAAGAGTATGCACAGGCGAGAATAGTCAGCCTGAGCCTCAACCATGAACTCATGCCTGCAAATCCTCCTCTCAGGACAGGGGATATCTTCTGGTCTCCCGCTTCAGGCTCCCTGGATTCAATCCTGACGAAGGTTCTTGATGAAGAAGCCCTGCTGCACGAATCCTTCGATCTTCTGGAATGGCAGCCGTCAATTACCGCCTTTCCCGGAACCGCCGCGGAAATCCTCGAGAAAATCCAACGACGGGTTCGTATTATCAACGGCAATATTACCACGATCAAGGCATTCGGCTACCGCTGGATACGCAACAGTATCTCAAACTACCTCTACGCGCAGGAGTTCTGCAGGCTATCTGATGTCCAGGGTTCAGCCCTGGTCGTGGCCTCCGGTTCAAGTCTTAATCGCAGCCGGGAGTTTATCCGCAGCAGCAGGGCAATTCTAATCGCCCTGCCCTCCAGCCTCCGCTTTCTGCGCAGTCTGGGGAAAATCCCGGATATGATTGTCCAGACAGATCCGGGATTTTATGCCTCTCTGCACCTTGCCGAAGCCCGGGGAGTACAAGTCCCCGTCGCCGCACCTCTTTTTAGTGATTCCGGTATCCGCCGACATACCGGGCCGTTTCTGCCCTTGAGCTGCGGAGAACCCTTCGAAGAGGCCCTTTTCTCCCTGCTTGGTCTCATTCCCCTGCGCATTCCCGCTATGGGAACCGTTGCTGCCAGCGCGATAATGCTCTCCCTCGGACTGAGCAGGGCCCCTGTTATGGTTGCCGGACTCGATCTTTGCTATGACGATATTCATCCCCATGTACGGCCCCACACCTTCGACCCGGTTTTTGAGGCCGCGGTATCCAGAGTCAGTCCGCTCTATTCCATCAAATACCGATATTCCCGGGACACAGCGTCAAAACCCGGGCAATCAGCGGCCCTGAAAACCTACAGCGACTGGTTCACTGGGCTTGGAGACGACATAAGCGGAAGAGTTCGCCGAGTTCATCCTTCGGATATTGAGCTTCCCTTTCCGACTCTGAGTGCCACAGAAGCTCGCGATTCCCAGGTTCCTGCGGGAGCTCTTAGCTTTATAAAAACAGCTGCTCCTTCATTTAAAATCCGCAAGGAACGCCTGCAGCAGCTTCTTGCGGATATCCGCCGAAGTATAAACACGGAACCCTCCTCTCCTCTGGTAAAAGAACTACAGATCAAATTAAGCCCTCCTGTTCGTGAGCTTAACGCTGCAACATACACATCGGAAAAAATCGGGGATCTGCAGGATCTATTGTCGGATATGGAGGCTCCGTGAATCTTTTAGAAGCCAATCTCAGTCTTCTCCGCCTCCGCTTTCCGGAGATCGCCGAGCGTATTCAGTCAGCAGAACCTGACAGGAACATCCGCTTCGTTGCCGCCAAAAGCGGAGACCGGATCGTCCTCGAACAGTTTGGGGAGAGGGAATACCCGCTCCATTCAACCGTGGACCCTGCAAGAGAATCTGAGCGGCTGCTGAAAACAGCCCGGGAATCCGGGTTTATTGTGGTCTACGGCCTGGGGGCCGCGTGGCACCTGAAAGGTCTGCTTCAGCAGAAAAACAAAGAGCTGCTCCTTATCATTGACGGGTCCGGCAGGTTAAAAAGTCTTTTTTCCGCACATGATTATAAGAATCTGCTGGAGTATCCCCGGCTCAACCTGCTCCTGGATCCCAAACCGGAGGAACTTGCGGGGAGTATTCTGAGCACGTACCTGCCTGGTCTGCACGGAGGTTTTGTCTTTATTCCCCTCGCAGCCCTGGCCTCCCGGCGTAAGGAACGATACACCCGGCTGCAAAGTGCTGCAGATACAGCTTTAGTCCATGTGAAGAATGATTTTTCGGTGCAAGCCCACTTTGGCCGGCTTTGGACCCGCAACTGCATGGCCAACCTTGCCGCCCTCACTGAGTTTCCCGTTGCAGGGTATTCCAGGTTTTTCGCTGAAGCAGCAGGAAAAAACGCCCTTTTAGTCGGGGCAGGTCCCAGTCTCCGGGATTCCCGCACCTTGATTGCAGAAAGGGCCGCTGATTCACTCCTGATTGCCACGGACACAGCCCTCCCTTTTCTGCAGCAGCTGAACCTGAATCCGGACCTTGTTGTAAGCATCGACAGCCAGTACTACACAATGCTCCATGCCATAGAGCCCGGCAGCTTTAACCTTCCCTGGGCCGTCAGCCCCTCGGCCCCCCCTGCTCTGCTGCGGCGTCTGAAAAACCCGCTTATTTTCGCGGGCGGCACACCTCTTGAGCTTGCGATCGCCCGCGATGCAGGTCTCCCCTTAATGGATACCAGCGGCGGTAATGTTCTCCAGGCGGCCCTCTCTTTAGCAGCCTCGGCTGGAATACACAAACTTACAATCTTCGGCGCAGATTATGCCCAGCCGGGGGGTATTCCCTATGCGCCGGCTACCTATGTTGACCACTGGTTCCGCAGCAGGAGCCGCAGAACAGAACCCTTCCTGAGCCAGTGTCTCAGCTTTACCTTTGAAGGCCGCCGGGAGACACCGCTGAATGAATATGATCCTCAGTATTCCTGCCGGCGTCTCAGCAGATACAGGGAGGATATGGCCGAATATCTGAAGAACTATCCTGGAGAGGTTGATATTCACGGAGTGTCTGCCATTCTTCTTATGCAGGGAGACAGGACATCAGGGCCTTGTAGCAGGATTTCAAAACCAAGGATTCCGGAGGGAGCACCGAAACCCCGGGAAGTAGCCCGGAATCTCGGCGAGACGATACAGAAAGGCGGTGCCGAGGCTGTCCGGCTGCTCTATCCGCTTATTGCCTGGATCAGGAATAAGCAGGCATCAACCGGCATCGGGGAGACTGATTTCTTCAAGGAAGCCCGCAGCATGTTTCTTGAGCTCTCTGCTATGTTTCACATCTACAGCGGTGAGTAGAGAATAGCCGCATATCCGACCAGGTTCTCAGACGGCATCTGATCATAGCTGGTGGTGTATTCAAGCAATTCGCTGTTTCTGCATCCTGCGGCAAAAGCAAACGAGGAAGCTGCGGCAGCGGCTCCGGCGGAACAGGCTGAGCGCTCGGCAAGACTGAGCTGCAGAAGCTGCCGTATATCCCCTTTTATTGCCGCCGTAATAAAGCGCTTATCATTGACTTCCCGCACCCAGCTGTACGCTTCCCTGGTTTCACCCATGGGAGTAAAGCCGTAACCCGGCCCATAATGGGTCAGATCAGTCGAGCCGATTACCGCGACTTTAATGCTGTTTTTCTTCTGGTAATTTGCGAGAAAGATACCGAGCTCCGCTGCGCTTTCCGCAGGGGGAACGCGCAGAACCACGATGGGAGTTTCAGGATGAAAATAGGCGATCAGAGGAAGCTGTACTTCCGTTGTATTGTCCACCCCGCTGTTAAAGGAAACATCAAAACCGGACTGAACAGCGGCAGCCAGTTCCTGGTCGGTTTCGATCGAACCAGCCGGGGTATTATACGTGCTGAAGGGCAGAAGCTGGATACTGTCGCCGGCTCCCAGATGACCGCCCGCCAGAACAATTACATCGCAGGGAGTAAGGGATGATATGCCCCGGGCAGCGGTTTTTCCGGAGAAACTCCAGCCGGCATGGGGTACAATACAGGCACAGCCGCGGGCGGTGCCTGCTTCCTGATTGGGTTCTTCAAGGAAGGAACGTATACCGCCCATACTTCGAGGGTACCAGCCTGCAGGAAGACCTGGATGATGGATTCGCTCTTTCATCTCTACTATTGTGCCATAACAAAAGGGAAAAAACCAGAATTAATAGATTCACTTTTCCGGTATTTCCCGTATAATAGGGCTATGAATAAGGTTGTAGTACAAACATACACCGCATTAATGATTCTTATTCTCGTCTCGGTAACGACTTATGTCCTGTATGATCTTACGCAGCTTACCCGCAGTAATTACAACCTTAATCGGGAGCATGTTACAAAACTGGCAATGCTGATTCTCAGTGGAGGTTCCCCCGAAGGGAAGGATATGGACGGTGTCCTGCGCATTGATCTTGTGCGCGGAGAGGGCGAGCGGGTCCTGTACCGATCGGAAGCCCTTTCTACTTCGCTGCTGTCCCTGTTCAACGGTTCCTATGAGTATTCCATGGGCAGCTGGGATCCCGACGCTGTACTGCGAATCCGGACCTCCCTTCTTGACCGCGAAGAATTTCTGCCCCGCCTGCGGATTCTTCTTTATACAGCAAGCACTGCGGTACTTCTTTCCGGCTTTATTCTGGCCTTCGCACCACGTTCCGCTGCAAAGGATCAGAATGCCCCCGTCCCTGCAGCTGCTCCCGCCGATACAGCACCCGGCCATGGGTCGGAACTTATGCCGAAGGAACAACTGGCCATGCGGCTGGAGTCGGAGCTTAAAAGGGCGGCCTCCTTTGACCAGGACCTTACAGTTGCCATCATTGCGTTTGAAGGACTGGACCCGGCCCGGGGTCTTGATAGTGTCTCATCGGATATACGGCAGTTCTTCGTCTTTCGGGATCTCTGTTATGGATACGGTCCCGCGCAGGTCTGTCTGCTTCTGCCGAATACCGAGCTTGATGACGGCATTCGAACAGTCAGGGATTTCCGTAAACAGATAGAAAAAAAGAAGCCCGATATTAGCGCTTATGGAGGATTGAGCTCCAGAGGCGGGCGTCTCCTGGATCCGGAACTTCTGCTTACAGAAGCTGGATCGGCACTCAAAAAATCAAGGCGGGACGACGAGCGTGCTATTTTTGGATTCCGGGCGGACCCTGAAAAATACCGTGCCCTTTTAGCGGAATGCTGAATACGCCTAGTCCTCATTTGGTATTTCCAGGATCTGCTGGTCCCTGGTAAGAAAAGACTCCGGAAAGATCTCCCGTGCCTCTTCTTTAAGTTTCCGCAGTTCCCGTTTTCCGTAGCGGGGACTGTAGTGTATCAGTCCCAGCCGTTTGACCCCCCCTGCATCCCTGGCAATGGTCGCCGCCTGCGCAGCGGTAAGATGCTTCTTTTCCCGGGCACTCTCTTCCAGATCCGAGGCAAACATACCTTCGCAGATCAGCAGATCGGAATCAGAAACCCGGGCAGCAATATCGTCACGGTATACAGTATCTGTCATGTAACTGAATTTACGCCCTTTTCGGGGGGCACCCATTACCTGGGAAGGATTAACCAGGTCACCTTGTATATTACGGACCGGGTTTCCCTCCTGCAGGGTTGCCCAGAGCGGTCCTACAGGAACCCCAAGCTCCCGGGCCTTTTCGGGATAAAAGATCCCGGGCCGCGGGGCTTCTTCCAGAGTATAGCCAAAACAGGGTTTTGTATGTTCCAGTGGAAAACTTGCAACCGAAAAGTCCTTGCCCGCAAACACCTTTCCGCCTTCGGTGAACTCGCAGACCTTTATTTCGTAATTTATATACATATCCAGCACCCGACGATTAGCCTCCACATATTCCCGGATTCTGGGAGGTCCGTAGATATAAAGAGGTTCATCACGGTCGACCTGAGATGAAAGCATTAAAATGCCCGGCAAACCGGTAACATGGTCCGCATGGGTATGGGAAATAAAAATTGCAGAGATCTTTTTCCAGCGAAGGTTCAGCTTCCGCAGGGAGACCTGGGTTCCTTCACCGCAGTCAAATAAAAGAAGATCACCGTCTTTTCGCAACAATACAGATGTCAGATGGCGCGAAGGCAGGGGCATCATACCCCCGCTGCCGAGTATAAAAGCTTCAAGATTCATAGCAGGCATGAACCTACCATAAAAGGAGGCCTGTGAGAAGACACGACGGCATTTCAGCGCGGATTATAGGGCCGGGTCCTGGAGCGTCGTATAATATCGGCGGTCTTCATGGAGGTACCGTCGGGAATACGGTCAACAATCAGGTGCAAAAGTCCGATACAGCAGCGGGCATCGTCCAGGGCGCGGTGATGCTTACCGTTTCCCAGTCCGTAGCGCAGGCTAAGATTTTCAAGACTGTAGCTGGACTCTCCTTTCAGGACCGACCGGGCAAAACTGCAGGTATCGATTCCCGGTGCAGATGGCATCCGGTGACCGCAGCGCCGGCATCCGGTATCGAGAAAGGAGAGATCAAAGTTTATATTGTGCCCTACAAGCACCGTCCCGTCGAGAAAATCAAGAAGCCCGGGGAAGACCTTTTCAAGTTCCGGGGCATCTGCCACCATACCATCGTCTATTCCGTGAACGGCTGTGGCGGCAGCGGGAATATTCCCGGCCGGCCTGACAAAGGTCTGAAAGGAATCAATCTCTTTGCCGCCGCGATAGATTACAGCCCCGGCTTCAATGATAGAATCTGTACCGGGATACAGTCCGGTGGTCTCAAAGTCGAGAGCGCAGAAACTAGCTTCTCCAAAAGGAAGCTCCTCCTGTTTGGGAGTATAAAAATTAAAGAAACCTTCCACCAGAAACTACTCCTGTGCCGCGGTATGAATGATCAATTGACTACTTCCGCAGGCGCAGGAAGCTTTTTCTGGGTCTTGACCCGGAAGAAAATCTTGTCGTTCCGGACGGTCACCTGAATAACGTTGCCGGAAGCGCACTTACCCTTTAAAATCTCCAGGGACAGAGGATCTTCCAGCTCTTTCTGAATAATCCTGCGCATGGGCCGCGCGCCGAACTTGACATCGTAGCCTTTATCAAGCAGCAGATCCTTGGCCTTTTTACTGATCTCCAGAAAGATATTCATCTCAAGCAGCCGGAGACGTACTTCGTCCACCAGGATATCAAATATTATCGAAACCTGGGCGCGGCTGAGGCTGTGGAATACTACGATCTCGTCCACACGGTTAATAAACTCGGGCCGGAAAAAACGCTTCAACTCGGTCATGGCGGAGGTTTTAATCTCGGAATAGTCCATGATCCCCTCGTCCGCCCTGAAACCAAGGCCCGCTTCCCGGGTAATCTCCCTGGCTCCTGCATTGGAGGTCATGATCAGCACGGTGTTGCGGAAGGATACCTTATGTCCCAGATTATCCTGCAGCTCGCCCTCCTCCAGTACCTGAAGCAGGATATTGAAGACGTCCGGATGTGCTTTTTCGATCTCATCCAGCAAAATAACGCTGTACGGACGGCGCCTGATTTTTTCGGTAAGGATTCCCCCTTCTTCGTAGCCCACGTATCCCGGAGGTGCTCCAACAAGCCGGGAGACATTATGCTTTTCCATAAAATCCGACATATCAATACGGATCAGGGAGTTCTCGTCTCCAAAGAGGAAAACCGCCAGGGTCTTGGCCAGAAGAGATTTCCCCACTCCCGTGGGGCCGAGGAAGACAAAAGACCCCAGCGGACGTTTTGGCGAACTTAAGCCGGTTCTGGAACGGCGGATAGCCGAAGCGATAACCCTGATTGCATCATCCTGACCGATAACCGTCTTGTGGAGTTCAGACTCTATATCGAGGAGTTTCTCCGACTCGCTCTGGGCCAGGCGGGAAACAGGAATCCCCGTAATACGGGCTATGATGGCGTGAATATCTTCGGAATCGACAATATTGCGCTCAGACCTGAGACTGTCCTTCCAGCCCTTTTTCAGCTCTTCCACCTGCCCTTTCAACTGCCGCACCGTATCCCGCAGCGAGGCGGCACGCTCGTAGTCCTGGTTGTTCACCAGGTTGATCTTCTCCTGAGTAAGCCGTTCTATTTCCAGTTCCAGTTCGGATAACTCGGAAGGCCGGACACTGTTCCGGATGCGCTTATGGCTGCCCGCTTCGTCAATCAGATCAATGGCTTTGTCGGGCAGGAAGCGTTCGATTATATAACGGTGTGACAGGTTGACAGCGGTCTCAATGGCCTGGTCGGTGTAGATGACATTATGATGATCTTCGTACTGCCGCTTAATACCCCGCAGTATCTCAATGGTCTCATCAACCGTCGGTTCTTTGACATAGATCATCTGAAAGCGCCGCTCTAGGGCCGCGTCTTTCTCGATGTACTTCTTGTACTCATTCAGAGTGGTGGCACCGATGCACTGCAGTTCGCCCCGGGAAAGGGCGGGTTTCAGCATGTTGGAGGCGTCAATTGCACCTTCCGCTCCGCCGGCCCCGATAATGGTATGCAGCTCGTCGATAAACAGAATGACATTCGCAGCGCTGAGGATCTCCTTCATGACCCTCTTCAGGCGGTCTTCAAACTCTCCCCGATACTTTGTCCCGGCAATCAGCGAGGCCAGATCGAGGGTCACAACCCGTTTGTCTATTAATACTTCAGGAGCAGTCCCGTCGGTTATGCGCTGGGCCAGCCCTTCGACAATCGCCGTCTTGCCTACTCCTGGTTCACCTATGAGTACAGGGTTATTTTTTGTGCGCCGTGCAAGGATCTGGATAACCCGTTCAATTTCGTCATCCCTGCCGATAACCGGGTCCAGCTTCTTCTGCACAGCGTAGTCCGTTAAATCTCTGGAAAATTCGTCCAGAGTCGGGGTTGCCTTTTTTGGATGCTGCTGGGTCCGTTTCTGCTGTCCCGCGGAGGAACTCTTTCGCGCCTGTGCCTGCTGGGCAGCGCTGGAACCGGAGAGATCGGTAATAGATGAGCGCAGGGCGTCAACGTTTACATTGTACTTGGCCAGGGTCCGGGCAACCACGCTGCCGGTCTCTCTGGCCGCGGCGAGCAGAAGATGCTCAGTACCAATATACTCATGGCCCAGATTGCGGGCCTCTTCAGCACTGTCCTCGAGCATCTTCTTGCCCCGCTTGGACGGAGGGACATCCCCGAGAATAAAACCCGTATGCCGCTTGGGAATACTCTTTTCAATCTCAAGCTGCAGTTCCACCGGGTCTACTTTCAATTCCTTCAGGGCCTTATAGCCTACGCCCTCTCCGTCTTTTAAGAGGGCAAGGATAATATGCTCCGGCAGAAGCTTGTCGGAATGAAACCGTTTTGCCTCTTCCTGGGCGAAGATTGTCAATAAACGCTGGGCCCGTTGGGTCAAGCCTTTAAACATTCCATCCTCCTGCCATCTTACTGCTTAAGGTTTCACGTATAATCGTGGCGCGGTAGGCGTCCACGGAGGTATTTTGCGCTTTATCCTTTTCCATCAATCGCTGCACATGAGATTTCTGACTGAGGAAAAGAAGAGAAGTAACCGCAGCTATGGGTAACGAAATCATATCACACTCAATGCCGAACCGTACAAGGTTCAAGGCATCGATAGCCTCCTTGGATTCTATGATCCGGCAATAGAGAAGAGTTCCCAGGGCCCGGAAGATTTTGTCCTCCATGGCCAGGCGGTCCTTTTTAAGAATCTCTTCCCGTGCCGTCCTCTCATAATGTACCAATTGATTGACCACACCATCAAGTTTTCTCAGTAAATCCTCTTCATTTTCTCCAATTGATACGGAATTCGCTATCTGATACAGGTATCCAAGGCTGTTTTCAGTATCGGAAAAAAAGCCTTTAACCGAATAGCCGAGTTGAACAACGGCTTTCAGGGCCTTTTCGATCATCCCGGTCTCTACCAGGGCCGGAAGATGCACCATCGCCGAAGCTTTAAGGCCGGTCCCGACGTTACTGACATCGGCAGTAAGGTAGCCCCACTCCAGGGAGACCGCGTAATCCAGGGAATTCTCCAGCTGCATGTCGATCCGGTCAAGTTCACTCCAAAGAGCAGATAAGGAGGATCCGGGAAAGATCAGGGACATTCGCAGATGATCGATCTCGTTAACCATGGCGGAAAAGCGGAAGTCCTCCCGCAGAACCGCAGATTTTGTCGTCTGCAGACTGAAATCCTGGGATATAAGGTTCCGCTCCAGGAGCATTCGGCGCTCAATGGGTGCAAGTTCGGCCATGGAACAGTAGTGATACTCTTTACCAAGACCGGAAAAGGCGTTCCTGATTCCTGCCTGGATAGTCTCACCCTCTTCCGTGTCCAGATGGGAGGGGAAAGCATGCCCTGAGAGGTTCCTCGAGAGACGCAGACGCGTAGAAACCACCACGTCGTTATCCGGACCAGCCTGGGCATACCAGCCTTGAGAATCAGCAGTGCTGTCAAAAGAGATCACCCTTCCCCTCCGTCGGCGGTTTCGAGAGACTGTATTCGATCCCGAATAGAGGCGGCGGTTTCGTAGTCTTCTCCGGCCACAGCCTCTTCCAGCCGTTTTTTCAGGATTTCCTTGTCTACAAGAAGGGCCTTGTAGGCCTTCAGTTTATTCGGATACTTCCCCAGGTGCTTTACCGTACCCACAGATTCTTCCAGATAACTGACTATTTCGTCCCGAAAGCTGGTATAACAGTCTGAACAGCCTACCATTCCGGTTTTCCTGAAATCCTTCAGCCGGGTCCCGCAGGTCGAACAGGTATCCTGCCCTTTTGGCCGGGAGGAAAAGTCGATAAGTCCGTTCAAAAGCTCGTTCAGGGACAGTTCTATCTTGTCGCTGTTAGAAGAGATTCCGTTTTCATGGGCGCATTTCTCACACAGATGTATCTCTTTGGCTTCGTTCCCGACGATCTGCTGAATATGGATAACAGCATCGTTCTCTTTGCACAGTTCACATTTCATACCGTCATCCTCCCTTCTCATGCATCTAATGTTCCTAATAATAGTATAGTGATATTTTTCATTATTTCTACCGTGTTTTATATTTCGCCGCAGCCGCTCAGCGCCGCCGCAGGATCTCCATCGGCTTTAATGAGGCTGCCCGCAGGGCAGGAATCAGTGCAGCCGCTATTGCAACAGCAAAGGTAAAGAGTACTGCCAGCCACAGGGAGACAGGATCAAGCTCCACCGGGATCGTCTCAAGGTAATAACTCGAATCGAAAAGGTCCAGTGAAACCGGAGCAGCTGAGAAGGGCGACAGTCTGTTTATCAGCATGGCCGTGAAATTCATACTGTTCTCGATAAACGAGATGATTCCATTAATGTTTACCGCTAACAGGAGTCCCAGGGCAAGTCCGGGAACAACCCCGGCCAGTCCGGTCAGAAACCCCGCCAGAACGAATATAAGGCCAATCTGGAAACCGGAACTGCCGGTGGCCTTTAGAATAGCAATCTGCTCCTGGTTTTCCAAGACCAGCATGCTTAAAGTCGCGGAGATATTCAAGGTGGCCACCAGGACAATGAGAGCCATGATCAGCAGAATCAGATTGCGTGAAGTTTCAAAGGAGCTGTACATTGGCCGCTGAAGCTCCTGCCAGTCCAGAAGATACCACTCCATGCCAAGCTTCCGGGCAAGGCGTCCCTTAATCTCCCGGATGCCGGAAAAAGGGTCTTCAACCTTCATCCCGATATAGCGGGTCCCCTGCCCCTTAAGAATTGAATCCGCCCGGCTGAAGGGAATATACGCGGTAAGGGCATCAAGTTCATAATAACCGGTGGAACAGATCCCCTTCAGGGTAAAGAAGCTGGGTCTCAGGAAAAGGGCCCCGGACGAGGATGTCCGTGAGGTGAGCAGCTTTACCTTATCGCCTATTGCAATACCCAGGGATTCTGCGACACCGGAGGTTACGACAATCCCGTCAGGATCGCCAAGGTCAAACTCTCCGGCTTCTACAATCATAAAGTCCCGAAAACCGCGGTCCTGTTCCCACATTTCCGCATCAAATCCTTTAAGATTTATTCCTACTCTTCCCTCTGGAGAATAGAGCATACCGAGTCCCTGTATAACAGGAAAAGCCCCCTTTATTGCCGGCTCTGCCGCGAGTTTTTCCGCGGTCTCATGCCAGGGGGTATCCTCGTTATAGCTGCGGGCCTGCAGATGATAGGTCCCCAGCTCCAGAAAACGGGCGGTAATGCCTTTGATCATTCCGGCAGAGACAATCATAACCAGCACAAGGGGAATCAGGGAAAGGGAGATCCCCAAAACCGTCCCTTTCAGATGAGAGCTTATACGCCGTTCCCGGCGAAATACCAGGCGCCGGGCAATCATGAAAGGCGCAGGCAGCATCACAGTGTCTCCAGCTTGCCGGCGTGCAGCCGGTATGCCCGGTCTCCTTCGGGAATCAGGGCAGTTTCGTGAGTTACAAGGAGCAGGGTTTTGCCCATATCCCTGACAAGGGAAAAGAGGAGCTCCTTGACCCGCCCGGTATTGCCTTCGTCCAGGTTACCCGTTGGCTCATCCGCCAGAAGCAGCTTTGGATCGTTTATCAGGGCCCGTGCCAGGGCTACACGCTGACGTTCTCCTCCGGAAAGCATGGAAGGCGTATGGTCGAGACGCTTCTCAAGTCCCACCCGGAAGAGCAGGGCCCGTGCCTTTTCTCTGGCCTCGCCCATGGACAGGCCCCGCATAAAGGCGGGGAGCATCGTGTTCTCAAGGGCAGTAAAGCCTTCGAGCAGATAGTGAAACTGAAACACAAAACCGATAGTCTCGGCACGATAGCGGTTTATCCCGATCTCGGCCAGCTGATCAACCTGGATGCCGTCTACCAGGATTTTTCCTGCATCCGGGGAATCCAGAGCTCCGACAATATTCAGCAGAGTGCTTTTTCCCGATCCGCTCTCCCCGGTAAAAACCGTAACACTGCCGGCTGGTATCGAAAGATCGATCCCGTCCAGAATAGTCAGTACTTCAGCTCCGGAGATATAGCGTTTAGTGACTCCCTCTAATCGCAGTAGTTCCATTATTCATACCTCAGTATTGTGCTTGGGTTCATGCCGGCAATATCCCTGGAGGCCCCCCAGGCGGAAAAAAGGGAGACAAAGAGAGCAAAAAAGGCAATCAGGAAAATCTCCAGAGGAAGAATACGAACGGGAACCTCGGACATGTAAAACGCGGCCGGTGTAATTGCAAGCCCCCCCAGGGCATCAATCCCGAAGAGCGTATTCAGCAGCCCTGCTGTCCATTCGGACAGGATTTCCAGCAGGACAAACAGTCTGTTAATATGGTTTACCAGTAGAAGCCCAAGGGATAGTCCCCAGAAGGTCCCGGCGAGCCCCATAAGCCCCCCCTCCAGCACAAAAATGAGCTGGATCTCTCTCCTGCCCCCGCCGAGAGCCCGCAGAACCGCAATGGCAGTGCGTTTTTCCTGCACGCCTCTGCGCAAAGAGTGGTAGATGTTTCCTGCTGTAACCAGAAACATAACCCCGATCAGCAGCGACATAATGAGCTTTTCCATACGCAAGGCGCCGAAGAAAGCTCGGTTACTCTCTCGCCACGAGACAATTTCCGGACCCTGTTCCTGGTATCCCGCAACAGAGTCAAATTCATTTTTCAGAGTATCCAGGGCAGCGTCGATGCGGTATCTGTTTTTGAGTTTGATTCCCACGGCGGGACGATCGTTCACGGAAGCCAGATCTCTGATTATCTCCAGAGAGGTAAAAACAAGGCCCCGGTCGTATTCATAGAATCCGCTGTGAAAGGTCCCTGTTACCGGAAGCTCCCGGGATGAGGGCACAAGCCCCGCGAAGCCCTCACCGGTAAGAGCCGCCAGGGTGACTGTATCGCCGATCCGGACTCCCAGGGCCCTGGCAAGCTCCCTGCCGAGAACAAGTCCCTCCGCAAGGTTAAAATCTCCCTGGTCCACGGACAGCTGCTGTACCAATCCAGGGTCCAGCTCACCGGCGTTTGCCGGGATACCCCGCAATGCTGCGGCCTCAAATTCGCTGAAACGTCCCTGTACAAGGGTTTGCGTCTCAATGAAGGGCAGTGCCGCCCGTACCGCGGAAACCGACCGGGCCTTTTCCGCGGCTGCGGAGGCTGTTTGCAGATCCAGAGAGGACACCTGCAGATCGTAGGAGCGGATTTCCAGAATATCCTCGATGAACCCCAGTTGGAACCCGTTCATGACACCGATTACAACTACCAGTGTAACAACCCCCAGGGCAATACCGGCGGTGGAAAGAACCCCTGCCGCCGGCCCCTTGCTTGAACGCCGTTCTTTGAGGTAACGCCGAGCCATAAAGAGGACCCAGGCTATTCTATTCATAACTGTCCTCGGAAATCAGGGTATCTCCATTGTAGCGACGGCGGGTAATAACCTCGCCCCGGCGGTAGAACTCTTCCAGTGTAAGATTCCCGTCGAAACTGGAAACCTTAACCAGTCTGCGGTTTACAAAGACTTCCTCCTTTCGGAGGGTATCATCCTCGTAGGTATAGACCCTGCGTTCCAGACGTTCCGGTTCCCTGATAACCATCGCTGTTAAAAGATCATCAGTATAGCGGTATTCCCTGTCCCGGACTGCCTCTCCATTGCGGTAGAGGGTTTCCCGGAGAGTTCTGCCTTCGGGTCCCCGTATTGTTTTCGAGACCATCTCGCCGCCGGTATTGAAACTCCGCTCCACCTGGTTTTTTCCCAGGGACTCACGTTTAATCAGGCCGGTAACTGCTGTCCCGCTCATTCTGGCTTCTTCGAGGGCCTGAAGTCCAGCGAAACGGGTACGGACCCCTTCTTCGTATCCGCCGTACCAGGTTTCAGCAAGAGCTCCGTCCCTGTACCCGAACTGTATAACCCTGACTGCTCTCTCATCTTTCTCTTCTGCGCTGCCCAGGTAACGGATAAGGGTCCTGAGACGACCCCGGGGATCCCGAAAATACTCCTGCCGGCAGAGGAGTTCCTCTCCGTTGCCCATCTCAAGGAATTTCAGGACTGAACCGTCCCAGCCGTACCTGAGAACCCTGTCCAGGGTATCCGCGGTATAGATCTCCTCCCGCAGGGGAAGATCTCCTTCGTAGAGGGTAATTCTGCGTTCCGGGCCCTCAACGACAGACTCTTCCCGCCTGTCGCCGGGGAGAAAACGGATGGAGGCCTCCCTGATTACCGTGCCGTAGCGGTACAGGCGTTCTGTCCGGCTGTTTCCGTCACCACTACGGTAGAGGAGGTACTCCTCCTGTTCCCGTGCCGTCTCATTCGCCTCATCAGCCGCGAGTGGTTCTGCCGCCCTGCCCAGAGCGTCGGAACGGTACCAGTCGGCATGTAATTCACTATAAAAGAGAGTGAACGCGATAAGCAGGAACAGGATCAGTCTCATCAGTTCTCCGCCAGAAGGGTGTCCAGAAAATCATCTGCGCGAAAGCCGCGTATATTGTCATAGCCTTCACCGTCGCAGAGATACAGAAACGGGACCTTCAGATTCCGGCATATCGATAGAATGATTCCACCCTTGGCGGCGGAATCAAACTTGGTCAGGATAATCCCGTCGAGCCCGACAGCTTCATGAAAGATCTCCGCCTGCCGCAGCCCGTTCTGCCCGGTTGTGGCATCAATAACCAGCACCTTGCGGTAGGCCCCGTCTACTTTTCGTTTCTGCACAATACCGTCAATCTTTTTCAGTTCGTTTACAAGATTCTGCTTGTTATGCATTCTCCCGGCAGTATCCGCCAGTACCAGGGGGCACTTCCTTGCCTGAGCGCTCTCGATGGCATCCCATACTACCGCACCGGGATCCGACCCTGGGTGCTGGTGAACAACTTTAAAACCCAGGCGCTCTCCATGGAGCATCAGCTGGTCGATCGCTGCGGCCCGGAAAGTATCCCCTGCCGCAAGTAATGGTTCCATGCCGTGCTGCTTGTGCAGCAGGGACGCCAGCTTGGCAATACTGGTGGTTTTTCCGACACCGTTGACACCAAGAACAAGCACAACATTGAGTTTATCAGGTTCAAGGGAAAGTTCACCCTCAAGCAGATATTCCTTTAACTTGTTACGCAGAATGAGGATAAGTTCTTCGCGGTTTTTTACTCCCCGCTCCTTCCGCAGCTGGTCGACTGTTTCCATGGCAGCGGCGGCACCGATATCGGCCTCCACCAGCAGATCTTCTATATCCTCAAAGGTCTCTTCATCTATCCGGTTCCCGGAAAAAATGCTCTTCAGCCGTGCGCCTATTCCTCGCATGTTGTCTGTTTCCTTATTGCTCTGTTTTAAAATGTTTCCGCGCCGGCGGCCCGGTAATCGATCAGGGACCGTACCATATTCACGAACAGCATGGAAGACCCGAAAAGACTACCATAAAATGCGCCGTTATACAAAAAGGAACGGTCGGCAAAACCGCTGTCGTCGTATAAAACTGCCTGATTCCAGTAGTCCCGGTAGAGGGAGTAGCTGAACATGGTTACCGGTAAAGAAAGGGTAAAAAGACCAACTGCCGTGTACAGGCGATCGCGTTTTGAACGCAGCCTGAGCTCCGGATCGTAAAACCGTTGATTCAGGCTGAAGCCGTTTGTTCCGGGCTCAAGCTCAGATGCAGGAATGAGCACATCCTTGTAGCCCTCCAGCACAAGCCGCAATGTGCCGTTCCGTCCGCTGACAGGCAGGAACAGCGGAGTTTTTCCGGCCCACAGGGACGAAAGATAAACATCCGCTCCCGCCGGATCAGTGGTGACCTCAATGGATGGTACAGGAGAATCAGTCAGGCTGTATTCCAGTACTTCGTCCTCACCCTCCTGCAGGCGTATCTGTGCTTCCAGAGTTTCAGCCGCTTCCGCTTCTATCCGTACAGTGTGGTCCCCGGGGGCAAGAATCAGGTTATTGAGTCCGCCTACCCCTTGGAGCTCTCCGTCGATATAGATCCAGGCATCCCTTCGGGTTACAACCGAGAGGGAGCTCCAGGGCCGTCCCAGGACCTTCTGCCGGAGGGCGCCGCGGGCTTGCAGCAGGGCATCCTCAAGGACAGTAAAACCGGATGCGGAAACAAAAAACTCATCCCACCGGGCATCGGCAAAGGTGTAAGCCTTCAAAGAGAAATAGACCAGCTCACCGATAGATTCAATCGTGCCGGAAATCAGCATGTCCAGCTTGTTGTCCCGGCAGTACTGCGCCGGATCTACAGGGATCTTCAGGACCTCACCGTTGGCATTAAAAAGCCGCACCGGTTTATAATCGGCGAGCTCTTCCAGGGAGACCATCTCTTCCACTGGCGCAGAGCTTTCCTCTTTCTCCTGACTCCTCATACTGCCGTTTTTAATAGCGCTAAAGGATTTTTCCTTTCTGGAATCCGCCGCGGTTCGGGCGGCTTTCCGAAGAGATTCCTGCTCGATCCTCTGTATATAGGCCGATTTCTCTTTATTGCTGATATAGCGGGATTCCAAGCCGGACAGGGTATGCAGCATCAGCCGCGGGAGGGCCTCGGCAAGGTAGGCATGTTCCCGGGGAAGCCCCAGAGCGGTAAACCCGGATACAGCGACGGTATATTCCTGCCGCGGGTCCTCAGCCGCACCAAGAAACTGCGGAAACAGGATGCACAGAAGTACCAGCACCCGCGCTTTCTGTCTGTACAGTGCTGTTTTCTTCATTAATTTCCGGGTAGTGCCTTCCTGACAGCAGAGACAATCCGTTCCGGCTTAAAGGGTTTTACCACAAAATCTCTTGCACCGTAGCGGATTGCCTTCAGAATCGTCGTCTCCTGCCCCAGAGCCGAACACATGACGACCCGGGCAGCGGGATCTTTCCTGCGTATGCGCTTCAGGGCCGTCAAGCCGTCCATCTCCGGCATGGTGATATCCAGCAGAACAACATCCGGCTGCAGGCGTGCGAAGGCCTCGACCCCCTCTCTACCGTTACAGGCCTCGCCAACGACAGGAATCTCTGTCTTTTCGAGTATTTCCCGCAGGGCGGTTCTCATAAATTCCAGATCGTCGACGATAAGGACCCCGTTCATTCCTTCTTCTGTTTCCACACATAATTGAGATAACTTTCTATGAACGGATCCAGATCTCCGTCCATTACAGCCTGTACATTTCCTGTTTCATGCTTTGTTCTATGGTCCTTGACCATGTTATAGGGATGAAAAACGTAGGAACGGATCTGATTGCCCCAGGATATGTCCTTTTTCTCCTGAGCCTTCTTCTCCTGTTCGGCCTCCTGTTCGGCTTTATAATATTCGTACAGGCGGGATTTCAGCATTTTCATCGCCATGTCCCGGTTCTTGTGCTGGCTCCGCTCGTTCTGACACTGCACGACGATACCCGTTGCCAGGTGGGTCATACGTACTGCCGAATCAGTCTTGTTTACATGCTGACCTCCGGCGCCTTGAGCGCGATAGGTATCAATCCGCAGATCCTCCGGTTTGATATCCACTTCGATCTCGTCCTCAATAACCGGAGAGACATACACGGAGGCAAATGAGGTATGCCGGCGGCTGGAGGAATCGAAGGGGGAGATTCGCACCAGACGGTGAATTCCTGTCTCACACTTCAGGTACCCGTGGACATAGTCGCCCTTTACCTGCAGAGTAATCGATTTGATTCCTCCCTCGGCCTCCTGCAGATCGAGGATTTCAGACTTGAAGCCCCTGCGCTCGATCCAGCGGCTGTACATACGGTACAGCATGCTCACCCAGTCGCAGGCTTCAGTTCCACCGGCGCCTGAATGGATGGTAAGGAAGACCGGATTGCGATCGAACTCACCGGAGAGCATGTCCATAAGACGCAGACTGTTGAACTCATTGGTCAGTTCTTCAATTCCTGTTTTCAGCTCCTGTTCGACAGAATCGTCTTTCTCTTCGAGAGCAATAGCATAGAGACCCGACAGGTCTTCGATCTTCTGTTTCAGTTCCTTCCAGGGCTCGTAGGAGCGTTTCAAGGCGGTGATTTCGGCCATCAGCTTTTCCGCCCCCTCTCTGTCGTTCCAGAAATCGGGTTCGGCAGTTTCGGCTTCTCTTTCCCGGATCTGATGTTCTATTCGTTCCGGGTCAAAGACCCCTCCAGATTTCGAGGATATCGTCGTTCAAAGACTTTATTGCATTATCAAGTTCGCTCAGCATTTTCAGAATCTCCTTTGAGTTTCTATTCCAGTATTATTCGCCGCCAGCGTTTGCCCTTTAACGAGGTAATGACCATGGTCTCTTCCATGGGAAACTGGTAAAACCGGATCGAGTCAAAAGAATCACAGTTGCGATCAATATCACGTTTCAATCGCGCCAGGGTATTCTCCGGTATTGAAGCGGACTCCCACACCCCTTCCTGCACTTTTTCGAAACCGTACCATCCCAATAATTTTATTACTTCCTGCGCATGGTCGTCATTGGCAAAATCACAGGCAACGGCAACAAACATGGACCTAAGTGTACATGCAAAGAGCGTTTCTGGGCAAGCAGATAGAGGGCAGATCGTGGAAAGGCCTATGGATTATATCTGTTTTTTCCGATAATAGTGGAAGGTATATGAAAGGTTTACGATTTCCTTCTTCCGTACTGATTATACTACTCCTTTTCTGCAGCCTGGCGCTCTACCCCCAGGCCGGCACGATCTTCTCTCCTTTTCCGTCCAGCCTGAGGGCAACGGAAACCGGCGAAGGGATCCGGCTTACGTGGCGGGATTCCCCCGATATTCTCGGTACCTATCATATCTTCCGTCATTCCACTGAGATAGGCGAAGAGAACTTTAACGATGCAGAGGAGATTGGAACAGTCCCACCGGGGATTTCGACCTTTATAGATTATCCGGACGATACAAGGAACTACTATTACGCGGTTCTGATTGAAGATTCTGCCGGAGGACTCTTTGAACTCTTCATTCCATTCCGCAATATAACCGTATATCCAGTATCGGCACAGCCGATAACCTCAGAAAAAGAACTCTCCGCGAATATAACAGGGCTGACGGCTGAGGTTCGGGGAGACGGAGTTCAATTGCGCTTTGAAGCAGACAGGAAGGACCGGATCCTGTCAATCTACCGTCATACTGATCCCATCGCGGATGTAGACGATCTTCTGCGGGCCAGCAGTATCGACATGATCGAAAGCGACCAGTCTGTCTACACCGATTATCCCATACCGGGAATCCCCTATTATTACGGGGTCTTCGACACCAAGCTGATCCAGACCGGCACCTTCGTGTTTAATCCGGGCCGGAACATAAGTGTACAGCCGGTTAAAATCGGACGGGAAGCCGAACGGACAGGACTTGCAGCACCGAACACGAGCCTGCGGTCCCCCCCGCTTCCAAAACTGATGCTGCAGCGCAGTGTGATTTCCGGAGACCAGCTTGCCCCTTCCCTGAACCTGATCAGTCCCGGCAGTCGCCCCATGGCTGAAACAACCAGAGCTGCGGTGGATGAACTTCTTGCAGGGCTGCCCCGGCGACAGGAGAAACCCGCCGAAGCGGAGATACTCCCCGCCCATATCCATGGGGACTTCAGCGGTGCCGCATATACCCTGTCGCTTATTCTGCGGGAACGCTTTCTTACAGGGGATTATGAAGAAACAGCCTCCTCCCTGAAGGAGTTCCTCTCAATTAAGCGGGAAGAGACAATTGAACGGGCCGCACGGTTTTATCTTGGGCAGGCCTGCTTTTTCAACGGTGAGTATCGGGAGGCCCTGTTTCAGTTTCTGTCTGCCCAGCAGGATTATTATGCCGAATCTCAGGTATGGATCGACCGCATATACCCGCGGCTTTCCACCTCTCCCTGATCCGTTCAGGATCAGATCTTGTCCAGCTTGACCTGAATGGTTCCCGTCCAGGGGCTTCCCTGTTCAGGCCGGACTTTCCAGCTTAAAACAAGCATGTGCTGCTGATACTCATCGACAATCCCCGCCTCTGTCAGGTAGGGAACATGTATGGGAACCATGTGCCAGCGAAAGGGGTCCTGACTGCTCAGGGTGATGCGGCTGTTGATACCCCGGTCCTCCAGGATCAGCGACATTCCATCGGGTGCCCCTTCGCTAAGCTGGGTATTCAGGTTTTCCGGAGAACTGAAGGCAAGATTCAATTCAGTTGCAAAATGCAGCTCCCGGCTGTTCGGTTTTTCCGACGACAGGGTGTAATCTACCAGAAGAATGTTCTTTTTAAAGCTGTACTGCTTTTTCAGCTCCAGGGGAAGCTCGTAATCATCTCCCCGGACCGTTCCATTGGCCTTAAGTTTGACCTCCCGTGTGTCCCGGTGAAAGGCGTCCTGCTCATAAACCTTTGTACTGAAATCAGCGATATCAGGAACCGCACCCCTGTTCAGCTTGCCCTGATCGACAGGTTCCTCACTGATATGATCATAAAAGGAGTACCGGGGTACCGTGTCCCGGGGGAGATCATCATTCAGGTAGAGCTCTTCATGCCGCGCCATGGTAGCACAGTAGTTCCATGAGGCGGGAAAGTAATCCAGCTCTATGAGTCCGCCGCCGAAGCGGTGCACATAGGCATTGATGTTGGTTCCCCGGTAGAGATACTCCTGGTTTCCATCCATATCAAAATCGGTGGTAAAGATTGAGGGCTTAAAGATGCCGCGTTCCTTGGTAATCTTTTCCGATTCCAGCAATGAGTAGTAGGCAGCCTGCCGAAAAGCGCGGCGGTAGATGCCGCCGTCCCTGCCGTGCCAATAGGCGGAGTGGCATTGGGCCTTCCAGAGTTCCTCCCGGGCGGTTTTTTTCCGGGAACGGTCTCCCCGGATCTGGTTTACCAGCAGGCTGGTGTACATCATCTTGCTGTACAGGGCATTGCCTTCGGGATAACAGGTTAAAAAATGACGATATGAACCTGCGGGAAGCACAGAAGCATCCAGATACTCCTGTTTGTTCCCCGGAGGCCGGCGTTCGATCCAGCGCATCATGCTTTGAAAGGTTACGCTGGAGAAGTAGCGTTTGCCGATATTCTCAAGAACCCGGGTACAGCGCACAGGCCTGAAGGTTGCCAGCTCACTGCTGCGCTCTTCCAGCAGGGTAAAGAACTTTTCATACCAGTCCTGCAGCCCCGCGGGATTCAGATAGAGGCAGATAACCCCGGTACCGGTATTACGGTAGATAAGCGACAGCTCATCTATAAAGGTTCCCGGATCAATGGTACCGATACGACCGGAAAGACCGGTAGAAACAGGATATACAATCAGGTTCTTGCCCAGATCCTCGGTATAACAGGGCATATAGAGCTCTTTTCCCCGGCACCCGGCATTAGCAAAATAACTGTCCGGCAGAAGAATATAGTCAAAACCGGCGCTTTTTAAGGTACTTGCCAGTGAAGGCTCCCAGACATCCCCGGGAAGAACTCCTCCCCTGGGCCGACGGCCGAAACGCTTGCGGATAAAGGTTGTCAGATATTCAATCTGTCCCAGCCGGTCCGGACTCGGAATAAGCGGGAGGAAGGCTTCGTAATGAACACCCCCCAAAAGTTCTATCTGCTTGCGTTTGGACATGTCGTTCAGAATCATGATAAATTCGGGATGCCGCTCTTCGAGCCACTCCAGGAGATTCCCCGAATAATAATTCCAGATATACACTCCCGGATGGTTATAGAGGAGGGTAATGAAGGGTTTCAAAACCATCTGGTAGTACCCTTCAAATTCCTCCTCCGAAGTCCCGACAGGAAGACTGTTTCGTATTCCAAGCACCAACTTTTGAATCGGCATTACAGAAATAGTTTTTCCCTTTTTTATTTTTTATCCGCGGCTATAATACACTTCGGAGGACAGGCTTCAGCAGCCGCCTCACGCTCACCTTTGTGGGCGTAATCAATTTTAGCCAGGAAACTGTTTACTAGAAATCCCCCCTCTGGAGACTTCTTCTCGCATAGCTTACACCCGATACACCCGACTGTACAGTATTTCTTTGTAACTGCACCCTTGTCGGTTGAATTACAGGCAACTATCTTGTCCGCCGAATAGGGAATCATGCGTATAACGCCGGTTGGGCATATATCGACACACTTGCCGCAGGAGATACACTTGTCCTTATCAACCCATACGCAATTGTCCTCATCGTATGAGATTGCGTCCACCGGGCAGATCTTTATGCAGCTGCCAAGACCCAGACAGCCGTAGGGGCATTCCTTGTCGCCGCCGAACAGCAGATGAGCGCTGACGCAGTCTTCAACACCCTCATAGTGAAACTTGTATACGGACCTCTCGAGGTTGCCCCGGCAGTGTACCTGGGCTACCATCTTCTCCTTGTTCAGGTCAACCTCTTTGCCGAGAATCTTTCCCAGGGCCACCATGACTTCCTGACCACCGGGGGAACAGAGGCTGATTTCGGCATCCTGCTTGACCATACCCTCCGCGTAGGCTGCGCATCCGGCAAAACCGCAGGCCCCGCAATTTATACCCGGAAGTACAGCTTCTACCTCTTCGATCCGGCGGTCCTTCTCCACTGCCAGTACCCGCGAAGCTATCGCGAGACCTGAACCGAAGAGAATACCGAGAACTCCGACAACAGCTAAAGCGTAAAGCGCAGAAATAATACTCATGGTCGCTCCTATAGTCCGGGAAACAGATTATTCAGGAGGGTTTTATCGAAGGCCATGAACGCCATTGCCATCAGTCCGCCGGTAATAAAGGCTATAGATACCCCCTGAAAGGGCTTGGGGATCCACTCGGTGTCGAGCTTTTCCCGAATGGTGGACATCAGCACGATAGCAAGAAGAAATCCTACCCCCGCGGAGAAACCGGCAATAAAGCTTTCCAGAGCATTATAGTTATTCTGGACCGCGATAACCGCCATACCCATTACGGCACAGTTGGTGGTAATCAGGGGAAGATAGATCCCCAGGGCTTTGTAGAGGGCGGGAGAAACCTTCTGAATCACCATCTCCACCAGCTGAACCAGGGAGGCAATTACCAGGATAAAGGAGATGGTCCTCAAGAACGTGAGGTCCAGGGGAACCAGAATCCAGTGGTAGATTATCCAGGTTGCCAGCGTGGCGATGGACATAACAAAGATGACTGCGAACCCCATACCCACGGCGGATTCTACATTCTTCGATACCCCGATAAAGGGACAGATTCCAAGAAACTGGGTCAGAATAAAGTTATTTATAAAAACAAAGGTGATAAATAATCCAATGTAGATCATGGTTTATTCCGCTAAAGCGGCCTCCTTTACCGGTTGTTCATCTTTCGGCGCGTTCTTCTTTTTCTCCTCGTAGTAGTTGAGAAGGGCCTTCAGATAGCCGATTACCAGCAGGGCACCGGCAGCAAGGGTCATGATCCTGGCCGGGGACTGATAGATCAGCGGAATCCTGATAATCCCGTCGAAACCTAAAGGAGTAATCGGAAAAAGTGTGATGGTCCCGTTACCAAAGAACTCACGCACCAGGGAAATCGCGGTCAGGCCGAGAGTAAAGCCGATACCCATCCCTAAGGCATCCATAACCGAAGGCATCAGTCTGTTTTTACTGGCGAAAGCCTCGGCACGGCCCAGGATAATACAGTTAACCACGATAAGGGGTACAAAAACACCGAGACTGTTAAAGAGGTCCGGAGCATAGGCCTGCATAACCATTTCTACAATGGTAACGAAAGAGGCGATAATGACAATGTATGAAGGAATGCGGACCTTTTCGGGAATAAACCCTTTTAACAGAGAGACGAAAATATTCGACCCGACAAGCACAAATAAAGTCCCCGCCCCCATTCCAAGGGCATTGATAACTTTGGTAGAAACACCAAGGGCGGGACACAGTCCAAGAAGGACAACAAAAATGGGGTTCTCTTTAAAGATCCCCTTGGTAAATTCACGAATCATTCTGTTCCTCCCAGTTCAGCAGCAAACTCACTGCCGGTAGAAAGGGCCCGGCCGATACCGGTAAAGGTTATGGTAGCACCGGAGATGGAGTCCGCCTGTTCCTGAGGCAGCTGGCTCTTTCTGTAGGGTACGCCCTTCTCTCCGCCGGTTCCCTTGAACATATGCATGTATTCAGGCTTTTCCGCCTCTTTTCCTAATCCCGGCGTTTCCTGGTTATCCATAAGCACGGCGGAGTGGACCGTTCCGTCTTTAAGATACGAGGCGATCATGTTCAGGTCTCCCCCGTAACCGGAGCCTACCAGACGCAGAACATACCCGACATTTTCGCCGGAGGAGCTGGTTACCGGGTAGTATCCCCGGACGACACCGTTGTCGGCGACCGCTTCGTATTCTCCGGCGGAACCTTCCGGAATAACTGCCGCCAGTGCTGCCTGCAGGCGAGCACGCCTGAGTTCCTCGATGCGGGGAGCAGTCAGCGCATTGGCAAGTCCCAGGCTGAAAGCAGCCACCGCACAGATAAGGGCAAGTTTGCCGCCGATTACAGTCACGTTTTTCATTTGGCGGCCTCCGTGCGGACTTCGCCGAAGAGTTTCGGCTGGGTATATCGATTAATCATCGGCACGAAAATATTCATCAGGATTATCGCAAGGGAAACTCCCTCTGGAAAAGAGCCGAAAATCCGGATAATAAAGGTAAGAAAGCCGATGCCGGCACCGTAGATCAGCATACCCTTCTTTGTCAGGGGCGAAGAAACCATGTCGGTGGCCATAAACAGAAGCCCCAGCATGAACCCGCCGGACAGGATGTGAAACAGAACATCACCGGCAAAGAGACCGGCGCCGAAGGGGATTCCGGCAAACAGGAAGATCAGTACCATAAAGCTGGCAGCATAGGAGGCAACAATCTCCCAGTTAACGATCTTTACCAGCATCAGGTAGATGCCCCCGAGAAGGAGCAGCAGCGCTGAGGCCTCGCCGATACAGCCGGGAATATTCCCCAGAAAAAGATCCATATAGCCGTTTTCCAGGCCGGGGAAGATTCCCCGCAGGGAGGCCGTCAGGTTCATATCCATTTCGCTCACCGGAAACCTGAGATCCCGCAGCAGAGCCATGGGGCCGGATACAGGTTCGGTAATCTCAAGCAGTCCCGTCTTGACGCTGCTCAAAGGCGTAGACATGGTCACAGCATCCAGACGCATACCTCGCGGGACCGGCCAGGATGTCATATCTCCGGTCCAGGAGAAAAAGACAAAGACCCGTCCCGCGAGGGCGGGATTCATCCAGTTGCGTCCCAGACCGCCGAAGGTCCATTTTACTACCAGAATGGCGAAGGCCGACGCAACGACCGGAATATAGAGCGGAATTGCACCGGGCATGTTCATTCCCACCAGAAGACCGGTAAGAAAGGCGCTGCCGTCGTTCAGAGTAAAGCGGCCGGCAGCACGCCCGGCCAGATATTCAAAGAGCAGACAACTTGCAATCGATACCAGGAGTACGACCAGGCTCGAGAGCCCGAACTGGTACACACCCCACAGAGCCGCAGGAGCCAGGGCAGCTGAAACGCGCCACATAATCGATGCGGTGGTATCCCTGTGGTGGATGTGCGGTGATGATGTGATTATAAGGGAATCGGTATTCATCCTAACCTCATATCTGTATAGAGTTTATGCATTAACCAGGGGCCTCAGGCCCTGGCCGCCGCATCCTTTCGCGCTTTGCGCCGCCGCAGTTCGTACTTACCGCCCTTCATGCCCTGTACCAGGGGAATATGGGCGGGACAGGAGAAACCGCAGCAGCCGCACTCCTTGCAGTCCAGAAGACCGATTGCCATGGCCTCTTCATACTCCTGATGATCCAGGAGCTTGAACAGACGTGTCGGATTCAGGCCCATTGGGCAGGCGGCAATACAGCGGCCGCAGGAGATACAGGCGGTCTCCCTGCTGCGGTGGAGTTCCTTTTCTGTCAGGGCCAGGATGCCGGAAGTCCCCTTTGTAACAGGAGTGTCGGGATCGAAGAAGGCAAAGCCCATCATGGGCCCGCCGGCTACAAGTTTGACTACTCCATCCACGGTGCCCCCTGCCTGCTGGATCAGCATGCTTACGGGGGTACCTACCCTGGCCTTCAGGTTGACCGGTTTTTTTATCCCCCCGCCGGATACGGTTACTACCCGTTCGTACAGGGCTTTTTTACAGGCCACGGCCTCGTAGATCGCGTTTACCGTCCCGATATTGGAAACTACTGCACCGACTTCGATGGGCAGGGCTCCGGAGGGCACCTCGCGGTTAATTACCGACTTCAGGAGCTGTTTTTCGTCTCCCTGGGGATACTTTACTTTCATTGGAAAAACCCGAACCGGAAAATCCGCCCTGGCGGCAAACTCCTGCATGCGGGCAATGGCATCGGGTTTGTTCTTTTCTATTCCGATGCGAACCTCTTTGGGTTCCAGTACGGAATAAAGTATCTTCATCCCCTTAAAGAGCTCCTCCGTCTTTTCCAGCATCAGACGGTGGTCTGAGGTCAGGTAGGGTTCACATTCAGCTCCGTTTATTACCAGGTACTCGGTGCTGTACCCCTTGGGGGGGGAAAACTTGACATGTGCAGGAAAGGTGGCCCCTCCCATGCCGACGATGCCGTAATCCGCGATGGCTTTGAGTATCTCCTCCTTGCCCAGGGACTTCCAGTCGTCGGTCTCGGGGAATTCCGGTGCGGCAGAGCCGTCGGAGGCTATTACCACAGCCTTTGATCTGCCGCCGTGGGGCAGAAAGACCTGGGTAAACTCCTTGACCTCTCCCGCACAGGGGCTGTGTACATTGGCGGAAATAAACCCGCTGGATTTTGCCAGTAAATCGCCGCAGGCAACTGTGTCACCTTCAGCAACCACAGGCTCGGCGGGACTTCCAAGATGCTGCGAAAGGGGAACAACAAATAGTTCCGGAACAGGCGCGTCCTGAATCCCGATCCCTTCGCTGTAATGCTTGTTCTCAGGAGGATGTATCCCCCCCCTGGTGAAGGTGAAAACGGTCTTATTCTCGTGTATTGTTTTCATGCAGTTTGGCTCATTCTCCTTGGTTCGAATCTTCTATTGCTGCAGCCGATTAATTGCCTTCTTCCCCTTGCGCCCTGGAACAAACGTATAGCAGCAAAGGAGAACAGGAGTCCGAAGCCCGTGTAGACCCCGTAAACAGGAGTTCGGCCGAAGGTAATCGAAGTGCGTAGAATACCTTTCGGTATGCCTTCGTGAATGAAAAAATCAATTATTCGATCGGTATCGTTGCTGATTATATCTTTATACCAAATATCTGTAAACCGCCATACAGTATTTCTTCCCGACAGAATCCTCCCCTCGTCCCTCCGGTAGCTCCCGATTGAAAGCTCTCCGTTCAGTTCGGGAAGAGTAAAAGCAGGACCGTACATGTAGTTTTCCTGGTAATAACGGTGAGTCAGGTAGAGGGTCAGCGAAGGAGTACCATTCTCCTGTCCCAGCTTCGACAGAAGCTGCAGACTCCGGTCAAGATCCTGAGACGGCAGGGCGACCTCCACCGGCACCGGCAGCTTGAGTTCAGTATCCTCCGGACCTGCAGGCAGCAGAAGAACAAGGAGCATACCAGCAGCGGCAGCAACGGCCTGCAGGGACATTCTCCCGGCCTTCTCTCCGGAGTAGACCAGGTCAACAGGCATAAAAAGAGGATGAATGAGATTCTGCTGCCGGAACTCCTCGATCAGCAGCCTGAAACGCAGCAAGCCAAGAGCCGCCAGGGCTGCGGAAAATGGAAAACGCAGAAAATCAGTAAAGGAGACAAAGGCCCCGTACATAGCCATGCCAATAAAAAGCCCCAGGGCCAGCAGAACAGCCTCATAACGAAAGGCCGGCTCCAGAATAGTCTCTTTATCATGGTAACGGCGAAGCAGAAAAGGAACAATCAGGGCGACCAGACGGGGTAGTATAAACAGGGCCAGGAGGGCGAGAAAGGCGGCATCCCTGCCGGAAAAGAGAATACCGATTCCCCAGGGAAGCAGCATAAACGCCGAAAGCAGGCGGTGACAGGGCTGAAGAAAAAGCACCGGCAGAGCAAGAAGCAGAAAAATGATCACCAGGGGAAGGTTTGATGGACGACTCGTATCGACCAGAAAAGCATCATCAGGTCCGAGGTTCTCTTCCTTAAGCAGGTCCTCCAGATTCCGGGGGCTGATGTCCCGCTGAATATAGAGTACATCTGCCTCTTTACCCTGCCAGGTGGCCCGAAAAAGGGACGGTAAAGCACGAATAAAGGGATCTATCCGCGGGTCACGGGAAGAAAGACGCTCCTCCACCCCCTCCAGGGGAATGTGCAGCATTGATCCAAAACCGTTAATGCTCAGCTGCAGTGTCCGGGGAGAAAGGATCGCTACCTCCGGGGCAAGACGCTCCTCCAGGCCGGCGCCGTCATGGGTAACCAGGGTATACCATTCAGGCCAGATCTGCAGAGGGCCCTCCGCGGGCCTGCCGGCAGCAAGCATGATGCAAATTGCTGCATAGAGAAGAATAAAAAGTCCCGCACGCATATACAGCTTCATATGAAGCACAGCCCCTTACAATTTGCAGAACGCAACAGCGATAAAAAAGCCGAGAAGCGCCCCAATAAAGACCTCCGCCGGGGTATGTCCATGAACCTCTTTTACCGGATGAAAGGGGATTTTATACCGTTTTTGCAGCTCCATACCCAGGTTGTTCAAGGCCCGAGCCTGCAGACCCGCCGACCGGCGCACACCAAGGGCATCGCGAATAACAAGCATGGAAAAAAACAACATGGAGATAAAGATGGGGGAATTCATGCCTTCAACAAACCCGAGGGAGGTAGTAAGAGCTGCTACTGCCGAGGAGTGACTGGAAGGCATTCCCCCGGTCCGCCACAGGAGAGTATAGACAACGTCCCGCGATTTGAGGGATCGGGGTTTGAACAATTCAACGGCGGCCTTGACGAACTGAGCCATAAACCAGCCGAAGATCGCCGATAAAAAAACCGGATGACTGAGAAGGCGATACACTTAACTTACCCCGCAGGCGATCATGCTGCAGGTATTTTCCCTGCCTCTCTGCCATTTGTCAAGGCAAGGTGAAAAGGGTATAGTTTCAGTGTGAAACGAATATTCAACCACATCCAGTTCCTGCTTAAAGGAATCAAGGTATTTGCCCTGGTGGGACGCAGCGGTACCGGCAAGAGTTTCAGGGCAAAGCTTGTTGCCCAGAAGTACGGTATAGAACTTATTATAGACGATGGGCTCTTGATCCATGATCAGAAGATCATAGCGGGAAAATCGGCGAAGAAGGAGAAGGCCTACCTGGGGGCTATAAAAACAGCCCTGTTTGACGATCACGAACATCGGGCCGAAGTTCTGTCGGCCCTGCACGAAACCAGATTCAAACGCATTCTACTCATCGGTACCAGCGAAAGGATGGTGGCGAGAATCTGTAAACGCCTCCGACTGCCCTCAATCTCCAAGATGATCAAGATTGAGGACATTGCAACCACCGATGAGATTGAGACCGCAATCCGTTCCAGGAAAATCGAAGGAAAACATATTATACCGGTGCCTTCGGTGGAGATAGCCCGCAACTATTCCCATATTGTCTACGATTCGGTCAAGATCTTTCTAAAAAACAAGCTGCCCTTCCTTACCCCGAAAAAACAGCAGGTCTTTGAAAAAACCGTTGTACGGCCGGAATTCTCAAAACGGGGAAGAGTCGCCATATCCAAGGCCGCCCTGACCCAGATGGTGCTGCACTGCGCCGAGGAGTACGACGCCACAATTACCCTGAAGAAGGTCCATGCCCGCATCGATTCCCACGGCTATATTCTGACCATGCACATCCATGTTCCCTACGGGGTGCAGTTATCCGGAAATCTGCACGGGTTCCAGGAGTACCTTATTGATAACCTGGAACGTTACGCCGGAATCATGATTCAGAAGGTAAACGTAATAATTGAGGACTTCAGTTCCCGGGGAAACCGCTAGAATTTGAGATTATAGGCTTCTGTGTCGATAGATATAGTGGGAAATTCACGGAAGGAGGGTTACAGATATATGAAGGGTGCCAAATACAGCGGAGTTGCGAAGCTGACTCTGATAATTACGGCGATACTGGTTGCGGGTCCTATGTTTGCCCAAGCCCCGGATTTTTCCCAGGCGAACGGCGACTATTACCGGGTCCACTACCAGGGACCTGAATCCAGATCTCAGGACCTTGCCCGGCAGCTGGATGCCTGCGCGGAACTCTTTGAAGAGTACCTGCATTTTGAACGGTCCGGGCTAAAGGTGAAACTGCGGGTCAGGATTTTCCCGACCCAGGAGAACTATAAAAAATACCTGAAGGATATAATCGGTGAACCGAAGGATTCCTTTGTGTATCTTCAGTATTCAGATCCGGCAATGAACGAGCTGGTGGGCTATGAAACAGGGGCCGGATTCGAAAACTCCCTGGTTCATCACGCTTTTATTCAGTATTTAAAGAGCTTTATCACCCATCCTCCTCTCTGGCTGCAAAAGGGAATGGCCATCTACCTGGAAAACTCCCGCTATAATCCAGAACGCGGCCGGGCCGAGTACCATGAAAACCTGGCATGGCTCAAAAGCCTTAAGACCTACATTGCCCTTGATACCGAGGTGATTCCCGTTTCGATTCTGCTGACCATGGATGTGGCGGCCGCCAACAGGCGTATAGAAAGCTTCTATGCCCAAAGCTGGGGCCTGGTCCATTTTTTACTGAACAGCGAGAACAAGGATTACAACCGTATTCTGTGGGATACCCTTTCTTTTCTTAAATCCGATGCGTCCCGCCAGGAGAACGAGACCCTTGTATTAGACAAGGGATTCGGGTGGGTGAACAAGGACCTGTTCCTTAGCGATTTTGAAGAATACATCAATACTGTCAAGACCTTTCCGGATCTTGTGCAGGAAGGGATTATCGCTTATAACCGCGGGGACTTTGATGCGGCGGAAGAGCTTTTCAACCGATCCCTGGAACTCAAGAAAGACCATTACATTCCCTACTACTACCTGGGACTCATACAGTACGCCCGTCAGGATTACACGGTTTCTGACAATTACTACCAGCGGGCCCTGGAGCGGGGCGGTTCCCGGGGGCTTATCTACTATGCCAGGGGAATTACAGCCTACTCCGCGCGGAACGATGAAGAGGCAAAGGATTTTTTAAGCAGCGCCGTTGAGGCAGACCCGGAAGGATATGGCGTAAAAGCCAGGGAATTACTCAGCAGATTGGAGACGGAAGAGCCGGAGACAGCAGCTCCTGAAGAGGATGCAGCAGATCAGGATCCGGCGGAATCCGAAGATCCTTCGGAAGAGATATCAGAACCAGCCCCCGATGCAGGAGCCTGAACAGACTCATCCTGTAATCTGGTCCCCTCCTGTGAGGGGACCTTTTTTTTGCGTTTTCGCCGGCGTCGTTTCTTCTTTTTTTCTTTTACGATTCCCCGCTCATCAAAAAGCAGTTTAACCGCCTCCTCGACATCCGCATTCGGCGGTGTCAGCGGCGAGAGCAATCCTTTTAACCCGCGGAAAGCGGTTTTTACCAGCTGCTCATAGCTTTCATCACCCGGCAGATGCAGATAGGGACCAAAGACCAGCTGGATAACCTGGCCCCTGTTGACGGGGCCTTTTTCCCTGGAAATCTTCTTGTCCAGTCCGTCAAGACGGGCAAGAAAATCCTTGAAGCCTTTCTTACCACTGTTTCCATTAACTTCTTCCAGCAGAGCAGGCAGCATGAAAGGCAGGAGCCCGTACTGATCGGCCATCCTGATAACGGCAGCGGAAGAGCCCCCCTCAAGAACCTTGAAAACCTCTTCGGTCATACGGGAGTTGGATATTTCCGACAGCTCATTGGCAGACTTTCGTATGGCCTTTTTAAGGCCGAAGGGTATGGTAAACTGTCCTGCAGCGGCGTATTTTACCGCCCGAATCATACGTACAGGATCATCCTGAAAGGTTGTATCCAGGGGCAGCAGAGAACGCATTCGTTTACTGCGGATGTCCTTCATGGCAGAGACAAAATCGTATACATATTCTTTCTTGGGATCGTAATAGAGGGCGTTTATGGAAAAGTCCCGGCGTTCTACATCTTCTTCAAGAGTACCGAAATCGTTATTGTCTGCACCGGGTTCATTGGAACGGAAGGTGGAAACCTCGATTATCTGACTGTTTTTAAAGTGAACATGGACCAGCCGAAAACGACGGCCGATAATGCGGGAGTTCCAGAAAAGCCGGCGCACCTTTTTTGGCTGGGCATCGGTGGTAATATCAAAGTCCTTGGGGGTTTTTCCGATCAGAAGGTCCCGCACTGCCCCTCCGACGATGTAGGCGTGATACCCCTCCCGTTGAAGACGATCGGTTATAATGAGGGCCTCTTTGTCTATCTTTTGGCGGGAAATTCCGTGTTCATCAACAGTGTAGATTCGGGCGCGTTCATAGCGCTTTCCTGCTTCGTCAATACCGTACCGGATCAGCAATGGTGTACCTGCTTATGAAAATGCATTGTTAGGTTTTAGTTACAAACTTAGATATAACGTGTTTTATACGAAATTTCAAGCTCCATTTGTACATCCTGCACAATGTTGCCTGTCCCGAGAAACTTGACAGCAGACTGAGACCGTGTAATTCTATTTCATCATGTCCACGAAGGGTTCTGCTTCACCCCTTTCTATTGGTTCCCGTTACATCCGCTTTTTTCTATTTCTTCTTGTTATGCCGGTCTTTTTTTTCGGCTTTCTTCTGGATCTGCGTTACTCGTCCCGGCTCAGACAGGCAGCTATTGTTCAGCTTCAGGATCTCACAGATCAGATTGCAGCTTCACTGAACGAGGAATATAAACGCATACAGATTCTGGCTGCGGCATTAATAAACAATAACCAGTTCCTCGAAGCCTGCCGCAGTTATGCTCATGCGGTGAACAACAAAGAGATATACCTGCTGCATCAGGAAATAGATGATCATGTTTCCGCATTCTTCAATTATACAAACAAAATGGGAACGGTTTATCTCGTTTTTCCCGATCAGGGTCTCTACTATTACCAGAATTATCCTACCCTTCACCCGGTAACAAACCTCAACCCGGAAATCTACCGGTCCGCGGTAGAAAAGAAGGGGCTTAATTGTACCCTGTCCAGACTTATCGGAGCCAACCCAATAGAACCCCAGCAGCCAATGTTTACAATTGCGGTCAGCCCGATGGAATACAGCTTGCCTCTCGGGCTTGAAGCCCTTATTGTTTCGTTTCGGGTCCGCGTCATGGATGAGATCGCCAACGGACAGGGACCCGCGGCGCGTGCCTGTATGGCCCTGGTTGATGACAAATCCGATATTATTCTGTCCAGCCCTTTGACACGGGCTCACCATCCCCTCGAAACCTATCTTACGGAACAGCTGGCTCCCTCTACCGGAGCACTGGTCGGTATCGAAAAAGGAAGCAGCTATCTTGTAACTTCGGCAGAAATTCCATCCACCGGCTGGAGACTGTATCGTGCCGAAGACTATAAAAACTTTATAGAGCCCCTGCGGAGGTCCCGCCGTGCAACCTATCTTTTCTTTGGCTTAATGTCTCTGGGATTTATTTTTTATACCAGACTGTTTTTTAAGGATCTGATCAATCCGGTGGCTCACGTCATAGAAAAAATGCGAATTGTGGAAACAGGTGATTACTCGGTACAGGTTCCGGTTGAAGGCCCGCGTGAAATAGCAGCTCTCGGGACTTCGTTCAACCGGATGATAACCGAAGTAAAACGTTTGACCGCAGAAACCAGAGCAAAGGAACGGGAAAAAAACCAGTACGAAATGGAGGCCCTGCAGTATCAGATTCATCCACATTTTCTTGCAAACACCCTGAATTCAATCCGCCTGATGGCTGATGCTGAAGGGAGCCATCACATTTGTAAAATGTCTGCGTCGCTGATGCGGCTGGTAAACGAAAGTTTCAACCGGGGAGGACAGCTTATCTCGCTGGAAGACGAGGTAAGCTCTCTGGAAAGCTATGTACATATTATGCAGATCCGGTTCGGCGAACTTATCAATATCTGCTACGACATTCCACAGGAACTTAAAAGTATTCAGATTCTCAAAATGCTCCTGCAGCCGATTATAGAGAATGCCATACTTCACGGTATCAGAGAATCGGAGAATCAAGGCAGGATCGACCTGCGGGTGCGCGTAAAAAATGATCAGCTGAAGATTTCAATCCGCGATAACGGAATTGGTGCCGACGAAGAAACCCTGAAAGGTTTTCTGACAAAATCCGCCGCGTCATCAAACAGCGGATTCTCCGGAATAGGACTCTACAACATCTACCGGAGAATCCAACTGAACTACGGTACCAAATACGGTATGGACATCAGAAGCAGGCCGGGCGAAGGGACTGAAGTTTTTCTTATTCTTCCGATAAAGGCAGATGCGCCATGATTAATGTGATGATTGTGGATGATGAGCCTCTGGTCCGGTCTTCCGTAAGGACCATGCAGAACTGGAAGGACTTCGATTTTGCCATGATTCATGAAGCCTCTAATGGAAGGGCTGCCCTGAAACTTCTGTCTGAATATGCAATAGATATTGTCCTCCTGGACATGCATATGCCGAAATGTGACGGTCTTCAATTTCTCCGGGAACTCCGATCGCTGGGCCGAAGAATACGTGTCATTGTTCTCAGTTCTTTCGATGACTTTCCCCTGGTACGGGAAGCATTTACCCTGGGAGTAGAAGATTATCTGCTGAAGGCCGACCTTACACCGCAAACAGTGCTGAATGCCTTGAGCAGGGCGGCAGCAGATATAAAATCAGAAACTGAAAGCCGTGAACCCTTACAACAGGCCAGGAATCAGCTTTTACTGACAGAACAGCTTTTACGGGATTTGATTCTGACGCCTCCGGAAAGCGGAGTTATGAATATCCTTGAGGATTTGAATGCTTCTCCGGGATTCCCCATGGTTATATGCGAATTTCGCCCAATCCTGCCCGAGGAGTTCCGCAAAAAAGCAATGATAGTCCAGGATTACCTCGGCAGTGTTCTGGCTGCCAGATCAGACGGGAAGCTGGTCCCGATGAAAAAGGAGTCCATACTCTGGCTGCATTATCCTGTTCTGCAGAAAAACCGGACGGAGACTGAGTTATCGGAGGAACTCTGTAATCAGGCAGCGCACTTGACTCTTCAGGCCTTTAACGTACCCATGGACTGGGCGGTCAGCCCTGTTGTATCCCGGCTCCAGGAAATAGGAGACTCCTACCGGGCTCTCAACAGCCTTTTCCAGTGCAACAGCCGTCCTGTCCGCCGGGCTAAGGACTACATCCGAAAAAAGTACAGCGAGCCGAATCTTTCACTGGCGGAAGTCGCCAGATATGCCGGGGTCAGCCGTACTCACCTATCCACCCTTTTTGCACGCGAAAACTCCGAAGGCTTCGGCAGCTTTCTGAATCAGGTACGAATAGATGCAGCGTGCCGTTTGTTAGCCGACTCTGATATGAAAATCTATGAAATTTCGGAAGCCGTCGGGTTCGGTTCAGTGGAGCACTTTTCACGTACGTTTAAACGAATCCTGGGAGTCAGTCCAAAAAGATATTCCGAATCTTAGCAGTAAAATAATGTCCAAATATCTGTCAGAATTTCGTAACAGGCTTCATTCACCGGGGGAAATTCCTGTGGGACAATTAAGCATTCCACAAATCAAAGGAGCGTGTATGAAAAAAAATCCTATTCTTTTAGTGATCGTTATGATCCTGGCGGTTGGAGTCTCCTGGGCCGGAGGGAATGCGGAAACCGAAGAGACCGGCATAGTAATGAAAATATCGGATAATATTCCCGACCGAACAGTAACCTGGGGGGCGGTAATTGAGCAGATAAATGCTGAGTTCATACAACAGCATCCCGAGGTAAAGATCGAAACGGAAAGTTACCCCGACCAACCATATCAGGAAAAGATCAAGATTTATGCTACCGCCGGACAACTTCCGGATGTAATGAAATACTGGTCATTCTCTACCCTGCTTCAACCACTGGTAGAATCCGAACTTGTCACACCCCTGGACAAGGCCGACTTCTCTGATTTCGGCTGGCTTCCCGGAGCTCTTGAAAGCAATATGTATAACGGAAAGCTGTACGGGATTCCCGTTTCCGGAGATCTCTGGGTCATCTACTACAATCAGGCGATCCTCACCGAATGCGGAGTTGAACCTCCTGAAACCATGGCTGACCTGTACGATGCGGGGGCAAAAATCAGCGCGAAAGGGTACACGCCGATCGTAACCGACGGCAAGGACGGCTGGCCATTGAGCATTACCTTCGACAATATATTCTGGCGGATAAACGGCGACTATTCCCTGATACATGCGGCCCTCGATGGAAGAAAGCCCTTTACCGATCCTGAATTCGTCAGAGCTGCCGAGGAATACCAGAAATTTTTCCTGAATTCCGGACTTTTTGGTAAGGACTTAACGACCTCCGACTACGGTGCTGCACGAAACCTCTTTGGCCAGGGCAGAGCCGCCATGTATCTCATGGGATCATGGGAACTCGGTCTTGCAAGCGACACGAACTTTCCGCAATCCTTCCGCGGCAATGTCCGCGCCATGAAGTTCCCGGTACTTGCCTCCGGCAAGGGCAAGGTGAACGATCTGGTTGCATGGTTCGGCGGCAATTACATAGTCAACGCGAAAACCGAACACATGGACCTTGCAATGGAGTATCTGAAACTCTATGCGAAAATGTATCCCAAGCTCATCTGGGAACAGCAGGCAGGATTTCCGGCCCAGAAGATATCACCATCTGCTGACGATACAGCTGTGGCCAAAGACCTGCTTACCATCGCAGGAGATGCTGTTGCTACCAGCGGGACTACAGCCCTCGACCTGCTTACCCCCGCGTTCAAGGACTCTCACCAGAAGCTGTGCAAAGATCTGGCGGCGGGCATCATAACTCCCCTCCAGTTCTGCCGGGGACTGCAGAAAGCTGTAGACGAAGTAAACAAATAGGCTGTGTCTTCTTCAGAACATACCCTGCCGTACATCATACGGCAGGGGCATCTTCTTCGGGGAGGAATCCGTTTATGAACTCAAGCCATATTCTGAGCAGACGCAGGACAGCTTTTCTTCTGACAGCACCGGGTATACTGATAATGCTTTTCGCCATAATTGCTCCTGTTATTCTCAGCGTGTTTTACAGCCTCACAGAATGGTCAGGGTTCGGCGCGAATGAATATATCGGCCTTGAAAATTATAAAAAAGTTCTATCGGATCCGGTATTCTGGCGTTCCCTTCTGAATGCTTTGATCCTCCTTTTAGTAACAGTATGTATTCAGAATCCGCTGGCCTTTCTATTGGCAGGACTGCTGATTCGTATTAATAATCGTGTTTCACGTTTTTTACGAACCGTATATTTTGTTCCTGCGATTCTGACGGTTGTGGTGGTTACCAAACTATGGGTCAACCTCTTTAATCCCCATTACGGTCTGGTGAATAAACTCTTCGCAGCCCTTGGATTGAACTCTCTTTCTGAAGTGGCGTGGCTCAGTAACCCCTCGACGGCGCTTTTGTCCGTAGTATTTATAACTGTCTGGTATGGATTCGGCTGGGCGCTGCTGTTCTATTATTCCGGCCTTACTACTGTACCGAAGGAGCTTGAAGAAGCAGCGCTTGTCGACGGGGCAAACCGCTGGCAGATTTATGGTCACGTGATTATTCCCTATATGCTCCCGGTAATCCAGGCGGTGATTATTATTGATATTACATCCTGCATGAAACAGATGGAAATCGTGCTTTTATCGACCGAAGGCGGTCCGGGGAATCTTACGGAATTTGTTGCCCACTATCTCTACCGCCAGGCCTTTGTTGCTTCGAAGTTCGGCTACGGAAACGCAATCTCCATTGTGTTTGTTGCTGTAGCGCTCAGCGTTACCCTCCTGGCTCAGCGGTATCTTGCCGGAGTACAGCGAACCCAGGAGGAATAGGATGAACAGCATTGGTGTACTTCACAGCAAGCGGAAACTCGGGCAATGGGCGACAGGTTTTTTTCTGACAATCTTCGCACTGGCTCAGCTGTTTCCTCTGCTCTGGATATTTATCTATTCCCTGCAGACAAGCGGTGACCTTTTTGGGCGGGAACTGATCAAGTTCCCCGCAAACCCTCACTGGGAAAACTATGCACGGGCATGGGTTGACGGCAAAATCCCCCAGTATTTTTTGAACAGTGTCATTATTGTTGCAACTTCGGTATGCATGACCATAGTCTTTTCTTTTTTTCTGGCGTATGCCGTTACCCGCATGCGGTGGAAGGGCAGAAAAATCGTCTTTGGGTTTGTCATGCTTGGTATGGTTATTCCCATTCACACGACCCTGCTGCCGAACTTTATGTGGTTCAAGATTTTCGGGCTTATCGATACCTACGGCGGCGTTATCATTCCTTATGCAGCCTTCAACATGGCTTTCAGCGTACTGATGTTCTCCGGGCTCCTTTCGTCAATCCCTTATTCGATGGAGGAATCCGCCTATCTCGACGGCGCCCGTATTTCCCGCATTCTATGGGGGATAATCGCCCCTATGTCCAAAACAGGTTTTGTCACAGTCGGGGTAATGGCGTTTCTCAACTGCTGGAACGAGTTCATCATGGCAAATACCTTTCTTGCAAGTGAAGCGAAAAGAACCCTGCCCTTTTCCATCATCCGGTTCCAGGGTCAGTACACATCGGACTATGCCGTTCAATTTGCAGTAATGTTTATTGTGGCCATTATTCCTGTGGTGCTCTATTTTCTCCTTTCGCAATGGGTAATGGCAGGGGTTACAGCAGGAGCAGTCAAGGAATGAGACGCAGCCGGTATTCCACCGGGAACCTCTCTACCAGACAAAACAGTATCAGGAGAAAACACAGATGGCTAATACGACATTACAATTTCCGGGAAGTTTTACCTGGGGAACCGCAACCGCGGCGTTTCAAATTGAGGGCGGACATGACGCTGACGGCAAAGGGCCGTCTATCTGGGACACCTACAGTGCCGATTCCTCCAGAATTGCCGACGGAAAAAACGCAAAGGTCAGCTGTGATCACTACCATCGCTACCGCGAGGATATCGCCCTTATGGCACAGCTGGGGTACAGGAATTACCGTTTTTCCCTGAGCTGGCCAAGGATTTTTCCCCAGGGGCGGGGGAATGTAAACCCAGCCGGTCTTGATTTTTATGACATGCTTGTAGATGAACTTTTGGCGAATGATATAACTCCCTTTGTTACCCTCTTTCATTGGGACCTTCCCCAGGCTCTTCAGGAGAAAGGCGGCTGGGCAAACAGACGTACGGCCGACGCATTCGCCGACTATGGTGAAACCGTAGCCCAACGACTCGGCGACAGGGTAAAAAACTGGATGACCCACAACGAGCCCTGGGTCCATGCCTTTGCAGGCCATCTTTTCGGACACCATGCGCCGGGAATAAGCGACCTGCCGCGGGCGCTGCAGACAGCTCACCATATACTGCTGTCCCATGGCCTTGCTGTTCCCAGAATCCGCAGCGCATGTCCGGGAGCCAGGATCGGTCTGGTACATAACCTGGAATGGATTGAGGCGGCGAGTGACAAAGACGCAGACGTACAGGCGGCGAAGCGGCACGACGGAGCCTTTAACCGCTGGTATCTGGATACTGTTTTCTACGGCCGGTATCCCGAGGATATGTGTGCCTGGTACAAGGATGCCATGCCTGAAATTCAGGAAGGAGACATGCAGATTATTGCAGCGCCCTGTGACTTTTTGGGGGTAAACTATTACACAAGGAGAATCATGGCTCACGAAACCGATTCAGGATTCCTCCATACCCGCCAGGTCCGCTGGCCATTTGTCCCCAGAGCCCAGTATGAGGAATGGGAAAACAACCCGGAGGGACTGTACCGTCTTCTTCTCAGATTAAAGAGGGACTACAACAATCCTCCGATTTACATCAGCGAAAACGGCACCCCCCTGGAGCAGGACAAGGTAATCGACGGTATCTGCAGCGATCCCGATCGAATAGAGTATATCCGCCGTCATGCAGCAGCTGTATGGCAGGCAATCCAGGACGGCTCGGATATCCGCGGGTATTTTGTCTGGAGCTTCCTCGATAATTTTGAGTGGAACTTTGGATATTCAAAACGCTTTGGACTTATTCATGTTGATTTTGACAGCCAAAAACGGACGGTGAAAGAAAGCGGCCACTGGTTTTCCCGGGTCTGCAAAGACAATGGTTTTTCACTATAGACAGCAATTTCAGAAATGAGTGCCCGACCACCGGCTGCATCCCCGCAGCCGCTCCGGCTTGAAAATGGCGGCCCAGTAGTTCATAGTAGAGGGTAGTAATCTACTTCTGCAAGCGAGGTACTCCAATGGCGTCCATAATCCAACCCCGGGTCCTCAAGGGCTTTCGTGATTTTCTTCCGGAGACGGAGATACAGCGGCGGGGCATAACAAAGATACTGGAGGAACAGTTCCGGTTTTTCGGTTTTGTTCCCATAGATACCCCCATCCTTGAATACACCGAGGTCTTATTGGGAAAAGGGGGTGGAGAAACGGACAAGCAGGTCTACCGTTTTGAAGACCACGGCGGACGGGATGTCGCCATGCGTTTTGACCTTACCGTTCCTTTTGCCCGCTTTATGGCGGCCCACGTCAATGAACTCTACCTGCCCTTCAAGCGCTACCATATGGCAAAGGTATTCCGGGGAGAAAATACCCAGCGCGGCCGTTACCGGGAGTTTATGCAGTGCGATTTTGACATTGTCGGGACCGACACCACCTCCGCGGATTTCGAGATCCTCACAATGATGCACGACTCCTTCCACGCCCTTGGAGTCTCGGGAGTCACCATCCGGCTTTCACACCGGGGTGTTTTTAACCGCTTTCTTGCCCACCGGGGTATTGCGGAAAACTCAGCAGACATCCTGCGGACAGTGGACAAGCTCTCCAAGATCGGGGCGGAGGCGGTGCTGGATATGCTCATAGAGATTGCCGGAGAAGAGAACGCCCGGGCGGTACTGGAATACATCGGCGCCCGGGGAGACTTTAGCACGGTACTGTCAACCATGGAGGCCCTGGCCGGGGGAGAAGCCGAGGACACCCGCCGCCTTAAAGAACTTAAAGAGGCGATGGAACAATGCGGAATAAGCGAAAGCTTTGTCCTTGATCCCTCCATAACCCGGGGCCTTGACTACTACACCGGCGTGGTTTTTGAGACTTTTCTGGATGAGCTGCCCCAGATCGGCTCCGTCTGCTCCGGGGGCCGCTACAATAACCTGGCATCTCTTTACACAAAGCAGGAGCTTCCCGGAGTGGGCGCCTCCATAGGACTGGACAGACTGATGGCCGCCCTGGAGGAGATAGGGTCCGCCGGACGCGATGAGGCCTCCGTAGAGGCGATGGTGCTCTACATGGACGACCAGGGGGTCGGGGATTTTCACGCCTTTGCCCGCAGACTGCGGAAAGCAGGCATCCGCGCCGAGGTATACCCGGAGTCCCGTAAGCTGGGGGCCCAGTTCGGTTTTGCCGAAAAGAAGGGGGCCATGGCCGCGGTGCTGCTGGGAGAAGACGAGAGAAAATCCGGAACAGTAACGGTAAAAGACCTGGCTGCCAGAAAGAACCATGAGGGCCTTGCCCCCGAGGAAGCCATAGAACTGGTAAAGAAGCTGACGAAAAAGGAACGGCACTGATTTGAGTATTAGTCCTGAAAAACTCCCGGTCTACCAGCAGAAAGAGAAAATCCTGGATGCCCTGAAAGAGAACCAGGTAATCATCGTAGAGAGCCCCACAGGATCTGGAAAGACCACCCAGCTTCCCCTGATTCTGCACAGCGCGGGTTACTCCAAAGGAGGAACCATCGGGGTAACCCAGCCGCGGCGTATCGCTGCCCTGTCGGTAAGCGATTACATCGCCCGGCAGATCGGATCGGAAATCCCCGGCGAGGTGGGCTACAAGATGCGCTTTGACGACCAGACCCTGCCGGAAACCCGCATAAAAATCATGACAGACGGCATTCTGCTGCAGGAGATGAAGGCTGACCGCTACTTAAGCCGCTACTCGTCAATTATCGTGGACGAAGCCCACGAACGAAGTCTGAATATCGATTTTATCCTGGGACTGTTAAAGCAGGTTCTGGAGGCCAGAAAGGACTTCAAGGTTGTGGTCTCATCGGCCACGATAAACCCGGTGGTTTTTTCCGAATACTTTAACAGTGCCCCGATAATCCATATTGATACCCGGATCTATCCGATAAAGGAGATCTACGAACCCCTGCCGGAACGCTCCTCGGAAGAGACCCTGGTTCAGACCATCGTAGATATCGTCCGCAAAAAGATCCAGCAAAAAAGTCCCGGGGACGTGCTTGTCTTTTTACAGGGAGAACGAAACATCAAGGAGTGTGTCAGCGCCCTGGAACATTCCTCTTTTTCTCAGAGGCTAAAAGTTCTACCCCTGTACGGTCGCCTGAGCAAGGAGGAGCAGGAACAGGTATTTGATGAAACCCCGGAAGGAAAATACAAGGTAGTCGTATCGACCAATATTGCCGAAACCAGCGTCACCATCGACGGGATTACCACGGTCATCGATTCCGGGCTGGCAAAAATCAACCACTACAATCCCAGGACTTTTACATCCTCCCTGGTGGAGGCCCCCATTTCCCAGGCTTCCTGCAATCAGCGTAAAGGCCGGGCCGGACGGACCCAGCCGGGTACCTGTTTTCGTCTCTATTCCAGGAAGGACTTCCGGGAACGCCCCCTTTTTACTCTGGAGGAGATCTACCGTACCGATCTTTCCGAGGTTGTATTGCGGATGGCGGAACTTGGAATCACCGACTTTGAGGAGTTTGATTTTATCTCTTCTCCGGGAATCCAGGGAATCCGCTCCGCGGTGGAGACCCTCTACACCCTGGAATCCCTGGACGAAGAACGACACCTCTCCCGGGTCGGAGAAATGATGGTCCAGTTTCCCCTGCTGCCCCGTCATTCACGCATGATCGTGGAAGGGATTATGCGCCACCCGGATGTGCTGGAGGAGATCCTGACCGCCGCGGCCTTTCTCTCTGCCAATACCCCCTTTCTGCTTCCCCAGGGGGAAGAGATGGAAGCCCGCAGGGCTCATCATCAGTTTGCCGACGACGCGGGGGACTTTGTCTCGTACCTGAAGCTTTTTCGCTCCTTCACGGCCTCAACGAACAAAAAACGCTTCTGTGAACGTCACTACCTGGACGAACGCATTGTCCACGAAATCGTCAATATCCAAAAGCAGTTATCCCAGATTGTCAGCGATATGGGAGTTCCGATCTCCTCTGGAGGCAGCATGGAGGATTACCTCTGCGCCGTGTCCACCGGACTTATACAGTTTGTCTGCGCCCGCTCCGGACGGGGGGCCTACCACAGTCTGACGGCAGAACAGATCCAGATCCATCCCGGATCGGTAATGTTCCGGGAGAATCCCCAGTACATTGTCGCCGGAGAGATTGTTAAAACCTCCCGCACCTTCGCGCGCTCCGTCTCGCCTTTAAAGAAGGAGTGGCTTGGCAGAATTTCGCCCCTGCTGGCCAAGGGGCTTTCGCCCGGGAAAGACGGCAAGGGAAGTAAAGAGGAACGGGTTTCCCGGGAAAAACAGCGGGACACAACCTGGGAAGTCCAGATAGCCGGGGTTACCTTCATGCTGAAGCAGGGCTCCGGAAAAGGAGGGAAGGGAAAAGGCAAGAAGAAGACGGCCCTTCTTCCCTACCAGGACCTGAAAAAAGCGATACAGCGAAGCGGTGGTGACCTGTCAGGAACCAACCTTGGCAACCTGCGGGGAATGGTGGTGTACGAGGGCCGGGAATTTTTAAACGGAGAGAAACTCCGCAAGATTGTGCGCTGGATGAAGCATATTGAGCTGCCCGCAATGCTTAGCACCGAATGGCCCCAGGGAAAAACCTTTAACTCCTTCCAGGGAATGGACGAACTGACGGGCATACTGGATCAGATACTGCTTATGGCACCGTCAAAAAAGAACAGCTCAGTCCTGGGATTTCTGACCCTGTATAGCAACGGAGACGGTAACTACTGGCTCAAACCCGCCAAGCGGTTCAGCACCGCCGTGGAGATGAGCCTCGCGAGTCTTGAGATACTGATAGACGAGCTGGACCCCAAGGCCCACAGAAAATATGCAAAAACCGTAAACGACCGCTACCGGGTTCTCGCTGAGCTCTACGAAGAGTAGATTATAAATATCTGCCGGTTTATCCGGCCGAGGATCGGCAAGTCGTAGCAGGAAATCAATGCGAAAGGCGCCGGAGTACTTCCTTGAGCAGCTCTACAGGCAGAGGCGCAAGAAAAGTATTGCCCCTGCGGCGCTGAAGAACAAAATTGACCGCGCCGTTTTTCCGCTTTTTATCTCTTTGTATTATATCCAGATATTCCCCGATATCCGGAATCCTGTAGTCAAGATTGTATCCGTAGGATGCAAAGAAATCCTTCACCTCAGCGGCCCAGGCAGGGTCAGTCTCTCCCAGAGCGGTTCCCGCCTCCATGGCCCGGGCGATTCCCCAGGCAACAGCGTGACCGTGGGGAAGGACCCCCAGTCCCAGCTGGCTCTCAAGGGCGTGACCGAAGGTATGTCCCAGGTTAAGGTGGGCACGTATGCCCTGCTCGGTGGGGTCCGCCTCTACAATCCGGCCCTTTACAGCCAGCGACCTGGGTATTAAATCGTTCAGGACTGCCACATCCCGTTCAAGGACCGTGTTCCGCCGTAAACGAAGGTCCTCAAAGAGGCTGCCTTCTTCTATCAGGGCGTGTTTTAACACCTCCGCCAGGCCTGAAAGATATTCCGTTTCCGACAGGGTTTTTAAAAGAAAGGGATAGATAAGGATTTCACGGGCGGGATAGAAACTTCCGATTATGTTCTTGTAGCTGCCGTAATCAATACCTGTCTTGCCCCCAAGGGAGGCATCGATCATGGACAGAAGGGTGGATGGAATAAGAGCAAGCTCGCAGCCCCGCATATAGACCGACGAGGCGAAAGCAGCGATATCGCAGATAACACCGCCGCCGAGGGCAATGATCGTTCCATCCCGGCCTAAAGGAACAGAGAGGGCGGCATCGATAACCCGGAGTACAGAGTCCCAGTTCTTGGCCTCCTCACCCCGGGGCAGCACGACAACAGGGTTTTTCGTATCGGGAAGAAACCCGCGGGTCGCGTCATCGCATACCCATACAGCCGCCTTTCCGGAGGCGATATCATCCGGAAGAATGCTTCTTGAGTCGAAAGACCGGACCCGTGTTCTGCGCGGACCAAGGGAAAAAGTGCGATCCACCTTACACCTGATGCGGGAAACTCTTAATAATAGCCTTTACAAAATCATCACTGATTGAATATATCCGTCTGTTTCCATCAACGGCGGAGCTTACTATCCCCTTGTTTTTCAGCACAGCAAGATGCTGGGAGATAACCGGCTGGGACTGCTGGAGACACTGCCAAAGCTCGCTGACACAGGCATTCTCTTTTTCTATAAGGCAGAGGATCTTCAGACGTACCGGATGCCCGCAAACCTTGAGACGTTCAGCGTAGGATTCAATCAGAGAATCTGGACAACAGGTTGCTTGATTCATGTTAGGCAACTGTACCCTATACGGGAGTCTAAATCAAGTATTGATTTTATATATACCGATACCACAATCCTTGCCTGCTCTTGCGTAAGGCAGGGTGAATACTTATTATGGCAGGATGATTTTTTGCTACCTGGACTGGGCCGCCACTGCCCTCCCCGACCCGGAAGCCCTGGATTATGCGCGTCAGGTTGCCCTGGAATACAATGGAAACCCCTCATCCCTCCATTATGCCGGAAAGAAATCGGCGGAACTCTTGTCTGAATCCCGTAAAAAAATCGCCGGGCTGCTCCACTGCGAATCCGATCAGATCTATTTTACCTCCGGCGGAAGCGAATCGAATTCCATTGTCTTTTCCCAGCTGCTTCTGAAACCCAGAAAAGGCGCCGTATTAATAGGAGCAACGGAGCACCCCTCCGTGTGGGAAACAGCCAGGCTCTACGCCGGTCTCGGCTTTACCGTAAACGAAGTACAGCCGGAAAAGGCCGTCGAGGCCCTTTGCCCGGAGACCGAACTTGCAAGCATTATGCTGGTGAACAACGAAACCGGGATCATTCAGGATGTGAAGCGCATTGCAGATGCATTGCGGGAATCCCGGCGGGGTAAAAAGCCCTTCCATATACACACCGACGCGGTCCAGGCCCTGGGAAAAGAACAGATAGATCTTGAAGCCCTGGGGGTGGATTCTGCCTCCTTTTCCGGGCATAAAATCGGCGCTCCCCGGGGCATCGGCATTCTGTACCTGCGCCGGCCCATCCAGGGGATCTTTAAGGGGGGCGGTCAGGAAGGGGGGATTCGTCCGGGAACAGAAAACCTGCCGGCTATTGCGGCGCTGACCAGGGTCCTGGAAAAGCGCCTGCCTCTGCTCGAAGAACACCGGGAACAGGCCCGCAGGCAAAAGGAACGCCTTATGGAAGGCCTGGCACAGATACCCGGGGCGCTCTTTATACCCGAGCAGACTGCCGGCAGTGACTCGCAGGTTACGCCTTTTATACTTAAGTGCTCTTTTCCGCCGGTTCCCGGCGAGGTACTGCAGCGGGTATTGAGCGACCGCAGGTTTGCTGTTTCCACCGGGTCAGCCTGTTCAAGCAGCGCCAACAGGGGACGCAAAAAGGAAAAGACAAACCGTGTGCTGAAGGCTATGGGAGTCAGCCCGGAAGCGGCGGAATCCTCAATCCGCGTCTCCCTTGGGCCCGCAACAACAGATGAAGAAATTGAATCCTTTATTGGAACGGCTGTACGGGAAATCGGTATCTTAAAGGAGCAGCTTGGATGAGCAGGGAACTGATAGCCCATTACCTGATCCGGGTGGGAGAAATAGGACTCAAAGGCAATAACCGCAGGATGTTTGAGCAGCAGCTTAAGGAGAACATCAAGCGCCGCCTTAAGGATCTTGAATCCAGGGTCTCCGGTGGACGGGGCCGTTTTTTCCTGGAGGTGTTCTCCGGGAACCCTGCCATTGCAGAGAAGGTACTCTCTACCACCTTCGGCATTGTCGCCTTTGCCAAAGTGCGGGTAAGTGAAAAAAACATGGCAGCAATCGGTGCCGCAGCGGCAGACCTGCTGCGGGAGGCCGTTGACCAAGCGTCGGAAGATACACTGAGCTTCAAGATAAACGCCAGGCGGACGGACAAAAGCTTTCCTTTAGACTCTTACCAGATTGCTGTAGAACTGGGGGACACACTCACTAAAGAGATACCGGCCCTGAGGGTGGATGTAAAGAAACCTGAGGTACCGCTGCAGATTGAGGTCCGGGACAAGGTCTATGTGTGGGGACCGCAGACTTCGGGCCCCGGCGGGCTTCCGGTGGGCTGTGCGGGCAAAGGGATTCTGCTGCTTTCCGGCGGCATAGATTCCCCGGTTGCAGGCTGGATGATGGCAAAACGGGGACTTAAGCTGGATGCCGTCTATTTTCATGCCTACCCCTACACCTCCGACGAGGCAAAAGAGAAGGTTGTACAGCTGGCCCGTATTCTGGCCCCCTGGAACGGCGGCATAAACCTGTTTGTCGTGCCTTTTACCAAACCTCAGCTGAAGATTAAGGAGAAGGCCCCGAAGGAGGCGGTTACCCTGATAATGCGTGCAGGGATGATGCGGGTGGCCCATATGGCGGCGGAGGACCAGGGAGCGGTTTCTTTGATAACCGGAGAAGCCCTGAGCCAGGTAGCCAGCCAGACCGCCGGAAGCATGCGCTTTACCGGAAGCCTTACAGACTACCCGGTATTCCGGCCCCTGATCGGTATGGACAAGGAAGAGATAATCAGGACAGCAGAGAAAATCGGGACCTATGAAACATCAATCCTGCCATACGAGGACTGCTGTACGATATTTTCACCGAAACACCCCTTAACAGCCCCGAAATTCAGCAAGATTCAGGGGATTTTTCGGCAGACTGAGCTGGAAAACGATCTGGTCGAAGCTTTTGAGATGAGTGAACGGATTTATATTCCGCCGTACCCCCGCAGCGGGGAAAAGCAGATATAAGGGTAAAAAAAAAGAGCGCCCGATGCTGATCAGGCGCTCTCTTTGCTATTACCGCTTTTTTTATCCCCGGTTTTAGCTCCGGTCGACGTATCGGAAGATTTGGCGCTTCCTCCGTCGGTGGAGGACGTTTTAGCCCCGCCGCCGGAGCCGTTGGAACCCGAGCGGTTATCGGTGACGTAGAACCCGCTCCCCTTGAAGATAATGCCCATACCGCCGCCGATAAGGCGTTTTACCTCTTTGCCGCACTTTGGACATTCCTTGAGGGGATCGTCGGACATACTCTGAAAATACTCAAAAACATGTCCGCAGGATTGACACTCATAATCGTAGGTTGGCATTTTCTTCCTCATCACCCTGGAATAGTTTGTATGGGGGCAGATGATATACTAAAACAGGATCATAGGCAACTAGCAGGCAAAAGCCAACTCGTACAGTGATCAATACATGGGCACCTCCTATGTTTTACGTCAAGACCCCAATCCAATAATTTGTAATTTATGATATTTCAGCTTCGCAAGCCTCTCTTTAAGCTGGCTATACCGATAATATGTCTTCTTTGTCACCAAGGTGTACAGAAGCTTTACTAATCTCCGAGCAATGGCAATAATCGCTACTGCTTTAGGTTTTCGAGTGATTAAAGTTTTGTAAGCCTCTTTCAAGTGCCCCCCACTTTTCGAACGCACCAGTGACCATGCTGCCTGTACGATCACTCTGCGCAAATATGCACATCCTCGCTTTGATATTGGCCCCATTCGATGAGTTTCCCCAGAGCTATCGACCCGAGGTGTGAGGCCTGCGTAGTTTGCCACCTGATCTGCATTCGCAAATCGACTTCCATCCCCTACGTAGGCAATAAAAGCCAACGCGGTAGCAGGACCGACTCCTGGGACAGACATGAGAATCCCAGTGTTCTTCTCGGATTCCAGGAACTGCTTTGTTTCCTGTTCTAAATCTTCAATAATCGCTTCACAGTAGGCAACCATTTCTATCAGTCGCCTCGCTTCTCGAACATGCCGTCCGGTAAGAAGGGTCAATACGTTCTTCTCTCTGTTCGATGCCGTTTTTAGATCCGCTTTCGTTATCGTTGTAATACCCGAATCGAGAAACACACTATGGAGCCGGTTTATGTACCTTGTTCGGTCTGCTTTGTAAGTTGCCAGTTCGGCTACAACTGACCTCTCCTCTTCCTCTTTCTTCGTTGGCAACGGTACGGTTGGCAATTCTTCTACCGGGTTCCGCTGTAACAGGCGGGCAATTTGTACTGCATCTTCCCTATCCGTTTTTTTCAGCGATTGGTAAATCATTGCAAGCTTCCCAGGGTTCAGAACAACAACATGGCACCCAACCCGGTCAGTCAGATATCGAGCAATATTGAACGCATTGTTCCCCGCTTCCAGTCCTACCAAATCATCATTACCCAATCTCTTGGCAAGTCGCTCTAAGCCAATCCCATCGGCTTTTCCATCGAACTGTTGATTCTTGGCTTTCTCATCGAGAATCGCACACTGGTAAGTCCGTTTACCAAGGTCGATGCCTACATACCGAATCTTCTCTTCCATTTTTCCCTCCTTTCGGTTATAAGAAGGACTGGGAGTCTTTGGTCAGACGCGAGTTACACCGTACTCCTATTCGCGGTTGCGCCGGTCACTCGGCGCACCGCTCTATGGTGTTCGGTGGCAGGTTTCAGTTAATCTCTAAAGCGAGGTCTTATGCCTCCCGGTGCCCTCAACCTACCGCCGGCTCCCCAATCCCGTCAGATAGAGGATAACTCTCTGCGCCCAACCACGTAAATCATACAATCTCTAAAAACTACTCTTTTGTCTCTACATGCACCACAAAAAGAAAACCCTCTCTCAGAGTTTTAAAAGTTGAAGATGTATCCGGCGTTGAATCCAACATCAGAATCGATATTATTCTGCCCGATTCTGATTGCTGATTCTGCCGGGATCTCAACGAATATATTCTGGAACCGAAATCTGCCCCCCAGGGATAACAAGGGGGCAAGTGCAAAATAGTCCCGGCTTCGGTAAAGCTCCACACCCCCTCCCATCCAGGCTTCGAATTGCTGTTCCTCAGCCAATTCGGCCGGAAACAAACGGAAACACAGAGGAAACCTGGCCATCACAACAGACCGATTAAATGAAATAGAAGCCCTGGCCATAAGGTGCGGCATTCCGCTGGGTGTGTAAGAAGAATAGACAGTAAAGAATGTCTGCTCGATTCCCCAAGGAGCAATATCCAGGCTTATACCGGCACCCAGGGAGAGTTCGGATGTATCGCCTAAGAGTCGGAGGGTTAAAAGAGCAAAGAATAAAAAAACCGCAATATATCGACGAGCATGGTTGGAATTGATAGTGGTCAATGTTTTATTTTTCAAGATCTTTTCCTAAATAATATTTTTGAAGCAGAATCATTTATCGATATGTTTTCCAGGTAATCTTCAGGAATCCCAATCGGCTATTTTAGCTGCCATTACCCAGAGTCCTTTGGCAAGCTGGATGCAGGCAGCTTCAGTAATGTGACATCCGCCGTCACCACCATCATAACTGGAATCATCATAAGAAGGATTTATACCGTGCCAGTTATGTCCATCCCAACTCTCTGTGAAACGCTGATTATTCGTGTAATCATAGGAGAGGATGTCCGCATAATCGAACAGGACCCCACCATTTGTTTGCACGTATTCACGTATTCTTTCATGTTTGAGCCAGCGCTGATAGCCGAGTTCATTGTTGTAGTTCCCGTCAACCGGTCCAGTTGTAAATATTGTAATTACACCGGGTGCATCCGTGTTATATTCCTCAACAGCTTCAAGATACCCCACGAGACTGAGACTGTTTCCGGTTATACTACTGTCACCGGCATCCAGGCCCCAAGGCAGATCTCCATCGGGCCCATCAACAGTGCTGCCGGCCCAGCCACAACTATATACAGGATCCTTCGTTGTTGTCGGTGAGTTATGCCAGGTCATATCCCAACACCAGCCTAAACCGAAAATTACTTTTCCAGTATAATTGGATTCTATATATTCAAGACCTGCCTTTACATCATTAACAGCAGCTGAATTTGTCCAGAAATCCTCTTCGCCCATAGAAGTATTCCAAGTGGAATTATCAAGAAATGCCCGGTTCCAACGCAACGCGTCGGATCTATAACTTTCTGCTTCACCACTCCAATTGGTTGAAGCGCTATATGTACTATCTATTCCCGCTAAAGACTCCAAGCCGTAACCATATCCTCTACCATGGGATTCTCCGCTGATAATTAGCAGCACTTTTTTTGCCGCTTCAATCTGATCAGAAGTGAGGCCGTCAAATTCTGCAATAGAATTATGGTTGATAATTAAATAAGGAGTGCCAGGTGCTGTATAGTTTACTATATTTTCATTGGAAAAATCAGAATCACCTGCACTGTTTGAAGCATATACACGGTAACTAAAATTATGATCAGTAGTAAGGACAAAGTCTACATCCTGATATGCGACCGCATCAGCAGCCAACGCTGCAATCAAGCTATACGTTCCACCGTCTTCGCTTCGCTCTACTGTATAGCTTGTTTCATTGTCCGCGTTGTCTGTCCAGCTAAGATTTACTCCGCTTCCGGAGATTACTGTTCCGCTCAAGCCGCTGGGGGCGTCAGGCACTGTCAGGGGCGCTGTGTAGCTTACGCTCGCGGTATTCGAGTAGCCGGAATTCCCGACGCTGTTTGTCGCATAGACCCGGTAGACCAGACTGTGATCAGAATCAAGATCGAACCCTGTGTCGCTGTAGCTTTCCGTGTCCGCAGCAAGTCCCGCGGCTATCGATACATACCCTGCTCCGTCAAGGGTCCGTTCTACCGTAAAGCTCTCTTCATTGTCCGCGTTGTCTGTCCAGCTAAGGGTTACTCCAGTTCCGGATTCTGCTGTTCCGCTTAAGTCACTGGGGGCGTCAGGCACTGTCAGGGGCGCTGTGTAGCTTACGCTCGCGGTATTCGAGTAGCCGGAATCCCCGACGCTGTTTGTAGCATAGACCCGGTAGACCAGACTGTGATCAGAATCAAGATCAAACCCACTGTCAGTGAAGCTTTCTGTATCCGCAGCAAGTCCCGCGGCTATCGATACATACCCTGCTCCGTCAAGGTTCCGTTCTACAGTAAAGCTCTCTTCATTGTCCGCGTTATCTGTCCAGCCAAGGGTTACTCCGCTTCCGGATATTGCTGTTCCGCTCAAGCCGCTCGGAGCGTCAGGTGCTGTCAGCGGTGCCGTGTAGCTGACCTCAATCTCATTCGAATAGCCGGAATCGCCAATGACATTGGTCGCGTAGACTCGATACTCCAGACTGTGATTCTCATCAGTATCGAACCCTGTATCGCTGTAGCTTTCTGTGTTCGCAGCCAGTCCCGTGACAATTGAGGAAAAAGCTCCACCGTCTTCGCTTCGTTCTACCGTAAAGCTTTCTTCATTGTCCGCGTTGTCTGTCCAGCTCAAGTTCACTCCGGTTCCGAACTCTGCTGTTCCGCTCAAGCCGCTGGGAGCGTCAGGCACTGTCAGGGGCGCTGTGTAGCTTACGCTCGCTGTATTCGAATAGCCGGAATCCCCGACGCTGTTTGTCGCATAGACCCGGTAGACCAGACTGTGGTCAGAATCAAGTCCAAACCCCGCGTCGCTGTAGCTTTCTGTGTTCGCAGCCAGTCCCGTGACAATTGAGGAAAAAGCTCCACCGTCTTCGCTTCGTTCTACCGTAAAGCTTTCTTCATTGTCCGCGTTATCTGTCCAGCTCAAGTTCACTCCGGTTCCGGACTCTGCTGTTCCGCTCAAGCCGCTGGGAGCTTTCGGAATAATAACCACGTGAAAAGAATCACTGGGATCTTTACAGGAAATGAGCTGCATCAAAACAAGAACGAATAAAAAGTTCAGATTTTTTAATTTCATAGTATCCCCCTTAACGCGGTTTAGAGAGATAACACAAGAAGCTTTGCTTTTATGCGCGCTTTAATTGCTTTTACCTATGCTTAAAAAGTTAATTGTTTCTCCATCTGTTGTAATAGTAGTTCAGCAGAGGAACAAATTCATCAGTCGATTTCTGGTTACCTGTGCTGTTTGGATGATCATTCCCGTTATGATACGGCGATGTTCCGTCGTAGTCAGATGCATATGTGTAGACCAGCTCTCCATCCTCTATAGTATGATGGGAACCCGTCTCCGAGAGAACACAGTAAAAATCGAATACACCAACGTTATTTCCAGAGTAGCCCGAGAGCCAGCCGTTCTCTTCGTCCACCAGCCATTCACACAGTTCCCTTGTAAGTACATAGCTTGAAACCACTGTCTCCCCTGGGGGAGTTATGAGGATGAAAAGCTTATCGGGACGGGAGGCAAAATATGTAAGTATATCATTATAGATGTCCTTTTCGTCTTCGATGGACGACCCCACTTCGCTATTAGGATAGCAGGATTTGAACATAATAATGTCATTTTCCCCGCCAGGATCAGTGATAGGTGTATACATTGCGTTCTTATTTGCTGTTGTGTAAACAGCGGCCATTATGTTGTCTCGCTGGGTTTCTCCGTTGCCCTGGATTGTTGTATCCGTAAACCATTCAGGCCAGTCACCAGTATCTGTTCGGTCTCCAATGTTCTCATTGTACGGAGCATCCCAACCATAGTAGATATCCCTTACATAGTAATTATTGGCTCCAAGGGTATTGCCAAGATTACCATCCCCGGTATTCAGCCAGTTGTCACCGCAGGAGTGATGGATGAAGACAAGCTTTTCTGTCGTTGAAGGCGGATCAGTTTTTATAATAAGCTCACTAGCAGGATCAAGACAGGACAAAAGCAGGGTATTCAAAAATAACAAAACCATATGGGCATGTTTAAAAACCACAGTTCATCCGCCTCGAAAAGAAAGAGTGTTTATAAGCACGCTGTACATCTTCTAACGTATTCTTGATAACTAAATAAAACTCAGTTTTTTAATCATTTTATGAGATTCACGACAATTAATAATATACAGCATGCACAGCAAAATAACTTCTTTAGGCAGTTTTGGATTAAAATTTTTGTAGATTTCTACTGGTTTGCAAGGTTTACAATGGAGATAATTGTTAAAATAAAGGCAAAACCGGTAGTGACAACAGGGAAATGCCGGTTGAAATTATAAATAAAATTATTGTTAAGAACAGTAATGGTGTCTCCCGGACTTATGGGGTAACTCGGATCCTGCTGATTCCCGTAACGGTCTACAACAGTTACCTCATTCCCTGAATTTCGTTCAAAATCGATGCCTCCGGCAAGGTTTACGTAATACATATAGTTCTCGGGCGGTGTATACTGATATCGCCCCGGATTAAATACGGCCCCTACAACAGTAACCTGCAGATCCTGATCGCGTTTTGAAGGAATTGTAATAATGTCCCGATCCTTGAACTCAAAATCCTCATCGGAGTTATTGTAATCAAAGACAATAAGCTCAGGACCTTCTCCCGAGAACCTTTCCACGGTTACCCGTCTGAGATCTGCCAGGGGGGTAAACCCACCGGAAAAGTAACGGATATCCTGCAGATCCTCGTTTTCCAGCAGTTGATAGATACCGGGGCGATAGACTTCGCCGTTTATTCTGATCTGTTTATTAACTCTGGAAACGACGATCCGGTCGCCTGGGCTAACCAGAGGATTCTGAAAAAGATCACCCTTATACCGTGCCATCCAGAGATCAAAGGTTCGTTCTGTACCGTCTTTGGATAGTACCTTAACATCCCTCATAGAAGAATGTGCTCCAAAGGAACCAGAAACTACATCGTTGAGCCTGGATAGCCCCCACGCGGTAACATATGTGGTTTGAGGAATCTCGCCAATAATTGGGACTTCAAAAGTACCAGTGGAAATCATTGTAAGAGACGGCAGACTTCGGGGATAGCCTTCCTGGATAAGTCGCTCAACCCTTTTTTTTAATTCCGGGAAGTTCATATTTTGAACATCAATCTCGCCGAATATACCAAGATTAATTGAATAATCACTCTCCACGATTATCTGATTTGTTATTAACGATCCTGCCGCGGTAAAGGTGATACGATAAATATCGCCAGGGGTTACAGGGTAGCCTTCATTCGATATTGCCAGCTGAAGCCTTTCGATCTGGGCTTCAACTAGTTCCTCTTCCTGTCCACCTTCAGGTACCCCACCAGCGCCCGGGCTCGATGGCAAAACCCCAAAATCCTGAGAAGAAAGTCCAAAACTAAGAAGTAATAAGACAACCAATAGAAATGATCTTTTCATGCAAATGTACCCTTGTTATCGATATAATAAGTTTTCTAAAAGCAAATGTTGTATAATAAAAGTATGCTCAAATAAACCGTGCCTGGCGGCCTTGCTGAACTGCAAATAGAATATTCTCCATAGATAGAATTAAGTAGCAGAAATATAACGGCGAATGATGATGATTTGAACCGTTGGCTTCCAAGAATTCTTGTCGGAGTCTACAACTCAGCTCCGATAAGAAACTGCAGTTTTATCCTGGCGTTGACAATTAAGACTACAAAAGCCAACAGGTTGAATCCGGATGATTATTTCTTATAAGTATTTGAATGATCCTGTTAGTATTATATGGTCAGGAGCAGTGGAAAAACCTACTATCCTGGAATTTTTAGCCCCGATGTAAATTGACGCTTACTGTCTTTTAAACATGATTTTCGATATAAAATTATCTATCCGTCGAGCATATTTCACAATCTTCTTCATGGGATCAGGTGGATTGATTGAAAAATGTAATAATTCTGGCCACATATATCTAATAAGAGATTCATGAAACTTATAATCTGGAGTTTGTCGATATAGAGGATTAACACCAAGCATATACTGTAATAAATCACGACAGTTGTATGGTAAAAATACATCTATTGCAAAATCATACTCTGACCTGACTGATCCAAACCAACCACCTATTTTTTGCTCCCAATAGAACAGATCCCAGGGATCTATTCCACTGTCTTTGATAGTCGGCTTTGCATCTTCATACCAATATGAAAATTGTTCAGCAGCATAGCGACTACTCTTCATCTGTGCTTTTGCTGACATAAGTTCAGGTGTTGGGTCTCCAGGCCAACCCTTCTTTGAATAAAATCGCCTACCTATTTCGCTTATATTTCCATTTATTACCATTGGTTCAAATCCATATGATCGCACACTTTTAAACAAGACATCAGCTTCTTTTAGTACACCTTCATGGTAATGCGGAAAACATTCAGTAAATAATGATTGAAAAAGTCTATCTACCCTTTTCGGTACACGTAATAGCTTACGATTCAATCCTACTGATCTTAACATAAGATAGGGCACGCGTATATCAGGATGTAAAGGATGCATCCATTTCCGTATTTCAGTATATAATTTCAATTCATTAACAACGTCTCTCGACGCTGCCAAGAGTACACGAGAGTCAAACCCTGCAGTAATTGAGAATAGTAAATTATATCTCTTTGTTGCTGCTTTAATTGAACCCGTTAGAATTTTAGAACATTTTACAATCGCATCATCAAATGAAATTTCTTCAATCTTACTCACTGGCCAATATCTTGATGGCTTTCGAGTATACATATCTAAGTAATGATTTGGTAGTAACCTAAAAACTTTCTTGTAAAATGTTGTCGATCCAGGCCAGAAGTGATCTCGGTATCTATCAAAGACACCATCATTTTTCAGCTCATGGTGGTGGCTTAAATCTGGTTCTGCATCTGTAACTAATGCAACCAAAGAAGGCTGTGAAGCACACCAGAGTTCTCCTGATATAGAAAAACCAAAATGAATTTGCCTTACACCAGCAGGATCATGGAATACAATTGTTTTTTCGGAAGCTTTATATATAATTACCCATCTTCCAACTAACTGGTTGGTATGTTTAATAAGCAATTCCCAATTTGTAGACTCTTTTGATAGTGTATTTACAATTTCTGTATTACTTAAATTCGGTAGATAAGGATTTACAGCATAACCGAGTAATATAGTCGTAACGTTCCCAATCGTCGCTTCATAGCAAGGTAAATCTGGATGAACAGTCAAAAATAAATCGTTTCCAATAGAAATTTTTTGCCAATTATAGAATAATTGTACATGTGCCGGGCCTAAGATAAATTGTCGTCGAAACCGTAGCTTTTCTAAATCAATCATATTAATAATACACCATTCTGAATTATAAGAAATAGCGAAGTAATGATATAAACTTTCTTGCGTTGGTATTCAAGCGGATACTTTCGATTAACTAATTCTTTGGCTATAGTATGAAAAGAAATCATAGGAAAATTAATCGAGGAGCTCAAGGTAAAAACTTATACGTCAAATAAATAACGTCAACTGTGGAAGATAAGAATAGTGAAAAATGTTTTCATGTTCTTAGGAATATTTTCAGGTGAATATCTCACAATATTTACACAGACTCACTCACCTTTAAGGATTTTACGTTTTTCCGGATCATTTTTAACATTGCGAACAAGATCAATAAGGAGCGCGAGACCAATAGATCCAAAGAAACCTATAACAGTAGCAATCAGGCATATCTGACTTCTGCGAGGCCTTGATTTTTCCTCCGGAACTTCTGCTGGTTCCAGAATGCTGAACGGAGAGCTTTCGGTTGTGGTTGTCAGTTTTTGCACCTCATACTGCTCTTTCAGATTTTGAAATATTCGCATTTGTATCTGGTGGTTCATTTGCAGATGAGAATACTCTACCGCCAGTGTAGAGAGTTCCTGACGCGAGGGCATACGCCGGACCCCGGAACCCTGTCCCTGTTCTATCTGTTGAATCAGCTCCCTTAAGCTGTCCCGCTGAGCCTGCAGCTGTATAAGCTCCTGGTCCTGAAGCGTTGAGAAGCCGGTGTAGTTTTTAATAGCCATTTCGGTCCGAATCAGTTGGTTCTCGAGATCGTTTATAATACGGGTCTGGGCTTCTGCCAGCTGTTCAATAGAAAAAACTCCATACTCTGTTTGGAATCTGGCGATTTCATCCTCCAGTCTACGAATTTCCTGACTTACCTCTTCCAGCTTGATTTCTATGGCGTTAAGATTCTGACGGGAACTGCTGCCTTCCCATTGCTGAAACCATTTCTGAAGGTTATTAACCATGCTGTTAACCACATCCCGGGCAAAATGGGGATCGGTGCTTTCAAAGCTTAATCTCAAGCTTCCTGTGCGAGGTTCATACACGAAAGTACTGTTTCCGAGAATAATATTTCTTGAGCTCGTCCGTATTGTATCAGTAATACCATACTTTTTTATTATGTCATTCTCTTCCACAATCGTATCTATGAAAGGATTGCTGCGAAGTACCCGAACTCCAAGCTCACCGTAGTTTGTTTCGTTCCGCGGAGCCTGTATTCCAAGGGCGGCCAACATAGTCCCCATATCTGAGTCTCCTCCCTCCCCGGCAATCAGTACAGCATAAGATACATAAAAGTTAGGCAACGGGCTTTTCTCCGGAGGAAGCATCAGGGAGACTATAGCAAAGACAACGCTGCCAAGTGCTGTAAGTACAGTAATTGTGATAATCAAATATTTATGTCGAAACAGATACGACAAGTAATAGAGCACACCTTCAATTAAGGTTCTTTCCCGCTCTGATACTTGTTTTGGTTGTGTTTTTCCCGCCATTCTTTAGTCTACCTTTCTATTTCCACTGAGTAAAGAAACAACAGACAGATTTGTGTCCGCTACTAAAAATCAGTCTAATTTCGACAGAAAGATGATCAACTTCTTCGCGATCACCTTCCTCCCTGCCTCATCAAGATGTCCACCATCCCAGGTGTAGCCTGGATACAGGGCTTCATACTTTTCCCCGTCGTTTTTGAAAGAATATGTTGAACCGTTGGGCATAGATGCCTCAGCTGCGGCAAGGTCGAATAGCCGTCCACTCGGTTCTTTTGCCTCTCTAAGCATGTTATTAAAACGGTTTCGTACAATATTAGCTTCACGCCCGTCGTCTACCTTATGCAGACGTCCCAGCATGCCTTTGATCATATTCTTGAATCCCGTCATGGGAGATGTAAGCGGCATTGTCATATAGATGAAAGTCGTTTGAGGGAACTCCCTTTCAAGCACTTCCATCTCGGAGATATACCTGGTGAAGAATGAATCTATGTCTTCATCTCCCCGTGTGTCCACATAGCAGAACTTCATGAATGCAACGTCAACTGAATTTCCTACACCAGATCTGACCATGTTCACGAAATCATGTATTTTACTGCTTGGTACCGTGTTTTCTCCCACATGTGCATCAAGGATATTCACCTCGTCGGTACTGGTGCCGGATTCCAAAGTCCCCATTCTTACAGGAATTTCGGCTCCCCGTGCTAAATCATCAACACCGGATAGTATGTTACGTCCAACCGATTGGTGCCCGAAAAAAATTTTCATACCAGATAATTTTTCGAGAGCGCTATTAACCTGTTCATCAGTAATACCATTCATATTTTCCCCACCGCATGAAATGCAGAAGACCATGCACAAAAGAATCAATGATAATGTTGTGCATAATATAGCTTTCTTATTCGATTGATTAAGATGCATCTCCAAAGATTCCCTCATTTCATTCTGATGATATCAGATACTTTTTTTGCTGTTATAGTCCAGTTGAATTGCTCCTCTGACCGTTTTCGCCCGTACTCGCCCATCCTGCTTGCGGTCTTAGGGTTTGACAGTATAGTAATAATTGCATTTACTATTTCCTGAATACTACTCGAGTTTACGAGAAGACCACTTTTTCCATCTTCGATGGCATCAGGTACACCGCCTGCGTTTCCCCCGATAACCGGTAACCCGTGCAGATTAGCCTCTAGAAAGACTATACCAAACCCCTCGGTATCACCGTTATCAAGATCCCTGTTAGGCATTATAAAAAGATCTGCCAATTCGTAATAAGCATGCTTGGTCTGTTCGTCTACTTGACCAGGGAACAGAATATTTTCCTCAAGACCCATTTGTGCAACCATATGTTCTAGACGATCCCGATCATAACCATCGCCAATAATCACGTACTTAAGATTGGGATATTTTTTTAGTACCACCGGAATCGATTCTATTACCATGTCGAATCCCTTTCTTGGTACCAGGCGTCCAACAGAAAGTATGACAGGAGATGAAGATTGTATAACACTGCACAATACGGTACCTGTTTTTTTATACCTTTCTAAAGACATTTTTTCATACGAAGCAACACCTGGGTGCACAATATGCACTTTATCTGGATCAGCACCTTTTTTAATAGCGATCTTTCGGGTATTCGTACTGTTTGCTATTATGCCGTTTGTTCCCCTTATAACCACATACCTCTTAAGTTCCTTCCATGAACTTTGCTTTTCAGCAATATCCAAACCGTGTACAAGGATATAAAATGGCAATCCTTTCCACAAGGATACAATGTGTATTGCTAATGACAGCCGATCATATGTATTCAAAATAATACAATCGGGTTTTTCTCGCGATATAAAGTTCCCTGCAGTTTTGATAATATGTAGATATCTTTTTAACAATCGTGTCTGGGGGTCTAAATTACATCTAATTATCAGATATTTTTGTTGTGAGTCGAAATCTTCTGATGCAGAATGATTTTGTGCAATGACTATCGTTATAATTTTCTGCTTCTGCAATGATAATATTAAATTATGAGTATACTCTGCAATCCCGCCTTTCTTTGGTTTGCAGTCAATACTGAAAATTATTATCTTCATTTTCTATTATTTTGGCTTTTTTATCGGTATCAATCAGTTCAATATTTATATTGTTTCTCGCATAAATAAATGCTATATCCTCATTTTCAAAGGCTTCTCCTGGTTCGGGTTTTACTATAACATGTAGTCCTTTTTGTTTTAATTCAGCAATCTTTGTATTCAAGTTTTCACATTTAAAACAAATATGATGTAACCCTCCACCCCTCCTTGAAAGAGAAAAGACGTTAGATGTGGAATCTGTTGGCTCTATCAATTTTATTAAAATAGAACCTTTTTTCTCCAGAAAAACAACTTTAACCTTTTGCCTGGTATTAATAACAATTTCTGTCTTTTGTTTGTAATTAAACACTTTTTCCCAATGCTCAATACTCTCGCTTAACGATTTTACCACAATTCCTATATGATCTATTATCATTTTGTATCCGTATTTATAATTTTAGTTTCAATTTTTTTAAGAATATCTTTGCTTATTTTTTGATGTGTAAACCCGTTTACAATAGCAGTGTTTCTTTTTGCCCTATTCTTTATGTCGGAATAATTATCATAAACATATTGCACTTTTTCAATAAACGATGACAAATCAGGTTTAACTAAAGTAACGCCATCAAACCATTCTAAAAGTCTTTTTGTTGCTTTTGTCTCTGTTATCAGTACAGGTACACCCAGGGCAACTGCATCAAACACCTTTACTGGGCGAATAGAATTTACAAATAGATTTTGTTCATAAATAGGTACTATGTATAGATCTATCGAATTTGTGAAACCTGGAGCTTTTTCATACGGGATTTCTCCAGCAACTTCCAAACACTTTACGTCTTCTTTTAGTTCTAAGAAACATCTCTCTAATCTCCCTTTTCCTCCAATCAGAAAATATGCATTTTCTATTTTATTTGGTATAATTTGTATAAGCGGTATTAAAATCTCTTCAATTCCCTTACCACTAATCATATTACCTAGCCATCCTATTACAAATTTTTCATTATTACATTTTTCTTTCAGAAAAGTATTTTTAATATTTCGCTTATTAAAGCGATGTATATCAATTCCCCAATATGCAATCTCAAAGCGTGACTGTGGAAACCCGTTCGCTATCATTGTTTCTTTTAACTCTTCAGTAACAACAAAAGTTATCGCGGTTAAGTAATATATAATTTTCAAAATGTTTTTTTGCGCAAAAGCCTGACTTCTGGTTTTTATTCGTCCCATAACAATATTATCTTCATATATAGGATCAATTGGATCGTATAAAATCTTAATTCCTACGATTCTTAACATAAGAAAAATAAGAAATAAGTAGAATATATTACGCTCACTATGTCCAGATATCCAGACTGCGTCGATTTCTTTTTTTCTTAGTTTTATCACCAACTCTATATACCATTTTAAAATCTTAAATTTCCTTTTCTTCATAGTGTTTATCTTATATGATTCAAATCTCTTCAAAAAAAAGGCATTTAAGTCATCTTCATGAGTATAAAACCATACTGCGCGTATATTATGCTTTTTTATTTCGCGTGAAAGATAGAACTCACGCTGGTTACGACTGATTCGTACTCTGTTATTAATTATAAAAGCAATCGAATATTTTTTATTTCTCATTCTTTCTCATATTACAAACGAGCAATTCAAATACATTTAAAAAGCTTCTGTATCTTCTCTGTTGAATAATATGATTTTTAAGTAAAACTTATATCGACTATTTTATAGATCTTTTTGATGACAATGTTAAGATTCTCTTTAAAACCATATCCACATCCATTTTATCCTCGTTTGTAAGTGAAAGGAAAAATAGTGCAAATAAATATATAAAGACCGATATTACTAGATGTATTAAAAGAGTAACCCAATTAGCGGGGGAAGAAAAAAATATCTTTAATATTGATAAAGAAATAAGAGTTATACTAGCAGGAAGAAAACCTAGCAACACACTATTTTGAAACCAATTAAGAAATGAAACCTCCGCTAGCCATAATGAATATGGAATAAGTATTATTGATTGAAATACTATGGTTATAATTGCTGTTGAAAGCGCAGAACCAACTGCCCCCATTTTGTATTTGCCAACAAGTATTATAGTAAGTATTATGTTAGTAAATTGGAAAATAAATCCGGTAATTGCCAAAAACTTCACCTGCCCTTTTGCCACTGCCAGATTATGCAGTAAGGAATAAGTCCGAGCAGAAGCGTCACTCAACAATAACAGCATTAATACAATGGCAACAACAGAAAACCGTTCACCTACATAAAGCGTTACTACCTCTTTTCTGTAGAATAGAACGGGTGTCGCTACAAGCATAAATCCCCATAAAATTATTCGATTATAGCGAACAAAAACTTTTCCAAGTCGTTCTCGCTGCCCCATTGCATTCATTGCAGTGAGGCTTGGCAGAATAGTCTGCGTGACTCGCATAATAAATGCAGTAAGATGATGAAGAACCATATTCCCAAGATAAAAACACGTAACATCAAAAGACGTTCCAAGTTTGTTTAAAATTATCGGATCAGCATGAGTTCTTATACGATATGCAGCTTGACCTATGAATGACCATCCGCCAAATGATAAAAGTTCTTTCGCAATATTTCTATTGAATCGTTTAATGTTGAATTTCAGCTCGGGCATCACATGTCTTGATAAAAAGAATCTCAAAACCAGACCGGTAATATTTGCTAATTCATTAGCCACTGCTACCCAAATAACTCTTGTGCTGATACCAAAAAGCAGAACTAATAGAATAATTATCCTTAAGATAACCAATACTATCTCAATTATATTGAGAAGAATAAACTTTTGTTCCACGTGAAGTCCAACTTCAAATGGTGAAAACAAAACCTGTAAAGAAAACGATATAAATAACACAATGGCGATGATAAATGCGTCAAAGGAATAATCCGGTGCAATGGTGAATATATTTGTTATATTTATAGAAAGAAAGATACCCCCAATTAAGGAAAAAAGGGCGATAATTACACTAAAAACAAATAAGGTTGATACAATACTGGATATTCTTTCGCTATCGTGACGTGCTTTTGCATCTGAAAGATATCTTACCAAACCTGATGATAAAATAGTACGAAGAAGAAGCATAAACATCATTCCCGACATAAAAACGGGATATATTGCGTATTCATCAGTTGGTACACGGCTTATAAGAAATCGCTGCAACCATAAAACTAGTAAAACACTAATAATTCGCGATATAATTGAGCTAATTGAATTGGTAAGAATCAATTTCTTACTTATAGTAACGCCAATGCTCATTCAGATTCTTCTTTTGTCTTTTTCCAACCAAGCATTGCACCAACACGATTTCTTGGCCCTATAATCTTTGCCGGATTACCGGAAATCACACTATACTCAGGAATAATCATCTTTCCCAGTACAGTACCTGGTAAAACAACACATCCATTTGGTAGATATGTTCCAGGTTTCATAAAAGAGTTGGAACCTATCCAGCAATCATTGCCAATAATTACTGGTCGACCTTCGTACCCTTGTCTGTTTATTGGTCTATCCAGTTCCTTAAACATATGATTCACAGACCATATTTTCACAGAAGGCCCAATAAGCGTATTATCACCAAGAACTATCCCACCGCCAGCTTGTAAAATGCAATCGTAAGAAATTGAAACATTATCTCCAAGTTCTATTTTATACGGAAATCGAAATCTTATTCCAGGCCATAAAACAACATTTTTTCCAAAGGATTGGAAGAATCTTCGGAGTATTATAACGCGTAATGCTACTCCAGCTTTTCCAGGGAAGTTTCGCACAAAGGATTCAAAATATTCATATCTGTTTTGCTTGACAAGCGCATCATATTTTAAAGAACGTAATAGCCCAAGGTTGGCATCGGGTTTCGATTCATTCACAACCCAGGATTCGAACTTCATAGTTTCTTCCATTTTTTTAACTCTTTGAATATCTTAATCATTTCAGTATGCCATCCTATTCCTTTCATTACTTGTATTTGACGCAGTACACGATTATTATCATTAAATGAATAGTTTAAGAGCCATTCATTTATTTTCCATTTAATTATTCCTGCACCTGCTTTAACTCTCTTAAAAAAGACATACTTCTTAAGCTCATCTGGCTGTCTTAAGAAGAATTGCCTGGCAGCACCTCTACCGTTTGTAAAAGCTCTTTTTAAAATGCCTGATGGCTCAAGCAATTCCTTATCTACATGATGTTGTACCGCAGCATCAGGGATAAATACCGGATTGTAACCGTTCTCCCGCAACTGATATAGAAATGTTGTTTCACTTCCCATTATACGATTCTTGGGGTGAGGTCCTATACTTTCATTAAATTTATATCCCTTCTCAAGCAGCTCTCTTCGGATCCAGTAATTTGGGCCCGCTGGATTTCTATTTTCTGGATATAGAACCTCTTTATCACCAAGATCATGCGCAGCGAAAGCCCAAGGATCTTTCGCGATCTCTTTGGCCCACATCGGAATGTTGCTCGGCGGCCAGAATAATTCAACGCGACCTCCAAAAACACTATAATTTTTCCATCTTGTTGAGGCATCAGAAATTTTAACAATCCAATCAAGATGGGGAATGATGTCATCATCTGTAAAAACAACGATTTCACCAAGACTTGATGCTTCACGTATAGCCGTATTTAACGCCACATTCTTTCCAGGTTTTTTTTCAAAGAAACATTCCAGAGGTAATAACTCTCTATATCTATTTAGAACTTCATGCGTATTATCTTTACTATTATTATCAACAACAATAAATCTGACGTCCAGACTATCAAGATCAAGCATGGAGAATGCATTAAGCGTTTGCTCAAGAATGCTCGCACGGTTATATGTTGAAAGCACAATACTTATTGATTCATTTTTTTTCATATTTTTCAACCTGGTCTATCAAATTCTTAAGAAAAAGATGCTGTTATAACAATCTATTTAAAGGAGTCTAACATTCTTTCCATGGCATCAGCTGACTTGTCCCATGTAAACTCTCTTACAGTTTCGAAACCATTCTTTACAAGACGTGAACGCAATTCATCATTATTTAATAATTTCTCTATTGCATCGAGAAATCCTTTTATATCTCCAATCTTTACTAACACTCCGTTTACATCAGGATTTATTATTCCTCGAACTGTATCGTGATCGGTACTTATAACAGCGGCACCGCATGCCATAGCTTCCAGTATTGGTAAACAAAAACCTTCACTCTTACTTACAACAAGCCAAATTAATGCTTTATTATAGATATGGCGAGCGTCTTCAATACTGGGCATTTGCCGGTATTCAACTTTATTAGGAAATTCCTTAGGTCGATGGTTCACACCAAAGGAATATATTGGTATTCCCGGAAACTTCTTATTGATCTCCTTTGCTAATTCCTTGGCGTCTTCTGGTGCCTTTTTTCTATTCGTATTAAACAAAAAACCAATACCATTTTTTTTAACGTCTTTTTCTACAAAGTATTGATTTTCTTTGATGCCATTAGGAACAACGGCAATGGGGTTTTCTCCGCTAATACTGTATATTCGTTCGTTTAGAAGCGGTGAAACAGATACCGTTGGGATTCTCAATCCCCAGTTCTGTTTCATCTCTTCCTGTTTATGTTCGGAAAATCCGTGACAATATCTAACTTTATAAATGTTATTTCTTTCAATTTTTACCAATTCTCCTATGGCACTTGTTCCTACGGCAATCACAACTTCATCTTTTTTAAAAGAAAATTTATTTATTTTTTTATAACCACTAACTGTTCCGGAATAGTCTGCAGTCCAATCTCTTTGTTCTAGTCTTAAAACCAAAGAAACAAGATTGCTCTTAACTTCTCGAAACCATGAAGATGAAAACAAACGACTACGCGGATAAAGAATCCGTACGGAATGACCCCTTTCTCGTAGTTTTTCAGCCATTTCTACCGTTACTCTTACACCCCCTGATCTGCTACGACCAGGGATTAAGAAAGATATAGTCTTCTTCGTATCATTGCTGTTTTTTTGATAGTAACCTTCTTCACTCATTTCTTGAGGGATAAATAGCTTCTTATGAAGTATTCTTCTTAATGTTCCAACGATAGACTTAATTTTCGATAATATACTCAAACCTAACCAGGCCTTGAAAAGAGGAAATCCAATGTATCTTGTTCTTGGTATTCCCATGATGGAAAAAACCGCGAGCCTCCCCCATACAGCACGTCGACGATTTACAATTCCATTTTTCTTTCCCTGAGCAGCACTAATCGCGCTCTTGTCCACCGGTTTTATAGTAACGTAACCATCTTTCTGAGCTGCTTCTATCAGCTCTCGCCCTCGTTCGGTACGGGCTATAATAATTGATAACCCGGGATTATTATCGTTTTCATAGAGATGCCATGCGTCACCACAAGCAATATCGGCTAAATCCCCCATACCATCCGCACAGAGATGACACCGTAAGCTTCTGGAACGTTGCAGTTGACTCCATGATTCTTCATATGATAAGTACTTTATTTCTTTACCGTTTCCTATGCGCATTCTAAAACTTCCCGGCCAACCGTTTCCCCTGAAGTGTAATTCCGAGATTTCTTTGAACTTATCTCCAACAAAACCCTTTCCAAGATTTTCTACAGCAGCAGAACTGGGCGTACCAGCACAAAAAAAAGTCAGAATCATTCCTATTTTCTTTTCAAGTTCCGGTTCTCTCGCAGAGAACATCCTGACAGCAGCTATATCACAGGGCTTTCCAACAAAAACAAAGCTGCCATCTTTCGATATAATATCATTTAGAATATCACATGGTGATGAAGGGCTATATCGAGAGCCGCATGCTTTTAGAATATCATTCCGGCTAGCGCTTAGCGTGCTTTTATTCATCCATGGCTGCTTTTGGTTCATTTTTGTGTGGGCAATGTAATCAAAACCTTTCTTTTCAAGACAATACAGCGACAAAGCGGTCAGAACTCCTCCTGACGATCCGCGATACCGCACTTCAGGCTCTGAAGCATGCCCGATCCATATCGATTCAAATCTGCCAGCAACACTATTGTTCTTCTGTTGATCACGAGATTCAAGTTTATTCAATCTCGCGACAACTTTTATCCCTGGACAAACAGCGAGAGTAAGTTCATTCTCTTCACTGGTAAGAGGTTTTTTAATAATTGGTCGTAAACCAATCGAAGGGTAATTAACCAACTGTATCGAATCATTTCTTAAAACGCTTTTACAAGCTCCACATCCGATACACAATCTATATGCGACAACATCTTCTATGCTTTTGATCTTTTTCATTTTATCTTATTCTAATACTGTTTACAAAAAAACAATAATTATTTCCTAATGTCTATCCTACTAATCACTTTCATTATAAAAATAGTTCCAGACATCTTTTGTTTGTTCCATTATAAATTCGATTTCATTAGTATCGAGTTTTTTTTCGTAATATTTTCTCTGCATCTCAATTGGATATTCGCTATCAAGTGGTAGATTCTGGTTTTTTTTCTTTATATACTTCCTTTCTATAATTAGTCCTACAATATCTTCTTATTCTTTTCTCTTCCTTATCGTCAAAATCAATATCTAGTCGTCGATAAACTTTTCTAAATTCTTCAATTGGATTTACTGCAATATCTTCAAATCTAACAAATATCCATTCATCGTTATACTTTTCCTTGAATTCATATATTGTTTTATATATAATCCGCCATAACAAGATACCCTGTTCTATAATTGATTTCTTAGTATTTGCATACTCAATAATATCATCGCGAAAATATGATAGTTTTTTCATTAGATTTTCTTGTTTAAGGATTTGCATAAAAGAGAATTCATAATCTAAAACAATGAGACTCGCGACAAAAGAAGCCGGATGTCGGATAACAATTACTATGTCCATATTGTAAGTATTATAAAACCATTCTGCAGAAAAAACAGCAAATGGATCATCAATCATAGGTCTTCTTTTTCGAAGCTTTTTTATATAATTAGAAACAAAGTCTCTCCCCATACGAAGAACATCTTTTATACACTTTATACTAATGATCTCTTGACAAAAGAAATAATCATATTTTAAGATTCTTTTAAATCTTCTTTTAAAGTCATCATCATTTGTCCTATCAATAAAGTAAAACCAATAGTCTATTTTTAATCCTGTTAACCCTGGTCTTCTGATTGGATTCATTGGCTCATTGATCAAATCCACTTTTCTACTAACAGAAATACCTTTTGCAATAAATGTCTTCCCTGATCTATGGGAACCTGTTATTAAAATAGGTTTCATTATAATGTATTTTCATTCCCTATTGTTATATCGTTATTTTTTGCAATTACTGGCAGACTCGCTAAAATTCCAAGAGTAAGTGTCCAAAAGAAATACATTTGACCAAAATAGGAAACTCCAAAAAATGATACACAATGAGCAAATAATACAGCACCCCAAGACCAAAATAATTTTTGTACTTTATCATCAATCGGAACTTCTTCAATAGCTCTCTTCACAGATAGAAAACCGTTATGAACAATCAATAAAAATAGAATAAGTGTCATGACGCCACCTTTTACGGCTTGTCCAATGAACATATTGGTTACATCATTCAAACCCCAACCCCAATGACCGGTAGTTTTTACACCGAGAAGAGCCCATTCTGAGAATCTGTTAATAGTTTGATCTATTAAAAAATACCTATGGTATCCTGTTGATCCACCGACTATATCTATTCGAGATATTAAATGCCAGACCGGTGCCTTCATAACTATATGTAGAATAATGATCATATACACCGAACCAAGAATTAAATAACGCAGAAATCTCCGACCTTTCCATACTATAATAGCGAAGGATGATGCCATTAATGTAATAATTGGACCACTTGATGAGGACGCCCATGTAATAACAAAACTGCTTATTATACCTGCTACGGCTAATTGCTTTTCTTTTCTATTTCCTATTGCTTTAAGTCCCCAAAAAAGAGGCATGAAAGCAGCTCCAAAAGTTCCCGCCATAATTGAGTGTGAAAAAGCTCCCTGTGCACGAAGCCGCCCTTCGCGAATACGAGTAACAGAATTTACACCCCCGAAAACGGAAAACAAATTATGATGTGTAAGATGCTCGATGGTCATAAATATTGCCACTAGTATGAACACATAAGATAAGGCTTTGATAAAATAACGTATCTGAATGATTGAGTTTAAATACATGCGTATTAAGAAGAAAGCTAATAATGTTTCAAATCCTACACCAAGACGATTAATAATTGCAGAACTATTTTGCCGCAAAGCCACATAGGCGATACTTAATACTATTATGTAGGCAATAATCAAACTATCCATTTTTTCCCATTCAAATTTGTGAGTATCATTTCTGAGGGAAACTCGTAAAATTCCAGTTACCATCAATATCCTTAACATACTGAAATCAAGCGAAAAGATAACGAATCTTTGCATATGGGTAATAAACGCAGCTATTACAAGAAATGGAATAAGAAAAAAAGTTGAACGAGAATTCAATAGAACAATTGCCATTATTGCTACAAGCAAGACAGCAAAAGGATGCAATACGGTCTGTCCATATTCAATCCAATCAATTTGTCTAAGTACTTCAATCTCTTCTTCCATTAAATTATTCCAGTATTTGTAAAAAAATATTTGTAAGAAAGTATGTGCGTTGTCAGTATTCTATTCAGACTGATTTAGATAGAGCAGAAAATGTTGATTCAATGGTTTTTACAGCCATAGATATATTCTTTCTTATCCGATGCTGGATCTCAACCCGCGTATTTAAATATTTCCGGACCTTATTACATGCTTCATATTCTGAAAGTGTCCGTCCATCAACTACAAGATCTGATAAATCTACTGACCCAAAAACATCAATAAACTTATGACTATATGCTATACCAAGAACTGGAATCTCTTGTGATAATGCAGCTATACATGCATGTAGTCTTGATCCAATAAAAAAATCAGTTTGACCTATTATATATTTTAGTTCATGCTGATTTAAATACATATCCATTATACTTATATTGTCCTTACAATTATCATCCAGACTATTCTTCACAATAATTGACGCAGACAGATCGTCCTCTGAACTGGTGTTGTTTCTTTCTCCATATGTATGTGGAATGAAAAGAATATTACAGTTTTCTTCATTTATTAATAACATGCACAAGTTCTTGATGAATTTTCCATACTCAAATTCAAGACCAAACATATTACGCCCTGTATAGCCGCCCGAATATAAAAGTCCACTAATATTCAATCCCACAAGAGGTTTTGTCGTAGAATTGTTAAAAGAAAAAAATCTATCTATGTTTTCATTCGGAGGTATACTCTTTAACGTAAATGCGATATCAGGACAAAATACTGGCTTAACTATGCCTTGAAGATTTATATCATATAGCCAATTATTTTCCAGGGTTCTAGCAAGGGTCCAATCAGCATATCTAATAATAATACGAGCTAACGTCTGTGCACCTTTTGTTTTATAAGGACCATAGCTTTGTGGAAAAAGTATAAGCTTTTTATCAAGAATAAGTGTTAATAGGCTTCCGAACGAACGCTTACACATCCTCTTTAAATCGTAAATATCACTAAAACTATCACCACCCCAAATATCAGCTACAAACCTTGAAGTAGTGACCGTATTAATTAAGGGAAAATATTCCTTTATTAACTTACGTAGTTGTTTAAATCTAATAATACGATATAGAATTGCACCCAAGGTTATATATACAACACTATTACTTGGTCGCGAAAATGGATTGAATCTAAAGCAAATATATTTAATTCTTTTAACTTGAGAAGAAAATATACTGTTTGCACTACTCTTATAAGATAATCCTGGAAAGACAAGATATATAGGATTATCAGGAAAATATTTTTCAATTAGTTCAACAGATGCAGCCGCTAAGGCTGATACCCCTCGGTTTCTTGTTGCAAAAGAAGCTCCGAATACAACTATTCCATTTTTTACTTTTACTTTTTGTTCATTATTTTTCACGGATTTAGTCACAAATATAAAGCCTGTTCCTTAGTTAAATTTTTCCGTATTACCTATATGCATCCCACATATTTTCTTCAAAATCAGTCCATCCTCTATAGTCTTGATGTGTTGTCGGTTGGCCATTTACTGCAGGATACCCGAAAGGATCAGGATTCCCATTCATTAGTTCCATATAACGGTCCTGATAGTCAAACAATGCATCATGATCCCACAAATCAACTACATCCATAATTCTGGCAGACAGAACAAAACCTGCCCATGCTGTTGCGGTACAGCAGGTTCTATAGGCACGATTCCAGGAAGCATCATCTCTTTGAGGTTCAGTGGCATGCCGTATTCCCCATTCAGGCATGCCTAAATGAGAGTTATCGTAAGGTTGATGATCATCATGCTTATCATCTTTAACCCAATCAGGACCATTAGTGATATCAATAGTTTCCTGACTGACATAAAACGTTTGAGCATCCTCTCCAAAAACAGCGACTCCACTACCATCTCCTGGACCAAGATTCATCATATTCACGTCGTCGAACATAATTCCTGCAAAAAGGATAGGCCATTTTCTACCGCTGGCGTGTCCTCCGTTTGGTACCCAATGGTTGGTCCCTCCATTTTGGACAATACCCCACAAATCAATTCCCAGTTGCAGAAATCCAACAAGAAGTTCCTTTTTCTCATTTTGTGAATAATTCAAATGAAGCATGAGGGCCCCGATACTTACTTGAGACGAAAGATCTCTTCCATATGAAGGCATATTATTGGATGCATGAATGTCTCGCTGAGTCCAGTCGGGGATGAAATCAAGCCATGGACGTTTGAAAGCAGCCGTAACACTACTCAATGAAGGAGTATTAGCAACTGGTGCCAAACTTCTAAGTGATGCAGTGTCAACTTGAAAATAATTATAATACGAGGTCTTATCAGAGCCACAATAAGGGGGGCGGAAGCTTCCGGATGACGGAGGGGCTGCAATAACAGTAAGAATAGCAGCGTCCGTCAACTGTGGTCGATTTTCAGGCTCCGGATGACTAATGGACGTGACAAGCGAGGATCCAGGTTGGAGCAACAATGAATTTACTGATGATAAGTCCTGACCTCCAGGTCTGGCAACATTTAAATCTGGACTATACCTAGTATCCCTCGGCTGACTGTCGAATCCATGAACACCGCCTCTAGTCGGATCCGGATTCACCATCGAGCCATTTATCACACGCCCGGCTACATTCTTTGATGGCGGATAGATATTGACAATCTCAACAGGACCTACTACCCAGTAATCACCATTTATATAGGTACCATATTCCACGGGTTTACTGAATGTCCACGTAATTCCGTATTGTGAGATTTCAGTGGCCGTTCCGCTATTTATGATTTGTATGCCGGAAAGCTTCGACTGTGCGGACAATAGAATAGAACTTTGTATTAAAAATACTATAAATAGATAGATATACTGTGTTTTGGTTCTATGGGAATATATCATTTGCTCCTCCTCCCGATTCTGCTTTTATAAAAGTATAAGATATCCCATCTTTTTTTAAAAATCGAGTACGCAATAAAAAAGAAGCAAAATCAGTCAAAAAGAGATAAGCTCTAATAACTCTACATTTCTGTCTTTATAAACTGACGAATATGGTTTAATAGTTGGTCAGAAGCATAAGGAGAAATCAAAGTCCTTGCCTCAGCAGTCAAGGATTCATCGAGGGCACCATGCAGTTTCTCTTCATTGTAAACAGTCGTAATACCTGGATACTCTGAAAACTTAGCCGCAGTATGGAGTTGATGATCATTACGATGTTCATTCAATTGTGCTCTGCGTGGCATTATAATCAGAGGTTTCGCCAATTCCAGACTTTTCAGAATTGTACCCATTCCCGCATGAGATACTACCATTTCAGCTTGTGTTATCAATTTATTGAACTCGTCTGAATCGAGGAATTCCTCGCATTTATAGCCTTCGATGCAAGATCCATTCGGCCCCACCTGAAAAACAATATTCATTTTTCCATGAAGTTTGGACCATTTGATTACAGAATTAACAAGCCTGTCAAACGCGAGCTGCATGCCAACAGTAACAAATATCATAAAACCGCTCCGTGATAATACGGTCCTTTTGGTTTCGACAAAGTTTCCCATTGCGTAAGCCACTCGTCTGCAATATATCCTGCCAACTTTCCTGATAAAGAAATCTTTTCTGCATTAGCAATACTGTCCAGCCACAAGGTTCGAGCTCCTGTCAGCTTGCCAAAAAAAATAGCAAATAATCCAGGAGCGGCTCCGGTGGATATTATAACACCCGGACGCTCTTTCATAACCAGCTTGAACACAGAAAACATACATTTAAGTAAGGCGATTTTTGTCCATCTGTTAGCATCAGGAATAATAAAGAAATCACCACTATCTACATCATCTCTTGATTCAGGCCAAACTGTTGCATAAATAACATCCAGATCCATCCAGGCTTTTCGTAATCTCAACAATTGCACCCAATGACCACCGCCTGAGGATACTGCTAAAACTTTATTTCTCTTTGACTTTTTCCGGCTTTCCATTATTTAGCTACCAATTCACGGGAAGATTCGTCACGTGCCCATGTTTTTCTGCCAAGAAACAGATTTAATTTCCCACCCATCCTGGCAAGTATAGATACGCATACATATACCAGTTTTTCATATGTCGAAAACCTGTTGTGAAGAAGACGTTGTAAACTGCTTTTCGGACTTGCTGTTTCATTACGAAAAAGCGAAGGAAATTTCTTCCGTAATTCAGTTGTTCCGCTTTGCGAACGAATTTTAATTTTAATCAGACTACTTAGTTTTCTGGGCGTAGAAACAAGGGCGCTACTACCTTTTACCGTCGTTCTTTCGGATGGGGTAAATTGTAATCTGACAAATCCATCATCAGAAGTGAGTGTCGGAAACCTTCCGAAACGGGTTCTCCCTTCTCTTGACAATCCATATGCTCCTGCGATACGTCCGGTATCAAAATACGGCATTTGTTTCCATACTCTGTAATATGCTTTTACAGCACTGGAAGAATGTATGACATCAAACACGAACTCTGGAGCTGCGGCCATAACACCGTTTTTATTCAATACCGCCGCGACTTTTCGTAAATCATCAAGGCTGAAAATAAGGTCTGCATCTACATAAAAACGTGGAAAACCAGTTGCTATTTCATCACCTATATTCATCGCATTTGTCTTGGAGGGAATGCCGGTTTCCAGCACTTTTATTGGACCCGATACTTTTCGCGCTTTCGATGCAGTAGAATCTGTACATCCGTTACACACAACAATAATTTCCAGTTCACCAAGAGCAGCTCCGCTGCATAAGCTTCGCAGAGAACGTTCTATAAACGCTTCTTCGTTATATGCCGGCATAATTACAGAGATCATTCCGAGAGCACTCCTACATGTTCTGCTTTCCGGCTCCACTCTCGACGGCTTATCCATACTTTTTGCCATGACCTAAATGAGCCTTCATGCTTTTTATCGAATAATGTGAGTATCCGGAAAACAATAGTTCTACTTAAAGACCATATTTTAAGCATGATTACAGCATAGGTGGACCCGACATTACCCCAGTGTTTTCGAAACAACTGCGTTTTCGCTCTTAACAATCGGATTAACTTATCTGCCCTGATGCTTTCCGAAGCTCCCCCGAAATGGATAATTTCAGCGTCAGGGACGATAATACAAAACCTATTAATGGCCGCAGAACGCAGACAAAGATCAGCATCTTCTCCATACATATAAAACCGTGTATCGAATCCTCCAAGACGATGCCATAACTCACTGGGAATCAATAGAAAACAGCCTGTAACAATATCAACTTCCATTGGCTTATTCCAATTCCACCACGACAGAGATTCCGGATTAAAACGACGTGAATCGCGGAATAGTGAACTAAGCCCTGAGGCTGAACACAACAAACTCCAGGGCGTTGACATATTCCAGCCTGCAGTTGGATTACGACTCATGTCGCCATAAAATGTTGATCCACCGTATATTCCATAACGCGGATTCTCATCTGCGAATGAAACAATCTTGTCAATAGAGGAGCTTAAAACAATAGTATCCGGATTCAGAAGTAGAAAATATCTTCCCCGAGCCGTCTCTGCCGCCAGGTTATTCGCCGCAGCGAAACCGATATTTGTTTCAAGACAAATAATCCGAAGACTCGGAAAATTTTGCTGTAATAACGCTACAGATTCATCATCAGAATTGTTATCGACAACTATAATTTCAAAGCTTATATTCCTGGTCCGATGGTAAACAGATGCAACTGCATCACACGTTAACCTTGCTGTATTATAACTTACTATAATTATAGAAACATCAATCATTTTCTTCGTGTATATCATTTGAGTTAATCGGCTGCTTTTCCAGATAGATCACAATGCCAATTGAGGCTGCATTTCCAAGACCTGTTCCTATGTTGTAGTTTATCGTGGTATCATCTGATTCGACTCCGGAACTTTTCTGCGTAACCGTAGCCCGGCTTATAGAGAAACCTATACTGTACTCTGCAAAAAGGGACAAGAAATCGAAAATATAGACTTCTGTCCCAAAAATAGCAGAGAGTCCTCCGATAAAATCGCTGTATTCATTCCAGTTATCTGAATCATACTCATCCCGATCAAGACTATAACCGCCGTTAACTGCAACACCCCAGTACGGAGCAACTCTACCTGTGAAAAACGGCTTTTCATATGTGAGTCCCAGATCCATCTCAAAAAGATCAGCGCCGCTTTCATAGCCTATATTAAAGAGACCACGCAATGCATAATCATTTGCCTTAAGCTTTACCCCAACTCCTGATTGGTATTCATTCAGGTCCAGAAGTATGTTACTGGTATTAAAAATTATCCCTGGTGTATATCGACCGAAAAGAAGGTCATCCTCAGATATTTCGAACTCTTCCTCAATATTTGAATCCTCTTCGTTATTCTCAGCACAGAGTAAAATACTGTTAACAGAAAAGAGTATTGCTGCTAAAACTAACCAGTTCTTCATGTTTTACCTGCTTTTATTAAAAATAATTTATAGTGTTATCGGACTTATGGCTCGGTAATAATCAAATACCAGCCCCCCGCCGGTTTCGCTGTGAAATCGGTCGATTTATGAATTTCCCGAACAGTACCATTATTCAGCACCTCGGCAATACCTATTTCATACGAGCCATATCCATCCATTTCCATAACCGAAATTGTGGAGCAGACCTTGAATACTCCAGTTGATTTGAGAGGCCGCCATTTTTTTTCATGCAGCTTTCTGTAATAAATATTGAAGTGATGTACCGACGAAGGAAGTTCTGCTATAAGAGGCTCTTCCGCTTCCCAGGCCAGCATAAACGAATCCCTGGAAATATATATGGGAGCAGGTCCACTATCATCAGCCAGAAAATCAAGCGGCAACTTACAACCTGTCCATAAGGCTAAAGTCAGGACAATCAGGCTATATCGATAACACAGCGGCAGTAATCGGTAAAGCAAACTCTGTACAGCAATCTTCATTATGTTGTAAACGATATCTCTTTTCTTACAGTTTTTCAGATGCGTATAACTGAAAGTAAATTCTCCCCGTTTTCTCAGAATCAGATTCTTACAACCAATACTGAAGATCGTTTCCGAGGAATCTCATTCGACCTTCCGATGCCGCCGAAACAGGCTATCCAGGTACTTATGTCAGACACATACAACGGGAAGCTCTATCCCGCAGTATGCTTATAATTCAAAAACCACTCCGGTTCTGATTGTCACACTAAAATCCATACTGTCGTTCATTACCGGCTCGCCACTTATATAGAAAGTCCGGCCTTGGGAATTCTTCTTCATCACCGTCAGATTTCCGCCGTATGTAAGGAGTGTTTCCCTCTCCGGCGAATATTCACGTTCTTCCTCGGTTTCAAGGCCTGTTAACTGGATGGTGTAGTTATAGCTTCTATAGTTTCCAAACACACCGAAACGCAGCATAAAAGATTCAGCAAAGGAAAAATCCCTCATGAGCTGAAGCTGAAGATCATACCCGTGCCCTTCCTTTTGCAGGTCATTGTCGTCGTAGTAACCGCTGTCGACAAAGGAATAACCGTAGCTTCCCGACAATTCCAGGGAGACCGGGGAGAAGTCCTCCTGCTTTACAAGTACAATCCCGTAGAAAATCCCGATGTTGGTCTCCGTCGCCGACCGGGACTCAATTTCAGTCATATCGACAGAGAAAACCGCGCCAACATCAAGAACTCCGCCAATTGAATACCCCAGACGACCTCCAATATCCTTAAGACTTCCGTCGTCGCTCAGTGAAGATTGCACATTGAACAAAGCGGCATTAATTCCGCTCCGCGTAAAACTGCTCTGAGAGTAGACCTGAGCGCTTATTCCCAGAAGCAGCAGAATGAGAAGCCATATTTTTTTGTGAGCTGTTTTTTTGTACATTGCACCCTTTCCTTATTTTTACAGTACCTTCTCAACAAGCTGCGGAGCCATATGCAGATAGGCTGTTGTTCTACGCTTCTGTTCAATATCCGCGTAGACCCGGTCCAGCTGTTCAAGGCTAATCCCTGCGGCGGAGGCAACGTGCTCCCGCTGAATCCCGTTGTTTTTTCCGTACAGGCACATGTCCATCTTTTCGTAGGAGAGGGAAAAGTAGAACTCCTCCTGGGACTGGGGCAATGAATAGGTATCCGTCGTGGGCGGACGGCTTCGGATCTCTTCGGGTACGCCAAGGTACTCGGCAAGCTGATAGACCTGGCTTTTATACAGGTGGGCTATGGGTTTTATGTCCGCGGCTCCATCTCCGAGTTTAACAAAAAATCCCTGGTCATATTCCAGGCGATTGGGGGTTCCGGTAACCGCGTAGTTCAGCCTGTCCGCGTGGTAGTATTCGAACATTTTCCGTACCCGCTGTTTGAAGTTTGTCGCAGCCACAATCTCAAGATACGTTGTATGGTCCAGGCGTTTTTTGATCTGCCTGCCCTCCGGCGAAACAGCTACCAGCGAAAACAGTCGCAGGCGATCGCTTTCCAGTACCCCCGGCAGAACGATTTTGGCCCGCCATCCGGGTCCATATTCAGGAATAAGCCTGCGGTAGGCTGCTTCCTGACGGGAGTAACATCCCAGGGCTGTAAGAACCTCTGTTATATCCTGATGAATGGACTCAATACCAAAGGACTCAGCAACAAGGCCGCTTAAGTCCAGGGTGTCTCCGGAGGAGTGCTGTTCCGGCATCTGCAGGCCAAACACTTTATCCGACCCCAGAGCTTTTACGCACAGGGCGGCCACTGTACTGCTGTCGATACCGCCGGAGAGGGCGACCACGACACCCTGCCGTTTCAGCTTGAGAGATACGACAGTACGAATTGATTCAGCAATCCGCTCAGCCTCAACAGCGGCGTCAAGCTCCAGGCTCTTCTGACTAAAGACGGTTTCAGCTGTTCGCACCGGCCTCTCCATTCAGCTTTCTCCGCACAAAGGCATCCACAGCATTTACCGAATCCAGATTTTCCGGGACCAGCTCATCGTCTTCCACGCTTATCCTGTAGGTCTCTTCCAGGTAGCTGATCAGCTCCAGGATTCCGGTGGAATCAATTATTCCCTTTTCCAGAAAGGAGTCGCCATCATCAAACTGCAGACTGTTCTGTCCGAACAAAAAATTGGAAACCAGAAAATCCTTAAGAGCGGTTTTTACTTCATTTGATTGAACCATGGTATCCGACATGTATAATCTCCCTTTTTCCAAATTATCAATCATATACCTTCTGATCGCCGAAGAGCCGGCGGACAACACTCTCCCCTACCATCGCCAAAATTGCCGGCAGGGTAAGGGCTATAAGCTTCAGGTCGAGCCTCAGGGACATCTTTCTGGAGTAGGCAATATCCAGGGCAATCATCTCCCTGAAGGTCAGCTTGTTTTTTCCGCTTACCTGCCACAGTCCGGTCAATCCCGGAACAATGTTAAAGCGGTGGGCATGCCAGCGCAGGTACTTTTCCGCCTCGTAGGGTATGCAGGGCCGGGGCCCTACAAGGCTCATCTGTCCGCGCAGAATGTTTATAAGCTGGGGAAGTTCATCTATACATGCCTTCCGCAGTACCCGTCCGCCGGGTATAATTCTGGGGTCCTGCTCATCAAGCTTCTCCATAGGAATATCGCTGCGGGTAATAAAATTGGTTGCATGCTGGGAGTGGAACCCCTGGTCATTGTCAGCATGCATGGTCCGAAATTTCAGAAAAGTGAAATTCCTCCCCTTGTAGCCGACTCTGACTGATTTGTAAAAGACGGGCCCTGAGGATACCACCTTTATATACAGGGCGACCAGAAGTAAAAGGGGAGATAAAACAGCAAGGCCGAACAGGGACCCGACTATGTCGAGCAGCCGTTTCCATGCCGGCATGTTCCTGCTCAACCTGCGTATCAGGTGAGTGTCTATCCGGAGCTTGTTGTTACGGTAGATTCCAGCCTCCTCGGCTCCGTTACCGATCTCCTTCCGGTGTTTCTCATCAGGATAGCGAAAGACTTCAAAGGTGTATTGCGGACGGTTCCCGTTCTGGTAGTGCGCGTCCAGCAGGGCAGCTACCTTTTTCGCAAACAGCTTTGCCCCTTCAATTTCGGTAGCAGTTAATAGAACACAGAGGCTCGATTCATCATACCAGCCAAGATGGTCGATAAGACGTGTGCAGTTCTTGAGTACCTCAATAAGATTTTTTATCTTTTCCCCTGCTCCGTTTGGGGTAAACAGAACCCCGGAAAAACAGCCTCCTTCCCGGTCTACCCTGCTGCGTTCATATTGCAGTATCCGGGCCATGGCTTCTTTAGCGTATATACCGTATTTTCCCAGATCTTTACTTAACGACGGATTCCACAAAGTTCCTACTTTTACTTTTCTCATACCAATGCCCCCCTTCAGGCATCCTCTTTTAAATCATCAGCCGACGGAATTACACTGCCTCCCACACTCGGCAGAATGGTATAGCGTTTATCAAAACTGATTCCCACACCATCCCGCTCTATCCGGATAACCTCTCCCCTGACCTTTATGCAGACCTGGTCATCGAGTTTGAAGAACTCCTGCAGCTTGTTGATCGAAAGATAGATTTCAAGTTCTACCCGGCGTCCAAGCTCGAGGGGCTTTTCCATTTTCAGAAAAGTACCCTGGGAGGAAACATCCCGGGTGTAGACCTTGAAATCCCGTAATCCGCTGCGGCCGTCGGCAACTTTTACCACAGCAGGAACGGCAAGATCATACCTTGTCATACCACGTTTTTCTTCCATAACTTTCTTCCGTCAGGATATAGTATGGCCGCGGTGAGAATTTTGTAAATAATGCGGGTTCATGATTTTGAAGAAATTTTTCAGGTACTTTTTCTACATAGACAGTACTAGTCTTTTTGTTAAGAGGTAACCATTGCGCACTAGTACTTTTTAAAGATTTCTTGCTGCCCAGAGTGCGGCCTGCAGACGGTTGGAGACCTGGATCTTTTTATAGATATTATACATATGGGTCTTGACGGTATTCACGCTTATACATAATTTGTCGCTGATCTCCTCATTATCTACACCTGCACTCATAAGAGAAAGGATCTGCTGTTCCCGCTGGGTCAGTTGAATAGAATTGTCGGCATCGTTTTTATAACCGTCTGCCTGGTTCATTATATACCGCAGCAGTATCTGCCGGCTGATCCATACCTCCCCGTTAAAAATCGCGTTTACCCCTTTCAGGAAAAGCTCCATGCTGTCGTCTGTATAAAAAAAACCCCGTACCCGTCTGGTCAGAGCTTTGACTTCGGATTCGGAATAGTTGGACAGATTGTAAAATGCTACCAGATGGTCATTTAGCAGGGGATTGTCGAGCAGGTCCCTAGTCATAGTCTCAATATCCGCGTCCTTGCAGTCAACAAGAAAGAGAAAGGCATTCTCTGCAGCTTCAAGGGACTCCTGATACAACGGAGAACCTTCCGGAAATCTGTCCAAAGGAGAACTATAGATTGCGCAATCGATATCAAGTTCTTTTTTTATTGAATACACCAGCATCTGGTTGCTGAGGTTGTCGGCACATATCAGGATAATTTTACGGCCGCCCTGGCTATCCATATTTAACACCTTATTAAAAGTCTACATTGAAAATAAGCAACACTATAGTAAAGTAATGATAATCTACAGAAATTAAATAGTAAAGAGCTCTACTATCTTTGGATTACAATTTATTAATCTTCCGTCTGTTTTTCTCTAGACCTTTGCAGAGAGCGGTGTAATCAGTACACGTTTTTTATGTCCTCCAGTTGAATACTGCGTATTTTTCGCATACCATTCCTTCGGTGATAACAGTAGTATCGGCTCCGGCGGATCCATCTCTTCCCGACAGTTCCGAGGGAAAAAGAATACTGGCTCTGCTTCCTCCTGCAACGCGGACTCGGCTTGCCGGGCTCAAGTATGCAGAGGATCTGTCCAGGTCCCTCACTGCCTATTCTCTGCTTTACCATCATCTTGCAGATTTCTACGATGTTTCTCTTGAAAGCATCGTTGTTGAAGATGGTCTTCATGGAAAACCGGAACTGAAAGTCCCCGGGGGAGTTTGTTTTAACTGTGCCCACGCTGAACAATGGTGTGTATGCGCCATCAGTGCGTACCCGGTCGGGGTGGATATAGAACGATACACTCCTGTCGTTGACGCTTCACTGTATGTCTGTCTTCATTCCCGGGAATTCGGGTATATACAAAAAATTCCGGAAGACAGACAGAACAGGGAGTTTCTGAATCTCTGGACCATGAAGGAAGCCTATCTGAAGGCCCTTGGATGCGGGCTTCTGCGGGAGCCATCAACGTTTGCTGTTATCTGCTCCGACCAGGGAGAAGTATATATAGAGGATCCATTCAAACCGCCTGGTATCTACCCCCGGCTGTTTCGGAGAAAAGATGTCCCAGGCTTCAGTCTTGCCGCATGTATCCTGGTTCCCTATAGTGAAAGATCAGCATGATTCGTGTAAACCAGCTGGATATGCGCTTTCCTCTTGCAAAACGCTACAGGGAATACCTGCTTAAGCCTTTTCAATCTCCCCGGATGATTACCGCCCTGCAGGGAGTGACCCTGGAGATTCGACAGGGGGAACGCGTCGGGTTTCTCGGACCCAATGGTGCGGGTAAAACGACCCTCCTTAAACTGATTGCCGGGCTGCTGCTACCGGGTTCAGGTTCCGTTGTAATAAAGGGGTTTAATACCACAACGGACAACAACCGGGCACGAAAAAACAGTTCCCTGGTCATAAACGAAGAACGCAGTTTTTACTGGCGGCTGACGGGCCGGCAGAACCTGGAGTTCTTCGGCGCACTGGAAAATCTTTCCGGCAGAATACTCCGGTCCCGGGTTCAGGAGTCCCTGGAGCTGGTGGGGCTTATCAATGCTGCAGACAAACGGGTTGGAACCTACTCCAGCGGAATGAAGCAGCGCCTTGCCATTGCCAGGGGGCTTCTTTCGGACCCGGAGATCCTGATCCTCGATGAACCCTCCCGGGCCCTGGATCCCGAAGGTGCCCAGGAGTTGAGCCGGCTGATTCTCACCACCCTGCACCAGGACCTTTCCAAAACTTTGCTGATCGCGACTCACCGCCTGGAAGAGGCCAGGGATTTATGTGACCGCCTCTGCGTACTTTCTCACGGTTCACTGACCGCAGACGCAAGCCTGGAGTCGGTGCAGAAAAAGTGGGGAAGTCTGCTTGAGTTCTACAGGGAGAAGGTACACCTATGAAGCCCTTCCCTGTTCTGTATAAAATCCGCGCTTTTATAAAACGTGATTTTCTTATTGCCGGCAGTTACCAGCTGAACTTTGTTCTGACTGCCTTGAACTCGCTGTTTATTCTGACCCTGCTCTACTTTATCGGAGGCATGGTAAAAACGGACTCCATGGGCCTTGAACAGTACGGTGGAGACTACTTTGCCTTTGTGCTTATCGGATATGGTTTTTTTCAGTATTTTCAACTTGCCCTTACCAGTTTCTCCGCCGCCATTCAGCGGGAACAACTGACCGGCTGCCTTGAGTCCATGCTCGGTACCCAGACCGCGCCGGAAACCAGTATACTCCTTTCATCCCTCTACAGCCTGCTCTCCTCTTTACTGCATCTTCTGCTGATTTTTATTGTCGGAAGCCTTGTATTCAAGGTTAACCTAATGGGTATGAACCTCCCCCTGGTGGTGATCACCTTCCTGCTTGCGGTCCTGGTTTTTGTCAGCTTCGGGATACTCTCCGCCGCCTTTGTTCTGGTCCTGAAAAAGGGGGACCCCGTTACCTGGCTGATAACCACCCTGAACTTCATCCTGGGCGGGGCTTTTTTCCCCCTGGAGCAGATGCCGTCCTGGATGTTGGGTATCGCCCGTTTTGTCCCTGCCACCTACGCCCTGGATGCCCTGCGTCAGGGGCTGATAAACGGTGCCGGATTCACAGAGGTATGGACATCTCTGGCCGCCCTTTCCGGAATGGGGCTGCTGCTGTTTCCCGCAAGTCTTTTTGTGTTCAACCGGGCGGTTCGAAAAGCCCGCAGGGAAGGAACACTAATTCTTTACTGAGTTTCAGCATCGAATCCGCAGGAGGTATTTTCATCGAGGATCCGGCGTATTGCTGTTCCAAGTTCCGAACCATATTCGGTGATCCTGGTAATGTGGTTTCCCGGAACTTTCTGAATCTTAAGCTCCCGCGGACCTCTGGCCCCGCCGTTTCGGCAGGCGGCATCCCATCCAAGATTCTTTACATACCGCGACCCCTCTTCGTTTGCCAGAAGATAGGCTGTACTGTCAAGACAGGGAAAGGAGTAGCGGTAAACCAGGCGGCTGTAGCGCAGTTCCACCTTTCTGAACCTCCGGCGCTCCTTTTCCTCCCCTGTTCCGGGAAAGGCCGAGCGCAATTTATAGCGGGAGAACGAGACGCCCCGGCGAACAAAGGCAAGGGGGTTCCGCACTGCCAGGGAAACTGAGCGGCGGAGTTTAGCAGCCAATCTGCCTGTTCTGTAGTATGCCAGATAGCGCAGACGGCGCAGGCGGCTGGGATATTCTGTATCCAGCATAATAAGGCAGACCTGCTCGTTATTTTGAACCAGGCGCCGGGCCATTTCGTAGGCGACAACCCCGCCTATGCACTCGCCGATAAACCAGTAGGGCCCCCGGGGCCGAATGGCCCGTACCTGTTCAAGGTATTCCGACGCCATCTCCTCTATACCGCTGTAATCCGGCGCGGAACGCAGCAGGCCCCTGGGCCGCAATCCGTACACCGGCTGATCATTCCCCAGATGAGGAACAAGGCTGCTTAAAAAACGGTACAGCCCGTTTTCCTGGGCGTATACACCCGCAATTATGAACAGGGGAGGCTTCTGTCCATATCGCTGCATGATAAAAAGAACGTCATTCTCTTCCACACCCGCAGGGAGGTTTCCAAGCAGTTCTTCAACCCGTCTGGCAGTACCGCGGACAGTCGGATCTGAAAAGAAGGACCGCAGGGGTATTACAACACCAAACTCCCTGCCTACTACGGCCACCAAAGCAACCGCCAGCAGGGAGTGCCCCCCCAGGGTGAAGAAATCATCGTCACGTCCGAAGGGGCCGGTTTTTAACAATGTTTTCCATAGTGAATACACTCTTCTCTCCGTCCCGGAGAAAGATTCGTCATGCTCCTGTATTGTCTGTATTACGGCAGTTACCTCGGCTTCAGGTTTACGAGGAAAGCTGCCGCGATCTATCTTGCCGTTGGCCGTCAGGGGAAAGGACTCCATAGGTATCCAGATTCCGGGGACCATATACCTCGGCAGGGACTCTTCAAGATAGCTCTGAAGAGCAGCCGGGTCCGGAAGCCCGTCCCCAGGCGATGCGGGAATACAATAGGCCGCGAGGCGTGAATCTCCGGGGCCGCAGCTGATGACCCGGCAAACCGCCTGGGCTATTTCCGGATGACAGGAAAGCCTTTTCTCTATCTCTGCCAGCTCGATTCTGTGGCCGTTGAACTTAACCTGGGTATCTGTGCGACCCAGGCAGACCAGGGCACCGTTCGGAAGCATCCGCGCCAGGTCTCCAGTGTGATACAGAAACTCTCCGGGAGTAAAAGGATGGGGAATAAAGGCGTCCCTGGTCAGGTCCGGTCTTCTCCGGTACCCGAGGGCAAGTCCTGCCCCCCCGATATGGAGTTCACCCCGAACTCCGTCCGGTACAGGGCGCATCCTGCTGTCCAGCAAATATAACGAGGTATTGGCAATCGGCCGTCCTATGGGGATCGGGTTTGCAGCTGACGCAAGCCGCTCCAGCGTAGACCAGACCGTGGTCTCCGTGGGGCCGTACATGTTCCAGAGATTTTCGGAAGCGTCAAGCAAAGGCTGCACAAGGTCAGGCGGAAAAGCCTCCCCGCCGCAGAGCAGGGTCTGTAATGGGCCCTTCCAGCCTGCTTCCAGCAGCATTCTCCAGGTACTGGGAGTGGCCTGCATCACGGTAACATCCGGATCGTTCAGGGCTTCCTTCAGCAGCACAGGATCAACGGCGGTCTCCCTGTCCGCCAGAATAAGAGTCCCTCCTGTAAAAAGGGGCAGAAAGATCTCCAGCCCGGAAATATCGAAGGAGACAGGGGTTACCGCGAGCAGTCCGTCCTTCCGCGTAAAGCCTGGAGATTCGGCCATGGAGAACAGAAAGTTAACAAAGGCCCTGTTGGGAATTTCCACCCCCTTGGGATCCCCGGTTGATCCGGAGGTATACAGAATATACAAAAGCCGGGAGGGATCCGGACTCAAGACCGGCGGAGAGGCCTCAAAGTCCGGCAGAATGGATTCCAGATCCTCCCACTCTAAAACTGCTCCACCGCTGTAATTTAGACTTTCTGCCAGGGACCTCTCGCTCAGCAGGACATCGGCCCCGGACTGTTCCAGCATAAACTCTAGGCGTGCCCGGGGATATCCCGGATCCAGCGGCAGATAAGCAGCCCCGGAGGCCGCGATACCGAGAAGCGCGCTTACCAAGCGAGGGGAACGATGCAGATGGAGACCCACCACCGACCCCTCCCCGAGGTTCCTGCTGCGCAGGAGATTGGCAAGACGGCCGGCTGCCTGGAACAGATCCCGGAAGCTGAAGCGTTCGCCGTGAAATTTAATGGCCGTTGATTCCGGATGCTTCCGTGCCTCTGCAAACAGAAGATCAATAAGAGGTAGTTCAAGGGAATAGTCCCGCCAGGTATTATTCCGCCGAAAAAGGACCTTCTCAAGCTCAAGCCTGCTCATAAGCGGCAGATCCGTCAGGCAGATTTCCGGTTCCTCCAGGGCAGCCCCGAGAAGAGTCCGGTACATCAGGAGAAACCGCTCCCCCGTCTCCCGTAAAAAGAGATCTTCGTTAAACTGAAGCTGGATTTCCCCGCTTATCTCCAGATCAATGCTGAGGGTAATGTCAAACTGGACACCTCCGTGTTCAAGGGGAAAGAGTTCCCAGTCCAACTCATCATCAAAAGCAGAATCCTGGGGTGTGTTCACCATATTAAAGAGAACCTGAGCCAGGGGCAGCCTGCTGGTGTCCCGTTCGGGGTTCAGGACCTCCACCAGCTTTTCAAAGGGATAATTCTGGCGCTCAAAGGCTTCCAGAACTATCTCCCGTACTCTGACAAGGAATCCGGCAAAAGTCTGGTCTTCATTCACGGGTATTCGCAGGACCAGAGTGTTAACAAAGGTTCCGATCAGTTCTTCAAAAGCCGGGAGCATTCTGTTGGCCACTGGTGTTCCGATGGGAATTTCTTCACTTTCACTGAGCCGCCTCAGCAGAACAGCAAAAACAGAGAGCATCAGCATATAGGGTGTAACATTCATCTCCAGAGCAAGGCTCCGGATCTTATACTGCTGAACATCAGTTAAGGCGGTTCGCGCAGTACCGCCCCGGTAGGTCTGCACCGGCGGCCGGGGATAGTCCGTCGGGAGTTCCATGATCGGCATCGACTGCAAAGCGGACTTCCAGTACTGCAGGTCCTCTTCCCACCTGTCTTTCTGATATTCCTCCCGTTGCCAAAAAATAAAATCCCGGTATTGCAGCCGGAGCGGCGCGGGTTTTTCTCCTGTGTACAGAGCCGTCAGTTCCCGGGAAATAACCCCCAGAGACCACTGATCCCCAATTATGTGGTGGAGGTTCAGCATCAGAATGTGATCGTTCTCCCCTGTTTGCAGTACCGACATTCTGATAAGCGGCCCCTGCTGCAGGTTAAAGCAGAAAGCAGCTTCGGTTTCGGCAATTTCTCTGGCCAGACTGATTTTTCGGTCTGCTGTTTCGCCGGAAAGATCATTCAGAGAGAGAGTCAAGAGCGATGACAGCGGTACGGCATGCACAACCTGAAAAGGGGTCCCCTCGTTGTCGTGGAATGTTGTCCTCAGGATTTCGTGCCGCTCCTGCAGTAAGCGGAAAGCCTCGCTGAGCCTGTTCTTGTCCAGAGGACCGCGAAGACGCAGGGCAACATGGATGTTGTAGGCAGCGCTTTCCGGTTCCAACTGGTGGATAAACCACATCCGTTCCTGGGAAAAAGAGAGAGGGATCTGCTTCCCCGGGGGAACAGCTGCAGAAAGGTAAACCGGGATTCGCCGGAAGCTTTGCTTTTCATTATCAATACAGCGTGCCAGGGCACGTACTGTCTTTTCCCGAAAGAGGGTTCCCAGAGGAAGACTGACTTTGAACTCCTCGAGAACCCGGGTCATTACCTGGGTGGCGCTCAGGGAGTGGCCCCCCAAGGAAAAGAAGTTCTCATCTGCCCCGATTGTACTGCAGCTCAGGACCTCCTGCCATATTTCAAGCAGCGATTCCTCGGTCGCAGTGGCAGGGGCCGCGTACTTACGGACGACTGCTTCGGATTTTTGACGAATTTCTGCAGCGGGTGTGCGGTTTTTAAACCGGCGGCTCCGGAACATATGCGGCAGATCGGAAATCCCGATTCCCGGATTCTTTACTGCTGCCCGGATAATCTTTGCCAGAAGAGCAGACAAGGTATCGATGCTGCCGGTATCCCACAGATCCTCCGGGTAGCGAATTTCCAGGTAGTATGAGCCGTTTCCCTCACACAGATCAAGGCAGAGCTGTCGGGGATTACCCGTCTGCCGGATATCCATGAGCTTCAGCGGACTGCCTGTTGCCTCATCCGCGACAGGCAAGCCCCGGGGAAGGCGCACCATACCGCAGAAGGCTTCGGTAAAGGGGGCAGAACCGTTGCCTCCGAAGGACGTAAAAGAGTCGGCAACAAGAAGAAAAGGATACATCTGCCATTTCAGTGCATTGTTGATCTTCCGCCGTACCTGCCCAAGCAGATCGGTAAAGGTTTCCAGGCCGTCGAAACAGACCCGAATAAGCGATGGATTCACAAAGTGGCCAACCACCTTATAAAAATCACCCTTTGGGCGACCGTGAAAGGGTACCAGAACAGGAAGGTCACTTCTTCCGGTGTAATCGGACAGGACTGTGCACCAGGCAGCCAGAACATATTCAAAAGGGGTAAACTTCCTGTTTAATCCGAAAGAAACCGGTATGCGCCGGACGGCAATCTTTGAATTTCTTACTTCCTTCTGAGCAGAAACAGAACAAAGATCCCGTAGTGGAACAAGGTTCCGCAGCTCATTTTCCCAGTACTCCGCTCCCCTGCGACCTTCCGGTCCCGCGATCCACTCTTCCTGAAAACGGACAAAATCACCATAGTTCACGGGAATCGGCGGAAGCTCCCTGTCTTCATAATACATTTTTATAAAGTCATTAAAGAGAACTCCAAAGGACCAGGCATCCCCCACCAGATGATGCCAGGAGAGAATAAGATCCGTATTTTCCTGCCCTTGATTTTGCCCCTGTTCCTGCACGAGGGAAACCGAAAAAAGCGGAGCATCATCCAGGGAAAAACGGATGGGACTCCCTGACTCAGGATTCCAATCACCGGAACAGGTCCTGACGCCGGAAAAATCCCCGTAGGTCTGGTGTACCGAGGACCCGCCGGTTTGCAGCCGCATCAAAAGCTGTGGATGGCGCTGCACAATCCTGCGTATAGTGTGTTCAAGTCTTTCTGAAGAAAAAGGAACACGGGAACGAATCCGTGCGAAGAAAAGATAGGAATTCTCTCCGGGGCTATACAGAATTTCGTACCAGAGAGACAATTGAGCGTAGGATAAACTGTAATTCTTCATCCTGAAAGGGGGGCCCACTTTTTTCTCCTGCCGGCTGTAAAAACCGGCTGCGCGTTGCTAAATTGTCTGACAATTCAAAATGGTAGTACAGGAAATGCAATTATTCAATCCGTTTTTCACGATACAGAAACAGATGTATACGGCTGACACCACAGTCACTGAAGGACTGTTGCAGGAAGAGCAAAATATCTGTCAAAAAATTGATCCTATGATATAGTTTTTGTAACATGGAAAAAGAAGAAATTGCAAAACGCCTGACAGAGCTCAGAGTTATGCAGAAAAGCCGGGCCAACCCCGGTATGGACCTCCTTGAAACCGCCATGTTCCTGGAAGACGTTTTCGGTATACGCCTGGACGAATCGGAAATCGATGAGGCATTTCTGGGGCCGACGGCCGATCTGGTCGCCTTTACGGCGTATAAACTGGGCGGATCCTGATATGTGCGGGATCTGCGGAATCTTTGATACCTCCGGTGCTCCTGTGCGCCGGGAGACCCTGGAAGCAATGACCGCATCCTTACGCCACCGCGGACCGGAAGACCAGGGTATCTGGCTGGAGAGAGGCATCGGCCTTGGTCACGCCCGGCTCTCGATAATCGACCTTTCTACCGGCAACCAGCCCATGTGCAACGAGGACGAATCTGTCTGGATCAGCTTCAACGGGGAGATTTTCAACTACATCGAGCTGCGGGAAGAGCTCCTGGCCCGGGGCCACCGTTTCCGCACCACAAGCGATACGGAGGTAATCCTCCACGGCTACGAGGAGTACGGTACTGATTTTTTTGAACGCATGAACGGCCAGTGGGCCTTTGCCATCTGGAACAGGCAGAAAAAGGAGCTGCTCCTCTGCCGTGACCGGGTGGGGATCGCACCCCTTTTTTTTACCAGTGTTTTTACCCGGGCAGGAAGCCGGGTTCTCTTTGCGTCGGAGCCAAAGGCCCTGTTCAAGGACCCGGAGGTCCCCCGGGAGCTGGATCCCCGGGGACTGGCGGAGAGCTTTACCTTCTGGACCGCCGTGGCGCCTCAAAGCGTCTTCCGCGGCATCCGGGAACTTCCCCCTGGCAGATGGATACGCTTTACCGAGAGCTCCGAACAGGAGGGCTGCTACTGGGAGCTGAAATTTCCCGGGTACGATATCGGCGAAGACGGTACGGCCGCCGAATACGCACTGCGTCTGCGGGAATCCCTGGTAGAGGCCACAAGGCTGCGCTTTACCCGCAGCGACGTACCGGTGGCAGCCTATCTGTCCGGGGGGATCGATTCCTCGGTTACCACAGCCATTATCCGGCAGTTTACCGATACCAGGATCAAGACCTTTTCCCTGCGTTTTGCCGATGCCGAGTTCGACGAGGGAGGATACCAGGATCTGATGGTATCACGCCTGGGGACCGACCATGAGACCCTGACCGTAAGCAAGCAGGATATCGGGGAGGTCTTTCCGGATGTAGTGCGGCAGGCGGAGAAACCCCTGCTTCGTACCGCCCCGGCTCCCATGTTTCTGCTTTCCCGCTTTGTGCGGGACTCTGGGTACAAGGTCGTGGTTACCGGGGAAGGCTCTGATGAGATGCTCGGAGGGTACGATATCTTTCGGGAGGCCCTGGTCCGGGCCTTTATTGCCAGGGATCCTGAATCCGCCAGGCGTCCGGAGATAATCCGGCACCTCTACCCCTGGCTGCAGCGCAACCCGGCGGCAGCCCCCGCCTTTGCGAGGAGTTTTTTCAGTCAGTCCCTGGACCCAACGGACCCGGCGCTCTCCCACAGGCCCCGCTGGCAGAGTGCCTCAGGGATAATGCGACTGCTGCATCCCGATGTTCAGACGGAAATGGAAAGTTTTCAGGTGGCTGAGGAGCTGCTTAACAGAATGCCCTCAGGCACCGCGGACCGGCACCCCCTGTCCCGGGCCCAGTGGCTGGAGATAACTACACTGCTCGCGGGCTATCTTCTTGCCTCTCAGGGAGACCGGATGCTGATGGCTCACGGCATAGAGGGGCGTTTTCCCTTTTTAGACCCACATTTTATTGATCTGGCCGCGGAGCTTCCTCCGCGCTACAAGATACTGGGGCTGGATGAAAAGTATCTGCTTAAATACGCCTTCAGCGATCTTGTACCGCAGCAGATTCTCCGGCGGCCCAAGCAGCCCTACAGGGCGCCGGATGCGGGGAGCTTTTTTTCAAGCGAACCGGAATGGCTGCGGGATATTACCGAGCCGCGGAATGTGCGGAACTCCGGGCTCTTCAATCCCCAGGCTGTTGAAAACCTTATGCAAAAATGCCGGCGGAAAAAAGGTCAGGGAATGAGCAACTTCGACAATATGGCCGTTACTGCCGTGCTTTCGACCCTTCTGCTTCAGCGGCAGACAGAAGGGACTTCATAATCTTGCCCGATTTGTTCTTCGGCAGCTCCTTTCTGAACTCGATCTGCTTCGGCAGTTTAAAGGCGCTTAAGTGAGGCTGTAAACGTCTGAGGACCTCCTGCTCGTCGAGGCTGGATGCTTCCTGCAGAACAACAAAAGCCTTTACGGCCTCCCCCAGGACCGGATCGGGAACCCCGATAACCGCAGCCTCGATTACTCCGTCCAGCTCCAGCAGCCGCTCCTCGATCTCCTTGGCACTGACCCTGAATCCTTTTACCTTGATGATGTCCTTTTTACGTCCCACAATAAAGATGTACCCGTCATCGTCAGCCTTTCCCAGATCCCCGGTAAAATAGAGTCCGTTTTTCAGCACTTCCGCCGTACCGTCCGGGTCCTTCCAGTAGCCCTTCATGATGTTCGAACCCCGGGCCACGATCTCCCCCTCCTCCCCTGTGGCAAGAGGTTTTCCCTCTTCATCGGCGACAAACAGGTCAACATTGGGCACCGGTGTACCGATTGAACCGAGCTTGGCATCAAGCATGGAGGGATGCAGATAGGAGAGCCGTGGAGCGGCCTCGGTGGCCCCGTACATTACCCAGAGTTCAGCGGGACTGAAGGCCTCTTTAACCTCCTTTGCCAGAGAGACCGCCATATGGCCCCCGGCCTGTGAAACGTAACGCAGGGAGGGGAACTCCTGCTTGCGCAGGCTGGAGCGGCTCAGGAGGATAGAATAGGTGGACGGAACCCCGGCAAAACCTGTCACGGATGTCTTTCTCATGGTCTCAAGGATTGAATTAGGAAAGGTAAAGCGGTTGTCTATTACCAGGGACCCCCCGATCATAACATGAGAGAGGAGCAGGGACTTGCCGTAGATATAGGTAAACGGGAGGATCACCATCATCCTGTCTTCCGGAGTAAGGCTGAAATACTCAACAATGGACCGCATGTTGCTTACAAGGTTCAGGTGGGTAAGCATGACCCCTTTGGGTACCCCGGTACTGCCGGAAGTGTAGACAATCTCCGCCAGATCCAGGTCGATTACCCACACATCGGGAGGCTCGGGGGAACTCTTTTCCAGCACTAAAGACAAGGGAACCGCAGCGAACCCGGCCGGGACATCCGAAACGCCGTTAAGGACTACCCTCTTAAGCCCGGCAAGATTCTTCCGCACCGCCTCGAACAGGTGCAGGCGGTTCTCGTCAATAAAGAGAAACCCGGCATCGGAATTGACCACCAGGTACTCCAGATCCTCGGCGGTTATTTCCGTATTCAGCCCTACGACCACGCCGCCTGCCTTAAGTATGCCGAAATAGGCGCAGACAAAGGCAAAGGAGTTTTCCAGCAGCAGCACAACCCGGTCTCCCCGCGTCAGCCCCTCGTTTACCAGGAACTGTCCGATCCGGTTGGCCTGGTCCTCTATTTCCCGGTAGATCATCCAGCTGCCCCGGAACCAGAGGGCCTCCTTTTCGGGATAATTCCTGCATGACTGTTCCAGTAGTGTATGCACCAGCATGGCTTACCTCTTTACACGTGATTGACTTGTTCCCCGGCCTACCGCCAGAGCAATGGCAAATGCGTATTCATCGCAATGGGAGATCGACAGGAGTATATCCGGTACCTGATTTTCCGGATACCCGCTCCGGATTTCCCGGGAAAGCAACACCCCCGGGGAATGGTCCGGACCGCCGCAGATTTCTATCTCTTTCCAGCTGAAGGCCCGGTCCCACTGCAGCTTGAGTGCCTTGAAAACCGCCTCCTTAGCCGCCCAGCGGCCGGCAAAATGAACCGCAGGATGTGCTTTTCCCTGGCAGTCCCGGATTTCCCCTGATGTAAAGCAGCGCTTCATGAATCTTTCACTGGACTGTGCAAGGAGAGATCGTATTCTCGGTACTTCTACAATATCGTTACCAACAGCAAGAACGGATCTTTCTGTCAATATGGATTCGAGGGGGAGTTTCGGCAGGTCATTTAGGGTTGGTCTACTTTTATCCATTCTGTGTTGTCCTGACTACGTATGAAGAAGTATAAAACAGAAAAGCTCCGATTGTCGATCCAGACCCGGATTTTTCTGTAGCATAAAAAGGACTAGTACTTTTAGACTAGCGTTTGTATAGCTTCTTACATACTTTTTATTATATTTCCCGCATAGAACCTGATTTTTTTTTATTACGGGCTATATTAAATCATGAGCATTCTACTACATAAAGTTTAACACATTTAGTCATTCTATTATTTTTAACAATTTTCTCCACAGTTGACGGCAGGCAGAGATGAAATAACTGTGCCTCAACCATTCATCAGAGCTGGTATCTCTGATGCGCTTGAGGTGTGCCCAAATTGTGGACCGGAAATTTCTTTTATCGGGAGGGATTAGTGATGATATCGAGGAACCTGTTTTTTATACTGATTACTGTGCTTGTACTTATGTTTGCTGCCGGCTGCGTTGAGCCTGGAATGGAGATTGCGTCTTCTTCGAACCCGGGGGTGGAATCGTCTCTTACCCCTTTTATGGTGGACGGCGACTCCTTTACCCTGGCCTGGAACCCAGCGGAACCGGAAGACCTGCTGGGATACAACGTCTATTACCGGGTCCATGAAACCGACACATGGCTGTTCCTTACAGACTGTACTGAAGCAGAGCTCCTGGTCAGCTCGGCCATGCTGCCCGGAGGAGATTACGAATTTGCGGTGTCGTCCTTCACGGCCACCGAAGAGTCTGCGCTGCACACTTCCCTGGATGCAACGGCTAATCCGGATACCGGCTGGTATCTTACCTGGATCCAGTAAGGGAAGCAAAAAAATCCACTGCGGTTCAGGGCCTACCAGTCCATCCTTACGGATATACCCCGGTCCTGCAAATATTCCTTGATCTGTGCAACAGTATAGTCGCCGTAATGCACCATGGAGGCGATAAGGGCGGCATCGGCAGCTCCTTTTGTAAAGACATCCGCCAGGTGCTGCGGCACGCCGGCTCCTCCGGAGGCGACCACGGGGATATTAACGGCGGTAGAGATCATCCTGGTAAGCTCCAGCTCATAGCCGTCCCGGGTACCGTCGGTATCAATGGAGTTGAGTACAATCTCCCCTGCTCCCAGGGACTCTACCTTCTGCGCCCACTCCAGAGCATCCAGCTCCGTAGGGGTCCTGCCGCCGTTGATTACCACCCGGTAGCCCGAAGGCACCCGGGGGTCCTTTAAAGCGTCCATACCGACAACAATACACTGGCGGCCGAAAAGGCCGGCCCCCTCTTCTATTATTCCCGGAAACTTGACCGCCTGGGAGTTTACACTGACCTTCTCCGCTCCGGCCAGAAGACAGGCCCGCATGTCAGAAGGCGAAGAGATACCCCCTCCCACGGCAAAAGGTATAAAAATCTGCTGGGCTACCCGTTCAACCACATCGATCATGATTCCCCGGCCCTCGGAAGAGGCGGTTATATCGTAAAAAACCAGTTCATCCACCCCGGCTTCGTAATACTCCCGGGCCATCTGCACCGGGTCGCCGATATCCACATTGCCCTTGAACTTGATACCCTTGGTGGTCTTGCCGTCCCGGACATCCAGGCAGACGATTATTCGTTTGCGGTACATCTATTTAAGCCCCCCCTTTATAAAATTATCGAGCATCCGGAGTCCGAAACGCCCAGACTTTTCCGGATGAAACTGGGAGGCCACAATATTGTCCCTGACATAGATGGCGGAGAAGCGTTCACCGTATTCGCAGGTCCCGATCTCTATTTTCCGGTCCGCGACTTCCGGGTAGTAGGAGTGAACAAAATAGAAGGAGGCACCGTCGGGTACGCCGTCAAAAATCGGGTGTTCCCGGTTCTGTTTGACCGAATTCCAGCCCATGTGGGGAATCTTTAAACCGGGACCGCCTTTAAACAGCTTTACCGTACCCGGAACGATCCCGAGACAGGTAGTATCCCCCTCCTCGGAGTGGTCCAGGAGTACCTGGCAACCGATACAGATCCCGAACATGGGTGTGCCGGCCGTTACGGCTTCCCGGATTGCCTGGTCAAGGCCCCGATGTTTCAGAACCCGCATGGAAGATGCAGCTTCTCCCACCCCGGGAAAAACAATCCCGTCACATTGCAGAATCGATTCAGGATCATCATAGACCCCGAAATCGGCCCCGATATAGCGTAGAGCGGTTTCCACACTGCGCAGGTTTCCCCCTTCGTAATCAATAACACCGATTTTCACAGCCAGCTCCTTAATTTTGTATGAGCCGATTCAAGCCTCACCCCTTACATCCCCCGCAGATCAACATGCTCATGCAGCAGCAGCTCGATTTCTCCGGGGCTTAAGCGGATCCCACGGATTTCCACCTCCGCTCCGTCAAGCCGCGAGCTTAAAGTTCTCCGGTCAAAATCCGGATCAAGGCCCTTCATGAAGCCCCATAAGAGAAGTTTTACCAGGGGCAGGGCGGTCCTTGCCCGGCGGGGGTCTTCAAAACGCCACAGAAACGATAGCTCTAATTCGCCCTCCGTCCAGTAACCGACTATACGGCATTCGCCGCCCAGGGGCAATCCTGAGGAGAGGTTTTTCATTTCCGGAATAAATATGGCAAGAGAGCTGCTGCGGACCATGCCGTTCTCATGGCGTTCTTCCCAGGCCTTTACAATTCGATCTGTTCCCAGACTGCTGAAGACCAGTCGTCCACGCCCCAGCAGGCTGACCTTTGCCCTGCCGTCTTCATACGTCCAGGTATCGGGATTGCGCCCCGTAAGGGTCCAGTTGCGGCTGACTCCCAGGGCCAGGGAAGTTCGGAAGCGGGGGAAGTCCCCTTCCACCAGCAGTTCAGATCCGCCGTCGGCAAACAGGGAAAAATTGATCTGCCTGCTGCGTTCCATAATCGAAGCAATCTTCTTGCCGTATAGACGGGATAGCTGTTCCGTGAGGTGGGAACGGATCTGTTCCGCGTCTCCTGAAGCCGCCACAACCGCATCGCGGGGCAAGGGCGCGGTATAAGCGCCAGTCCCTGTCTCCGGCGGCAGGCTTCTGCAGCCGGAAACCAGCAGTACCGCAAGGAGTGCGGCCCCTGCGGAGACTAAACTTTTTCCAGGGTGATAAGGCATGTGGTCTCGCCGCATTCTACGGAAGTACCGTCGTTGATCTCTTCCCAGGTGAACTCCTCAGCCAGGGTCTCTTCGGTCAGGTAATCCTTGAAGTCATACACCGAAGTCTGTATCTTCTCGTCGCCAAAGAGGGTCAGGCGGATCCGGTCGGTCACCTCAAGTCCTGAGTCCTTGCGCAGGTTCTGTACACCCCGTACGATATCCCGGACAACCCCTTCCCGCTCCAGTTCTTCGGTAATCTCGGGATCCAGAGCCACGGTAAGGGAGCCCTCGTTGAGGACCTTGAGTCCCGATTTCTCGGTCCTCTGAATTATAATGCTCTCTTCGGTAATCTCGATGGGGGTTCCGTCTACGTCTATGGAGAGGGTGGCCCCTTCCAATATGGACTGGATTTCCCGCATGGAGAGTTCCTGGATTCTGGCGGCGGCGCTCTTCATCATCTTGCCAAGGCTCTTACCCAGAACCTTGAAATTGGCTTTGGCACTGTATTCCACCAGGTCCTCTTCGTTTTCCCGGTATACAACCTCTTTGACGTTCAGCTCTTCACGGATGATGTCTTCCATTTCGATCAGGACCTTACGCTCCGCCTCTTCCCGGGTTACCAGGTGAATGGCTTTCAAGGGCTGTCGGGTCTTGAGGGAGTGCATGGCCCGAAGGGCCCTGCCCATGGAGACCGCCTGCCGGGTTACCTTCATCTTGAGTTCCAGCTCGTAATCCCGTTTGGACTCGTCAGCCACGGGATAGTCCGCAAGGTGTACCGATTCAGGAGCATCCGCGGTCTTCAGGTTCTGGTATATCTCCTCGGTAATAAAGGGAGTAAACGGCGCTGCAATATGGATCAGCTTCATCAGAACCTCAAAAAGGGTTCCGTAGGCCTGGAGCTTGTCGCCGTCGTTCTCGCTCTTCCAGAAGCGGCGGCGGGAGCGGCGGATGTACCAGTTATTCAAAAGATCTACAAACTCCACAATCGGCCCTATGGCCTTCTGCAGGTCGTAGGTATCCAGGTACCGGGTAACCTGTCCTGCCATATTCTCGGTTTCACTGAGGATCCAGCGGTCCAGGGGATTGTCGGGATGTTCCGGGGCTCTTTCCGGGCTGATACCGTCGATATTTGCATAGGTAACAAAGAAACTGTATGCGTTCCAGATGGGGAGTATTATCCCTTTTAATACGTCCCGCACGCCATCATCGGAGTACCGCAGGTCCTCCGCCCGCACAACCGCGGAGTGCATTAAGAAGAGCCGCAGGGCGTCGGCACCGAACTGGTCCATGACTTCCATGGGGTCGGAGTAGTTCCGCAGGGACTTGGACATCTTTTTACCGTCCGATGCCAGGACCAGACCGTTAACAATGACATTCTGAAAAGCCGGCTTGTCAAAGAGGGCCGCAGCCAGAATGGTCAGAGTGTAGAACCAGCCCCGGGTCTGGTCGAGACCTTCGGAGATAAAGTTGGCGGGAAAATGGGATTCGAAGAACTCCTGGTTCTCGAATGGATAATGGTTCTGGGCGTATGGCATGGCCCCGGATTCAAACCAGCAGTCCAGCACCTCGGGAACACGGTGCATGGTTCCTCCGCAGGAACAGGGAAAGCTGATCTCGTCCACATAGTGTTTGTGCAGGTCCGTTACCTTGACACCGGATTTCTCCTCCAGCTCGACACGGCTTCCCACGCAGTGGATCTCTTCGCAGCTGTCGCACTTCCAGACGGGAATGGGGTTACCCCAGTAGCGGTTCCGGGAGATGGCCCAGTCCCGGGCCCCTTCCAGCCATTTGCCAAAACGGCCGTCTTTCAGATGCTCAGGCATCCAGTAGATCTGCTGATTGGCGTTGAGCATGCTCTGTTTGATCTTGCCGATATCCACAAACCATGAGGAGATTGCCCGGTATATAAGGGGACTGGAACAGCGCCAGCAGTGGGGATAGGAGTGAAGGTAGTTGTCCCGTTTGATAAGCTTGCCCTCATCCCGCAGGCGCTGGATTATCGCCTTGTCGGCGTCTTTGACGAAGGTCCCCTGAAAATCGCTGACCTCGGGAGTAAACTTGCACTCCCCGTCCACCGGGCAGACCGTAGGCACATCGGTGTCCTTCAGTACGTTATAGTCGTCTTCGCCGAAACCGGGGGCGGTATGAACGATGCCGGTACCGTCTTCGGTGGTAACGTAGTCGGCGGTGTAGGTCTTGAAGGCGTCCCTGCTCTCCAGGTCGGCAAAATAGGGAAAGAGGGGTTCGTACTCGATTCCTGTCAGGTCCCTGCCCTTCTTTGTCCAGAGAACCCGGTACTCCTCTTCGTTCTTGTAGTAGGCGGAGAGCCGTTCAGCAGCCAGGATATAGAAATCATCACCATCGGCGACCTTTACATAGTCGATATCCGGCCCCAGGGTAAGGGCAAGGTTGGACGGCAGGGTCCAGGGGGTTGTGGTCCAGGCAAGGAGAAAGGAGTTCTCTTCTCCCTTGATTTTAAATCGCACCGTTATGGCCGGATCGGTAACATCCTGGTAGCCTCCCAGGTTCAACTCATGGTTAGACAGCACCGTGGAGCAGCGCGGACAGTAGGGCAGAATGTAGTGTCCCTCGTAGAGGAGCTCCTTTTTCCAGAGCTGCTGCACGACCCACCAGATGGACTCCATATAATCGGGTTCCATGGTCTTGTAGTCGTTCTCGAAATCGACCCATCGGCCGGCCCGGGTCATGACGGTTTCCCACTCTTTGGTGTAGCGCAGTACGATGGAGCGGCAGGACTCGTTGAATTTCGCGATACCGAAATCCTCGATCTCCTTTTTTCCGGAGATACCGAGTTCCTTTTCCATCTCGTACTCCACCGGCAGACCGTGGCAGTCCCAGCCGAAGCGGCGTTCAACCCGTTTTCCCTTCATGGTCTGGTAACGGGGAATAATGTCTTTTATTGTGCCCGGCACAAAATGGCCAAAATGGGGCAGACCGGTCGCAAAGGGAGGACCATCGTAAAATGAGTAGTGCTCGCAGTCACAGCGGTTTTCGATGGATTTCTTGAAGATGTTATTTCCCTTCCAGAACTCGAGGATGGCTTCTTCCATTCCGGGAAAACTCACTTTCGGGTCCACGGGGTTGTACACAGCGGGTGCTCCTTGCCAGATATTAAGTCGTTCTATGGTCGCAACATTCTAGAGAAAATGGACTCCCGCTGTCAAGGGAGCCGATATTCTCTGCCTTCCTCTCAGGACAGTCTTCAGAATCGTTACGAAATTATCAAAAAAGGCCTTGTGAATATATCAATATAGATATATATTTATCTATATATCGGTTTTCAGATTTTAAACCAGGGAGAGAAGCATGAAATACCTGATTATAGGAGGCGTTGCAGGCGGCGCAACCACCGCGGCGCGGCTCAGACGCATGGACGAAGAGGCGGAAATCATTCTATTTGAACGGGGAGGATACATCTCCTACGCCAACTGCGGACTGCCCTACTATATAGGCGGGACCATTGCCGAAAGGGACGATCTGTTCGTTCAGACTCCGGAATCCTTCTATGATCGTTTCCGGGTTGATGTACGGGTAAACAACGAGATTCTCGCCATAAACAGAAAAACAAAGAACGTCCAGGTACGGGACCTCAAAAGCGGCAAAATTTACAACGAGGCTTATGACAAGCTTGTGCTCTCTCCGGGTGCAGAGCCTGTTAAACCGCCAATTCCGGGAATAAAATCGGCAGGTATATTCACCCTGCGCAGCGTTCCGGATACCGACCGTATCCACGACTATATAACGGAAAAGAAGCCTGCCAGAGCGGTTATTGTAGGTGCGGGATTCATCGGCCTGGAGATGGCGGAGAACCTTCACAAGCGGGGGATCTTTGTAACCATTGTGGAGATGGCCGACCAGGTTATGAATATCCTGGATTACGAGATGGCCGCGGAGGTCCACCAGCATCTGAAACAAAAAAACGTTGAGTTTTACCTGGAAGACGCGGTCAGCTCCTTTAAAACGGAGCGGGACGGAAAGCTCAGTGTTCACCTGCGCTCGGGAAAGAATCTGCCCGCCGACATGGTTATTCTCTCCATAGGCGTTAAACCGGATATCACCCTGGCGGAAGAAGCGGGCCTCGAGATTGGAGAGTCCGGGGGCATTAAGGTGGACAGTCACCTTCTTACCTCGGACAAGGACATCTACGCTTTAGGAGACGCCATTGAGTTTCCCCACCCCATAAGCGGACAGTCCATGAAGATACCTTTAGCAGGGCCCGCCAACAAGCAGGGCCGCATTGTTGCTGACAACATCGTCGGAGGAAACACCAGAACCTACAAAGGAACAATCGGTACCGGAATTGCCAAGGTCTTCGATATTACCGTGGCCTCTACCGGACTGCCGGAAAAAGTGCTCAAACGCATCAGTATGCCCCATGCTTCGGTTATTACCCATTCCGGCTCCCACGCCGGTTACTATCCAGGGGCAATCCCCATGTCGATTAAAATCCTTTTTAATCCGGAAAACGGCAGGCTCCTTGGCGGCCAGGCTGTGGGCTACGAAGGGGTGGACAAGCGTATCGACCTGATTGCCTCAGTTATCGGAATGGGCGGCACCGTTACTGACCTGGCCGAAGTTGAACACGCCTACGCCCCGCCCTTCTCCTCCGCCAAGGATCCGGTGAATATCTCCGGCATGGTGGCAGAGAACATTATGAACGGTACAAGTCAGCAGATCAGCTGGACCGAGGTATTCAATCCGGAAAAGAAAAAGGACCTCTTTCTGGTAGATGTCCGCACCGAAGAGGAGCACAGCCTCGGAAGCATCGACTCTGCAATCACTATTCCCGTTGACGACCTGCGCCGCAGGATTGGGGAACTGCCAAAGGACAAGAGGATCGTCCTGTTCTGCAGCGTGGGATTACGGGCCTATGTGGCGGAGCGGATACTGCGGCAGCAGGGATTCGAAAATGTGGTAAACCTTTCCGGAGGCTACAAGACCTACTCCATTTCCGCCCAGAAGCAGAGCAACGAAGACATCTTCTCCGGGGACTTTATCGGCAAGGACGACCAGATATACCAGGGGGTTCCAAAAAAACGGGAGAATATTCAGATAAAACAGATCGATGCCTCGGGCATGCAGTGCCCCGGGCCCATAATGCGCCTGAAAAAAGAGATAGAGGCCCTGGAGTCCGGGGATCGGCTTATCCAGACCGCGACGGATCCGGGTTTCGCCCGGGACGTGGAATCCTGGTGCCGCATGACCGGAAACAGCCTGCTGGCGGTCAACCATGATGCGGGGGTAATAACCGCGGAGATAGAAAAAGGACGCCCGGCGGCAGCAAACCCGATGCGCCAGGGAAACGGTACCACCCTGGTAGTCTTCTCCGATGACCTGGACCGCGCCCTTGCCTCCTTCGTCATCGCCAACGGCGCCGCGGCTTCAGGACGGGAGGTTACCCTCTTTTTTACCTTCTGGGGCCTGAACGTTATCAAGGCGCAGCGTAAACCGAAGGTAAAAAAAGACCTTATGGGGAGAATGTTTGCCCTGATGATGCCCAAATCAAGCCGTAAACTCTCTTTGAGCAAGATAAATATGGGCGGTATCGGCAGCGCAATGATGCGAAGCAGAATGAAGTCAAAGGGTGTCGATTCCCTTGAGACCATGATCGACCAGGCCCGGGAGGCGGGGGTTCGCCTTGTGGCCTGCCAGATGTCCATGGACATTATGGGGGTAAAGAAGGAGGAGCTTCTGGAGGGGGTAGAAGTCGGAGGGGTTGCCACATTCCTGGAAAGCGCCCAGGACTCCAGCGCGAATCTGTTTGTTTAGCCGCCCTTCAGGAAGCAGATACGAAAAAACTTGAAATTTAAGAGTTTACAATTTATTCTCGGATAGATGCAAAATCGTCTTTCCAGCCGTATGCTGGTCATGGTGCTGCTTCCTGTTTTTGTCTGTACACTCCTTCTGGTTTTTCTGGTAATCGCCTTCAACGCTGCCTATGATGTTGCTGTTGGAGTGCAGGAGGAAAACCTCAGGGAACTGGTACGCCTGGGCAGCAGCTCTATTGACCGCTTATGGATATCCCCCAGGGAGAAAGCCGTTGAAGCCCTTGCCCGAAGCCCTCTTCTGCAGAAACGGATACGGGGTGAGGTTCCCTTCCTTGAACTGCGTGGGGAGTGGGAATCGATACATCCGGCCATGGAAAGCTGTTTCTTCATTTATTACGGCCTGGAAAACGGAACCATAGAGTTGTATCCTGATCTCGATCTGCCGGATAACTACGATCACAGGGAACGGCCGTGGTATAAAAAAGGAATAAGTCTCGAAACCACCTCCCCGGCATGGACGGCTCCCTACGCGGAGATCATTACCGGTCAGATTATCGTCAGTACCGTTGTCCAGCTCCGGAATGCAGGGAATAAGCCCATCGGCGTCTTCGCTGCAGACATAACTCTTAAGGGACTTCAGGAAATCCTGAACCAGATTCAGCTCCCCCCGGGAAGTTCAATATTCCTGCTGGACACCGAAGGGATACCCTTTGTCGGAACCGCTGTTGAAGATGTTCGTACCGGAGGGCTTCCAAAGGAGAGCGACAAGACCTTTGTGGAATACAGCAGCCCCCTTTCCAACGGCTGGAGAATCGCGGTGGTTGTTCCACGGAAGTCCATGGCACGGAGTTTTGAACGCCTTCGTAGCTCGGTTCTGGGCTTCTCGTTTCTGCTGTTTATCTTCTCCGCCGGCCTCCTCGCTTTTCATGTGATAAAACTTGCCTCCAGGGCACACAGACTGGCCTCCTACTTTGAGGAGGTTATGATGGATGAAAGGTCACTGGGCAGGATATTCAAAAGCAACGATGAGTTTTCCTTTCTGAATCAGCAGTTCAATAAGGTCATACTGGCAACCCGCAGGGCAGAGAACGAAAAAGTATCCCGGGAACAGGTATTCCGCTTTATCATAGAGCGTTCGCCAATCGGTTTTTTCCGTACCCGCAGCGACGGATCCCTTTTATACGCAAACTCCCATTTTACACGGTTGTTGGGATATTCCTCTGAAGAATTGGAGAAGATTGATTCTGTTGAACGCTTTTATGCCGACAGGGAGGACCGAAAGGCCTTTCTGGCTGAGCTTTCCGAAAAACACGAGGTCCAGGGCCGACGGATTCGGTTTCGACGAAAGTCCGGAGATTTCTTCTGGATCTCCATGAACTCCCTGATTGTACCCGGACAGGAAAGCAGGGAGGTTTTCGAGATTGAGGGGTTCCTCATCGATTCAACTGACGAGGTTGAAGAACAGGAACGTCTGCGGATTCTGGCCGAGACCGATCCCCTAACAACACTGGCCAACCGCCGTGCCTTTTTCGAAAGGTTTTCAATTGCCCTGGGAAACGCGCGTCACAACGGAGAACCCATCAGCCTCATCATCTTCGACGTGGACCGCTTCAAACCGGTAAACGACACCCATGGCCACGATCTGGGGGATGAAATACTGCGCCTGATCGCAGCTGCGGGAGAAAAAATCATCCGAAAAGGAGACGTATTTGCCAGACTTGGAGGAGATGAGTTCGCTCTTCTTCTGCCGGCCAGCAGCGGAGAGGAGGCAAAAGGTCTGGCATCCCGACTGCAGGCAGGTATTACACGGATCGACCCGCCCGACCCTCTGGATTCATTTCCCAGCATAAGCATTGGTATCTGCTGTCATGGAGACGCTGAAGCCGGCAACATTGATGAATTGTATAAGAAAGCGGATACCGCCCTCTATGAAGCAAAAGCTGCGGGTCGCAACAGAATAGTCCTTTACAGTTCCCCTGCCTGAGCGATCGGAGGCCATGGAGTACAAATCCTTCGGGGATGGTGCTGATTCCGGAAATTTCTCTACCTGCAGCCAGTGCGGCTGCCGGAGGAAATAAACATGTTGCCCTGCTCTATTCTTGACTAATAATATCATCTTTATATACTTTACTATATGAACAATATATATACGGAGGATTAATCATGGGTGCTTCCTTTTTTATCTGGCTGGGAATTTTTCTGCTTCTTATTGTGGTCCTTGCCCTGCATAGATTCAGACAGGGTATACCTTTTTCCCTGCGGGTATTTATATCCATGCTGCTGGGCGGCGGACTCGGTGTCGCCATATTCGCGACAGAAAGCCAGACGGTGTCGACAGAACTGAGGCGCTGGTTTTCCCTGGTAGGCTACGGCTATGTCGACCTGCTGCGGATGCTGATAATTCCCCTGGTTCCCACCAGTATTATCGCCGGGCTGCTTAAACTTGAAAACACCCGGGAACTGAAGGTTCTCGGCCTGCGGACTATTGTACTCTTTTTATTCACCGCCGTAGTCGCGAGTATTATCGGCCTTGCTGTGGCCTCACTCTTTCGGGTCGGTGCCGGAGTTGCCACTGCAGGCCTGGCCGCCCGGGAATCCCAGCAGATTGTCGATATTATGGCCCGCTTCCGGGATTTTATCCCCGCCAATCCGGTGGCAGCTGCGGCGGAAACAAAGATTATTCCACTGGTGGTTTTTTCCCTCTTTATCGGGACAGCAGCTGTAATTGAGTCGGGCAGAAACAAGGAACGGATAGCTCCTTTTAAGGCACTGATCGATTCCTTTGTCAGAGTGGTTATCCGCCTGACCAGGATTGTAATCAGTCTGACCCCCTACGGTGTTCTTGGGCTCATGGCCTACTGGATGTCCAATACCGGCATGGCGGCCCTTGCGGATCTGGGTCTCTTCGTTCTGGCCATCATTGCTGCCTGTGCTGTCCAGATCCTTTTTGTGTATGGAGGTCTTTTGAGCGGCCTTGCCAGGGTAAACCCTTTCCGTTTTTACCGGGCGGCCTCTCCGGCCATGCTCCTGGCTTTTACATCCCGCTCGAGCCTGGGGACCCTTACCCTGACGATAGATACCATGAAAAACCGCCTCAAGGTAAACTCCCGGGTAGCCAATTTTGTCGGTCCCATAGGAGCTGTCATGAACATGGATGCCTGCGGTGGAATCTTTCCCGCTATGGTGGCGGTATTCGCGGCCAATGCATTTGGCATTGTGCTGGGTCCCTTTCAGTACCTTCTGATAGTTATCGTATCTGTGCTGGCGAGTATCGGTAGTGCGGCGGTCCCCATGGGGGCTACGGCCTTTACGATCATTACCCTCTCCACTGTCGGTCTTCCGGTAGAGGCAGTGGGACTGGTCGCGGGGGTCGATTTTCTGGTGGACATGTTCCGCACCAGTACCAACGTAACGGGAGATCTTACTGCATCGGTTATCGTAGGAAACTCCCTGGGAGAGTTCGACAAAGAGGCTTTTAACAGTCAGGACTTCAGGGAGATCGCCGCAGAAGGTGCCTAGGATTCAGCTGCTGCGGATCAGTCAAGCCAGATATCGCAGGATATCCCCAGGGATTCGCCCATGAACTCCAGTTCCTGTACTATATTCACGTGGAGGAGGCTGCCCCGACTTTCTGCAGAGCAGATGAGGCGAGTTCGGTCAGCTTGCGGACATCAGCAGTCCGGTGATTGTTGTTTCCCATACGCACAGTTTATCCTGCGATATTGACCGCCACGGACAGCGCCTGTTTCATTATGTCATGGACGGTACCACCATGGACAATGACGAATGGGGGGAGCGTAAAAAACGATTGGTAAACCGTATATTTAAAAGCTCGTATCATTTCTGTTTATGGCTTGAACAGCGTGGGCAGACCCTGAAGGAACGGGGTCTCAGCGAAAAGGATTATGCTCCCGCAGGCAGCAGTTTCCCACTGCGGATCCGGAATGTGGGTATAGCAGGCGCGGTTACTGTTTCCGGACTGCCCCATGAAAAAGACCATGCCCTGGTGGTGGATGAAATTAGAAGATTCCTGATTAAACCCTAGGTGATATACTATTTCAGGTTTATTATTCAGAATTGTTCATTTTCCCCCCTTGATTGTCTCCAAGATTCAGAGACATAATTAGATGCATGAATCAGCAGCCAAAGATAAACCCCAGTGTAATGATTTCCATGCTGGTTATTGCCGTATTCTTTTCCATGGCATCCCGGACAATATTTTCTCCTCTTATGCCGATGCTGCAGAAAGAGCTGGGATTCAGCCTTTCTACCGCGGGGACCCTCTTTTTTCTTATCAGTGTAATTTACGGGGTAACCATGCTTTTTTCGGGGTTCCTGTCTGCCCGGATCGGCCATGGTAAAGCAATCGTCGTCGCCCTGGCTGCTATTTCCCTGGGGCTCTTTCTCGCGGCGGTCTCAAGGGGCATAGTACCCCTTGCAATGGGAATGCTGCTTATTGGTGCAGGAGCGGGAACCTACCCCACCTCGGGACTGGTAATGATCAACACGACCATTAGCCTGGAGCGCAGAAGCACGGCCTTTTCGTTTCACGAGATTGGACCGAACCTTGCATTGCTGGTCTCGCCGCTTATAGTCCTGGCCCTTGAGCCCTGGTTTGGCTGGCGCGGGGTGCTTATCTGGCTATCCGCTGCTTCCTTTATCGGAAGCATGGTTTTTCTCCGCTGGGGAGCACCAGGCAGCGGTTTGGGAGCCGTACCCCGGTTCAGCACAATCGGCAAAATCCTCAAATTGCGGACTACCATTCTGGGAATGGTAATAATGTCCGCAGCCCTCGCCGGTCAGCAGGGTGTCTACGCCATTTTACCTGCCTATCTTGTAACAGAGCACGGGTTATCCTCCCGGTATGTGAACATCCTGCTATCGATATCCCGTGTAACAGGAATTATTCTGCTGCTTCGTTCGGGGCCGGTAATAAACCGTATCGGCAGGCGGACAACAATATTCGGCGTGCTCTTTTTTTCCGCCCTCTGTACCGCGCTCCTCGGCATCCTGCAGGGCATACCCCTGGCCGCAGCGGTAATTGCCCAGCCGGCTCTTTTAACGGTTCTGTTTCCCGCGGTACTCTCTTCTCTATCGGAGATTGGTGATATTCGCTACCAGAACATTACCTATGCGGTGATAATTACCATCGGTGTCGGTGGAGGAGTCGGCGTGGCACCGGCTATACTGGGAGTTATGGGAGACCTGGGTATCGGCTGGCTCGGTTTCATTCTTCTGGCGGTCTATATGACGATCGCCATGATCTTTTTGCGGGTAACTCCCGTTTTCGGCTGTGAGCAGAACAGGGAAGAAAAATAATAGTCCAGCAGTCCTCCGGTTTTACTGGGTATTTATATACAGAATTGCCTCATGATCCGGGCTCTGTCCTATCAACTGACGGTAGAGATTACGATAGTTCTTTGGTGAGCGCCCTGTGTACTTCTTAAAAACCCTGGAAAAATGAAACTCAGAGTTGAACTGCAGCCGTTCGGCGATCTGGTACACATACAGATCGCTGGAAATAAGCATGCTGGTAGCCGCCTCGATTCTCAGTTTTGTCAGGTACTTCATGGGAGTAGTTTTAAGCTTTTGCCGGAACAACCGGATAAGGTGCTCCTCGGATATGCGCAGACGCCCGGCAAGGCTCTTCAGGGTTGTTCGCTTGAAAACCGAGTTTTGCATGTGCATAAGGGCTTTTTCAATGTGGATATTCTCGCTGTTTCCCTGACGCAGATCGCCGTCGCCCCCGATTAACAGGTAGAGAAAAGAGACAAGCTGATGGACAGCGGACATCTGCATATAGGACGCTGTGGAGAGGGCCTTTTCCCGCAGCTCCTCGAAAAAGAACCTGTAGGTATTACCGATTCTGTAGCAGCGTTGCCAGCTTACCTCCTGTTCCAGCAGTAAACGGGCTTCATCGTTTTCGTCTATCTGGAGCAGCAGCGCGTAGTAGGAGATTGGATCATCCGTGTCGGTGGCCTCAATACGATGCCGCACTCTGGGAGGAGAGATAAAGAGAGAGCCGGGTTCAAGAATGAACCTCTGCTTTCCGTTCAGGAAACTTCCCTGCCCTCCAAGAAAATAGTGGACCTCATATTCATCCGATCCGTGATAGTGGAAACGACTGTGCCACTGCATCTCGTCGGGTTCCCTCAGATGATAGACAAAGACCGCTTCTTTAATAGTCATATATCAATTTTATGCATGTTTTATCACTCCTGTCCATGTGTTTTTTTTCTCTCCGGACTGATACTAAAATCAGGGATGGAGGTACAATTATGAGAACAGTCATTGGGATAGATGTAGGGACTCAAAGTACCAAGGTTGTTTTTTACGATTATGAAAACAAGCAGATAGCCGCAACAGGTTCAGCTCCACACGAAATTGTATCAAAGGACGACGGCACCAGCGAGCAGGATGCCTCCTGGTGGATTACCGCGATAGAAAAATCAATGTCTCAAATTTCGGCGGAAATTCGCAAAACGGCTGAAGCAGTCGGTGTATCCGGCCAACAGCACGGTTTTGTACCCCTGGATAAGGATGGAAACGTCCTCTACCGGGTAAAACTCTGGAACGACACGTCCACCGTTACGGAGTGCGAGGAGATCACCAAAGCCTTTGGGGGAAACGAAAAGCTTTTTCAGGAGGCGGGAAACCTTATTCTCCCCGGCTATACGGCAGCCAAGATCCTATGGCTGAAAAAAAACAAACCCGATCTGTTCTCCCGTCTGGCCCATGTTCTGCTGCCTCATGACTATGTAAATTTTGTGCTGACCGGCAAATACACCATGGAGTTCGGAGACGCGTCGGGAACAGGACTGCTGAATATACGGGACCGCAAATGGAACAAAGAGCTGTGCGCGGTTATCGACTCTGAACTGTCTGCAATGCTCCCAACACCAGGATCTCCTGAGGAGGGTGCCGGAGTAGTAAGCGAGGAAGCGGCCGGCCGCTTTGGAATTCCCCGGGGGATTCCTGTTTCCACCGGCGGCGGCGACAACATGATGGCCGCCATCGGTACCGGTACAGTCAGGGACGGTCAGATCAGTATGAGCCTGGGGACCTCGGGTACATTGTTCGCCTTCTCCTCAAAACCGGTAATTGATGCCGCAGGAACTATCGCAGCCTTTTGTTCATCCAACGGAGGCTGGCTGCCCCTGCTGTGCACCATGAACTGTACCGTGGCCACGGAACAGACGAGGAAACTCTTTGATGTGGATGTCGACCAGCTGGATTCCCTGACAGGTCCGGTACCTCCCGGCAGTAACGGGGTTACAGTTCTCCCCTTCTTTACCGGTGAGCGGGTTCCGAATCTGCCCCTTGCCAAAGCCAGTATCATGGGGCTCTCTCCCACAAACACGAGTAAAGAGAATATTCTCAAAGCCTCCATGGAGGCGGCCATATACGGTATGCGCCTGGGCTTGAACAGCCTCTCTGAACTCGGCATATCCGCCCGGCAGATAACCTTGACCGGGGGAGGATCAAAAAGCAGGGTATGGCGTCAGCTGGCCGCCGACATTACCGGGGTCCCTGTCCGGCTGCCAGGTTTTCACGACAGTGCGGCCCTGGGTGCAGCCCTGCAGGCTCTATGGTACAAGGATATTTATCAGAAGAATGGAAAAGTACCTGAAATGGCGGAGTACGTGGAAGAACATATCGGCAGTCAGGAGACAGAAGCTATAGAACCCGGGAACAATGAAAAAGCGTACAAGGAAGGCTATGAGCGGTATGCCCGTTACATAGACCTTCTAACACCACTATATAAATAAACTCCTGAGGAGGAAGTATGAGCAAGGTATTTATCGGCGGGAAAGAGTATTTTCATGGAATAGAAAAGATTCCCTACGAGGGAAAGGGGTCGGACAATCCTCTGGCATTCAAATTCTATGACGAAAACAAGATTGTTGCCGGCAAGAGTATGAAGGAGCATCTACGCTATGCAGTTGCCTACTGGCACACCCTGACCGAAGACGGTTCCGATCCTTTCGGAGAGGAAACCCAGGACCGTCCCTGGAACCGGTCTGATGATCAGTTAAGAAAAGCGGAAGAGCGGGCGGATGCCGCCTTTGAGTTCTTTACAAAACTGGGAGCTCCTTACTACTGCTTTCATGATGTAGACGTTGCCCCGGATGCCAACGATACTGATGATGTCACTGAATACGAGAAAACAATAGAAACGGTAACCGGTATGCTTCTGGAACGACAGAAAGCCTCCGGTATCAAGTTACTGTGGAACACAGCGAACATGTTTTCTCACCCCCGCTATATGAACGGGGCAGCCACGAATCCCGATTTTCGTGTACTTACCTGGGCGGCGGTTCAGGTTAAAGCCATGCTGGACGCCAACGTCAAGCTTGGAGGAGAGAACTACGTATTCTGGGGAGGAAGAGAAGGATATACCCAGCTGTTCAACACCGACATGAAGCGCGAGCAGGAACACCTGGCCCGGTTCCTCTCCATGGCTCGGGACTATGGCCGAAAGATCGGTTTTAAGGGCCCCTTCCTGATAGAACCCAAACCCATGGAACCTTCCAAGCATCAGTACGACAGCGATGCCGCTGCGGTTATCGCCTTCCTGAAAACTTATGATCTTGCCGGCGATTTTATGATCAACATAGAAGCCAACCACGCTACCCTGGCAGGAAAAGCCTTCCCCCATGATCTGGCTGTCGCCGCGAACGCGGGTCTTTTGGGATCCATCGATGCCAACCGGGGTGACCCCCAGAACGGATGGGACACCGACCAGTTTCCAACCGACGTTTACGACGCAACCCACGCCATGCTGGTTGTCCTCCAGAACGGAGGACTGGGAAGCGGCGGGCTCAATTTCGACGCCAAGGTCCGGCGCAACTCTACCGATCTGGAAGACCTGTTCCACGCTCATATCGGCGGTATGGATACCTTTGCCATTGCCCTGGAAGCCGCTGACAAGATACTCAGCCGCGGACTTGTTAAAAAATTCCGGGACTCCCGCTACGAAAGCTATAACAGCGGTAAGGGTGCCGAGTTTGAACAGGGGAAACTCAGGTTTGAAGACCTGCGGGATTACGCTGCAGGCGTAAAAGAAATTCCCAGGATCAGCGGAAAACAGGAACAGATCGAGAATGTTATAAATCAGATACTATTCGGCTGATTCCGAAAAAACTGACTGAAAAGAAACAGCAAATCGGACCGTCGGGAATTCTTCCCGGCGGTCTTTTTTTAGTCTTTTTCAGTCCTTTTGCAGGGTCCGGGAATGGATGTCCGCGGCGGCTTTATCTCCAAGCAGCCAGGCGATAATCGCTTCTGTAAACTCCGCGGCCGTACCTGCTCCGCGACTGGTTATGACATTGCCGTCAATGACCACCCGCTCCTCACTGAAAGTCGCTTTAGTCCACTCCTTTTCAAATCCGGGAAAACAGGTAGCCCTGCGCTTATCCAGTATGCCCAGAGGATATAACACAACCCCGGGGGCGGCGCAGATGGCTGCGACGAGCCCATTTTTTTTGAATACCTTTTCTATCAGTTCTACAGCTGAATCCGAAGCGGCGATATTGGCCGCTCCCGGCATTCCCCCGGGAACAATAACAGCGTCCACTTCGGAGTCAAAGTCATCAATCTTCCTGTCAGCATGAATAATAATATCGTGGCCGCCGGTAACAGGATTGCCGGTGACTCCAAGGGTAACCAGCTCTATGCCGGCACGCCGCAGAAGATCGATGGGCGTAACAGCTTCCACCTCTTCAAAGCCATCGGCAAGCAGAAGGGCCGCTCTTTTATTTGCCATACGTTATCCTCCTTCGTAATTGATACCTGTTGCCTCAAGATACCAATAAAACCGGCTAAGCGCAAATCAGAGCAGGTCAGGCCGGTATTGCTCAGGAAAGGGTTTCATGAGTCTCCAGGAGCATCCGCTCGGTCTCGTCCCAGCCGATACAGGCGTCGGTTACTGACACTCCGTAAGTAAGATCGGCGGGGTTCGTGCCGATAGACTGACTGCCTTCAAAAAGGTTGCTCTCGAGCATGAAGCCGACTACCTCGTTCAAACCCCTTTTTCGATAGTCCGCGACGGCCCGCAGCACCCTGCCCTGCCGGGAAGGATCTTTTCCCGAGTTCATATGGCTGCAGTCGACCATGATTGCCGGATAAATTCCGCCGGCAAGGAGCATCTCCCGGGCCTCTTCCACATTCTCCTCGTAGTAATTGGGTGCATCGCGGCCCCCGCGCAGAATTATATGGTTATCCGGATTGCCGGTTGTATGCAGGACACAGGTATTGCCTGCCTGGTCGATACCGATAAAACTCTGGGGATGGCGGGAGGCTTCCATGGCGTCAACAGCAAGTCTGAGGTTGCCGGAGGTCCCGTTCTTAAAGCCCACCGGCATTGACAGTCCGGAGGCCATTTGTCGGTGAGTCTGGCTCTCCGTTGTCCGGGCTCCGATGGCCGCCCAGGAAATAAGATCCGCAATGTACTGTGGAATAATTGGTTCCAGAATCTCTGAACCAACCGGTACTCCCATTCCGGTAATCTCCAGCAATATCTGCCGAGCCTGTTTGAGCCCTTTCTCTATTTTATAACTACCGTCAAGATCAGGATCCGTAACCATACCCCGCCAGCCGAGCACGGTTCGGGGCTTTTCAAAATAGACCCGCATTAACAGCAGCATGCTCTCCTTGACCTTCTCCTGCAGACCTTTTAAGCGTTCCGCGAAATCGAGGGCGACTTTGCGGCTGTGAATGGAACAGGGGCCGACGATCCCCAGCAGACGCTTGTCCCTGCCTTTCAGTATATCGACTACCTGTTTTCTGCCTGTAAAGACCGTTTCATTGCTTGTCGATGTCACAGGATATAACTCTTTCAGAGCTGCGGGAGAAATAAGCGGGTGGGCCTTGCGTATATGAATATCTGATAATGGATGCAGGGGATTGGCTTCAGCCATGATAATTCCTTTCCTTGTGTTCTTATTAATAGGTACGCTCAGGTAAGTATACCCGTTTTCGTGCAGTAAATACAAGCATCCCGATTGCATAAGGCCGCATCTATGGTTTACAAAAGGGATATGAACCCTTTGCTGCTGCCGGTTTTCGCCGTAATAATTCTCTTTAATTCATGCACAAGTCTGCAGGAAAAACAAAAAACAGACGGGCTTCCTGTGCGATCAACTAAAACGGAAATACCTCAAAAAGCCGACAGCAGCCCGGCTTCTCATGAGAATCTTCTCCGGGAAAAGGGTTCGGAGATTATACAGGGCATAACTCCGATGGCTGCTGACATCGAACTGATGGACCGAAGAGAGAAGATCGGACAGCTCTTTATGGTTGAGGTCCGGGACCCCCGGAACGGAAAACTGCTTACAAAGATAGACGACTCCTTTCGTGAATGGGCGGCAGACCTTCAGCCTGGCGGGTACATTCTCTTTGCAGATAATCTTGTAAATCCCGAGCAGACCATGAAGCTTATAACAGATCTAAAGGCCCTTACCACTGTTCCTCCATTTGTTGCGCTTGACGAGGAGGGAGGCGTTGTCAGCCGATTAAATGCAGTTCCCGGCATGAAAGGAGTTCCGGTTCCTGCAGCCCGCGTAATCGGCTCTTCCGGGCACGTAACACAGGCACAGTGGGCCGGAAGAACCATAGCCAGGCAGCTTAAGGATCTGGGCTTTTCGGTAAACTTCGCGCCCGTCGCGGACATCCATATTCCCGGAAGCGGCGGCGCTATTGGAGAAAGAAGCTACGGAACCGAACCGCAGATAGTCTCGGAAATGGCAGTCGCCTTTTCAAGAGCCCTGGAAGCAGAGGGCATCCTTTCGGTGGCAAAACACTTTCCCGGTCATGGTGCAGCCTACGGCGATTCCCACACCGAGAAGACCGTCCTGGATGCCTCTCTGAACCTTCTTATACAGCGGGAACTGGTTCCTTTTACCTCTTTAATTGGTCAGGGGATCGGCGGCATTATGACGGGTCATATTATTGTTCCTTCACTGGACAGCACGGAAAAGCCGGCCAGTCTATCTATGAACATAAATGACACCCTGCTCAGGAACTATATGAACTACAAGGGACTGATATTTACCGACAGCCTCAGGATGGGCGGGGTTACAGCGTTTTACAACACCGCGGAGCTTCCCCTTCTTGCTTTTGAAGCCGGCGCAGATATCCTGCTTATGCCGGTTTCGCCAACTGAATCACGGCAGATACTCCTTAAGGCTCTGGAAAGCGGACGCATTCCAGAGCAGAGGCTTGACGATTCTCTCAAACGGATAGCCGCGGCTAAACAGAAGTTCCTGGCCCGCAAGAACAAAACGCCAGCCCCCTATGAGCTGCTGCCATTACTGCCGTTGGAATCATCATGTCCGTGGCGGTGAAGCGCATCGTAGAGAAAACGCTTAATCTTCTGGGTCGGCGTTTTTTCAAAGGGCTCTTTCTGCTCTATGAATTTTCCGATCCGGGAAAAACTGCTCAGCCGGTTATTCACTGACTTCCGCAATTCGTTAAGATACTCCCTGATCTCCCGAGGAAAATCCGCCGCGGATTCAGCCAGGTGGTGAAGATGCTCCATGAAAGCGTCGTAATTAATATGTATCCTGGCACTCAACTCTCCCTGGTCCTGAAAAACCAGGGAGTCCTCTACAAAGTCAAAGCTGTTTATTATTGATTCGATTGCTTCAGGATAGATGTTCTCTCCGCTTGGCCCCAGGATCAGATTCTTCATACGCCCTTTAATATAGAGGCGTCCATCATCGTCAAAAACCCCCAGGTCGCCGGTATGGAACCACCCGTCATTGTCTATGACCTCGGCAGTCTTTTCCGGAGCCTTGTAGTATCCCTGCATCACAATGGGGCCCCTGACAAGGATCTCTCCTTCGCCGGTCTCATCGTCGGGATCAGCAATTTTTACTTCGATACCTTCAATAGGCTTGCCTGTAGACCGGGCCTTCATATGAGGGTTATCCGAACCTGCGATAAGGGGGGAGGTTTCGGTCAGTCCATAACCGATCGCATAGGGAAACTTCGCTTCGATCAGGAAATCCTCAACCTCCGGAGCAAGGGCTGCACCTCCGATACCGAAAAAGTACAAGCGTCCTCCAAAAGCCTTTCTCAGCTTTTTGCCCGCCAGACGATTCAGTATTTTACGCCCCGGGGTTGTGGCATGCAGACGTCGCAATAGCGGGCTCTTTTTGAATGAAGGTAATACGCTCTGCCGGTACAGCTTTTCGATCAGCAGCGGCACCGAGAGTATCAGATGAGGCCGGACCTTTTTTAATGCCGGCATAAGAACAGTCGCTGAGGGCGGACGGCGTAAATAATAGACCCCGCAGCCCATGAGCAGAGGGATTATCAGACCAATGGTACACTCGTAGGTATGGGCGAGAGGCAGAATTGAAAGCATAGATTCCCCGGGCTTGATCCCGGGAATTACACTGGTCTTTTCAGCATTAAAAATGATGTTTTCGTTAGAAAGAACAACACCCTTGGAATGTCCGGTGGTACCGGAGGTGTAGATAATGACCGCCGGGTCCTTAAGACTGCCGGGGTAACTGAACCCTTTTTCCGGCAGGAAATCATCCGCCGAAAGTGACTCGGCAGCGGTAATCGATTCCGTTTTCAGATTCTGAAGCGGAGCAAGCGAATCTGCCAGATAGAGACTCACCGGCGAACCGGTAAACCCCGCGGCGTCAAGCTTTGGAGAAAGACGTCTGGAAATAAAACAGGCTTTAATTCCCGCGTGAGAAAGAATCGAAGCAATATCCTCGGGGTGAAAATCGGGTAGCACCGGCACAACAATACCGCCTGCCCGGTTGATTGCCATGTAGGCAATACCCCAGTGGGGCATGTTTTCGCTTAACAGTCCAACCCGTTCGCCCGGTAGAATACCATCGGAGACCAGTCGGGCGGCAAGCCGGTCAACAAGATTGGCGCAGCTTGAATAGTTGAAGGGCTCCTCACCGGCGAAGCCCAATGCGGGATAATCAGGGTACCCGGCGGCACTATTAAAAAGTACATGGTTTAGCATGGTAGCGTTTGTATTCATACATTCTCCTTACGGCCCAAGGTTCCTGGAATTGCCAATAAAAAACTCGCCCGTGCAGAGCTCTCCTCGATCAAGTATTCGGTAATGCAGATTTGCAGCCCGGGAAGCCTCCAGTGCCTCATGGACCTTTTCTGGGCGGTTATTATTTTGGGACAGATGACAAAGATAGACTGATTCCGGCATTACTGTGTGTCGGCTGCTGATTTCCGCAAGGAAATCAGCAGCCTGAAGATTGGACAGATGCCCCAGCTTTGAGGAGATTCGCCGTTTCAGGCTGGCAGGATAGGGCCCGTTTGAGAGCATCCCGGGATCGTAATTAGCCTCCAGAAACAGGACCCTGCTGGAAGATGCAAGATAAAACATCTCATCGGAAAGCTCACCGGTATCCGTAAGTACGGTCATGCGCTCTCCCTGAATGGTAAAACTGTAGCCCACAGGTTTCTCCACATCATGACAGGTGGAAAATGGTAAGCAGCTGCACCAGGAAAAATTATGGTCTCTGCCGGGCTGCATCGTGTACAACCCCGGTAGTTTTCCAACAGAATCGGGAAGCTTCAATCCGGCGGAGATAAACATGGGAATTTTCAGCCGCCTGCACAGAGCCCCTGCCCCTTTAAGATGATCCCCGTGGGTATGCGTCAGGAACAGTCCGTCAACGGAAGCAGGGGAGATTCCGGCCTTGTCCATCCGCGCAAGGGCCTCCTTAACGCTGAACCCGTTATCGACGATTAAAGACCTGCCTCCATAGGAGAATATATACGCGTTGGCAGATGAACCGCTTCCCAAAACAGCGTAGCGCACCTGGTTATTAATGGTCAACGTTCCTTTTCGATCCATGCCTGCCAGGTCTCCGGATCATGACCGATAGTGGCTTCTTTTCCATTGCGAACAACCGGGGTCTTTAAAAGCAACGGATTTTCCAGGACCTCCTCCTCAGGATCAAAGTCCATGTAGGCCATCCCCTTCTCCTTGTAGGCTTTGCTCTCAGGATCGATGAGTTTTTCCCGTCCCACGGCCCGTGCGACATTTGAAAGCTCTCCGGGAGAGATCCCTTTTTCCTTTAGATCCACCTGATGCGGGTTAATACCCCGTTCCTTGAAAAACCGTACTGCCTTCTGTGTGTCCTTGCACTTCTTTGTGCCGAAAATCTGAATCGTCATACAGCCGCAACCTAAAGAGATGTATTAGCAAAGGATATCAGGCCGAGAAGGGTATTACAAGGCATTGAGGAGGGATCATCCGGCCCCTGTCCGGATGCTTGAATTATAGACTGTATCAAAAGTCCGCTTCGCTTCCGCCATAACCTCAGCGGGATCTTCTGCTCCGCGGGTAATAACTTCAAGCCCAATTGTCAGAGGAGACGGATGATTAAGGAGGACCTTATTCATGAGTATTTTCTTGAGAAAAGCTGTCAGAAACTCTTTATCTACCTCGCCTTCAGGTACGCCGAAAGGCGGATGTTTATCACCAAAAAGCGGATGCCCGGGATCACGAATCACACAATTCGCGAGATGGATATGCGAGCAGTACCTGGCAGCTTCATCTACACTCTTCTGCGGGTCTTCCCGCAATTGCAGCAGGTGGCTCAGGTCGATGGTCAGACTGAAATTGACACAGTCTGCAGACAGAGACTCTGCCATCGCTGTGCTGCGGTAAGTGGGACCCAGCAGAAGTGAGGGTTCGCCGGTATTGTTAAACGGTTCAAGACTTATCTGGACAGGCTCGGATCCCTGGGCCCCATAGTCACACAGGGCGTGAATCAAAGCCCTGGTCCGGCGCAGACACTTCTCTCGCTCCCTCGGTTCCTGGCATTCTGGTCCACTGACGATCATAACCCGCGGACTGCCGCATTCCCTGGCTTTGTTTATCCATTCTTGTATAAGATCGAATACCCGGCCGCCTTCCGTCCTGTCAGGATGCCCCGGATCAAGTCTACGGGTTTTCATACCGTAGGAAGCTAAAAAGATCGATGCCATACCGTGCAGATCCAGGGCTTTCCGTACTTGATCCGTTTCCGGTCCATCGTAAAAGAATTCAACCGTATCAAAACCCATTTCAGCCGAAAGCGCTATACCATCCAGGAGAGTTTCAAGCTTATTCACGCTTTCCGGGAAAAAACCTGTCAGCACGGAGCTTAACCGAAAGGGCCGCTTTATATCCATCGGGACCTCATAACAAAATCATGTAACAGCAAAGATTTTCTTAACATTTTCCGGGGTACGTTTACGTTCCAGTTCAAGGCCGGTAACCTCCGTAAAGGTCAGCTCCAGAAGATAGAGAACTTCCGTATCCGGTTCAACATGCCCGGCATACAGGCCTTTTACACCGGAAGCGACAATGTGAAAATGGGGTTCTCCGCCGATCACACTTCCTGTAAGTGAGCATACCTCCATGGCATCTTCGATAGTTTCAAACTCGTCTACCGCCGCGGCATCAATACCTGTCGGCTTATGCACGATCAAACGCATTAGAGAGCCAACCGCGCTGGATAATATGGCATTTTTGATTCCTCTTTGCGCCATATACTCCCGGACACTTTCTAAAAGTTTCTCGCCGCGTTGGAGCTCAAGAATGACTGTTCTGCCGGGTTTACCGATAAAATCTTTCATTTATGGATCCTTTCATGCAAAAAATTATGGGACCTTGCTATTCTGCCGAACCGCACCGCAAAAGCGGCACGGTTACGGTAGATAGTCTCTTACTTAAGGGACGCAAGAAACTTGTTCGCCCGCTCGATGGTTGCTTTAGCAGCTTGTGCCGGTGTCATATTACCGGCAGCTACCTGCTGATTCATCTGCTGGATCTCCGCATCGAAGGCCCAAATCCCCTGAGGCTTCGGCACAGTTGGAATGGATCCGGTAGAAACCATGTTGATGTAGTCGAACTCCTGGGCCGCAACAAAATCAAGTTTCGGTTTCAGCATATCCTGTACAGTGTAGCTTCCGGGAACACCGATTTCCGCGTTATAGATTGACTGTGCTGTCTTATCGTTAATAAAGAAGTTAATAAATTTTGCTGCTTCATCCCGGACCTTGCTGTTTGAAGCGATAGACAGAACAGAGGTAATCAAACATTCCACCGCTGAGCTCGCACCCTCCTGTTTGGGAAGACGACGCATTTCCACCTTGTCTCCTGCCACGGCCATATACTGCTGTTCAAGTTTTGCCTGATTCGCATTGGTCGGACGGATCAGCATTTTACGCCTGTTAAAAGCATTGTCCCCCCTGGCCTTTCCACTGTCTTCTGCGGTAAAAGCGAGAGGCGGCGCGACACCGGCTTTGCGGAGATCATCAATAAATCCGTACCAGCCTTCCAGAACGGATTGTGGAACCGCATAATTCCCCTTGCTGTCGACCCATTTTGCGTTATGCTGCCGCACCCAGGTCCAGAAATAGTTTTCCGCCATTCCGTAATCCCCAAAAGCGTAGGCCCCGGCAGGCAGTTTCGGCTGAACATCTTTTTTCAGCCAGTCAGCGAACTCCTTCCAGGTGGAACTGGCTTCAAAGGGGGGCACCTCTATGCCAAGCTCCTCGGCCCAGGTCATGTTTACTATCATAACCGGAGCTGTAATTCCTATGGTTACTCCCACGAGCTTACCATCCAGCCGTCCTGAATCAACCATTCCCATGTTCCAGTCATCCAGATTGATTGTGCCGTCCTGGACATAGGGCTCCAGAGAAATAACAGCACCCTTTGAATAAAACTCTCCAAGCTGGTTATTCGTATACTGGTGGACATCCGGTAGATTCCGGGCAGCTACCATGGTAGCCATTTTTCCCCAGTAATCCGCCCATCCCTGATACTCCGGCGTGATAACGATATTCGGGTTTAATTTCTGGTATTCATCAATGATGTCCAGATATTTTTCATTTCTCCCTGTAGCCCCCCACCATGCAAGACGCATTTCCACCTTCCCTGGCGAGCCGGACTTCTCTGCCTCCGACTGACCTCCGGCAATAACCGGACCGCTTACGATCAGCACAATGATCATCGCGATCGCCCATCGTCTGATTGTCATACCCATACGCGTTTCTCCTTTGTTTTTTCCGGCTTGCTTCAGCTGACAGCCGCATGCCGTTTTTTTTACTTTTCACGCCTTTAACCCTGTTGTGGATATTCCTTCAATCAGCAAGCGCTGGAAAAAGGCAAAAAGAATCAATATAGGAATTATGGAAAGTGTGGACATGGCAAGCATCTGCCCGTAAGCGGGCAAAGCATCCGCGTCTACAAACTTTTTTAGAGCAAGAGCAACGGTCTGGAGTCTGGAGTCGGTCAAATATACAAGCTGGGTAAAGAAATCGTTCCAGGTCCACAGAAAGGTAAAGATGGTGGTTGTTATAAGGGCGGGCTTGCACAGAGGCAGTATGATCCTCCAGAGAATATCCCAGGAACTACAGCCGTCAACCCGTGCCGCCTGATCAAGTTCGGTGGGGATCCCCCGCATGAACTGCACAATAAGAAAAATAAAGAATGAGTCAGTAGCAAAGAATTTAGGCAGAATAATCGGTAGAAAAGTATTATGAATACCTATCTTAAAAAAGAAAATATACTGGGGAATAATTACCGCGTGGGGAGGCAGCATGATGGTTCCTATCATCAAGGCGAAGAATAAGGACCGGAATCTGAAGCTCATCCTGGCAAAGGCATATGCCGTCAAGGTACAGGAAACGAGATTTCCGATAATAGCAAATACAACGATAATCAGGGAATTGCTGAAAAAAAGAGCAAATCCCAGGTCCTTACCTCTCCAGCCCTCAATGTAGTTCTCCAGGGTTACTCTTTTGGGAATAAGACCGATGTACCGGAAAATATCCGGTTCGGGTTTAAAAGAGCTGACGATCATCCAGATCAACGGCTCGATCACAATAATAGATATACAGAGTATGATGATTGACCTGAAAATAACAATTTTCTTCTCACTCTTTTCAGCTGATTTTAACGCCATGGTTCACAACCTTATTCATAGTGTACAAAGCGGGATGTTATCCTGAAGGCTATCCAGGTCAATACCGCCACCATCAGCAGCAGAACCCAGGATAGAGCAGATGCATATCCCATTCTGAATTTTAGAAAACCTTCGGAATAGATATGAATTGTATAAAACAAAAGACTGTCCAGGGTTCCGCCGACAACGCCGCCCCCTACCGCGCCGCCGCTGATAATGAATGCCTCGGTGAAAACCTTAAAAGCACTTATGATCTGCATGATAAAATTAAACAGTATTATCGGACTTATCATGGGAAGAATGATTCTCCAGACACGCTGGAATCTGCGAGCGCCGTCGATCTCCGCGGCTTCCAGGATTTCCTGCGGTATCTGTTTTAGAGCAGCCAGAAAGATAATCATGGGAGATCCGAACTGCCAGACCCGTAAAAGAATAATCGTCCATAGAGCATACCGCGGGTCACCTATCCAGCTGATGCCTGCTTCCGGCATTAATCCTGCTTTCTGCAAAAGAATATTCAGCAAACCGTCGGAACTGAATATTTGCCTCCACAGAATACCGACGGCTACACTGGACCCCAAAAGCGAGGGTATGTAGAAAAGGGTTCGAAAAAGAGTCAGTCCCTTTATTTTCTGATTCAGAAGAAAGGCAAGAACAAGGGAGGCAAAGAGCTGCAGGGGTACCGCGGAAAAGACATACCGGATTGTTACACTGACTGCTGCCGGGAAATGCCAATCGTTGGTAAACATATATACAAAATTGCTGAAACCATCAAACTTTGGTAAATCGAATACATTGTAATTGGTGAAGGACAAAAAAAGTGAGGCTCCCATGGGCAACAGATTGAGCCCAAAAAAACCTATGAACCAGGGAATAAGAAAGAGATAAGCAGTTGAATTCTGAGCCATTTTTCCTGATCCCACACGATATTTCAAATGGAATCCTCCTGATACATTTTCTACATGCTGTCTTTTATGCATTTTATGGTAAACCCACTATGTTATAAAGTCAATATAATTCTTTTATATCATAGATAGCTTAACCTTCACGCAGTTTGATCTGTATGCTTCTTGCGGCTGGGATACTTAACATTCAGTTCTTCCAATACAATATCTTTCTTTGTAACTATATGCTTACTATATATGCTTTTGAGTAATAATAACGTTGTTTTCTTCGCTAAATTTTCTTATCTGAATGTAAAGGGATGAAAAAAACTCTATTGACATATTTAGCATGTTGCATGTTATAATATTGTTATAATCATTAGGGGAGAATAAAAAATGAAGCACGGCTACGGCAGAAAGATTACCGAATTAAATGGAACATGGCTCTATACCCTGGAGAACAAAGCTGACAGCGGTCGTGTAAATTTCCCCAAGCCGGAACATGATCGAAGCGCCTGGCAAAAGATGAACATTCCGAACAACTGGTATCTTACGGAAGTCGGTGATTATGACGGCGCCGTCTGGTTTTACCGCAGTTTTGATCTTTCTGAAGAAATGAAAGGCCGCAAGGTCTCCCTTCAGTTTGTGGCCGTCGATTATATAGCCCAGGTCTGGCTCAACGGGGAGTATCTTGGTTCACATGAAGGATATTTTTCACCCTTTGAGTTCGACATAAGCGACACCGTCCTGGCAAGTTCAAATTGCCTGGTTGTGCGGGTAGATTCTCCACGGGACCCTACGGAGTATATTCTTGTTGATGACCCGAACAATTTAAGCACACCTATGTCTCGTCCGTATAAGAAACACTGGGCCAAAGACCTCAGTATTGTTAAAGGACATCTAATTGACGCCATGCACCGTCCCGGGGCCATGACAAAGTTCCGGCAGGACGGCAACACCGGGGGAATATGGCAGCCCGTCCGGCTCATTGCCCGGGGTGAAACCCAGATATCCTACGCAAAAGTATACAGTAAAATCGTTGAACGAAATTTCGTACCCGACGGTTCCGCTCTGGTAAGCATTGACCTGGAGATTACCAACACAAGCAGAGAAATTATTCAGGCTGAAGCAGAGCTGTTGGTAGAAGCGGAGAATTTTAATTCTGATGAACAGATTACCCGCAGCTGCAGTATAGAACTACAGCCTGGCATGACCATCCGCAAGCTCGTTGTTACGATACCTGAGGTACGTCTCTGGTCCACCTGGGACACTGGCAAACCCAATCTTTACAAGGCAACAATCCGATTAAAGCAGAAGGATTTAATTGACGATCACCGTGAAATAATTTTTGGCGTAAAGAATATCCAACACGATGATGCCACCGGTCAATGGACCCTCAACGGCTCAAAGCTTTTTCTGCGGGGAATGCGCTACTACTCGAGCATGTACCTGAGCGAAATCAGCTCCATAAGAATGGAAAAGGACCTGATGGAAATGCTGGAGATGAATATAAACTCCATCCGAATCGGAAGCCATGTGGAACTTGATGATTTTTATACTCTTTGTGACAGAATGGGCTTCCTGGTCTGGCAGAATTTTCCCCTCCACTACTGCTACAGCGACAGCGATGAACTAATCGAACGGGCAGGTATAATGATGCGGGATATGGTAAGGATGCTTCACAACCATGCCTGTATAGGAATGTGGAGTGTCTTTAAGGAGCCTCAGATATACGGCCTGCCGAACATGCCCAATAACTACGGCAGATTATGCGAAATCCTGTATGAAACAGGAAAAACAGTAGATCCCATTCGATGGATGCACAAAGGTGATTACCAGGAGGGAGTACAGAACCTGATGACCGGCTGCTGTCAGCCCGGGGACCTTGATATGAAGCGTATCCGTATTGAACCGAATATAGTGGAGTTCGGCTCCCACGCGCTGCCTTCCAGAAAAAGCCTTGAGAAAATAATCCCGAAAAAAGACCTCTGGCCCCCTAACTGGGATGTCTGGGAATACTACTGCTTCTTCTATGACCTCCAGGTCCGGCATACCAGGCTCGACCTTAGCCTGGATTCCCTGGATAAACTTATCGAACAGTCACAGAAAATTGAGGCCAGAACGATCAAGGAACAGATCGAGTTTCTGCGTCAGAGAAAATACGCCCCCGTCGGCAGCATGTATCTCTACTACTGGAACGATGCCGCCCCCGTTATCGGAAGCGGTATTGTCGACTATTTCGGCGAAAAACTCCCCGCCTACTATAGCATGAAACAGGTATACACCCCTGTACTTGCCAGCCTTGAATGGAACAAGGATCCCTACATTATCGGCTACGACAAGTTCTGGAAACCCGGAGACCTGTTTGTCGGGAAGATATGGATAAACAATGATTTTCAACGGGAGCTCCCTGTTACATTGAACTGGGCACTCCGGCACATGGACTCAACAAGTACGGAGATGGAAAGGGCCCTGCCTCTTACCCTGGCAAAAGACAGCGCCAAAGTGGTAGAAACAATACACTGGCAGGTGCCCCAGAGAGCACATGGGAGCTATACAGTTCAAATGCTGGTCACTGATGAAAACGGCAATACCCTGTCGGAGAATGATTTTTTATTCATCATTGCATGACTAAAATTGCAGAAAACCATCGACTTGACTAGTGTGAATCGAAGAGGATAGTATCCAGCGTGTAAGTATGGCTAGAAAAAAGGACAATCAATCTGCAGCTGATCTTGCATTCTCGGTAATCTGCGACAAAATCCTTGACGGAGAACTCAAACCTGCCCAAAGGCTGACTCTGCGGGAAATGTCGCAAATGACAGGCGTCAGCATAATTCCGGTAATCGACGCGCTTCACAAGCTGGAAAACGAAGGTCTTGTTGAATCACGCCCCTACCTTGGATCAAGTGTAATAAGCCTTACATCCGAAACCAAGCGGGACCGCTATGCATTGCGTCTTGCTATAGAAAGTCAGGTAGCCCGTATGCTTGCCAGCGGCAACCTGCGGGAAGAGGTAAAGTACCAGCTTATTGAGCAGGCCCAGGTTGTAGACCAGCAAATCCAGACAAACGAAATGGCACGGGCAACCCTGGAGATGAACTACAGTTTTCACGCCAAACTGGCGGAACTCACTGAATGCCCGTCTCTTGTAGATGCCCTGCGGCGGGACCATCTTTTTTTACTGCTGGAATGGCAAAAGATGTCTCACTGGCAGAAAGACAAGAACAATCATGATAAAGAGGCTATTTCGCATGTCTGGCTGCTGAAAGAGATCTTCAGCGGGGATTCTCTACGGGCCGAAAACGCGGTGCGGCGGCATATTGCTTCCGCAAAAAGTCTTCCCGAGCAATTAATAAGCTGATTGCAAACCCAAGAATTCTTTCTCTTTCAGCAGCCGCGGCCTGCGGCTAATCCATCACAATCTGAACCTTAACCGTATCGGGATCCGGGTTCGCCGCGTATTCAAAAGCCTCAATGCCCTTCTCGAAGGGAAAAACCCGGCTGATCAGGGGTTTTACGTCCAGCCGGCCCGACCCCATCAGCGCGATAGCCCGGGGATAAACATGAGCGTAGCGAAAAACAGTCCTCATACTGATCTCTTTCGCCTGGGCTGCGACGATGTCCAGGGGTACAGGTTCAGGTGGCATTCCGATGAATACGATTTTGCCGCCGGGCCGGGGCAAATCGAAAATCCTCTCCATGGCTTGTACAGATCCGCTGGCCTCGAACACAATGTCCGCTCCCCAGCCCCCTGTGATCTCCTGTATCGCGTTAACCGGGTCCAGGTCCCGGATATTAACAGGAGTAATCGGGCCCAGGGTTGCTGCCAGGTCCAGCTTGGGCTGCAGCAGATCGGTCATTATAACGCGGCTGCATCCGCCGGCTAAAGCTGACAGGGCTGTAACAATACCGATTGTCCCGGCCCCGATTACCACCGCCGTGTCTCCAGGCTTGATTTCCGCCTTTCCGGCGGCGTGGCCCAAAAGCGCACGTCCGGATCCAGATTGTACATGCCGGTTCTGCTCTCCCGGCTCAAAGGATCAGGGATTCCCGGCTCCATGGCGACCCTGTCGCCGACCTTAAGGTGAATGACTTCCGCGCCGGTTTCCAGTACCGTTCCGGCAGCTTCGTGACCGAGGATCATGGGTTCCCGGACAACAAATGGTCCGATTTCGCCGTGCTGGTAATAGTGAACATCGCTGCCGCAGATTCCAACCGCTCCGACGGCAATACGCACATCCCGCGAACCCGGAGTCTCATTAAGTTCCAGGTCCTGAAAGGCAATCTCGCCTTTCTTCTGCAAAACCAGCGCCTTCATTGTTCCTTCCGCCTGCTACTTTTCCCCCCTGGCCAGGGCGACATGGCTGTCAGCCATTTCATAACCTGCCGCCTGGGCACAGGCAGTGTTCAGATCCAGAGCTGCCACGGCGGTGCAGCAAATCTCCGCGAGGCGTTTTACATTTTTGTTATCATCGGGACTTGTACCGATTTCACCGCATCCGAGGAGTTTCAGGGTTTCCCGGGCGGTGCCGAAGTTTGTACCGCCGCCGATTGTTGCGATCTCCATGGAAGGCATGGATACCATGAAGTGCAGGCCTCCTTCTACCGCGTCGGCTTGCACAAACGCGGCGGAGCTGGATACAACGTGAGCCATGTCCTGCCCGGTGGCAGCAAAAAAGGCAGCCAAGGCGTTGGCGGCGTTAACATTGAAACCGCTAATGGTACCGCTCAAGGTGGAGCCGAGGTAACACTTATGAAAGACAACCCGTTCAATACTTCTGCTGGTGACCCCTTTCTTGAAGACTTTTTGCAGCACCTCTTCGGGGATAAAAACTTCAGCGTGGACGCTCTTTCCCCGACCGTTCATAATATTAATATGGGATGCCTTTTTATCGGTGCACAAATTGCTTGAAATGGTAATGAGTTTCCATCCCTCCAGGTCCCCGAGCAATCTTCTGGCAATGTCGGCGGAGGCTTTGGTGACTCCGTTCATACCCATGGCGTCGCCGGTCTTGCAGACCATCCGAAGGAAAACCTTTGTTCCCAGCTGATAAGGTTCTATGTACTCCAGGCGCACAAAGGGGTCTTTAATCTCTTTATTCAGTTCCTTTATCAGTTCCCGGTCTTCCTCAACGCGGGTACAGAAGTTTTTGGCGGCACCGATATCCGGGGCCTCAAGCAGGGGGGCCCTGCTCATACCGTCGAAAGTTACCTGGGTCCTGATCCCACCGGCTATATTGATGGCCTTTACACCCCGTTGTACACCGGCTACCAGAGCCGCCTCGTTGGTGGCCAGGGGAAGATAATAGTCGCCATCGGCATATTCGCCCTTTATTGTAACCGGCCCGGCAAGCCCCATGGGTATTAAAGCAGCGCCGATCTTCATCTCAATTCCAGTCAGAAGATGTCCTTCAGCGAGCCCGGAGTTATCTACACGGGAGTTCTTTATCTGATCCAGGCTGACCCCCGTTTTCTCTTCGGCCATGGAGCAGCGTATTTGAGCCGCAGCGTGGCACGCGTCCTGAAGATGCGAAGCATCTGAATTATATACCTCATTGAAGATTGTCGATTCAAGATGCTGCTGTTTAATATCTCCCTGTGTAAATCTCATTTTTATATCTTTCAGCTTTTCCACTATTTCAGCCCTCCTTATGTGTATAGGCACTCAGGTCTTTGGCAAAATCTCCAGCCTGTTTGATTTTTTTCTGGTCTATACCTGTTTCAAGCCCCAGTCTGTGCAGCATATCAACCAGTGTTTCTGTTGCTATGTTGCCGGTAGCGCCGGGTGCATAGGGACAACCTCCAAGACCGCCTGCAGCCGAATCTATTACATCAATACCAGCCTGAAGAGATACAAGCACATTGGCGAACTCGATCCCTGAAGCCCGGTGAAAATGAGCAGCCAGACTGGCTGTTTTCAACTGTTCACGTACCCTGCTGCCGACCTCATACGCGGAAACAGGTCCTGCCATTCCCGTTGTGTCTCCCAGGGATATTTCGTAGGAACCGAATTCCTCCAGCTTCTTCGCAATATCCACCACCTTTTCTGCGGGAATCGTCCCCTCCATGGGACATCCGTAGGCGGTTCCTATGTAGGATCTGACACGAACCCCATGGGCGGCAGCGTATTCGTTTATCTTCTTCATTTCATCAAGGGACTCTGCAACACTCATATTCAGGTTCTTAGTGTTGTGGCTTTCACTTGAACTCATAATTGTCACAACTTCTTTTAACCCTGCATCGATAGCGCGCTCCAGTCCCTTGAAGTTGGGAATCAAGGCGTTATAGCTGACGTCATCCCGTCTGCTGATCCCGTTCAAAACATCAACGGCATCGGCCAATTGGGGTACCCATTTCGGATGCACAAAGCTTGTAACCTCGATACGGCGGCACCCTGCGTCCTGCAGCATCTCGACAAGCCTGATTTTATTAGTGGTGGAAATAAATTCAGGTTCATTCTGCAGTCCGTCCCTGGGGCCTACTTCAAAGATGCTCACCTTTTTAAAATCAATATGGAGTTCGGATAATCCCATCTATACCCTCCCTGTTTTTTCGTGTCTGATAACCAGACCATATGCAGCAATTTTATCCATTTTTACAGTGTAAATCCGCCGTCGATTGTAACGGTTTGGCCAGTCACAAACCCGGCAGAGCATAACAGGTCGACAATAACCTCCGCCACATCCTGTGCCTGGCAAACCCGTTTTAAAAGGGTTCCAGCGGTTTGCAGTCGAACGTGTTCTTCCTTTCCTTCGACCCAGCGGGTTTCGACTATTCCAGGAGCCACAGCGTTTACCCGTACCCGCGGCGCCAGGATCCTGGCAAAACACTTTGTCAGGTTGTCTATGCCTGCTTTAGATACGCAGTAAGGGATTGAGCTGCCCCTCCCCATAAAGCTGGCAATGGAAGATACATTGACAATAGCACCTGAACTCTTTTTAAGCTGTTCCGCGCAGGCGCGCATAACCCGGAAGGTTCCCTTGATATTAACGTTGAAAATGGAATCCCAATGATCGTCCGTTAAATTCTCGATGTCATCCATGGAAATAAACACAGTCCTGCCGGCGTTGTTGACCAGATAATCGATGCGGCCGTAATGATCGACAACCGTATCTACCATCTGCCGTACAGCAGTTTCATCCCCTACGTCTGCGCAAACCGTTATAGCCGAGCCGCCGTGAGAAATAATTTCGTCAGCCGTGTTTTCTGCATCCTGCTTTGAACGGGAATAATTAACAACACAGGATACTCCTTTTACAGCGAGCTGCAGGGCAGTGGCCCGTCCGATTCCGGTTCCCCCGCCGGTTATAAGTGCAACTTTTACGTTTTTCATACTCCCCTTCCTGCGGTCTGCATATTTGACGGCTATTTTTTCTCAAAAACAGCGATGTTGTTTTCGTCCTTTACCCGTTTAAGTGAGAGTCCTTTTATTTCCGCAAGGGTAATCTCCGCCAGATACACTACTGTTGTCTCTTCTTCCAGGTGCCCTGTGTAGGCTTGTTCCAGATCTGAAATAACCATGTGAAAATGGGGTTCACCGTTAATTACCACCCCTTGAAGAGAAGCCAGTTCAATTGGTTTTTCAAGAGTTACAAATTCGTCTACCGGAGATTTTTCAAAACCCGTTACCCGGTGAAGAACCGCTTTTTTTAGTGAACCGATGGCACTCATAACAACGGCGTTTTTTATTCCCAGTTCAGCAAGCTGCCCACGTATGGATTCAAGAACCTTCTCGTCCCTCTGCAGATTCAACACAACAATTCGTCCAAGTCCTTCTCCAATAAAAGTTCTCATACTCTTCTCCTAGTTATATGTTTATCTCTCTATTACAATCTGCCTGATAGTTTCAGACTCATAGCCCAATCATCACTGTCCGGATACTCCGGCACAGCAGCACGTCCAAGATCATCCGTCCTCAATTTCATACCCCCCTCTGCAGGCATCCAGCTTCCCTCTCTTGTATTAAACCACCTGCCCTCATAGTCAGCGTCAGGTAGAAGTGAGCGGATAGTTGCGGGTGGACACCCTTTTTCAAAATAGAGGAGAAGCCAATCCTTTTGGGGAGTACGGGCACACCAGGCCCAGCCGCGGTAGCCGGAAGGATCTCCGGATTTGTTCGGAGTAACAAGTTCTGCATCCGGAACCAGATTCTGATAGCGATCTCCTTCGCAAAAGATAAAGTCCCGCAGAAAGCGAACCTGCTTTCCTGATTCAAAGGAAAGAGCATCCCAGATTTTATACCTTGCCTCTTCCTCTATGTTGCCGCCCCACATACCTTCCGCGCCGTAGAAATACCCTCCCAGTCCTCCGGACAGAAAACCGCCGTACATTCCGGACCGACAGTTTAGTTCCGCATCTTTACCTGGCGCAGGAGGATTGTCGTCGGGAAAACCTGGATAATAAGGTTCGCCGTTAACGCCCGGCAGATGAGGTTCGGTCCTGTATATCTCGGTCAGATACCAGTAATGATCATGCTCCCGCCAGTTGCCAATCTGATGAAAGGACAACCAGCCGGCGTCCCCGCCGCTTCCGAAATTCCGCAGTGTCGAAGGACCGGCATTGGTGCTTACCAGGTTGCCAAAAGGAGGAAGTCCATATTTCCTGACCACCCAGTTGACTGCCTGGTTATATTCCCGGGAGGGAATGGAGTTCTTTGCGTAATCAAAATGTATGGGACTTAAAAATGTATTAAAGGCATGGTATCGCGCAAAGATGTACTGGATGTAGCGACCATAGGTCTCCGGCCAGTTATAATAGTTTTTCCAGACCTGGCTGACATCACGCCGGGCAGCCTCTATAAAAGGGACAAACCCGTGTTCATTCAGATAGGCGATTTTTCTGTCAAGAACTTTGAAATAATCGGGATTGGGCCGATTAAAGTCCGGGACTATATGTTCATATCCCGGAACCTTTCCCGGAAAGAAAAAGGGTCGTCCCCCTTCATTATGCATGTCCTTTGCCGGGGAACCGTCGTCCCATTCACCGCTGAGGCCGTTCGTTCTCCATGCCGACCTGACGGTTGTTTTATGTTCATCTTCCAATACAAGGGTCGCCGGCAGCCCGTCATCGGCCCAGGTGGGGAAAGCGGCAATAATTCCGATACCGTTATAGTCCAGCCTCTTACGAAATTGGACCATGTCCTTGAATCCCATTCCCGAACCGAAGGGCCTTGGGTTGTCATCGTCATGCCAGGGATAACGGAAGGTAGCGGTAGACCACCAGGTATCGGCCAGGTAAAAGAAGGGAGTGCCATCCGCATAACAAAATGCGTGTCCGTTTTCCGTGGCACGAATAAAGCCGCGTCGGCATGGGTTCTCCCGTTTTTCTTTCTCATTCCATTCAAGAACTTCGACTTCGCCTTGTATTCCATTCAGACCGGAATCGCGTTGATTTGAACCACTGATCCATGTGTACCTGCCGGGTTCGGGTGCAGTATACCGGATTCTGAAGTCACTATCTCCGTCCCAGAAACCGTAAACCCGCCTGGAAAAAGAAGGGGCTTTCAATTCTATCCAGACATCTACCTCAGTATAGGGATTTTCGTACATCCCCTCGGCAGCAAGAGATACCTCAAGCAATTCCCAAACATGTACTACAGCGGACGACATTTTCTTTGTCATGAATACCACCTCAATACTGCAGGGTTTCTCGCTGCATGAGCCTGCGAAGAATCAGAGTGAGGGTCATGGATAGAATGAATATAATTACCGCCACAGCGCTCCCCAATCCAATGTTGAAATTCTCAAAGGCGTGCACAAACATATGCATGGGCAGAACCTCTGTAGAATGGTTTGGCCCGCCTTTGGTCATTACATAAATCAGATCAAAAGCCCGCAATGCTGCGGTTATCTGCAGCACAACAACCATTTTTGAGATTTCCCAGGATAGAGGAATAATCATGTACCAGATCAGCTTAAAACCGGAAGCTCCTTCTATGGTTGCCATCTCGATTACGTCCTGAGGAATATTCATAAAGCCGGCGTAAAACAGCATTATCTGAATGCCAACCTGTCGCCAGGAATGGGCAAGGACAACAAACCAGATAGCTACATTTGGATCTGCAAGAGGAGGAAAATACCTGTCCCCCATACCGATAAACTCCATAAAGGGCTTAAGAAGACCAAAGGCGGGACTGTATATATAGTCCCAGATAAATCCCACAGCCACGGTCATGAGAATGACCGGAACAAAAAAGAGGGTCTTAAAAATGCGGTATCCCTTAAGCTGCTTGTAAAGCAGATATCCAAGCAAAAATCCAAGAACAAGCTGCAGCACAGTTGTTCCGATAACAAAAACAGCCGACTTTTCCATGGAAGTCCAGAAAATAGAATTGCGCATAAGACTCGTGTAGTTTTCGATACCCACATACACACGACGCGTCAGGGTGACCCAGCGCTGTGTACTCAGAATAAATCCCTGCAATAGAGGGTACAGAACCAGTCCGAAATACACCAGCAATCCCGGAAGTAGAAACAGAATAATTGTTCGCCGGCGTCCTTTCAAATTAACAATAGCCATTCTCTCTATCCTTTAATTGCACCGATGGTCATTCCCTTTACAATCTTCTCCTGCAGCAGGGCATAGAAGATGATATTAGGAATGGTCGCGATGATTAGTCCTGCACTCATTTGGGTATACTCCGCCGAGAACTCCGCAATAAATCCCAGCACACCGATGGGCAGGGTTTTTACCAGGGGTTTTCCAAGCATCAGCATGGCAACCAGCAATTCATTCCAGCAGGCCAGAGCCGTCAGGATGGTTATAGTCAGGATTCCATCCTTGGACAGCGGAAGAACTACATTGTAGAAAATCCTGGAATAGGAACAGCCGTCGATAATGGCACACTCTTCGAGTTCTTTTGGAATGGTTATCATAAAGCTTTCCAGAATGAACACCGAAATCGGGATTCTAAAGGCGGCATATATCATGCCCAAAGCAAAGAGGTTGTTCTGCATACCGAGGTCCATGGCCATGATATAGATTGGAATCACCGCCGAATGAATCGGGATCATCATTCCGGCTATAATCAGATAATAGAGAATTCTGTTGAATTTAAAAGTAAACCTGGACAGTGCATAGGAAATAGTTGTAGCACAGATATCGGTCAGGACAATCGCCACTGCAGTCGCTATAATACTGTTCAGCATGTAGCGTCCCATGTAGCTTTTGGTCCAGGCAAGATAATAGTTCAGAAAAAAGATATCTTTCGGCGGCCCCCAGATATTTAAGGCCAGCTCCGCCTGGGTTTTCAAGGAAGAAGACAGCAGCCACAACAGGGGCAGCAATACAATAAGGGACCACCCTATAAGAACAGTGTATATTGCAAAGTTCTTCCAGTATTTGTCTTTGATTGATTTTAAATAGATGTTTTTTTCAGGAACCAGTCGTTTGCTTTGTACCGCTTGATGCATTTTGCCGGAATTGGCTTCTACCATGCCGGTCCTTCCTTTTCTATTCGTAGTGATATACATCCCGGACGGGCCGGCAAGGGACCCGTCCGGTGAAAACTTAGTTACCCTGAGATTTTAAATACTCTTCTGCCGCTTTCTGGACTTCGGCTACCGCCTGATCCACAGTGTATTGCCCTGCAATTATTCCAGGCATTGCTGTTTTCTTGATTGCAAGATCAATCGCCGGCGGAGCAAGTGTATCCATTGAGGGAATGAGCCTTTCAGCGCTCAGGAGCGCCTCGGCACACTGAAGCATGACCTCAGATACATTTGACTTATCGTATTCGACCTTTCCGGGATACAGGTTCCGGCCGTCTGCCAGTACGGGGGCCCAGAATTCCGGAGATTCAATGCTCTTGATCCATTCGATACTGGCCTGTTTCTCCCGTTCCGGCTGGTCAGCTGCTGCTATAAGACCAACGATGGTTCCGCCAACCCGTGCCTTGGGATCTCCGTTTCTCATGTCGGGCATTGCAGGAAAATCTACCCGCCGTACCTTCTGTATAAACTCCTTGCCTCCCAGAGATTCCCAGTTTCCTGGGCGCCACTGGCCTTCATAGTAGGTTGCGGCTTCCCCGCGGACAAACATCTGGTCGGCTTCGTTCTGGCTTATCCCCAATACTCCGTCGGGATATACATCAGCCTTGACCATCTCTGCGAACTTTGCCATTGCCTGAGGAAAACCGTACGCAGGATTGTCCCATTCGCCGAGCTTGTCTCCAATGGTCAGTTTGTTGGTATTTTCAACTCCGGCAGCACGGGCCATTAAAGCAGATGCGAGCCAGGCAAAGCGGACATCTTTACCGCCGGTAACCGTCAGGGCTATTCCCTTTTCCCGGGCTTTCGGACCTAAAGCTACAAACTCATCGAATGTTTCAGGTACCTTCCAGCCATACTTCTCGAAAATTTCAGTGTTGTAAAACAGACCGTCCATGTGCACTTCAAAAGGAGCCATCATTACCCGGCCTTTGTTGTCCTGGGAGAAATAGAGAATCGTGTCGGAAAACCTTTCTTTAAACTCAGGATGCGCAGGATCCTCAAAAACCGGCGCCCAGTCCATTAGAAGATCATCCTTCATAAACTCCCGGGCGTAGCTTAACACCAGCCACGATGTGTTCGGCGGGTTTCCCGACGCCATCTCTACTGTGATTTTGGTTCGCAGGTCACCGGAAGGAAGCGAATCGTGGATTACATGGATATTCGGGTTTTCTGCATTGAACTTTTCCACATGAGCCGCAAAGTACTCTCCGAACCCTGCTCCTGCGGTATGAGGCGACATGTGGCGAATTTCCACGACCTCTCCATCTCCGCCTTTTTCACCAGCACCACCGGCAAAGGCTATGCCCCCGCTTACAAACAGCAGCAAGCATACTGCCCAGAAACACCGTTTCAGCAATTCATCTTTCATTTTTCCTCCTTACGTTACCTATGCTGGCTGTTTTCATTTATCCTGTTTTTATCCATGGCATAGATAATATAGTTGATATAGACGATATATCATCTTAGGCCTGTAAACACTGCCTGTCAAGAAAAAGTTTAGCTAGTGTCCCAAAGCGTGGGGATGGAACGAAGATAACCTTATACCGGAAGGATACATAGACGTTTATTCCCGGATACAATCGTAATCTGTCCTTCCGCAACGGTAAAAACCGGAACACGATGTGTCTCCATCCCCATCCTTCGGAACATAATTCTTTATACAAGTTCCATCTTTAAAGCCCAGTCGCTGTTATCCGGGATTTCCGGTACTTCCAGAACGCCTCGAACATCCGGCTCGACTGTTTCATCGCGATCAAGCCATTCACCGGTCCGCGGGTTATACCAAACCAGTTTGTACCGAAAGCCGTAGGCTCCCCCACGGAACAGGTTGCCCTTTCGGGGTGTGCCCTCTTCAAAGTAGGCAAGAACAATATCCCGATCCGGGGTATACGCACAGTATGCCCAGCCAGTCCAGCCGAACTCGTCTCCGCTCTTGTTGGGAATGATGCATTCACTATCCGGAATCAGTTCCACATGCCTCCCATTCAGACTCATAACAAAGTTTTTGAGATACACAGCCTGATCACTTGTCGCGATTTCAAAAACATCCCACATCCGGTATATTGCTTTCGGACTGCGGCAGCCGTCGTACATTGCCTGCAGCTCATGCACATACCCCGACTGACCGCCGCTGAGAATGCTCCCATACATGCCGGAACGCGTGTTCCTGTAGGCTTCTTCGCTGAACATTTCCAGATCAGTTTCCGGCGGGAATCCCGGGGTGTAAGGCTCTCCATTTAGCGCAGGACAAGCCGGCTTGTTCCAGTACAGCTCCTTAAGATACCAGTAGCTGACATGTTCCCGCCACTTGTTGCCTATCTGGTGAAAATCAATCCATTCCACATTACCATAGTTGACTAAGGTTGAAGGTGCTGCATTGGTGCTGATCATTGTGCCAAAAGGCGGCCGACCATACTGGGCGAAGTACATGCGGATTGGTTTATTGTATTCCCGGGGTGGAATGGAGTCTTCCGGTGTGTCCATATGAATAGGACTGAGAAAAACATTATTCGCATGGTAGCGGGCATATATATAGGCGGTGTACTTTATATAGGTCTCGGGCCAGCCGCAGTATTTTGACCAGACCTCGCTGAAATCCCTGCGCCACAACTCAAGGAAAGGAATAATTCCGTTAGCGTTGCAGTAGTCGATTCTTTTGTCCAGATACTTAAAGTACTCCGGATTTATCTTTGTCATGTCAGGAACAATGTCTTCGTATCCCGGAACCGGTCCTGGAAACTCGAATGGACGTCCGCCTTCGTTATGCATATTCGTACTGCGGCACTTACTGCCGTCGGGCTCAAGATTATTACCGTGTTCCATCCAGGAATGCCGTATAACACGTCCGTCTTCCATATAAGCCCAGGCAGGAAGCCGGTCTATGGACCAGGCAGGAAAGCAGGCTATAAGGGTAATTCCGTTGTACCCCTGCTTGCGCCGATACCGGATCATGTCCTTGAAACCTACTTCAGGACCAATCGGGTATTCCGTATCTTCATCCTGCCAGGGGTAATGGTTCGTTGCTGCAGCCAGCCACATATCAGCCAGCCAGAAAAACGGTGTGCCGTCAGGCATTTCAAAGGCATGTTTACTGGCTGTCGGCCGGGGAAAGCCTCGCCTGCATACATTCTCCTGCTTCTCCTCTTCAGTCCACTCCACTGCCGTATAGGATCCGGTTTTACCGTTCAGACCAGGATCATCAACACCGGCAAAGCTCTCCCAGCTCCATTTTCCGGGCTTTGTCGCGGTCAAGCGAATAATAAAGGTAGATCCTCCATTCCAGAATCCGTAAACCCGTTTATTAAAACCGGGCCCACGCAAGTGGACGCCTACGTCCACCTCCATGTAGGGATTTTCATAGGCATTTTCTGCCTTAAGAACGATTTCGTGGCGCTCCCAAACGTGAATCTGCGGCATGCTTTTCCTCTCCATTCATCCAAACCGGGTTTTTCCGGTTTTTTGTTTGAACTTTTTTAGAACGACATTCGGGTATCAACTTATATTGCTCTGCAATTTTCACCATAAGCAGAAACCAATAATATAGTTGGTATATACGATATATCATTTTAAATCCCGAGTTTTCAGCTGTCAAGGAAAATTGGAAAAAAGCGAGGATATAGGTTGTACCTTCGTTAATCAGGCGAGAATGCCGCTGTGATAGATATGTTCACGCATAGCCTCTTCCGCAATCAGCGGATCCCTGGTTCTCAGGGCATCTATAAGACAGTGGTGGTTGTCCTGGGGTATCTGATTTTTATGCTCCGTGGCACTGTACTGGGCCCGCTGCAGCAGACGGAACAGGTTTATCCGGTGAAGCGAATCTATGAGGGATTGATGTCCGGTTTTTTTGGCCATAATCATATGCATTTCAAAATGCAGCTCCCAGAACTGTTCACTTTCTGTATCTCCAGCCTGTTCCATGGTATCAAGCTGTACAGCCAGTTTTTCCAGACCTTCAATTTCGTCATCCGTCAGGGTTCTTGAGATAATCCTCACCACCTGACATTCTATCGCTTCCCTCAGGGCGTACCAGTCCCGTACCTTCTCCTTAGTTATCGGAACAACCCTGGACCCGCGGTATGGTATGGACTCCACAATACCGAGGGCTTCCAGCCGCAAAAGGGCTTCCATTACCGGGATGGTGCTGACACCTGTCTTTTCAGCAAGCTTGCGGCGTATAAGTTTTTCTCCGGGTTTCAATTGTCCCGTAAGAATCAGGTCAAATATCTTTTCGTAGGCCTTGTCCGATGAACTCCTGAAATCATCTTCTACTTCTACCAACATTGCATTGCTCCATCGGGAATTATATCATTCCGCCCTTGTAGAATCTATAATAATATATCAGATATACCATAAAAACCACAAGCGTTTTTATTCACCCCGGGTAAAAACAAAGAAAAATGGGGATACGATCCTTAAAAAAGAATCATAATCCCCATTTTTTTCTTTTACAGGTAACATAAGAAGTATACGATTAGATCAACAAGTAATCAATCCTGTTTTGTCCTCCGGTATTCAAAATAATCAAAGTCGGCATGGAGAAGCTCACCTGAAAGGTCCTGACAGCATACTCCGGCAAACGAGCCGGTAAAGCTGTTTCTCTGCATATATTCATCAGAGAGGACCCTGGAGTCCAGGATCGGACCTATGTTCTGCCAGCTGTCAGAATCATGGCGGTAAAAGAAGCGGAGGGATTCCCCGTCGATCTCCACACGCAGCCCGACAGGCCCCTCCCCGGGTATACCTATAAAGCCTTCGGATGCTTTCGATTCCCGCAAGGGAAAACGGTATGTGCCGCCTTCGCAGGACTGAATTGACAGGATCCTTCCTGCGCTCTCAGAATGGGTAATATACAGATAGTGATACCGCATTGTGTCGTAATAACAGATAAGCCCGGCCATCTGACGAAAAGAATACGGAGAGTATTCAACAAGAGTTTCCGCTAAACAATTGAAGTCACGTATACGACATGCAATAAGGCTCTGCCGAAAAAGTGAACTCAGAGATTCCTGTCCCCGTAAACGAAGATACCCGGGACGCTCTGTAAGACTCACTATACCGTCACCAAGGGGGACCCGCAGGGTCTGGTACCTGCTGCCTATAGCAGGCGAATCAAAATCATCCCGGTCCGGTTCCGTTGCATCCGGTATCCACTCAGGAAGTCCTGTTTCTTCCACCTCTACCCGGGGAACCCTGCCCCCTTCCGCAAGCCGAAGCCAGCCGCTTTTGTTCCAGACAACCTTCTGGATGGCTGTTTCCCGGCCGAGAATACAGTTTTTCGTCCCCGGCAGGGGTCTGCCGCACAGGTGGACCATATACCAGTCCCCGTTCTGTGTCTGCACGATATCGGCATGCCCTGCCCGCTGCAATTCAAGTTCAGGATTATCCCTGGAGCTTAAAACCGGGTTCTCGGGATCCACTTCATAGGGGCCGCGGATTGATGCGGACCGTGCCATGCTTACTGCATGATTGTAACTGGTCCCCCCTTCTGCGGTCATCAGATAATAATATCCGTTAAGCCTGTACAGATGCGGTCCTTCGGTGAATCCGAGTTCGGTTCCAGGAAAAATTATCTGCTGCCTACCGGTGAGTTTCATATTCTGTAATGAGAACTCCTGAAGAGAAATCCCTGAAAAGCGGTTATTCCACGGTCTGCAATCGTTGGTCATATTCAGCAGGTATGTCTTACCATCGTCATCGAAAAAGAGGGACGGATCGAATCCTGTTGAATTCAGGTAGAACGGTTCCGACCAGGGGCCGGTAATGGATGGTGCTGTTACCAGATAGTTGTGGGTATCCCGAAAGATTCCGCTGTGATGCTTTACGTCGGTGTACACAAGATAATAGGTTCCATGGTGGAAGGAAATGTCCGGGGCCCACACACCGCCGGAGTCGGGGTTTCCCGACATATCTATCTGACTGCGCCTGTCCAGAGGCCGTCCTATCAGTTCCCAGTGCTTCAGGTCTCTGGAATGGCGGATCTCCACCCCGGGAAACCACTCAAAAGTCGAGGTGGCAATATAGTAGTCATAGCCGACACGAAGAATTGAAGGATCCGGGTGGAAACCTGGTAAAATCGGGTTTTGAATCATTGTGATACTCCTTTTCCTTGTCTGGGACTATCCCTTAACGGCTCCCGCAGACAGGCCGTTGATTACCCGCTCACCATGGCCTCCGGCCGGCTGCAGGTGCTGGTTACCGAATAGCTGCCCTTCGACGCTGCCGCGTCATGGAATCCATGCATGAGTTCGAGAATGTGATTGGTCAGTTCGCCGGAGACCCGGTGGGGTCTGCCGGCTTCGATGGCTTCAGCCATCTCGGCGACGCCAAGACCGCGGCTGTTCTCCTGATAGGGATAATAGAGGGGAATCTCGCTCCACTCTTCTGACCGAAAGCGTTTCAGCAGCACCGGACCGCCGAAGGTGTTGGGATCCGGCACCCGAAGCGTACCTTCGGTTCCGTAAACCTCGATCCAGGGCATGGAATGGGACCAGACATCAAAGCTGGTTACAATTGTACCGATTACTCCGCTGGCGAAGTTCATGATTCCCACCACGTGGGTCGGAACCTCAACCTGGATTTTATTGCCCTTTAAGGGTTCGCTGCTGATTGTCCGTTCGTCGAAGGATTTCTTGACCGAACCACACAAACTCTTTACAGGACCAAGAAGATTGACAAGCGCTGTAAGATAATAGGGTCCCATATCAAACATAGGGCCTGCCCCCGGTTTATAGTAGAACTCAGGTGCCGGATGCCAGTGCTCGTGCCCGTGGTTCATCATAAAGGCAGCCGCGCCAATGGGAGTACCAATCCAGCCGTCGTCTATTATTTTGCGGCTGGTCTGAATACCGGCGCCTAAAAATGTGTCCGGGGCACCGCCGATGCGGACTTTTTTCTCGGCGGCTGTCCGCAGCAGTTTGGTCGCGTCGTCTCTGGCAATACAGAGAGGCTTTTCTACATATACGTGTTTTCCCGCCTCCACTGCCCGCAGGCAAATATCAAAATGGGAATCCGGAGTGGTCAGATTAAGAACTATTTCAACATCCGGGCTCGCCATCAGCTCATCCACAGACACAGCCTCAGGAATCCCGTACTCCTGCGCCGCTTCAGCAGCGCGTTCCTGAATAAGATCGGATACAGCGACAACAGAGACCTTGTCCGAGAAGATAGTTGTTAGATTCTGAAGATAGATTCCGCTGATTTTTCCTACACCAACAATACCGACGCCGATTTTCCCCATTAGAACATCTTCCTTTCAGATTTAAACTCTTCAGCAGTCAGTCCCTGCTCCACCGCGATCCTCTTGCTTTCAGCGGCCCAGAGCAGGCCCCGCTTCATGAGTTCCCAGGTTTCAGGAATATCGAAAATATCGTCATGGTGACCAAGGGAATTGTAATACACCCGGCCATGACCCCAGCGCTTTGTCCAGACCACCGGTACATCGACTTCACGGTTTGAACTATGGTACCAGTGAACAGCAGGAAACCTGGTTGTTGCCAGGACCTCAACAGCCGGATCAACATGCAGATAGTACTGTTCAGACTCCACCGTAAAATCCTCAATGCCCACTGTCAGGGGACTGGAGGCATTGAGTATGTTGACCTTGTAGGGAACGCCGTCGCCCCCGGGATGACTGACCCAGTTTCCGCCAGTCATAAATTGCCACGCCACATTAGACCTGAAGGCATCGCACATTCCGCCGTGGCAGCCGGCGATTCCAACTCCCGATCCAATAGCTTCCAACAGATGATCAGCATCACCTTTGGCCATTTCTCCCATAGTCCAGATTGGGACAAACAGATCCAGGTTAAAAAGCCGCTGTCTGTCGGTCAGTACATCGAGAGATGTTTCAACATCAACGGAGAAATTCTCTTCTTCCAGGAATTTACTGAAACGTTGGGATACAAGTTCCGGTTCGTGCCCTGACCATCCGCCCCAGAGTATTAAAGCTTTTCGTTTCATAGTGGGTATCCTTTACTCATGCTTGGGGGGATTATAGGACCTTTTTTTTCTGCACGCTCGCCATTTTTTGCCGAGAACACCTCAAATATTGCTCTTATCTTTCCCCCGCCCGATACCGTGACGGGGACGTGCCTGTAATTGTCCGGAACTGCCGGTTAAAGGTTTTGATGCTGGCAAAACCGCTCTGATACGCAAGCTCGGTTACAGGAATATCTGTATCCGCAAGGAGCTCTTCGGCGTGGCTGATGCGAACCCGGGACAAATATGAGTGGAAGGTCTGGCCGGTCTGACTTTTAAAGAATCGGGAAAAGTAGAACTTGCTCAAATGTACGGCCTCGGCAGCCTCTTCCAGTCGTATGTCATGATTAAAGTTCTCGTGAATAAAGCTGAATATTTTATCCAGGACCTGGTTACGCATTTTCCGTCGAATCAGCTCACTATCCGAGACCTGTCTGGCAGGAACATCCCGCAGCAGGGTCAGGGCCATATCGTACAGGCGGGCTTTTATTGCCAGGTGGAAGCCCTCCTTTCTCTCGCAAAACTCCTGGTTCATGGTAAAGATGGAATCTGCTAAACGGTGGTGGATCTCATTCCCCTCGCTGTTGCGTGAGAACGACAGTTTTCCTAAAACAAGACGCTGAAAAACCCTGTTTCGCAAATCAATATGGGCCTGATCAAAGAGTTCAAGACCGAACTGGATAATAAAAAAAGAATTATCTGATCCCGGACCGGTACTCGAGTACCCATGAACCAGCCCCGAGTTAATAATGATTATGTCCCCTTTATGTGCGGTGTAATCCTGCCCCTCAAGGGCTATATGCATTTCACCGCCCAAGACATAGACAATCTCCACCAGCTCATGCCAGTGAAGGGAAAAACCTCTGGTCATGGAGGTCTGCCAGATGCTGAACGGGAAACCAGGGTCGAAATTTCTTTTTTGATACCAGGGTCTTTCTATCATAAACAGACAGTATACGGTATTCTAATACAGACGGTCAAAATGCCTGGTCAGGATAGGATGTCTCATGAATCTACAGCGTCTTGCGAAGTCTGACCTGCTGTAACGGTCATGGCGGTCTTTTTAAACTTTCCCGGAGTAGTCCCGGTATGTTCCTTGAACAGCTTTATAAAATAGTAACTGTTGCTGTAACCAACAGCTTTACCGACATCCTCCACGGTCAAATCCGTTTCCCGGAGCAGCTCCTTGCTTCTGTTTATCCGTACTCGGGTAAGGTAATCGATAAAATTGATCCCGATCTGCTCCTTGAATATACGTCCAAGATAACTGGGATTCAGGTTCAGCTGAGCTGCGACCCAATGGAGATTGACTTTTCTTCCGCAGTCGTTTGCAATCAGCTCCTGCACCTTATCAGCATAACACCAGCTGCGATTATCCCGGGCCTGCATAATATACTCCGACGCACGGTCGACAAGTTCAAAGAACCAGTGAATAACCTCACGACCGTCGGATATCCGCGAAAGAGTGGCGAAAGGAGCATCGTTCTCCGGAGATATCTGCCGCCATTCCCCTCCTACATCATCGATGCTGTCGGTAATTGCAATCAGAACCTTGGTCAGAACTTTCTGTACTTCCCGGTATGGCACTTCCCGGTTTTGGGTAATCAACTTTGAATAGATATCTTCAACCACCTTGCGGGCGGCCTCTGAATCTCCGGTTTTAATGAAGTCCTTCATGGTATTGATCAGATCATCAAACTGTTCCGACGGCCACACCTTGCCAATCCGGATATCCTGGATGTGAACTATCTCTCCCACCCCGGCAAGCATACCGTGCTTGAGGGCTTCAACCGCCTCCTGATACGACATATACAAATCGCCGATATCGCTCTGTATGCTCCCGATCCCGATGGTACAGTCAGCCTCGACCCGCCGGGTTATAGAGCTCTGGATAATTTCCGCGCAATGAAAAAGCATATCCAGCATGGACCCCTGGCTGTTCACAATAACAACAAACCAGCTGTCGTCCGTTTCAGCAACATCGCCGGTTGTTACAGACCGAATTGAGGAACGGATAACATCCGCGATCCAGAGACGTTTCAGGGAATCTTCCTCGGGTTTCTCGTTGTCCTTTTCCCGTCCTGAAACAGCAACAACCATGGCGGCCACATTTTCCGGAGATAGTTCAATAGAGGCAAATTCCAGTCTGGAATGCAGCTGATCAGGATTAAAAGAGTTAGGCTTTATAAGGGAGCGTACCAGCTTTTCCCGATATGCGGGCATGCTTTCACTCAGACTTGTCCTCAGCCGGCGGCGGGCCTGTTCCGATTCTTTAATACAGCCGATTATGTAATCGAGCTCGCCATAGCTGGGAGGCAGCGAGGGTTGTGGTACCGTCGCCGGGCTTCGGTCTTTTCGCAGGTCCCCGACGAGATAGACAAGCCGCGAGATTGGATTGTACAGACGGCGGGTTGCAAAGAACCCGATAGTTATGGCCAGGATCAGTATAATACTTGTAGCAACAAGAAAAACCCTCCGCAGGGAGTGTACATGCTGATAAAGACTGTCCAGATCCGTTCTGCTTACAAAGGTCCACTCAAGCTGGGGAGACGAAACAAAAGTCAGGAGTGATCCTCCGCGCAGAATACTGCGGCTTCCGGAGTTATCATGAATTACGAAATCTTCCGACTCAATCAGGGAGGATAACTCCCGGCGACTGAAAAGCTGTTCATCGTAGAGTACCGGATCACCGTTCCTGTCAAATAAAAATATGGAGGTCAGAGAACTGGTCGAGGTGCGTTGAACAATATGCCGGTATAATCGATCGGCGTCGAGGTTGACAATAAAGGCGTTATTCTCTTTAAAAGATGGCAGCAGAACAGAAATTACGTTCCGGTCCGGACCGTACCTGAAGCCGGCTACACGGGAATTCCAGGTAAGGCCGGATCGCGAATCATCCTGCAGGAATTCAACCCAGCTTGTATCAAAGTACTCATCTATCCCATACTCTTCCCAGCTGTCGGTCAACACCGTCTGTTTGTCTCCATCGTAGTAATAAACGGATTGAATAAAACGGTTGGAAAGGCGCAAACCGCTGAGCTTATTAAACACCCGGTCCTTGGCCCGAAAATAGAGTGAAATCTCCTCACTGTTCTCGAGGTTCCCCAATTCGGCCTCTGCTTCAAGGCGTTTTCCGTCTGGATAGCTTTCATAATCAGCTACGATATTGTCCAGTATCAGCTGCAGAAAACTGGAATCAATCTGGTTTTTTACTATGTAGAAGGCGTTTTCTGTTTGCCGGAGATAACGGAGATTGGCGTCCATGATCTGGCGTTCAAAGGCCCGCTGTGTATTGATAAACAAAAAAGCGCTGATTACAAAAATGGGCAGCATTGCGAGAAAAAGCATGGAAACTACCAGCTGAATGTAGAATTTTCTTTCCCGGAAGCGGGCGCGAACAGTGTCAAACATGGTCCGGTACTTGTTGCCTGCGTAAATTTCCACTGCCATTCAGGCTAATCCCTGAAATGTACCCTGTCAACCTAGATATATTCGATATACAATACATATAAATTCTACATGTCGAGAATAGCTGCATTCAGGTAGATTTCTTCTGTCTTTTCTTGTTACCCATGGAAAGTATAATGGGTATTGCATAATTCTACTAAGGAGGATTTTGATGATCAAACAGTTTTCACGAACAGCGTTTGTGTGCATTCTTATGCTCGCTGTGACTTTTGCCTTCGCAGGAGGGGAAAAAGAAGCGGGCGGATCCGCAGCGCCCGCAAAAGAGGAGAAGGTCGAGATTGTACTCTGGGACGTTCAAACCAGTAACATCCTGAGGGAGATTGTCGATGCAAGTGCCCAGAAGTTTATGGAGGACTACCCGAATGTTGTTCTGGACGTAGTACATATTCAGAACGATGCCTACAAAACCAAGCTGAAAGTCGCAATGGGAGCAGGCACACCCCCGGATATTTTCCATAACTGGGGCGGCGGGACCTTGAAAGCCTACATCGACTCCAATAACGTCCATCCGATAACAGACACAGTGGAAAAATTGAAGGCGAAAAATATGGAGGCATCCTTTGATCCTGTCAGTTTCGACAACCAGGTCTACGGCGTCCCTTACGGTGGCCTTAACGGCGTATTCCTTTGGTACAGGAAAGATGTATTAGCCAGGTACAACCTGAATCCCCCGAAAACCTGGAAAGAACTGCTTCAGGTCGGCGAAACCCTTAAGAGCAACGGAATCATACCCCTTGCTCTGGCAAATAAAACCAAGTGGACCGGCTCCATGTACTATATGTACATCGCAGACCGTATCGGCGGAAACGAGATGTTCGCCAACGCGTATGCCGGAACAGGCTCTTTCGAGGATCCCGGGTACATAAGAACCGGTGAACTTATTCAGGAGCTGGTTAAGCGGGACTTTTTCCCCAAGGGATTCAACGGTATGGACTATGACACAGGACAGTCCCGGAACCTGCTGTACACTGGAAAAGCAGGCATGATGCTGATGGGTGCCTGGATTCTCGGTGCCGCCGCCAGCGAAGCTCCCGAGGTTCTGGATAGTATAGAAATACTTCCTTTCCCGGCTATCGAAGGCGGTAAAGGAGATCCCTCGAATCTTATCGGAAGCCCCGGACAAAACTACTTCTCAGTCTCCAAGGCATCAAAAAACAAGGAACTGGCTACTATATTCCTGAGGGATTACGTAATGAGCGACGAGTGGGTACAGTTCATGGTCGAAAACGGCTATGTTCCCCCGGTTAAGGGCGCGGCAGACATGATCTCTGATCCTCTCTTAAAGAAAGCGGCTAATTACTTTGAAGCCGCCAATGGAGTTCAGCTCTACTACGATCAGTATCTGCCTCCGGAGCTGGGAGAGATGCACAAGGACGTTACCCAGGCGCTTTTTGGTCTGGCTATTACCCCGGAAGAAGCTGCCAGACGGCACCAGAAAGCCCTGAAAGAGTACATGGCAGAACAATAGCCATTGTCCACTATTCCCTGCATAATATTTTCGAGTCTGTTCGCACCCGGGTTCACCGGGTGCGAACACCATAGTAGGATAACATGACGACCAAAACCAGTAATATGGCGGCAGGTTTTGCCTTTGTTGCACCGGCCCTTCTGATTTATCTTTTCTATTTTCTGTTGCCAATTCCGCTTTCCGCCCTGTACAGTCTCTTCAAATGGGACGGAATATCGCCAATGACCGACTTCCGCGGATTGAACAACTACATCCGCCTGTTCAAGGATTCCGTCTTTTGGATCAGTTTTTTAAACAATGTAAAACTTGTAATCCTGTCCCTGGTTATTCAACTGCCCATTGGACTGCTTCTCGGGCTTCTTGTCTCCTCGCGGCTGCGCGGCCTGGGAGCGTATAAGTTACTCTTCTTTGTTCCTATGACAATATCGGCGGTTGCCATAGGAATAACCTGGAAGTTTATCTACGACCCGAATTTCGGACTGCTGAATACCCTGCTTATTAAAATCGGCCTGGAGAATCTGGCACTCGGATGGCTTGGAGAACCGGGGTTGGCGATGGGAGCTGTGATTGCGACTATCTCCTGGCAGTATATTCCCCTCTATATGGTCATTTTCGGCGCGGCCCTTTCCGGCATCCCCCGGGAGCTTACCGAAGCAGCCTATATTGACGGAGCTTCGGGCTTGCAGACTTTTTTGTATGTTACCCTTCCCCTGCTGCGGGGATCCATACGGACCGCATCGATTCTGTCGATAACCGGCTCCCTGAAATACTTCGCCTTGATCTTTGTTATGACCGAAGGCGGACCGAACTACGCAACCGAGCTTATGGCCACCTATATGTATAAACAGGCCTTTACGACCTTCAGAATGGGATACGGCAGTTCCATCGCAATAATAATGTTCATCCTCTCCTTTGGGGTAACCATTCTGGCCCTCAAGATAGGGAAACAATCGGAGGGATTAAGTGGAACGTAATTTTCGGCGTACATCCCTGATCAAAAAGGGAATCATATATCTGTTAGCCACAGTATGGCTGATTATCACTATCTATCCGATTATATTCCTGGTACAGAATTCTCTTAAATCGAACATGGATTTTTTCTCCGGCGATCCCTGGGACCTTCCGGCAGTCTGGATGTTCGAAAACTACACGACTGTCCTGGAACAGGATTTCTTCCGCTATACGGCAAACTCATTTATTACCGTGGGAGTCTCCCTGATTATTCTGGTACTTGCCGGCAGTCTCGCAGGTTTCGGGCTTTCCCGCATCCGCTTCCGCTTCAGGAACCTGCTCTACCTGCTTTTTGTCGGAGGTCTCACGATTCCCATCCATATCACCCTTATTCCTGTGTACAACCTTACACGGATTATGGGCATTTACGATTCCCTGGGTGCCCTGATAGGCCCCTATGTGGCTTTCAACCTGCCCGTCACAGTCTTTATTCTTACATCCTTTATGGGAGAACTCCCGCGAAGTCTGGAAGAAGCCGCCTATATGGACGGAGCGAAAAGGTTACAAGTCTACTGGAACATTATTCTTCCGATCAGCCGACCGGCGGTAACGGCAGTAATCATTCTGGACGCCGTAGTGCTGTGGAATGAGTTTATCTTTCCCCTGGTGCTGATCAACTCGGAAAAATATCGCCCTTTGACCCTGGCCCTCTGGAATTTCCAGGGAGAGTTCACCGCCAAGATTCCACTGATGATGGCCTCTCTGGTACTGGCCTCATTACCCCTCTTTTTAATCTACGCGATTGCCCGGGAACGCCTGATCGAAGGCATGGTAGTCGGGGCAATAAAAGGATAAGACAATGACTGATTATGCAAAACAGGCTGAAGACCTGCTGGCAAAAATGACCGTTGAAGAGAAGATCGCCCAGTTGTGTTCTCTGTGGCTCCTTTCAGGCGAAAGCGGACAATTGGGAGTAAGAACACTGGAAGGACTCAAGATGGGCGAATCAGCGATTGACCCTTTTACAGAGATGCAGAACGGAATTGGACAAATCACCCGCCCCCTGGGAACAAAGCCCATATCTCCTCTGGAGGGAATCCGCCTTGTTAACCGTGTGCAGAAATTTCTGGTCCAGAAAACGCGCCTCGGGATTCCCGCCCTGCCCCACGAGGAGTGTCTCGCCGGCCTCATGGCCCAGGGAGCAACCTACTTTCCCGCCGGCATAAATAACGGGGCCTTATGGGATCCGGAGCTGGTAGAAAAGGTCGGCCGGGCCATAGGAGAAGAGCTCTATTCCGTCGGAGCCCGGCAGGGACTCTCCCCGGTACTGGATGTAGCCAGGGACGCCCGCTGGGGCCGAACAGAAGAGAGCTGCGGAGAGGATCCCTACCTGGTGGGATGTACCGCTTCCGCCTATGTTCGCGGACTCCAGGGCCCGGACAAGAGTCTCGTAGCCACCCTGAAACATTTTGCCGGACACTCCTTCAGCGAAGGCGGCAGGAACCACGCTCCGGTCAGAATCGGAAAGCGGGAACTTGCCGACACCTTCCTGCTCCCCTTTGAGATGGCAGTAAAACTCGCCGGTGCCTCGTCGGTCATGCCGGCCTATCACGATATCGACGGCATTCCCCTGCATCAGTCCCATGAATACCTTACCCGGCTGCTGCGGGAAGAATGGGGCTTCCAGGGAACCATAGTTTCCGACTATGAGGGGATCTCCCAGCTGCATACGGATCACCGTACCCAGCTTGATTACAGCGAGGCTGCAGCGGCCGCCCTCAGTGCAGGTGTGGATGTTGAGTTACCGGGAAACACGGTCTACCGCCAGGGCCTGAAAACAGCCCTCGACCGGGGCAGAATCGATATCTCTTTGGTAGACCAGGCGGTAAAGCGGGTCCTGATCCAGAAATTCCGCCTGGGGCTGTTTGATAACCCCTACGCCGACGAAGGGGCCCTTCAGCTTAACACCCCGGAACATCGTGTCCTCGCCCGGGAGGCTGCTTCCAAATCACTGGTACTGTTAAGGAACGACGGTATCCTGCCGTTGAATTCCGAAAAAAAGCTGGCCCTGGTCGGACCTCTGGCTGATGATCCCCTGGGGATGTACAGCGGTTACTCCTTTCCGGTACATCTGATAATAAGCGGAGTCGAAGACAGCGGCGCGCTCCTTCCAACTATAAAGCATGAACTGGAACAGCGCGTCGGTTCGGGTTTAATTTTCCGTAAGGGATGTGAGATTCTTTCCCAACGCCCCAAAGAGTCAGCGGTTTTTCCCGGAGATGTCACTGCGGAGGGAGACGTGCAAAAGACTTACATCAGTACGGATGAATCAGGGATCAGGGAAGCGGCAGAGGCAGCCAGCGGGGCTGATGCCATAATCCTTGCAGTTGGAGATCTGGCAGGGCTTTTCCTCAGCGGAACCGTGGGAGAAGGTTCAGATACTTCATCCCTGGAGCTGCCGGGAGTCCAGACGAAACTCCTCGACGCGATGCTGGATACCGGCAAGCCGGTTATAATTGTCTGTGCCAGCGGCAGACCCTACAACCTGGGACGCGGTTTCCGTGAGGCCGCAGCGGTCATTCAGGCATGGCTGCCTGGGCAGGAAGGCCCAGCGGCAATCAGCGATGCCCTTTTCGGCAAGATTAATCCCGGCGGGAAACTGCCGGTGTCCATTCCAAAAAAAGCAGGAGCCATGCCGTTCTTTTACAACTACAAGATGAAATCCGCCGGGATGCCGATTCAGCCCGACTTCGGCGCTGAGTATCCTTTTGGTTTCGGCCTCAGCTATACCGAGTTTGAATTATCGGATTTCAACACCCCAGCCACAGAGGTCCCCATCGATGGAGAGGTAATCCTGGAATGCCGGCTGCGAAACAAGGGAGCGCTGCAGGGCAGCCAGGTTGTGCAGCTCTATGTGAGGGACCTCTATGCCAGCACGGTACGGCCGGTTATGGAACTGAAGGCTTTTAAACGGGTCTCCCTTTCTCCTGGCGAGAGCGTCCGTCTCCGGTTCACCGTCCCCTGTGACATGCTTTCCTTTACCGGGACTGATTACCGGCGAATTGTTGAACCGGGAGACTTTGATTTCATACTCGGTACCTCCTGCAGGGATATTGCGTATCGGCAGAAAATATCCGTGTCCGGAAATCCCCGTTATCCGGGTCAGGATCGAGCCCTGGTGAGTGTTGTGGAGGCCTTCTAACAGATTTTTCCAGGCAGCAAAGGAAATCAGAAGCCGCGGTTTTTTCTATTTTATTGGGAGAAACCTTTTATGCTATAATACGGCAGATGAAATCACCCACGGAGAAATATCTGCTGTTTGTGTTCAGCACGCTGTTCATTATCTTTTTTATCCTTTCGATAAATGCGATAATTGAATTGTCGGGCATAACCGCAAGCAGTGATGATTTTGCGACAGCGGAATATCATTTTGCCTTCTTTTTGCCCAGGGAATTTTACAGCTTCTTCCATTCCGTTGCCAATGGTGCCAGAGAAGCTGCAGAAGAACTGGGCTGTGCTTTATCCTTTCATACCATTGGCAACGATTCTCTTGATCTGGAGATGGCCCGTTTCTCCGGAATAGACGGGGTGGTTCTGTACCCCAGTATCGACGAAGCAGAAGCCCGGAGGATCCTTAATCAGTTTGATAACGACGGCATATCCGTTGTCCTTATAGAACACGCTCTATCGGACAATTCTCCCTGGCCTTATGTAGGGACAAACAATTTTGATATCGGCAGAAAAATCGGAAATCTCATAAAGTCCCGAAGCTTATCGCCTCTCCAGATCGCTGTTGTCTACTCGATGAAGTCTCCGGGAATCTATGCAGAGAAGGATCTGGTGGGACTGGGTATAACAACTATCCTCGGCCCGCTTTTAGAAACGCCCCTGGAAAGCAAAATTACAAACCTGAATCCCCTGGACGCGGAGGAGCTGACCTACGAGATGCTTATTAACGAACCGTGGATTTCCACAATCGTGTTTACCGATACCAGCGATACCCTGGCGGCCACGCAGGTCCTCATAGACATGAATATGGTGGGCACCGTACGACTCATCGGCTTCGGAACAGAAAATTCGATTCTGGATTACGTGGAAAAGGGTATTCTGGAAGCTACTGTGGCAACACATCCCTGGGATATCGGCTATAACGCCGTTAAGATACTGGTCAATCAGCAAAATGAAGGCCACATACCCGGGTATGTTGATACGGGAGTCGAAATCATTACAGCCCAAAACGTCAGCAAGTTCAGAAGAAGCGGGAACAAGGAATGAGACAGTCCCTTCGTCTGCAACTCTTTCTCAATATATTTCTGGGACTCGGGATTATTGTTATATCCATGTCCTACACCTTCTATAGCGCCATGAGGCTTCAGGAAATTGTTAATAACCAGTTCCGTAAAGAGCAGTTCTATCAGAAACTGCAGATTGAGATCGCCGAATTCCGGGGGCCTTTGCTGGAATACCTGTCCAGCAGATCCTCAAAAGCCCTGGCAGCCTTATTAATTCAGGAGCAGAAACTTAGAAATATGCTTCCTCATGAGACTCCCATATACACCAACAGCTATCAGCTGGCGGAAAGGGAAATCTTTTTCATGTTGTCGAACTATCTCGACATGGTAGAACAGGCCATCAATATGAAACGGGGCCGGGCAATAAACGAGTATACCCAGATCTACGAAGACATGGACAAGATGAATGCCCACATGGCCCAGCGAATAGACAGCATCAGTCTGTCGGGAATCCGTAAACAGCTGGCGGCCTATGAATCAGTTATCGAAGCTTCCAGGAATCTCCAGTTCTATAATCTGCTTACTATTATTTTTGCTTTTCTTTTTTCCATGACATGGATGCTCTTTTCCATCAGCAAGGTTACTAATCCTATGCACAGACTCGCACAAATGGCCGGTGAACTCTCTACGGGTAATTTTGATGTTGAGGATATTCACATTGCATCGGTAACCGAAGTCAGCGCCGTTGTCGAAGCTTTTAACAACATGAAAAATGATATTCGTCAGTATATCGTAGAAATTCAGCGAAAAAAAAGCATCGAACAGGGATACATGAACGAGAAGCTGCGGAACATGAAAATGGAGCAGCTCTTAAAACGCATGGAACTCTACACCATGCAGGCCCAGATGAATCCTCATTTTCTATTTAATACCATCAACACCGGTGTCCAGCTCGCAATTATTGAAGACGCTGAGAAAACTGCCGAGTTTATGGAACACCTTGCAAGTTTCTTCAGGCATAATATTCGGGAAAGAAAGCTGATTGTACCCCTGCGGCATGAGATCGAAGGTCTTCATTCCTATTTCTATATACTGAACATCCGCTTTCCTAAAACAATCAGCTGTTCTTATGATGTCCCCGATGGTCTGCTCGACAGCTGTGCCGTACCTGCTTTAATCCTGCAGCCTCTGGTAGAGAATTCGGTTATTCATGCCTTTAAAGGTACACACCAAACCGGGTCAGTTATCGTCAGCGCCCGCAGAGAGGGAAACGTTGTTATTATGTCGGTCAGGGATGACGGTATAGGAATTCCGAAGGAGATAATAGATTCTCTTTTAAAACGTTACTCAAGAGACCAGGAACATACGTCCAAGGTTATGGGTTTAGAAAATGTGATTCAACGGCTCTACTTCTTTTATCCCGACAACCCAAATATTATCAGGATTATAAGTGAACAGGATGCAGGAACGGAGGTAATCATTTCCATCAATATGGAGGATGAACCATGTATAAAATTATGATCGTCGATGATGAAGAGCCGGTTCTCGACAGTTTTGCTTACATGGTTGAGAACAACTCATCAAAGTATCGCGTCTGCGGAAAGGCTCGATCCGGCTTCGAAGCAATATCACTTGCCCATCAGGAGACTCCGGATCTGGTATTCATGGATATCGGGATGCAGGGCATAGACGGTCTTGAAACAATAAAGGAGCTGCAAAGGACTTATCCGGATATACTTTTTGTCCTTTCTACCGCCTATGAGCGTTTCGATCTTGCGCAACGGGCAATACCTTTGGGTGTTATAGAATATCTGGTTAAACCCATTTCGAAAAAGAGATTTCTTGAGACCCTGGACAAAGCCGAAGCCCAACTCGATGAAAAGCACAGGCGTACTGCCGACCATCTGGCGGACGTCAAGGTTTCCGCCGATTCAAGGGAGTGGGAAGAAAAGAATTTCCTTTTGACCATTACCTGGAAAGGACTCAGAAAAAAGGAATGGGACCGTTACCGGAAACTTTTCGCCATAGATTCGGATATGGCGGCTGTTCTATTACTGAAAATTCGGGGTATCGAGAATGAAGAAACCTCAGAACAACTATACAAAGAGATTTCCAGTGAGATATCCCACAAGTATAAAGTCCTTTCAACCGATTACCTGGGCAAGCTCCTCGTTTTCTTCCCTGGAAATATAAACAGAGAAAAACTCAACACATACATCGACGGGATATTACGGCGTATTGTTCCACCCGGTTACGAAACTGCATTCGGACTCGGATCGTTCCACTCATACGAAACCTTTTACCGCTCCTGCGGTGAAGCCCTGAAGCTGTTACCAGATATGGACGAGGACCTGTGCGGAGGCATAGAAGAATGGGAATCTCTTCTCGATCTGCGACGCCGGATCAAAGGTGCTGATTCCTTTGAGAAAGCTCAGACTCTGATGACGGATTATAGCGAAAAGGTATTTTGTACATTGCCCTTTCTCATTGCCAAGTCCCGTATGGTCATGCTTTTCACCCTCCTTCTTGATGATTTTCATCGGTCCCTTGGGGGGAATTCTGCTTCCTGTATTCCTTTCGATCCCGCGCGGGAAATCATGGAGCTGGCTGCCAAAGAGGACTGGGACGCATGGTCATGCAGGGCTCTCCGTAATCTCATCGAGGCTGATCAAAACCGCAGAGAAAAAGAACTCCCCGCAGTTCTGGGTAGAGCAATGTACTATATTCAGGGTAATTACGACAAACCCCTTCAACTGTCCGATGCTGCCGCTTTCTGCGGGGTTTCTCCCGGATATTTAAGCAGATTGTTTACCGAGAATCTTAATAAATGCTTTGTGGATTACCTGACGACAGTCCGTGTAAAAGTTGCGGAAGAATTTCTTCTTGAAAACCGTTTGTCAATTAAAGAAATAGCCTATGCGGTAGGTTATCCGGACCCCAATTACTTTAGCAGAATTTTCAGAAAACTACGGGGAATCTCACCATCAACGTATCTTCAGGAAAGGATGGAAGATGAAAAGGTTTAGAAAATATTCGTATGCAATTCTGCTGGCAGGACTCATATGTATTGTTATTTCCTGTGGAAATAAACGCGGAAATGCTGAAGGTAAGGACCGGAATGACGATTCCATAACCATCGGTTTCTCACTGGCCACCGACACTTTTATACTCGAACGATGGAACAAGGATATCAAGATTTTCTCCGGAACCGCAAACGATTTCGGTGCTGAGGTCCTGATGCAAATGTCCGCCGGCGGGACAAAGGCACAGATTGATCAGATCCGATACCTTCTGGAACAGGACATTGACATCCTGGTCGTTCTTGCTCACGACACTTCGACTCTGGCGGGAGTAATCAAACAGTTTAATGACCGGAGGATTCCCGTCCTGGCATATGATCGACTGGTTCAGGGAGTGCCCATCACGGCCTACATATCCTTCGATAACCAGGAAGTAGGCCGCCTGTTAGGGGATGCATTGACTTCAAAGGTACCACGCGGCAATTACCTTATCGTTAACGGTTCGGTCAGAGATAATAACAGCTACGAAGTAAATAAGGGACTCCACGAAATTCTTGATCCCAGGATCAAAACCGGAGACATCAAGGTAGTGGACGAGCTTTGGCTCGAACAATGGAGCGGAGACGAAGCCTATGTGAGAATCCGCGAGGTCCTCGACAGAACAACAGACATCGATGCAATCTCTGCCGCGAACGACCAAATAGCGAATGCCGCCATACAGGCGCTTTCCGAACTCAGGCTGGCCGGCAAGGTTCAGGTTGTGGGGCAGGATGCTGATTTACTGTCCTGTCAACGGGTCTTTGAGGGACTGCAACTGATGACCGTTTATAAACCTATAGAGAAGCTTGCAAGCCGGGCAGCCATGATTGCAGTGGATACTGTAAATGGAGAAATGCCGGAGCCTGAACGGTACATAGAAAATGGCAGTGGAACACCTATCCCCTACTTTGTCGAAAAGCCTATAGCGGTGTTCAAGGAGAATCTTGAGGCTACAGTAATACGCGACGGTTTTCACTCCGCCGAGGATGTATACCGGAACAGACCGAGAGATAATTGACATCAGATGACACTGCGAAATTAGCATGATAATGACATCAATATTGTGCTATTCCGGTTTCCACTTTTCTTTATTCATCAAAAATGAACAGGTATTGTAAAAGAAATCCTGTATCAAAGAGCATGATACGGTACTACAATTTAGAAAACATTTTCTATAAGGAGAGTCGTATGAAAAATGCTCTACGAGTCGCACTTCTATGTGTAATTCTCAGTCTGCTCGCATTTCCTGTCTTCGCCGCTGGCGGACAGGAACAGGGAGTAGAAAAAAAGGTCGGAATCCTCATGCCGACCAAATCGCTGCAAAGATGGAACCAGGATGGTCAGTACCTGAAAACCAAACTTGAAGCCAAAGGCTATAAGGTAGATCTTCAGTATGCCAACAACCAGGTCGCCACTCAGGTTTCCCAGCTGGAAAACCTGGTTACCGCCGGAAATAGAATCCTGGTAATCGCCTCTATCGACAGTACTGCCTTGAAAGGCGCCCTGGCCCAGGCAAAGCAAGAAGGTTGTCTGGTCATTGCGTATGACCGCTTGATCATGGATACACCGAATGTCGACTATTATGCGACCTTCGACAACTATAAAGTAGGTGAACTCCAGGGCAATTTTATTGTCGATAAGCTGGGTCTTGAAAACGGAAAAGGCCCCTACGATCTCGAAGTTTTCGGCGGATCCCCCGATGACAACAACGCCTATCTGTTTAACCAGGGCGCCATGGACCAGTTGCAGCCTTACATTGATAAGGGTCAGCTCGTAATCAATTCCGGCCAGACCGATATGAGCGTTATCGCAATATCTGCATGGAAAGCGGAGGGTGCCCAGGCCCGTATGGATAACCTTCTTACTGCTTACTATTCCGACAAAGACGTCGATGTTGTTCTTTCCCCCAACGACAGCCTTGCTCAGGGTATTGTTGCATCCTTGAAGTCTGCCGGCTACGGTACTGCTTCCAAACCCTTCCCCGTTCTAACCGGCCAGGACTGCGACAAAATCAATGTCAAGATGATGATTAATGGTGAACAGTCAATGTCAGTTTTTAAAGACACCAGAACTCTTGCCGAAAGAGTTGTTACCATGGTCAGTGAGATAGGAGACGGCAAGAAAGTCACCGTAAATGATACCGAATCCTACGATAACAATGTAAAGGTTGTGCCTTCGTTCCTGTGTGATCCGGTTTTTGCTGATAAAAACAATTACAAAGAACTGCTGATCGATTCCGGATACTACACTATAGACGAAATAATGTAATCTTGATTTGATTTTTCTCGTACCCGGTACAGCGGCCATTGGTTGCTGTACCGGGTATAATAAGGATTCAACCACATGTCTGAAAATATTCTTGAGATGCGAAACATAACAAAAATTTTCCCCGGCGTTAAGGCTCTGGATAATGTAAGCTTTGAAGTGAGCAAGGGAAATATTCATGCCCTCGTTGGAGAAAACGGGGCGGGAAAGTCCACCTTGATGAACGTCTTAAGCGGTATTCATCCGTACGGAACCTATGAAGGGGACATCGTTTATGAGGGAAAAGAATGCAGGTTTAAAGGGATCAAAGACAGTGAAGAGCTGGGAATAGCCTTCATTCATCAAGAGCTTGCCTTGAACCCTTATATGACCGTTGCAGAGAATATTTTTCTTGGAAATGAAAGACAGAAAAACGGCATCATTGACTGGGATGTTACAACGAAAGAAGCAAGCAAGCTAATGAAGATGGTCGGGCTTAATATACCTCATCACGCTTTAGTTAAAGATATTATGGTCGGACAGCAGCAATTGGTTGAAATCGCCAAAGCCATCGGCAAAAAGTGCAAGCTGCTCATTCTGGATGAACCGACCGCCGCGCTGAATGACAAAGATTCCCAAAATCTGCTTGATCTGCTAGTTGACTTGAATCGGACACGAGGATTATCGTGCATTATTATTTCTCACAAGTTGCATGAACTAACGCAAATCTGCAACCGTCTAACAGTGCTCCGGGACGGGCAGACAATTGTTACCTTGGAAAAAGGTGATAAAGAGATTACCGAAGATAACATCATCAGGCACATGGTCGGACGACAATTGACAAATCGTTTTCCGGAAAGAACACCTAGTATAGGCGATGTTGTATTCGAAGTTAAAGATTGGAAGGTATATGATCCGCTGGATGATTCCAAGATCGTTATAGATAATGCAAATTTTAATCTCCGCAGAGGAGAGATTGTCGGTTTTTCCGGTTTGATGGGGGCCGGGCGCACGGAACTGGCAATGAGTATTTTTGGTAAAATGTACGGAAAGAACATAGAAGGTCATGTTATCAAGAATGGTCAGAAAATTACCCTGCATAAGGTCAAAGACGCTATCGAAAACGGAATCGCCTATCTTTCAGAAAACAGAAAAGAAGCCGGATTGATACTTATCAGCGACATCAAGGGAAACATTACCCTTTCAAATCTGAAAAAGCTGACAAAGAATGGAATGATAGATCTAAATATTGAAATAAAAGTAGCGAATGAGTACAAGAATAAACTGAATATCAAGACGTCAAGTATTTTTCAGAAAGCTGAAAGCCTTTCCGGAGGAAACCAGCAAAAGGTCTGCGTGTCCAAATGTCTGTTTACCGATCCCGAAGTACTCATTCTCGATGAACCTACTCGTGGAATAGATGTCGGAGCCAAGTATGAAATCTACAAAATCATTAATCAGCTTGCGGATGAGGGAAAATCTATCATGTTCATTTCTTCCGAGTTACCTGAAATACTCGGAATATCCGATCGTATATATGTAATGAATGAAGGCAGAATTGTAGATGAAATGCCGGTAAAGGAAGCGAGTCAGGAAAAGATCATGACAAGCATTATCCAGAGCTCCAGCGGCCGGTAAGGCCTGCAGAAAAATATATCAGAACACTATGAGAGGTACTTAAAAATGAATGAAGGGGCAGCAGAGATCGCCACAAATCACAGCATCTTTGAACAATTAAAGATGGTGTTCAGACGCAATATGCGTCAGTATGCAATCCTGATGGCATTGATTGCAATTGTTATAATCTTTCAGATCGCGACCAACGGTATTCTGTTAAAACCGATTAATGTATATCGGCTGATCGGACAGAACAGCTACATACTTATTATGGCCATCGGCATGACGCTGTGTATCCTAACCGGAGGCAATATAGACCTGTCGGTTGGCTCGATTGTAGCTTTTGTCAGTGCCTGTTCAGCGCTTTTCAGCGTAATGTGGGGGCTGCCTGCAGGGTTATCAATTGTTTTGGGGTTGTTTGTTGGTTTGCTTGCAGGTGTATGGAATGGGTTCTGGATCGCCCATATTAAGATACCCTCTTTTATCGCTACCCTCGCGGGTATGCTGCTGTTCAGAGGCTTGAACAACCTGATCCTTAATGGAGAGACAATTCCTCTGCCCGATCTGTATATAACCGTTGCTTCCGGTTCTATTCCGGACTTTTTCGCGTCAGCTGGAGTCCAGGTTCCGAATTTTGTAACCGGTTCCGGAGTGCTGCATGTAACCACAATCGTGATTGTATTAGTAGCATCCTTGATACTGATACTTTTTATGTTGCTGGACAGAAAGAATAAACTAGCCCACGGCTTTATGTTGGGATCCTCTACTGCGTTTATCGTAAAAGTAGTCAGTCTTTTCCTTATTATCAATGTATTCGGTCTCTGGCTTGCTGCAGCCAACGGTTTCCCCTATGTCCTTTTTTTGCTGGTTACATTGATTATTATATATTCCTTCATTGCAACAAAAACCGTTGCCGGACGCCATGTATACGCTGTTGGCGGAAATGAAAAGGCCGCCGCCTTATCAGGTGTCGATATAAAGAAGGTAATGTTCTGGGTATACGCCAATATGGGCTTTCTGGCGGGTATTGCCGGGATAGTTTTTGCCGGCAGACTGAATGCCGCATCTCCCCTTGCCGGAAAAGATTTCGAACTTGATGTAATCGCGGCCTGTTTTATCGGTGGAGCTTCCATGAAAGGAGGAGAAGGAACCATAATCGGTGCCATTATCGGCGGACTTATCATGGGAATCCTTAACAATGGTATGTCCATTCTCGGGTTCAATATATTTATCCAATCAGTAATCAAGGGTTTGGTATTGCTTATCGCAGTTTCCTTTGACGTGTATTCGAAGTCAAAGACTTCGACAAGGGCTTCCAAATAATTCTTGCCAAACAAGAGTAGACAGTCCGGGCGGACAGAATAAACAGTCCGCCCTTTTGGCTTTTTCATTGTGTTGCATGCGGATATTTCACAGTTCCGCTGGCCCGGGCAGGAGTGAAGCTGTCGAGCTTTCCAAATTACGTTTTCCAGTAGTTATTAAAGGAGATGTGTATAGATAGTATCAAAAACGTATGCAGAGAGAAACCAAAGTTAATTAAAAATACATCCATATTTCAAGAGAAAGTTTAATCGACGAAGCAGTACAGGAAGGATGTATGGTCAAGACGAAATTAGCGCTAGTTTTCGGCGGTTATCTTGCGGTTATATTCGGATTGCTTGTGTTCTCTTATGTAACATACGCCCGATTTAATGAACACATGCATTTTCTGAATAATACGCAGTTTAAAGGTACCGAATACCTGTATTCGACGATTGAACAGACGTATGATATCAACCAGGACGCCTTGACCCTGATTTACGCGTTGCGTTCAAATAATGCTGTCGCGAATGAGCTGAGAATGCATATCGAATCGATCAAGAGAGATGAAGTGCTTGAAACATTTAATCTTTTCAAAGATACGATCGCCTGGGACGACGATGATTTTAACGAGATTATCGACCAGTTTTATTTAAATTGGCAGGATTGGTACGATTCATTCGATTATTTCATCGAGTTGACATATGGTTCGGAAAGCGACTGGACGGAAGCCGAGCATCTGCTGTTTCGGGGCGAAATGCATGATGTGTTCTCGGAAATGCAGAACTCCTTAAAGCTGCTTGTTCATAAGATTGCAGGCTTTCTTCTTGTCAATACCAAGCAGATAGACGATAACCTTGCCCAGTCAAAAAACTTTTTGTTATTGCTGAGCGGGATAATCGTCCTTCTGAGTATCATACAGGTGCTTTTCTTTCACTTTGGCATCTTTAAACACGTATCGAAAATAAGTACGGGATTATGGGAAATCATGGAAGGGAATGGCGATTTAACCTTGCGTTTGACAGTAAAAAAGCAGGATGAATTCGGTATCCTGTCCCGTAATTTCAATACTTTTATGGAAAACCTCCAAGACAGTATTATTACGGTAAAAAATGTGTCTGAAAAAAACGCCGGGATGAAAAACGAACTCGCATCAGGAAGTACGCAGGTATCGAGCGCGGTGGATTAAATATCGGCGAATCTGCAAAGCATCGGTAAAACGATATCGTTTCTCAACGAGACCGTAGCGAAGGCGGATGAGGGCATCAAAAAGATGCAGAATGAGATAATCAATCTTGATGATCAAATAGATAATGAAGCGAGCATGGTGGAAGAATCCTCTTCTGCGATAAACCAGATGATAACGGGAATCGGCAATATCTCGGAGGTTACTATACGGCAGAAGAATACTGCGGATGAATTACTTATGCGGGGTAAGGACGGGTATGAAAAACTGGAATCTGCAGTTAAGGCGGTAGATTCTATTAAGGAAAATCTGGGTATTGTCAAAAATATTACCGGTATAATATCTTCCATCGCTGAGCAGACTAACCTGCTGGCCATGAACGCGGCCATTGAAGCTGCCCATGCCGGGGATTCTGGAAAGGGGTTTGCAGTCGTTGCCGGAGAGATCCGTAAACTAGCCGAATCGACATCAAAAAACTCTAAAGAGATTGATCTTGTACTGAAAGATGTGGAGGGAAGAATCGACAAGGCTGATACTACCAGCAAGGAAGCAAAGGACAGCTACAAACTGATTTTCAGCCGCATTGAAGATGTAAATCGGGTATTTACCGAAATAAAAATGAATATGGATGAGATACGGGGTGGCGGCCAGGAAATACTCGATTCCATGACGGCGCTTCAGGGAGTTTCTTCGAATACACGGGAAGGTGCTGCGCAAATGAGAAGCGAAACAAACGGGCTTTCTGAACGCATGGGTTTTATCTCCGACGGGTCTGCGCAAGCTGCCTCGGCCATTACTGAAATAAACAGCGGGATTAAAGAGATAACACTTACAACTGAATCGGTAAAACAGGTTGCTTTTGACTTGAGTGATTCTACCGATGTCCTTGTCCGTGAAGTATCAAGATTCAAGACAGAATGATTTCTGTATATGATAAATATCGGTGATATAAAGAATAGTATAGAGAGCACGATTCAGCGCTTTCTTGACATTGGTATGTCCCTGATAAATATCGGGCTGATCGACAGTATCGAAAATTCCTGGTACTGCTCAAGGCATGTATACCAACGATATTTATACCGGAGCAATTCCGGAACAGGTTAAGCATACAGGACCTCCTTTTCGTACACTGAACGGACCACTGCGTTGCTGTGGTCCGTTCACTTTTTGCTCTCCTTGACCCGTCTTTACTCCTGTGATATTTCTTAGACCTACTTAGTACTCCAAGGAGGAACCCGATGCCAGAAAACTCAAAGAGCCTATCCCCCAGTATAAAAGAGCTGCTGGCCACCCCGGACAGGGAGCAGAAGATATGCCTGGATGCCTGGGTCCGAACCAGACGCGACTCAAAGAACCTGATATTCCTGGCCCTGAGCGACGGTTCCTGCTTCAACACAATCCAGGCGGTTATCAACAAGGAGCTGGGCAGCTGGAACGAAGAAACTCTTGCGAAGGTCAACACCGGTGCAGGTGTTCACATTACAGGAACACTGGTTTCATCTCCCGGCTCTGGACAGGCGGTGGAAATTCAGGGAGAAGGAATCAGTCTCTACGGCGACGCCCCCCAGGAGAGTTATCCTCTTCAGAAAAAGCGTCACTCCTTCGAATTCTTACGGGAGATAGCCCATCTGCGCCCCAGGACCAACACCTTCGGGGCTGTTGCCAGGGTACGCAATGCCATGAGTTTCGCCATTCACCGCTTTTTTCAGGAACGAGGCTTTTTTTACATCCATACCCCGATAATTACCGGGGTGGATGCCGAAGGTGCAGGGCAGATGTTCCGGGCGACCACATTACCCCTGGAGAATCCTCCCCGGAAAGAAGGAAAAACCGATTTCAGCCGCGATTTCTTCGGCCGTCCAACCTATCTGGCCGTAACCGGACAACTGGAAGCAGAAGCCTACGCACTCTCCATGGGCAAGGTCTATACCTTTGGACCCACCTTTCGGGCGGAAAACTCCAACACCACCCGGCACCTGGCAGAATTCTGGATGATCGAACCAGAGGTGGCCTTCTGCGACATCAACTGCAACATGGACCTGGCCGAAGAGTTCCTGAAGTTCATTATTTCCACTGTCCTTAAGGAGTGCAGCGAAGACATGGCCTTTTTCAACCAGTGGGTCCAGAAGGGAATAATTGACGTACTGGGAGATGTTGTTACCAAGGAGTTTGCCCGGGTAAGCTATACTGACGCCATGGAGGAACTGGAAAAAGCACAAGACTCCGGAAGCGCTTCCTTCGACTTTCCTGTTCAGTGGGGATCAGACCTTCAATCTGAGCATGAAAAGTTTTTAACCGAGACGGTCTACAAGGGTCCGGTGATCGTTACCGACTATCCCAGGGAGATCAAAGCCTTCTACATGAAGCAGAACGAAGACAGCAAAACCGTACGGGCCATGGATGTACTGGTGCCCAGGCTCGGCGAGATTATCGGTGGATCAGAGCGTGAGGCCGATCTGGTAAAACTTGAGAGCCGCATGGACGAGCTGGGTATGCACAAAGAGGATTACCGCTGGTACCTTGACCTGCGGAAATACGGCTCCGTACCCCACTCCGGTTTCGGCCTCGGTTTTGAGCGTCTTATTCAATATATAACTGGAATGCAGAACATTCGCGACGTAATCCCCTTTCCCCGGACCGTGAAATCCGCGGAATTTTAAGACCACCATTGCCAAAAAAACGGAGCTGAAGATGGGTCTACGAGAGCAGGGCATGCAGGTTCTCCGACAGCTGAAAAGCTGGTCCAGGAAGATGGAAAAAAACCGCGGATCTGTGGATGGCCGGACAATAGTCAACGCGGAATTTGATCCGGCTGCAAGTGAACAATCGCCAGAGGAGACCCGTCTCCGCACGCTGGGGACCTTCGGCGGTGTTTTTACTCCCAGTTTCCTGACAATTATCGGCGTCATCATGTATCTCCGTTTCGGCTGGATTGTCGGAAACGCAGGATTATACAGAACACTGACAATTGTTGTTCTCGCGAATATAATTACCTTTATTACCGCCTTATCGGTTTCAAGCATCGGGTCCAATGAGCGGATGGAGACCGGGGGCGCCTATTTCATGATCAACAGGGTACTGGGATTCCTGCCGGGAGGAGCCGTAGGTATTCCCCTCTACTTGAGTCAGGCTCTATCAATCGCCCTGTACATAATCGGTTTTTCGGAATCCCTGGCGAACGTGGTGCCCTCCTGGGATATCCGGATCATTGCCCTGATTACCCTTGCCATTCTTACTCTGCTGGCCCTGATTGGTGCCAGTTTTATGGTCAGGATCCAGTATGTTATTCTGACCTTCATTCTTCTCAGCTTCGTCTCCATTACGGCAGGCTTTCGGCCGAAGTTTTCCAATCTCAAACCTTCTTACCTGGAAGGAGTAAACTTCTGGGGAGTTTTTGCTGTCTTCTTTCCCGCGGTTACCGGAATTCTCTCGGGGGTTTCCATGTCGGGAGACCTGAAGAATCCCGCAAAAAGTATCCCCCGGGGGACCCTCGCCGCTGTGGTCGCCGGTTTTATCGTGTACCTTCTGGTTCCGGTAATGCTCGCATTTTCGGTAGCCAGGGATAATCTGTTTGCCTCTTCATCCCTGGTTCAGGCTTCCCGCTGGCCCATATTTGTTACTTTTGGGGTATTCGGCGCCACCTTGAGCTCTGCAATTGGGGTACTGCTGGCAGCTCCCAGGACCATGCAGGCACTGGGAAAAGACGGAGCACTGCCGCGGATATTCGGCTCCGGGGTTGGAAAAACAAAGGAACCAATACTTGGAATGTTCTTCTCAGTTCTTATCGCCGTAGCGGCAATACTATTGGGAAACCTGAATGCTGTCGCAGAAGTTCTGACCATGTTTTTTCTCACCACCTATGGTGTCCTGAATCTGGCTGCCGGCATGGAAAAACTTGTGAGCAATCCTTCCTTCAGACCATCCATCAGCATTCCCTGGTGGATCAGCTTTGCAGGAGCCACGGCATGCTTCGGTGTAATGTTCCTGATAAATACCATCGCGACCCTTATTGCCCTGGCCCTGGTTGTGCTGGTCTTTTTTCTGCTGAGTATTCGTGCCCGGAATCTCGATCCCGGCAGTCCGGGTATATGGGAGGGATTCTGGACCGGCCTTTTTTTTGCAGTCTCCCGCCGGCTGACAAAGGCTCGCAGCCGGTCAGGTAAAAACTGGCGCCCCCTGATTCAGGTTTTTGCGGCTGAGATAGCAAATCACGCTGAGAAGATCACCCTGGCCGCCCTCTTTACCCGTCACAGCGGAGCCCTGGCAATCTACGCTGTTCACGATCCTGCTTCATCACAATCCAGAGAAGAACTGCTGCATGAACTGAGCTTATTCAGCGAAACCCTTCATCACAGGAACATATTTACCACCCTGGTGGAGACGGGAAACCTTTTTGACGGAATCCTGATCGCCTCTCAGGCAGCTGCCTTTGCCGGCGGTGCATATAACAGTGTCATGATTGGTTTTCCTTCGGGAACAAAACAGGACAAGGAATATGCCCGCATGTTAATGGGCCTGAGCGCCCTGGACAAGAACATTATGCTGTTCAAGCGGGGTACTGTTCCCTCGCATTTCAGCTCTTCTCCGGTTATTGTCTGGTGGGGAGGACAGGAGCAGAATGTCCGGCTGATGCTGTTTCTGGCCCATCTTATTCAGCGGAATTCCCCTTATCACAATAGAATCCGCTTAGGCACCATCGTTCCCAACATCGCTGACATTCCGGCGGCGGAACTGAAACTCGAGTCTACCTTGCAGGAACTGAGAATGCAGGGCGAGATTTTTATTGTTCCCAACCCGGAAAAGCAGCAGTTATGTACGGTTATTGAAGAACATTCAAAGGAGAGTTCCCTTGTGCTGCTGGAATGGCCAAGCCTGCGGAAGCGACCCTTGGAAATTACCTGCCAGGACTGCGTACTATTGCGGGAGATCTGCAAAACCTGCTTTTTGTCTTGAGCAATATTCCCGAGCAGGAGTATGAATGATCACTGCCGCTCTACCATCACGTTCCTGGGTGCCCGGTTACTGGAAATCCCCAGCAGGAATATGAACAACGTGACCAGAGCGGAGTATATTAGCGCAGTGACTGTCAGAGCGCTTTGAAAACCGTAACGGTCAATCCCCATACCGATCAGTGGCGTCAAGGTCGCGCCGCCGACCATTCCGGCGGCGTAATAGATTCCCAGCACCGTCGACCGTTTCCTGGTTGAAACGGTCTCGATAATAAAAGCCTCCGAAACCGGCATTCGGGCAAACAGGACAACTCCATATCCCATCATCAGTATGTAGGTAAAAAGACTATAGGGAACGAGGGTTACCAGTCCAATTACCGGAATTAGCAGCAGGCTCATGGCTACCAGGACCGACACCCGGCCCACCCTGTCGGAAACAAAACCACTGATAGGTGCTACCCAGAACCCCGCAGAATAGATCACAGACAGGGTTAAAGCCGCCGCCTTCTCGCTTACGTGGAAGAAATCCAGCATAACCATAGGAGAAAATGTAATACAGGCCTGGCCGAAGGATGTAGCGGTGCTGGTTAAAGCCAGGAATGCAATAAGCCTGAGGTTCTTTTTCCATTCCCTGAGCGGAGCAGTTGAGGCATGGATATGTGTGACAGCCGGTGCATCAGGCAATTCCGAAGCCGCACCGGCGGTTTCGGATGGTTTGGAGGCTGCTCCTATACTGATTTTTCCAAGGAAAATATAAAAGAATATACCAAAAGTAAACACCGGCAGAGCTGTTCCAAGAAACGCACCGCGCCAGCCCCAGAGCACTGCCAGGCTGATCCCGATCACCGGGGAGATAAAATGGCTTAAGGAGCCGCCGATTACATGGAAACCCAGGGCTTTTCCTCTATGGGCCTGCCCCACCGCACCGATAATCAGGGGAGGCGCCGCCGGATGGTACCCTCCCCCTGCAAGGCCCATGAGTACCAGAAAAACAATAAGAAGAGGCAAGCCGGAGGAGATGCCTACCAATGCTCCAGCCAGGGCGACCCCTGCAAGACCGATAGTCATGACATTTCGAGGGCCTGCCTTATCGGCCAGCCAGCCGGCAGGCAGCTGACCGAGGCCATTGGAAAAGTTAAAAGCCGCAGCCACCAGCCCGGCGCCAGTATAGGAAAGAGCAAATGTATCGCGGATAAATGGAAGCATGGGAATCACCAGTGCAGTCAGCAGATGGTGTGAAAAATGAGACAGAATAAAGAGGGTAACAAACCCCGTCAGACGAAGGGTCAGTCCTTTATAGGCCACGATGACAGGCTCCTTGTTGCGTTTGTGCAGGAAGAATACCCCGGAAAGATGTACCACACAAGTCCGGGAAGATAGATTGTTCCTTTACTACTTCTGCTTCTGGTATATACATTACTATTTAGATAATGTATATTATATATGTACTGGACAGACCGGGACTTTTCATCAGGGTAATTGTTCAGTATCTTCTACCAATCATCATAACAGTTCAAGGAAGATGACATATGGAACGGGTTTATCTCGATAACAATGCAACCACAATGGTGGATCCTAAGGTCAAACAAGCCATGGATCCATATTACCTGCAGCAATACGGCAATCCCAATTCTCTGCACAGTTTCGGTACCGAGGTGCATCCGGAAATGCGCATCGCCCTTGACCGGCTCTATGAGGGAATCGGCGCGGCTGATCAGGATGACATTATAATTAACGGCTGCGCTACCGAGGGAAACAATACCGTACTTAAAGGAATCTGGACCCAAAGACTTACGGAGAACAAACCCTTTCATCTGGTTACAAGCCAGATTGAACACCCCAGCATAGCCCACACTGCCGACTGGCTGGAGTCCATGGGGGCCCGGGTAACCCGGCTGCCGGTAAATGCACAGGGCCTGGTTACGTCTGAAATTCTTAAGGAGCATGTCTCTCATGGCAGCGCAGATCTTGTCAGCATAATGTGGGCCAATAACGAAACAGGACTGATTAACCCCATTAAAGAACTCTGCAGCGCTGCTCATGAACTGGGTGCCCTTTTCCATACGGACGCGGTACAGGCGGCAGGCAAAATTCCGGTGAATGTGGGAGAGATCGGCTGCGATTACCTCACCTTCAGCGCTCACAAGTTTCACGGCCCAAAGGGTGTGGGCGGTCTTTTTGCTAAAAGAGGAGTACCTTCGGTTACACTGCTCCATGGGGGAGAACAGATGGGAGGTAAACGGGCAGGCACCGTTAATGTAGCCTATCTTGTGGGAATGGGACTGGCCATAAAGCTGGCCACGGAGGCCCTGGAGTACGAGAACACGAAGGTCCGGGCGCAGCGGGACAGACTCGAAGACGCTCTTATGGATATTCCGGATACCATAATTCTGGGACGGCGGGAGAACCGGACACCGAACACCATCCTTATCAGCTTTAAGGGTATAGAAGGAGAGGCCTTTTTGTGGGACCTGAACACCAACGGTATCGCAGCCAGTACTGGAAGCGCCTGCTCCTCAGAGGACCTGGAGGCCGATGCAACCCTCCGGGCAATGAACCTTGGGCCGGATCTGGCCCACACGGCGGTCCGTTTTACCTTAAGCCGATTTACTACGGATGAAGAAATAGATTATACAATAGAGACAATCAGGAAAATAGTACAACGGCTGCGGAGCATTTCCAGCACCTACAGTTAAAAGCGAAGGGCGGCTTTGCCGCCCCTGAACGAGGCAGAGCGGAGCCGGAGGACGGGAACCGTCCGATGGCAACCGTACAAGAGCGAAGGGGCGGCGGCTCTGCCGTCCCTGAACGAGGCTGAGCGGAGCCGGAGGACGGAAACCGTCCGATGGCGACCGTACAAGAGCGAAGGGGCGGCTCTGCCGTCCCTGAACGAGGCTGAGCGGAGCCGGAGGACGGGAACCATCCGAGATGGCGACCGTACAAGAGCGAAGGGGCGGCTCTGCCGTCCCTGAACGAGGCTGAGCGGAGCCGGAGGACGGGAACCGTCCGATGGCAACCGTACAAGAGCGAAGGGGCGGCTCTGCCGTCCCTGAACGAGGCTGAGCGGAGCCGGAGGACGGGAACCGTCCGATGGCGACCGTACAAGAGGAGAGATCATGGCAAAAGGAGATCTTATCGGCGGCACCCTCTGGGACCAGTATTCCGGCAAGGTGGCCGACCTAATGAATAACCCCCGTCATCTGGGGGCAATCAGTGAGGATGAGGCCGCGGCCTTAAATGCGGAACTTGTGGTTGCAGACTACGGAGCGGAAAGCTGCGGCGACGCGGTACGGCTCTACTGGGCGGTGGAAAAGGACTCGGGAAAGATTGTCAAAGCCAGCTTCAAGAGCTTCGGCTGCGGTACCGCCATTGCCTCAAGCGATATGATGGCAGAACTCTGCATCGGAAAAACCGTGGATGAGGCGGTCAAGATAACCAATATTGATGTTGAACATGCTATGCGTGATTCACCGGATGTGCCGGCTGTTCCACCCCAGAAGATGCACTGTTCGGTAATGGCCTACGACGTCATTAAAGCTGCCGTCGCCAAGTTCAAAGGGGTGGATTTGAGTTCCCTGGAAGAGGAGGAGATCGTCTGTGAATGCGCCCGGGTCAGTCTGGGTACCATCCAGGAGGTAATCCGACTGAACGATCTTAAAACCGTAGAAGAGATCACCGCCTATACCAAAGCAGGAGCCTTCTGTAAATCCTGCATTCGCCCCGGAGGACACGAGAGCCGCAAGTACTACCTGGTGGACATCCTCAAGGAAACCCGGGCCAGGATAGAAGAGGAAACCCTGGTCAGTGCCGAACATCCTTTCGCCGAGCTGAGTCCCTTTAAGCAGGCCAAGGCGGTGGAAGCTCTGTTTGATGCGGAGATACGTCCATCTCTTAAACAGGACGGCGGAAATGTACAAATTCTTGATCTCGATAGTACAGACGAAGGTCCTGTGATCGAAATCACCTACGAAGGAGCATGCATCAGCTGCCCCGCTTCCGGTGTCGGGACCCTGGGATTCATAGAAAAGATACTCAAAGATAAGCTGGATCAGCGTTTTCAGGTCCGAATTGTGTAAACATATGGGCACCTCTAAAAACGTGGTATTTTTGCCGTAGTCAAGGAGGAAGATTTTGTAGCACCCGCATCCTGCACCGAATATTATTTTGGTGCAGGAGAGGTCTGCGGGAAATCTTGACGACGCAGGATATGGGTAAAAGAGTAGTTTTTAGAGGTGCCCAGATATAAGCCGTTAACGGATCCCATGTCGACGCAGTTCCCGGTCAAAACGATCGGCAAAGCGCTTGACCTCCGCCGCACTGTAGCTTCTGGTGCCGGAAGAGGACAAACCCGCCTCTTTCAGTGCCAGATTCCAGTTACGCTGGGAAAGCCTTTCTGCAATGGTGTCCCGGTCAAAGCGGTCCCCTCTGTCGTTTATAACCACCGCCTCCTTTTCGATTAACCGGGCAGCCAGGGGAATGTCCCGGGTAACGGCCATATCGTTGGCTCCTGCAGATTCGACGATGTAATCGTCGGCGCTCTGGTCTCCCTCCACAACAATCATGCTGCACAACGCGCAGGGTTCAAAATCCACTGCCCGGTTGGCCACAAAAACCGCCGCGATTCCCTCCTTGCAGGCGGCCCGGGAGACAATGTCCCGCACCTTTCTGGGAAGAGAGTCAGCATCTAGCCAGATAACCATTATTACGGTACCCCCGCGCGGAATACTGTACCGGCACCTTCCAGACTGCAGTTTTCCTGGTCGGCGCTTACAAAGAGGGAATCCCCCGGAACAAGATCAAACTCTCCCTCCACCCGGATTCTGCCGCTGGTACAAAGAAGGATCGCGCAGGATCCGCTGCTGTCGCAGTTCAGAGAGAGACCATCCGTAAGATCAAAACGTGAAAGGACAAACTCATCAACCGGAGGCCGGTAGAGTATAGAATTATCAGCACCAGAAACCGACGGGAAGAGGGTCGGATTTTCCGCAGAAAAGTCCAGTACCGTGCTTAGTTCAGCAAGATCAATATGCTTGGAAGTCAGTCCTCCCCGCAGGACGTTATCGCTGTTGGCCATCAGCTCAAGCCCAAGCCCTCCCAGATAGGCATGGATCTTTCCTGCATCAAGATAAATCGCCTCCCCTTCACGAAGATCCAGGATATTCATATAGAGGGGTGCGGCGACACCGATATCTCCGGGGTAAGAGGCCGCGAGTTTACGAACCCAGCTGAATTCCTTAGCATTCAGTTCCTTTGCCGCTGAGACTATGTCGGCAATCAAGTCTTCCGGCCCCGGGTAATTCATCAGAGCCAGAAAAAAACCTTTCAGGTCCCCCCGGGCATCCGTAATAAGACGCCGGTACTCCGGGATTCCAAGCACTTCCGCCAGGTTCTGTATCTCCTCCATGGTTCGGAACCCAAGAAGAGCAGAAAAATCCCCAAGGGATAGCAGGAGTTCTGGTTTATGATTGTCATCCTTGTAGTTGCGCTCAAAAGCATCCATTGGGATTCCTGCGGCGTTTTCCCGTTCAAACCCCCTGCGGGCGGCATCCATGGCAGGATGCGCCTGGATAGAAAGGGGTGTCCGGGCAGCCAGAATCTTGAACAGGAAAGGCAATCCGCCGAAACGTTCCGCCGCAGGCTTTCCAAGCCGCCGGACAGGATCCTCCACAATGAACTGATTCAGGGGCACAAAACCGGATTCAGTCTCCACCAGAGAGGGACTTTTTGGATGGGCCCCTATCCAGAGTTCGGCCCAGGGGCTGCCTTCAGGATTCTGAATCCCCATCAAATCAGGTATCATGCCAGGAGATCCCCAAGGATAATGCTGAATCGTGTTTTTTAAGCGGTAGAGAGCCATACCGCACATTTTATGAGGAGAAACCGGGCGGGTCAAGCAGACTGCCGGGAATAAGCTGAGGCTTCAGGCTGGAATTGCAGGGAGTTCCCCGGTACACATAAGCGGAAAGCCCGGCGACTGCTTTCCGGTAAAGGGTCCCAAGCTGTAAATCCACACTGGGAATTTTATAGGGCAGGCCCAGGTCTACCGGAAGATTATCGTATCCGGCGACAATACAGTCATCCGGGACCTTTACATGCAGCTCTCCCAAACCCCGCAGGATACCCAGAGCGGTAAGGTCGTTCACAGCACAGACAGCATCAATGCCTCCCCCGTGGATTTCAGAAGCAATGATCCTGGCGGCCTCCACGCCGCCGTCAATACCCACGGAAGTCTCAATCAGCGAGACTTCTCGGCCGAAGCCTTCCCGGAAGCCTTTCAGCCTCAAGCGATGAGCCTCTACCTCGTCCAGATGTCCGCTTACATACACCGCCCGCTGACAACCGGCTGAACGAAAAGCCCTTCCCATCAGCCGGCCTCCAGCAAAGTTATCTGTGGAACAGCGGGAAAAACCCGAAAGCATCTCGGTGTGGTGAGCGCAGACGTAAGGAATACCCGTTTCAGCAACCGCCGCGGCATATTCTGGATCTTCAGTGTTGAATGCCAGGATGCCGTCACACTCCCTGGCAATGGACCGGATTTCACTTAACGCGTCTATTGTTCGCATTTCCAGGCGAAAAGGGGTTTCCCCTATAGCCTGAATAACCCCCCGCAAAACATCAGCATAGAGCCAGTTAAAAAAGCGCACATCCGGCCAGAAATAGGTTCCCCCGCCACGGTATTCAAGAAAAACAAGGACCCCTGTCCCCCGGCGCCGGAGGGCTCCGGCGTTTTTGTCAGGCCGGTATCCAAGTTCCGCTGCCACGCTGCGTATCAGACGTACCGTTTCGGGCTCCACCCGGTCAGGATGATTGAACACGCGGGAGACCGTCGCTCCGCTGACTCCCGCACGCCGGGCAACATCATCTCTGTTTGCCATACCCCTGCTCCTTGACGGAGAAAAAAAATGGGTGTACCATACATGTACACGTGTACATCCCATGTATGAGTATACGGAACAGAACAGACAAGAGTCAAGACAGCTGCAGGAGCATGTATGAACTCAATCCAGAAAAACCCTCATCGCCGTTTTAATCCCCTTTCAGGAGAATGGCTGGTAGTCTCGCCCCAGCGCACCCAGCGTCCATGGCAGGGACAGGAAGAATCAGAAGTCCCGGAGACACTGCTCTCCCATGACCCGAACTGTTACCTCTGCCCGGGAAACAGCCGGGCCGGGGGAGCAAGGAATCCTGAATACCGGGAGACCTACAGTTTTATCAACGATTTCTCCGCCCTTTTGCCGGAGCAGGGTGACGAAAAACCTGTTGACCACGGCCTGTTTTACGCGGTTCCGGAACGGGGCATCTGCAAGGTAATCTGTTTTTCTCCCCGACATGATCTGACAGTCGCACGCATGAGTTCTTCTGAGATCAGAAGAATAGTTGACTTATGGATAGCCGAGTACCGCGAACTGAGTATGGTTGATTTTATATCCTATGTGCAGATATTTGAGAACCGCGGCGAGGTTATGGGCTGCTCAAATCCTCATCCCCATGGACAGATATGGAGCAATGAAAACATTCCAGAGCTCCCGGCAAAAGAGACCCAACGGCAGAAGGCCTATTTCGATACAAATAAAAGCCTGCTGCTCCTGGATTATCTTGATGCAGAACTGAAAAACAAGGAGAGGATAATCTATACCAACAAGGACTTTGTCGTTCTGGTACCTTTCTGGGCGCTGTGGCCCTATGAGACGATGATCCTGCCCCGCCGCCGTGTCGGAACCATAGATGAACTGGAGGGTAACGAAAGGGACAATCTTGCCGATGCCATCAGTAAGCTGACAATACGGTATGATAATCTGTTCAGGACCAGCTTTCCCTACTCCATGGGTATTCACGGGGCTCCCTGTGATGGAAAAGCTTACCAGGGATGGCAGATGCACCTTCATTACTATCCGCCCCTTCTCCGCTCGGCAAGCATAAAAAAATTCATGGTAGGGTATGAGCTTCTCGCGACCCCGCAGCGGGACATTACCCCGGAACAGGCGGCAGCCATACTCCGGGAACTGCCGGAAAAGCACTACCTGGAGGTAAAGCGTGACTAAGAAAACCTGGCTGGCCGCGGTGAACTCTCCTGCATGGAACTCCCGTATACAGGCGATCTACGGCGATTCATCAGGAATAGACAAGAGGATGCACTATCTGATGGAATGCTTTGACAACGATGCAGATGTGCGCATCTTCTCTACCCCCGGCAGAACGGAGCTTGCAGGAAACCATACGGACCACAACCGCGGACGAGTCCTGGCCGGATCGGTACATCTTGACGCCCTCGCGGCGGTGACCCCCCGTTCAGACAACAAGGTCATCCTGGAATCCGCCGGCTACAGGAAGAGCTTTAAGCTGGATTTGTCCGACCTTGAGCCCATCCCCCAGGAGGCTGGAAGCTTCGCAAGCCTGATCCGGGGTGTTACCGCGGGTTTTTCCAGCCGGGGCTATACCTTTGGCGGATTTAAAGGCAGGATCCATAGCCGTATTCCCGCAGGATCCGGCTTGAGCTCTTCCGCCGCTATTGAGGTCCTTTTGGGGACGATTTTATCAGGACTGTACAATGAAAATGCAGTTCCCGCTGTTGAGATTGCGAAGATCGGGAAATACGCAGAAAACCGCTATTTTAACAAACCCTGCGGCCTGATGGATCAGACTGCCTGCGCCGTCGGTGGCATCAGCTCTATCGATTTTTCCGACCCGGACAACCCACGGGTGGACAAAATGGATTTCTCTTTCAACGACCATAATTATATCCTCTGTGTTGTGGATACCGGAGGAAGTCATGCCGATTTGACAGAGGATTACGCCGCCTGCCCCCGGGAAATGTTTTCCGTGGCCGGGGCTCTTTCCAGGGAAAGCGCATCGGAAATAGAGACGGAGGAACTGCTTTCCGCAATCCCCTCCCTTCGTTCCTCCTGCGGCGACAGGGCCATCTTAAGGACCCTTCACTTTATTACAGAGAACCAGAGGGTCATAGAAATGGCCCGAGCCATCAGAAAAGGGGATATATCCTCGTATATCTCCATAATGAACGCTTCAGGAGACTCATCCTGGAAACTGCTTCAGAATTGCTATTCCTGCGGAAATCCTTCGGAACAGGGAATCCCTTTAGCAGTGGAACTCGCGAGGCTGGCGGTGGGTAATAATGCTGCATTTCGGGTCCACGGCGGAGGCTTCGCCGGAACTATCCAGGCTCTGGTATCCAAAGAGGATTTTATGCCTTTTTCGAACCGGATGGAACGGGTCTTTGGCAAAGGAAGTGTGATACCCATAAGGGTCCGTTCCCAGGGGAGCATTGAACTGGTTTTGTGAGACGAGCTACTGTTTTAGTTTCTGCTTAAGGGCCGTAAAAACCTTGGCGTTCTGCTCCTGAAAGAAATCCCTGGACTCAAGGTATTCCCTGGCGATTTCACAATACTCATCGGAGAGATTAAAGGTTCCAAAGTGCTTGTAGGCCTTGCGGGGAGTCGACTCGCGAAAGATCCCGTGCTGCTCATTAATACAGATTCCAAGGGTCTCCAGCCAAATCTCGATAATCATGTTATCAGGGCTGAAAAGATCAGATTTATTTCCTTTTGTAGCATATACAACTGCTTTCATACTCGCCTCAACTTTAGAACAGCTGTTGTATACTTTATTATAGGATATAAGCAAAATCAATGATTGGGATCATATAATATTCAGGAAGCAGCGGAAATCGAGATTGTTAATCCGGCTGAACCGGCAACAATCACATCATGATCTATGTCCCCGTATTCACGCGGTTGACGAGGACCGGCGCCACCGTATATAAAAACGTAATACTGCCAGTGCATTAGATCCATATTTATGCGATACAAGGAGCTTTTTATGAAGATTTCCCCCCTGCAGGATGCCCGCTATACATACGAGCCAAAATTGCCGGAAACCCTGAAAATAGAGGTAGATAAAATCAAGGTAAACCTTGGCGAGCCTACCCAGTCAGTTGCCGATCAGGATGAACTAAAACAGCTGTTTCCCCATACCTACGGCAGGCCTGTGGCAGGTTTCGTGGAAGGATCGAACCCCGATGCCAAAAAGGCAATTAACGTGGGAGTGATCCTCTCCGGCGGTCAGGCCCCGGGTGGACACAATGTTATCGCCGGCCTCTTTGACGGCCTTAAAAAAGGCAACAAGGAAAGCAAGCTGATCGGATTCCTCGGCGGGCCTTCGGGTCTCACCGAAGACAGAGCCCTGGAGATCACCGACGAGTACATGGACCAGTTCAGGAACACCGGCGGGTTTGATATTATCGGTTCCGGCCGCACCAAGCTGGAAACCGAGGAGCAGTTCGATACCTGTATCGAAGTCTGTAAGAAGCGGAAGATCAGCGCCCTGGTCGTTATTGGAGGAGACGACTCCAACACCAATGCCGCGGTTCTGGCTGAGTATTTTCAGCAGAAAAAGGCCCAGGTCCAGGTAATCGGAGTCCCCAAGACTATCGACGGGGACCTGAAAAACGAGCATATCGAGACCTCTTTCGGCTTCGATACCGCTACCAAAACATACTCCGAGCTGATCGGAAACATCGAGCGGGACGCCAATTCAGCCAAGAAGTACTGGCACTTCATCAAGCTGATGGGAAGAAGCGCATCTCACATCGCCCTTGAGTGCGCTCTGCAAACCAGGCCGAACGCGGCGATTATCTCCGAAGAGGTTGAGGAGAAGAAGCAGACCCTCGATCAGGTTGTGGGAAGCATTATTACAACCATTGTCAAACGGGCGGAAAAGGGCGAAAACTTTGGTGTCGTTCTGGTGCCCGAAGGACTGATCGAGTTTATCCCGGAGATGAAGACCCTTATCGGGGAATTGAACGATCTGCTTGCGGAACACGAGGCCTACTACTCTACGCTGAATACCTTCGAGGACCAGTCGGAATGGATTAACAAGAACCTCTCCCGGGAATCCTCCTATGTCTTTTCATCTCTGCCCAACAATATTCAGCGCCAGCTTCTTATGGACCGGGACCCTCATGGAAACGTACAGGTTTCCAGGATTGAAACCGAAAAGCTGCTGATTGAGATTATCGAAGACAGGCTGAGAGAGATGAAAACCGAAGGTAATTACTCAGGGTCCTTCTCCCATCAGCACCACTTTTTCGGGTACGAGGGACGCTGTGCATTTCCATCGAACTTCGACGCCGATTACTGCTACTCCCTCGGCTTTAACGCCTTTGCCCTGATTGCCAACGGTCTTACCGGCTATATGTCCTCGGTGAAAAACCTGGCACAACCGGCTAAAGAATGGATCGCCGGCGGCATCCCTGTAACCATGATGATGAACCTGGAGCAGCGCCACGGGAAAAAGAAACCGGTTATCCGCAAAGCCCTGGTAGAACTCGACGGCAAGCCCTTCAAGGCCTTTGCAGCAGAAAGAGAGACCTGGGCGGTGGAGACGAGTTTCACCTATCCCGGGGCAATCCAGTATTACGGTCCCGACGAGGTCTGCAACCAGCCGACCATGACACTGAAGATCGAACACAAGTAGTATTACAGTTACAAACAGGTAAATATAGAGCCGGCTCCCGCAGAGGGGCCGGCTTTTTTATTCAATGACCCCGGGTTTTATAAGCCCGGCATTGGCGGCAGCGCATTCAGCAGCCTTGTCGAGGGCGTCTATAAGGCTTTGCCCCTCAGCCAGACTGTAAGCCAGCCCCGCGGTAAAGGCGTCACCGCAGCCAATAGTATTCAGCGGCGTAATAGAAAGAGCGGGCCGCCGGATACGTTCCTGGCCGTTCCAGCCCAGGGCCCCGCGGGCCCCCAGGGTCAGCACAGTAAGGATCCCGTAGTCCCGGTATATCCTTTCCATTTCTTTTGCGGCAGTCTCAAGGGCAGACTCGTCAGCTTCATGCTCCTCTACCCCGAGTTCAGGCAGAAAGGTGGAACAGAACTCGCTTAGATTCGGTTTGATCAATGCAGGACCGCAGGGAAGACAGGCTTTGAGGTCCTCTCCCTTGATGTCGAGAATGCTGGTAACTCCCCGCTTTGTGGCTTCCTGTACCATCCAGGGGTACAGGTCGTCCCGGTATCCCGGGGCCCTGGTACCGGAGATAATCAGGAACCCGGACTTTGCTATCAGCTTCTCAAATTCTCTGCGCACAGCCTCGTCGGTGCCGGCGGCAACAGGTCCGGCATCGGCAATCAGTTCAGTGCTGCTGTGGTTTTCACCGCTTAAAATGGTAACACAAGTTCTGATTTCCGAACCAGAATCCGCTGCGTAAATTGTAAGTCCGTCTTTCCGGCACATGGTCAGAAACCTTTCCCTGTCTGCACCTCCGGCGTGGGTCAGATGAACCGCCTCCTCCCCCAGCTGGGTCAGGACCCTGGCCACATTGACACCCTTGCCGGAGGCATGAAGGTAATGGGTACGGGTACGGTTAACCTGGTTCTCCTTCCACGACTCATAGAGCAGAGTCCGCTGCATAACAGGATTCAGGCTTACTACGAGGAATCTGGCTTCCGACATCAGATCCGCTCCAGAAAGATCTCCGCGATCTCCTTTTCGCGGAACAGGACCGGACTGTTTTTCATGTCCGTCTCTCCAGCCAGTACGCGCAGCTCATCCTCGGTAAAACCGTATTCTCCAAATCCGGGTAAACCGGAATCCTCAAGCCAGCCGTCCAGCAGCTCAGGCAACTGATCGATATCACTGTTCAGGGCCTCGGCAGCCTTTTCAATTTTGCGAACCAGTACCCGCTGTTCCTGCGCCCGGGCCCGCATCAGAATACGCCGTATGGTACCGGAAAGGAGCAGGCCGCACACCAGACCGTGGGGAATCTCCCTGGCCGCTCCTATAGGACTTGCCGCTCCATGAATCATGCCCAGACCGGCGTTTGCCAGGCACACACCCGACAGGTAAGCCGCATACCCCATTTTGGCCCTGGCGTTTACGTTTTCGGGATTCTGCAGCAGTGCCGGCAGGGCCCGCCCGGCGGCCACGAGACCGGAGACCGCCAGGGAATCGGTAAAGGGGCCCGCTCCGGTGGAGATAAAAGACTCGATAAGCTGTGTAATGGCGTCCAAACCTGCGGCAACGGTAATCCCCAGGGGGGCATCAACTGCCAGGAGAGGGTCGATCAGGGCCAGCTTCGGTACATAATTATCGTGACGCAGGGACTTTTTGAAACCGCCGATCTCGCTTAAAACCGCGTTCTTGGTAGCCTCTGATCCGGTACCCGCAGTTGTTGGAACCGCGTAAAGCGGCAGGGTGGTACCGGAGGGAGTCATGCTGCCTACCCCTTCAAGAAACTCTTTTACGCTCTTTGTTCCGCCGGAGCCGGATTCCGCGAGCATTGCGGCGGCAGCCTTGGCGGCGTCCATGACACTGCCTCCGCCTACAGCAAGGATCAGTTCCGGTTTTTCATCAGCCCAGGCAGTTACAATATCATCGACAACCCGCGGCGAAGGTTCACCGGAAACACCGGCATCGAGGAAATCAATATCCAGAGTGTTGAACTCCCGGCACAAGTCGTCTCCCCAGCGGTTCCATACCGTTCTGCCATGAATAATTCCAACCCGGCCGTACCCGGAAGAAGCTATAATACCGGGAAGTTTTTTAAATGCCCCCTCTTCAATCAGCAGCCGGGGCAGGGCCGCAACTTTTATCTTTTTCATATTTATCAGTATACGGTAATAAAAGCGAGAGTGTCAAAAGAGTGAAAAGTGAGAAAAAAACATCTGCTGTGTTCCCCTTCCCCCCTCCAAACATGGTAAAATGCTTCCCGGTATGATAAAACAAAGCAATTACAAACGCCCCAGCTGGGATGAATATTTTATGGAGGTCTGTGACGCCATTGCCAAGCGGGCAACCTGTGACCGCGGACGCTCAGGCTGCGTTATAGCGAGAGACCGGCAGCTGCTGGTAACGGGCTATGTGGGCTCTCCTGTGGGGTTTCCCCATTGCGACGAGGTGGGACACCAGATAAGGAAACTGATACACGAGGACGGTAGTATCAGCCAGCATTGTATGAGAACTGTCCATGCCGAGCAGAATGCCATCTGTCAGGCTGCCCGGCGGGGTGTAGCCCTGGAAGGAGCCACCCTCTACTGCACCATGACCCCCTGCAGAACCTGCGCCATGCTGATTATTAATTGCGGGATTACGCGGGTTGTCTGTAAGCGAAAGTATCATGCGGGGGCAGAGTCGGAAGAGTTCTTCCGCCGGGCGGGCATCCAGCTGGACTACTTCAGCGAAGAGACCGAAGCCTACGAGAACCAGAGCTGATCAGGAACCGTTTCTTACTCCGGCAGGGTATAGCGTCGCTTTTCCGGCTCTTCATGAGGACGGAAATAGATCGCTACGTTGCCGATAATCCGCACAAGCCGGGCCTCCACGGCATCCGTCAGTTCCGCGGCGATTGTTCTGCGGTCCTCCTTGTAGTCTACAAAACGCAGTTTTACAAGCTCATGGGCCGTTAAGGCCTCGTTAAGGGCTTTAATAAGCTGCGGGGTGGCCCCCTCCTTGCCGAGCATTACCACCGGCTTTTTATGTGAGGCCCTGGCGCTTAAGAATTTTCGCGCCGCACTGTTCAATTCCTTAGCCATAGTACTATTCAGTCCTGTTCGTCAGATTTTCCGGAAATATAACAGGTGTCCATCCCGCCGGATCCGCCATATCCGCGGCAATAAGTCCCAGGTCAACCTGGTCCGTCAGCTCCGCCACCACATAGCCTTTGCCTGCGTGGGCATACCGCGCACCGTCGCCGGGAACATCCACTGCTCCCATGGCATGCCCGTATTTCTCGGAGACCAGGAGAATAGCGTCAATATCAAAGGAGTGCAAGAGGATGACGTACAGCAGCCCCAGGGAATCACAATCGCCGGAGGATGTCACCAGAACCCGGATGGGATCAACAAAATCACTGAAGGTCCCGGAACGGCGGTAAGTAAAGTCCTGGAGCCAGGCAAGAAGATCTTCGGCTATGCCCCGGGTTTCCGCGGCCGAGGGGTTCCGGGAATAAAGCTTATGCAGAGCACGGGTAAGGGGTTCCAGACCAGCCACGGAATCCCGGTACAATATACGGAAAAACCGCTGCCAGGCCGCGACACTTCCTGCTGCACCCAGAATACGGGCCTCCCTCTCGGTCACGTAGGAGGCGGTCTCTACCTCGCCCTGATCTACGCGGATTCTGCTCTGATGCCCGCCTATTTTCAAATCCACTGCGGTACTGCGGCCTCCGGAGAAGATCCGGTCAAAGGCTGCCACGGGCCCCGGGAGCCTGTCGGTCAGCTGTAAGGGCGAATAGGAATCCATGGCCGAAAGGATAAGATCGTTATAGACTCCCAGCTGCTCCCTGTCGCTGAACCCGAGGAGTACCAGCGGATCAAGATCAGACGTAAAATAAGCAAATAGATAGCCGGAAAAATCATAATCTCCGGAGCTGAAATCTACAGTTCCGAAGTAGGCCTCCCCGGAGCCGTAGGTAAAGCGGGTACCTTCACCCGTCGCAGCGATCCGGCCTTCCGCCTCCGCTATAAGGGCTTCCAGTCCGGAAATTCCGGGAAAACGCTTGATCTGCAGATAGGCACTGTCTCCGGGAAAAGAAAAGGTCAGCTTCTCAGCTTCCTGACCAATAAGTCCCCAGCCTTCTGGAGGATCTATAAAACTCCCGAAGGGACCCAGGGCTATCTGCTCTGCCGATACGGCGGAGAGCAGAAAAAAGACGATCAGCAGAATAAGATGGTAACGCTGCAGTTTCATGCTTTCTCCTGTCATGTATCACGCTCCTCCGATACCGGCTTCGCGGGTTTCTATTGCAGAGCGGATGGCATTGTAGCGCTCCTCGTTGATGGGATAGAAAATGAGGACCAGAATGGAAAAAAGAAATACCACCGCCGGAAGCGGCCCCAGCAGGAGTTTTATTACCCCCAGGGAGGCGGCATTCTGCATAACATCTGCCTGAAAACCTGCGAATCCCAGCATCCAGCCGATGATACCGTTTGCCAGTCCCTGCCCTGTCTTCGTAAGGAGGGTCCAGGTACCGTAAAAAGCCCCCTCCTTGCGGATCCCCGTATCAAGGTAATCCTGATCAATGGCATCAGGGACCATAGCGTAGGGAGTGGGGAAAACAAAGCCGTTACCAATTCCGGCAAAGGCAAAGATGACCAGTGCTCCGCCGGTTCCGGCCTTTTCTCCAATAAAATAAAATACAAACAGGGCCGCTGCAAAAATACCGAGTCCAATGGCATAGGTTGCCTTTTTGCCGATTTTCTTTGAAATCATCACACTGACAGGGATTGAAGGAATAGAGACAATCAGCAGCAATCCCAGAGCCAGGGTGGTTGCACCTTCGTTGTTGTACACATATTTGAAGTAGTAGACCATGATCCCGGAGACGATGGTGATTGCAAGGATATGGAGTACATAGGCAAAGGTTATAATAAGATAGGGCTTGCAGGCAAAGACCTTCAGGTAGGAGGCGACAATGCCCTCCCCCTTGGGAATTTCCCGGGTACCGTGATCAGGTTCCCGGACAGCAAGAAAGGTTACAAGGGCGCTCAGGGCCATTATTACACCGAATATAATTCCCACCGCGCTAAAGCCTTTTACCGCCGAACCAAAGGCATCGCGCAGCGGAAGGACTGCCACCGCTCCGATCAGGGTCCCGAAGAGGGCAAAAACAAAGCGATAGCCGTTAAGGGAACTCCGTTCCTGATAATCCGTGGTCAGCTCCGGGGTCAGGGCCGCGTAAGGAACAATGATGATCGTGTAGGTGGTACCCAGAAAACAGTAGGCCAGCAGGGCCCACCAGAAGAGTCCCAGCTGTCCTTCGATGAATGTGGGTACGGTAAACATAAAGATCATGGCAAGAGCTAGGGGAAGAGCACCGAAAAGCAGGTAGGGCCTGCGGCGGCCCCAGCGGCTGCGGGTTCGGTCGCTCAGGACCCCCACCGCAGGATCAGTTACCGCGTCCCAGATCCTGCCGATCATGACCACCGTTCCTGCCAGGGCGGCGGAAAGATGCACCGTATCGGTCAGATAGTTCATCAGCCAGAAGGCGATTACGGTAAAATAGAGGTTTCCCCCGAGATCACATACACCAAAACCAAGTTTGGTTCCCAAGGACAGCTTCTGTTCTTTCATAGTACGGTATCATATACCCCATGGCAGGAGCTAACAAGCATCTGTCAACAGAACAGGATCAGGTATAGCGCTGCAGAATGGCTTTTACCGAGCCTGCGTAGGAGCCCCCGAAGAGATTCAGATGGTTCAGCATGTGATACAGGTTATAGGCGTCTCTGCGCTGCCGGTAGCCCGGCTCCAGGGGAAAAACCTCGTTATAGGCGGCGTGAAAAGAGGGATCGAAGCCCCCGAAGAGTTCGGTCATTGCCAGATCGGCTTCTCTGTGCCCATAATAGACTGCGGGATCAATCAATACCGGTTCACCCGCATCTCCGACCATGTAGTTCCCTCCCCACAGGTCGCCATGCAGCAGTGAAGGTGCTTCCGGTTCGATCAGAATATCGGACAGGTCGGCAATGAATCTTTCGCAGCGGGCGGTACCTGCCGCATCCAGAAGCCCCTGATCGCGGGCAAGCTGAAGCTGGAAACCGATACGCTGCTGCGCGAAGAACTCAAGCCAGCTCGGCATCCAGCTGTTCTTCTGTTCTGTCGCGCCGATATGGTTGTCCTCGTCAAAACCGAAGCCGTTCTTACTGCTTACCCGGTGCAGAGCGGCCATCTGCCTGCCGAAGGTCTGCCAGAAATCCCGGGCCCTGGCTGCGGAGACGATAAACTCGAGGACCAGAATCTGGTCCGTACCGTCATCGAAATGCCCCAGAACCCGGGGCACCCGAGGCGCCTCGTTTACGGTCAGGGCATTCAGACCTGCGGCCTCGGCGGCAAACAATCCGCCGCGACTGCTCCTGTTCCGTTTTACAAAGAGTTTATCGCCTCCGGAAAGAGAATACTCCTCGGCATTGTTGATGCAGCCCCCGCCCAGTCCGTGGCGCTCGACCACGCGGGCATCACTTCCAAAGAGCTCTCTGACCCGGTTCTCCAGATACTCGTCACAGCTGCCTTTTGTCATGGCACCAGCTCTCCTGCAAAAATGCGGTCCAGCAGATAGTCCGTTGTACGGTCTACCATCCGGAAAACTTCGGCAAACCCGCTCCTGCCGCCGTAGTACGGGTCTGGCACATCCCCCGGTCCTTCAGGGTCAAAGTCCCGAAAAAGACGTACCCGGGAAAAGTATTGACAGTTCCCGTTGGCAGCCATCTCCTTAAGGGACTCGTAGTTCCTGCGGTCCATGGCAAGAATGAGGTCGTAACGGGAAAAATCCTCAAGCGTAAACTGCTGTGCCCTGCTGACCGACTCAACACCGTTGCGGGCAAGTTCCTGAATCATCCGTGGATCCGCAGGTTCTCCCGTATGGTAGGCAATAGTTCCGGAGGAAGCAACGAGAACCTGCTCTTCCAGACCCCGTTCCCGCAGCTTATGCATAAATACCGCGTGGGCCGCCGGTGAACGGCACACATTGCCCATGCATACAAACATGACACTGATAGTTCGATTACTCATACCCGATATAAAGTAGCAAAACAGTGAGGGTCTGTTAAGCATAAACTGAAAGAATTCTCTCTTTCAGCGCAGCAGAGTCTCTCCAGGAACAAAGCTCAGTTCGGCCAGGGGCTTCTTTTCCCGGGACCACTCTCCTCCCCGGGGACTGTACTCAAAGGGGGTATACCCGGCCTTGTAATGCATAAAAGGGTTCTCATGGACATAATATCCAAGGTGGAGATACATTCTGTTCGTCAACTTCGCGAGCTGAATAAGATGGATTATGCAGAGCTTACCCGGACTGACCCAGCCATAGTCCCTGTCGTTATAGTAGGTGTAGACCGCAGAGAGGCTGCGGGGCATCTGGTCAAAGTGGGCCACAGCTACAAGACGCTTTCCGTCCCGCAGGGTTAGCAGCCGGGACACCGGATGCTCCGAAAAGAAGCTTTCACGGAATACCAGTATATCCGATTGCTCACCGTCGCCGAAACGCGTTTTATGCAGAACATAGAGATCGTAAGCCTCCTGTAATGAAGGAGGTTCGTTGAAGCGCAGATCCAGGCCCGCAGATTTCTTCAGCAGCCTGCGCCATGAGCGGTGGAAGTATACGTCCCCGACTCTGACACGCAGGGGGACACAGCTTGAACAGGTTTCGCAGGCGGGCCGGAAATAGTAAGTCCCGAAATGACGATATCCGTAACCCAGCAGGGTCTCATGTTCCTGCGGCCCTATTGTGTAGGCAATAAACTGCTCCATACGGGCAGTTTTTCCTGAAAGGTAGGGGCAAGGATAGGAAGCTGTATCAAGAAGAGAGGCGCGCATGTGCAGTATTCCTCAGCATTTTATTATATACGAAAATCCAGTGATTGCTATCTGCCCCACAGCCTTAGAAACCGTTGCCGCAAGGGACTTTGGGAAGCGTAAAGCCAGGGGAATTTACCGCAATTGGTCTCTTGTTCCGGATCGGCTCTGCGCTGGGAGAGCAGGGTCATGGTATCGGGGGCCCCGCCGAAGATCGCATACATTACAGGGCTGCGCCCCCTGGCGTCGGCAGTATTCGGGGCTGCTCCAGCATCAAGCAGCTCTTTGAGAGCTTTGGTGTCGAGATCGTACTTCAGAACTGGATAATGCATTGTACGTCTTTCCTTATTCCAGTTTCCAGACAAGCATAGTCAAACTATACCACACTTTTAACCCGTCACAAAGCGCATTTACGGTCTCGCCAAACTGAGAAAAATTATGTACCTTATGTATTAGCATTTATGTAAGCTTTTCTTCCAAGGAGATTTGTATGCCCTTAAACATTCCGGACAAACTGCCTGCTTACGATATTCTGACCGGAGAAAATATATTCGTCATTACCCACTCCCGGGCAATCCACCAGGATATCCGCCCCCTGCGGATAGGGTTGCTGAACCTTATGCCCCTGAAGATCGAAACAGAGGTTCATCTGCTCAGGCTGCTTTCCAACACCCCGCTGCAGGTGGAGATTGACCTGGTCCATACTGCCACCTACCGCTCAACCCATACTCCTGAATCCCATCTTGATTCCTTCTATACCACCTTCGAAGAGATTAAAGATAAAAAATACGACGGTTTCATAATAACCGGGGCACCGGTAGAGCAGATGGAGTTTGAGGATGTAGCCTACTGGCAGGAACTCACGGAGATAATGGACTGGGCAAAAAAACACGCTACCAGTACCTTGTATATCTGCTGGGCGGCCCAGGCGGGGCTCTACTATAACTATTCCGTTCCGAAGTATCCCCTGGATAAAAAGATGTTCGGTGTATTCTCCCACACAGTAGACGTCCCTCAGGTCCCGCTGGTCAGAGGCTTTGACGATACCTTTCTTGCCCCCCACTCCAGGCACACGGAAATCAGAAAAGAAGACATCGCCGCTAACCCCGAGCTTGTCCTGGTTTCGGAGTCGGAGGAAGCGGGAGTCTTTATTGTGACCAGCCGATCAGGAAGAGACATCTACGTTACCGGCCATGTAGAGTACGATCCCCTTACCCTGAAGAATGAATACATGCGGGACAAGAAGAGGGGTCTGGAGATAGAACCCCCGGAAAACTATTTTCCCGCAGGAGATGAAACACAGCACCCGGTAGTAGGCTGGAGAAGCCATGCAAACCTGCTGTTCTCCAACTGGCTGAACTATTACGTTTACCAGATTACCCCCTTCCATATTGAGGAGATTCATTAGACCCGAAGAGTGTGTAAAAAGCGTTCGGCTTCGGAGATAAATTCAGGCAGTGCCTCGTCAATACCGGAAGGATCCTCCCGCTTTGCCGCCTGCTCCAGCCGAAAAGCGGCCGTACGCAGATCTTCAGCATACAGGGCAGCGGCACCGCCCTTTACCGAGTGGGCCTCCCTGTGCAGGGTTTTCCAGTCTTTCGATTCCCTGGCATTCCCCAGAATTTCAAGCTGCCGGCTTAAGGCGCGTATAAAGCCCTCAACCAGCTCATTGGCGATTTCTTCGTCCTGGACCTCCTTCAGAAGTGCCGTCCGGTCTATAACCTTCCCGGAGTTTATACCGTGTTCGTTGTCCTTTTCTTCTGGATACTCCGCAGGCAAATCAAAAAAGAACGCGATCGTCTTGTATAGTTTTTCACGACGCAGCGGCTTAACCAGGACCCTGTCCATTCCGGAGTCAAAACAACGCTGAATGTCCCGGCGAAAAGCATCGGCGGTTACCCCGACAATCGGAACCCTGGAACGTTTGTCCCCCTCTTCCATCTCCCGCATTTTAAGGGCCGCTTCGTATCCGTCCATTGAAGGCATGTGAATATCCATAAGCACAAGATCAATCTCTTCATGCGAGAAGAGTTCTACTGCTTTACTACCGTTTTCTGCAAGCAGAATTTCTGCGTCGGTGCCCCGCAAAAACTGTATCAGGACTTCGGCATTTGGCCGGTAATCTTCTGCGACCAGAATGCGCCTCCCTTTTAAATTGATACTCCAGTCCTGCCGTGCTCTCCTGTCCCGTACCGAAACAGGCAGATCTTCCGCCACATCCAGAGCCAGATCAAACCAGAAACGGCTTCCTTTTCCCATAGTGCTGGTAAACATCAGGCGGCCTCCCATCTGTTCAACCAACTGACGGGCAATTGTGGTTCCAAGACCGGTACCGCCGTATTTTCGTGTTTCTCCGGCATCGACCTGAAAAAAACTGTCGAAGATATGTGGCTGGTCCTCCGGCGGAATACCAATACCGGTATCGCTGACTTCAAAGTGCAGATGACATGTACGGTCCCTGGTGCGGTAATTTACTGCGAGGACCACCTCTCCTTCCTCGGTAAACTTCACGGCGTTTCCCAGCAGGTTATTCAGGACCTGACGGAGCCTCAGGGAATCACCTACAAGAAACCGGGGAAGCTTGTCGGACCGGTAAAGGCTGAAGGCTATCCCCTTTTTAGCCGCAAGAGCTGCGTGAGTCTGGGCCAGGGAATCAAGCAGATTATTCGGTTCAAAGGGTTTCGGCTGGATTACAAGCTTTCCTGCTTCAATTTTGGAAAGATCCAGAACCTGGTTTACCAGGTTAAGCAGAGTCTCCGACTCTTCCCGGATCATGCTGGCGTAGCTTCGCCCCTGTTTGGGATCCATAGCTTCAGAAGCGACCTCGCTGAATCCTATTATGCAGTTCAAGGGAGTCCGCATTTCGTGGCTCATGCGGGCGATGAAAGCGGAACGGGCATTTTCCGCGTTTTTCAGTTCCGTCACATCATGACCAAAGGAGATTATCTCCTGTATTCTTCCGTTTTCATCCCGAACCGGGAGCAGGGTATTATCGATATAGCAGGTACCTCCGCAGCCGCGGCAGGTAATAATCCCCTGTAAAGGAGCCATACGCTCCATCGGGTCATCAGAGTCAGACAGATTTCCCTCTTTGATTACCGGATCCATCAATTCTATAAGGTCTCTGCCCGCAGCGCGGGTAAAATTAAGACCGAACAAATCGCGAAAATGGCGATTCATATAGATGATTCGTCCCAGATTGTCGGTTTTTGCTACCAGAGACCCGACATCCATGGCTCGTCTGTAGGCTTCAAGAAACTGACCGGTGGTGTAGAGTTTCCGCTGCTGTTCCCGCTCTTCTGTCTTGTTCCGCAAAATCAGAAGAACATCCGATTCTCCGGCAGCCACAAAGCGAAACTCAAAGTAGAAACCCCGTTCTCCTTCAAAACGGTATTCAAACAAGGTCTCGCGCCTGAGTTTAAGAGCAAGATCGGCGTAGTAGCCAATCTTGTAGGCCAGTTCGCTGGGGAAAATTGTGTCCGCCTGGCCGGGGAACTCCTGTCTGGTAAATATGCGGGAAGCGTCGGGGTACACCTGAACAGCAGAGACTATCCCCTCCCTGTCTACCCTCAGAATAGAATCGGGCAGTGCCTTCAGGATCGCGGACTGAATACGGATGCTTTCGAACAGCTGATCCTCGGCCTCCTCTTTCCGGACTTTATACGCAGCTATGAGTACGGAGAATGGGACAAGCAACAGGGAAATCCCGACAAACCACGCAAGGTATGTATACAGCTGATGACTGAAAAGCTCTCTCATATCAGAAGCCGGCAGCATTGTAACAAGGGTAAAGACATCAGAGTAGATTTTAATTCCCCCGACACTCCTGATGCCGGAAAACATAAAGCGCCGGGAGACAAGGAGATCCCCGTCAATCCACTGCGCTTTCAGTTCAGAATTAATAAGTTTACGCAGGGCATCGGCTTCAGGCAGCGGAGTTCCGTTGCCCTCCAGATCCAGGAGCTTTCCTACGGAGGTAAAAATGTAACGGCTGAAAGAATCACTGCCGCCCTGCAAAAAAAACAGATCCCGCAGGGAGTTAAAATCCACAGCAATACGCAAAAAATACCGTGACTGTTTCTCCGCATCCGCCGCCATAACCGGGGCCCAGAAACATATCTGCGGGTCGTTCAAGGGCTCCTCCCACAGAGCCGCTGAACCGGAGCCTTCTACATTAACCAACAATTCATTTTGTTTAAGCATACGAATCCGGGCCAACTGGTCATGCTGGATATGCAGATCTTGATCTGGAAAATAGGGAGATCTGGCGAAAGCAACGATTTCTCCTGTGGTGTCAAAATAGGTAATACTGCGATACCGGGGTTTCCCGGTTAACATCAAACGCAGAGCCTGCGCATTCACAGCGGAAAGTTTTTCACTTGAGGCGGTGAAGATTATTTCCGGTGCCGAAAGAAAAAGGCCGTCCCCTACAACTTCGGAAAAAAAAGCCCCAAGCATATTCGTATAAAACTCGCTGCGGTTTTCCGCCTCCGTCTCTATCATGCGACGGTAATTCATATAATTGTTTATGTAAAAGATTGCAACAAGAATGAGAACGAGACTCGTAAATCCAAGAAAAAGGGATACCGCCAGACTTTTAACGGACATCCGGCGATGTACCCCGACTTCCAGGGAAGAATCGCGTTTTTTCATGGAGATAACTTTAACTTTTCAAGTTCCGTCTGGGCCCATCTCAGCGAATCAGCTGAAATCTCATTGTCGGAAAGTATCAATGAATAAAAAACAGTTTCGTACACATGCTTTACATTCCCCCATTCGCCGTACTCATGAGGAATATCCCTGGTTCTGCCGGCATGCAGGACATCCAGACCGTAGCGAATTACCGTATCCAGGGCATCATTGCCAAGGAACTCCCCCGCTTCCAGGACTGTGGGAATAAATCCACCGACACCTTTGGATATCCGTATCTGAACATCGGGACGGGTCAGATACTCAACAAGAGACAGGGCATCTTGCCTGTTTCCTGTCCGGGCCGGGATTCCGATAGCGCTGAAGCCTGACACAGACCCTTGCCCGGCAGGCCCGGAGGGAGCGGTATACACATTGAAACGTCCCGGAGCCTCTTTCAGTACAAATCCCACATGGGCACAGTGAGCAAAGGCAAACCAAGCGCTTCCCCCCACAAGGGGGTCTATAACCGAATCGAAGTTTTCAACTGCGGGATGAAATCCCCGGCGCATATCCTGCAGCATCCGCAGAGCGTCAACCGCGGCACCGGAAGCAAGATCGGGAAACCCTCCGCCATAGGACAGAACCGGCCCCGCCAGAAAATAGACCAGATTCTTGTCGGGGACCCCGGTTACGGCAAGCATCCCCCTGCCCTGCTCCCGGGAGACTATCCGTATCCAGTCCGCCAGGTCCGGCCAGGTGAGACCAGCATTTTCAATTCCGGCGGGCTTGAGGGACTCAGCATTTTTAGAGACAATTACCAGATACACATCCGCGCCAATGGGGAGAAAATTCCTCCAGACTGACTGCTTTTCCGGGGGCAGCAGTTCGAACAGAAAGGTACGGTCCTGGAAAAGATCAGGGTATTCGTGGAAGTCTACAAAATCAACCTTCTCCGACCATAAGGAGAGCCTGTTTCCATAGGGAATAACCAAATCAACATCGGACAGATCTCCCGTTGCCAGCATTCGGTCCATATCTCCATCCGTATAAAGAATCAGTTCCGCCTCTATGCCGCTTTCGGAATAAAAGCGTTCAAGTTCACCGCGGATAAAACTCTGTTCCCTTAACGGTGTCCAGAGTCTGGAATAGATCCGTAAAGTACCGTCTGCATCATGTCGACCCTTTGAACAGCCAAGAATGGCAAGAGTAATGAGAAAAATAGTAAACCAACGGCCGGATGGGGACAAAATCGGCTCCTGATGGATCAAATTTGGTACGATAATTATATATAGTATGGTATCAGAGAACAGGGATTTCAAGCAATGGGAGGGATGTATGCGTAAACGCTCAGTGGCGGTAGGCTCAGGTAAGGGCGGAGTCGGGAAAACTACCACAGCAGTCAATCTGGCCATCTACTACGCCAGGCAGGGGTATGCTACAGCCTTGGTAGACCTGGACCCTTTGTCAAATGCTGCTACCCTCCTCGATGTAGAAGATGAGTACGGCGATGCGGAGCTTGATCCCGAAGGGTCCCTGGACACCTTCATTCTCCCGGTATTTCAGAATCTGGACTTGCTGTTTCCCGGAAAGAAAACACGCCCTGACGATTCACGGCTTATCCGGGAACTGCTGTTCGACACCTTCGCTGCAGCCCTGACCTCCGCCTATGATCTTCTGATATGTGACCTTCCAGCAGGTCTGGATGAGGACGAAAACCTCGCCTTTCTGCCCTATATGGATAATCTGATTGTCGTGACTAATCCTGAACCTACTGCCCATGTGGCAGCCGGGGCATATATAAAGGCCGCACTTGCCAGAGTTCCAGAGATCAATCTGTATATATGGCATAACCGTTTTTCCCGTCCAAAAGGCGGCGGACTGTTGTCGCGTGACGTAATAGGAACCTATAACAGGAACATGCCCGAGGAAGAGCATCTGGATGAGAAACTAAAAGACACCATACCGGGAATAGCCTTTGTTCCGGAAGACCCGGCCCTGGACCTTCTGCATGGGACCCCTTCTGCAATCATGAACATACACCGCTCCCTGCTCAGCGTAACTGGACAGCTGGTAGAGGAGCGAACGGAAATACTGATACAAAAAACACCCTTCAGCAAAGGTCTTCGCCGTCTGCTTGCCTTGTATCTTGCCGGCAGCCGGCAGGAGAAGGAAGAAAAGTTCCTGATCGGTTTCGGAGAGTATGTTTCCGGCTTGCTCTCTTCCGCCTTTAACCTGGCAGCAGACGGAACCGAAAACTTTACGGAACGCGAGCGCGCCGCCCTCGGAGAAGTATTCCGCCTTGTGCGGGATGACCGCCCCTTAAACCATATGCGGCGGGTAATGACTCTGCTCGAAACCAAGATTGAGTCCCTGGAAGATGAAACCAAACTCTTCTCCAAGGGCATCCATATTGATCAGGATAAAAACATCGACCGGGAAACCGGACTCCTTTTACGGAGCATCCAGCAGTCAGCAGATGTCAAAAGCCTCAGGCCCAACGCGGCAGTGCTGCTCTTCTATTTTTCCCTGTACAAGCTTCTTCAGTCCCCCACCATTGTGCGCCTGCTAAACGACTTTATACCATTCAGAGAAGGATCCAGGGGAGAACCGGTACGGGACCGGCGCAGCCAGATAACCAACCTGATCCATCGCAGCGAAGAGTATAACCGCCGCTATTTCGGCCTGATTAAGACCATTTTTCCGGTGGTTGGCAAGCAGATTGAAGCGGTTACCAAGGCCTTTGAACTGCACAGTCTCCTGCTCCGGGATCCGGACAGCAGACAGGTCAGAAGTGATCTGTACGCGAAACTTCTGAGTAACTTTATCCACGATACCCTTTATTCCGGTCTCTCTGTAATAGTGGGATTCGAGTACCGCAGCGCGGCTATCTCTTTTCAGCAGGGAGCGGAGTTTCTGGGCGAGACCCTTCTGCCGTCAAAGCAGAAGAGCGCCTAGATACCGCCTGAACGCAGAATGCCGTAGATCCGGCGCTTCGCAGCCAGAAAATCATCCTCCATCACCATTTTACGGCTCCGCGGCCGGGGAAGGGGGATTTTCTCCTCCGCAAGAATTCGGGAAGGCTTTTCGCTCATCACCATAACCCGGTCGGCAATCAGGATCGCCTCGTCTATATCGTGGGTAACCATTAAAACCGTGGTATTCAATGAGGAGATCAGCCCGGAAAGCCAGTCCTGCAGACGTTCCCGGGTAATGGCATCAAGGGCACCGAAGGGCTCATCCAGAAGCATGATGTCCCGACGGTACAGATAGGTCCGCATCAGGGCCGCCCGCTGTCGCATACCGCCGGAGAGCTGGGAGGGATAATAACGCTCAAAACCTTCAAGGCCAAATGGAGCAAAAAGCGGGGAAGCAGTTTTTTCGGCTTCCGTTTTCGGCAGCCCTTTTAAACGCAGAGGGATCGTTACGTTTTCCATTACCCGCTTCCAGGGAAGGAGCAGATCCTTCTGATGCATGTACCCTACCCTGCCCGTCTCACCGTTGACCCGTTCGCCCCCAATCATGATTTCTCCCGAATCAGGATGGTCGAGTCCGGCGACCAGGTGCATAAGGGTACTCTTGCCGCAGCCGGAAGGCCCCAGAAGGGCCAGGACCTCCCCCGTGTTAAGAAAGAGGGAGATCCCGTCTATAACATCAAGACCGGCAAAGCCTTTAACCACCTCCGAAAGACGAATGATGGATTCGGTTCTCAGGGCGGCCCGGCTCTTAACGGGGGAGGAATTCATTGGTATAGGCCGTCTCAGGGTCAAATTCACCCTCCAGCAGTCCGTTTTCCATTAGCCAGACCGCGTAGCGCTCCCAGACTTCAAGCTTCATCTCTCCCCAGCGGGGAGCATCGGCCTGATACTCACCAGCCAGATAACGCTGGCTTTCGGCCACCAGCTCACGATCCAGCTCCGGTGCAGACTCAAGCAGGATATCAGCAGCCTTTTCGGGATTCTCGATTGCATAACGGTAGCCCCTGGACACTCCTGCGATAAAGGAACGCACAAGATCGGGATCCTCCTGCAACAGTCCGTCACGGGCTATAAGAACAGGAGTATAGTAATCCAGAACCGGTTCGGTTCCCAGGGGAATGTAGTTAATGTCGATACCTTTCAGTTCCGCGGCAATACCGTCCCACCCCCGGAATATCCAGACAAAATCGATGTCCCCAGAGGTGGCGGCAAAAAAGTCCATGGAACCGATGGGAACGATCTTTACTTTGGAAAAATCGCCGCCGTCCCCCTCCACCAGGGCCTTGACCATGGCCTCTTCGATGGGTGATCCCCAGCCACCATAGACTTTGCCTTCGAAATCCCTGGGACGCCGGATTCCTTCGCTGCTGCGGGAGGCAAAGCCGGAGGTATTATGCTGAATGAGAGCCGCCACCGCGGTCAGCTCATTTCCCGCCGCTCTGGCGTATGTTACCTCCTCCTGATAACTGACAGCAAATTCAGCCTTTCCGGAGAGGACAAGCCCCGCGGCACCGGTCTCGGGCGGAAACTCAATGGAGACATCCAGCCCTTCCTCTTCAAAAAAGCCCAGATCCCGGGCTATATAAAGACCAGTATGATTGGTATTTATCGTCCAGTCCAGAACGACCGTCATCGGTGTGAGTCCCGAAGAGGCCTCTTTGTCACCGGCGGCAAAAGATGTTACAGCTAAAACAACACACAAAAATATAAGTACTCGTTTCATAATTTGCTCCTTACACTTGCATACTTCCATGAGAGAAAAAACCGCTCTGCCAGGGATACGGCGGCAACCACCATAAGACTGACAATGACCACCACCAGAATTGCGGCGAACACCCGGGGAGTGTTAAAGGTCTTGTAGGACCTCATCATGTAAACCCCCATTCCCGCCTGAGCGCCGAGCCACTCACCAATTACAGCTCCCATGACACTGTACGTCGCGGCGATTCTTAATCCGGAAAAGAGATTCGGCAAAGCACCGGGAAGACGTACCTGCAGGAATATCTGCAGAGGACTCGCCCGCATGCCCCGGAACAGATCGATAAGATCCGGATCGGTATTCTGCAGCCCGTCAATAAGGCTTACCGCAACCGGAAAAAAGCAGACCAGCACAACCACCACAACCTTGGCGGTGAGTCCGAAGCCGAACCAGATCAGAAACAGGGGATAGATAAAAATTATGGGTACAGTCTGTGAAACCACGATATAGGGGTACAAAGCCCGGCGCAGCACAGGAAACAGATCCATAACAAGAGAGAAAAAGGCCGCCACCAGCAGGGAGAGAAGAAAACCGCTTATTGCTGTAAACAGGGTGATTCCTATATGCGGCAGCATTACCGCAAACTGACGGAAAAGCGCCACGATGATTACCCCGGGGGAGGGAAGTATATACTCCGCTATTTCCAGAAACCTGCAGAGGGCCTCCCACAGCAGAACAAAAAGCAGTCCGGCCGCAAAAGACGGCAGCCGGGCCCTGATCCTATTTATCACGATATTTGCCGATCTTCTCGTCGAAGCTCAAGCCTGCGGGTTTCATATCTGTCTTAATAACAGCGCCGATCCGGCTGGCCCCTTCCGCCAGGCAGATCCGATGGGCCTCCTTGACCAGTTCAAAGAGCTGGTCCATCTCTCCTTCTATTGTGGTCTCCATTGGGCCGACCATAAACGGAAGACCAGACGCGCGGATCATGTCAATTACTTTATCCACTGTTGGGTAGAGACGGTCTTCGGGGACTCGAGGCAGTATTTGCAGACTCAAATGCATTGCGGGCATAGGTACCTCCCAGAAAAATGTGATCAAAGGGAGGCAAACAAAAAAGACTTCCAACGGTAAAAATTACCGTAAGAAGTCTGTGACAAACAGCGGTTAACAGTGACTAACCGTCAATTCCTTCGCCGGTATTATCCGGATCAGGTCAGAAGGTCGGAATCAAACCATTCCCTCTCAGCCGTAACTCACAGCTCCCTTTGACTATTTCAGAAGATTACACTAAACAGGGGAAAAGTCAAGTTCACTAGAACACAATTGTCCCGATCAGCTTGAATGCTGACCGGGCAGGTGGTAAATTCACCGGGAATGAAGGGCTTGAAAAATATAAACATAAATAGTGCCGGCAGATTGCTGTTGGGTCTTTTGGTCATAACAGTTTCTGCCTCCTGCAGCCATTTACCGATATACACAGCAGATATGCAGCAGAGAGCCCGGGAAGAATACAAAACGAACCTGCTGCAGTGGAACAGCCTGGCTGCCTGCAACGAAGCACTGAATCCTGTTGTACCCCTGCCGCTTGAGTATCGCGAAGTTCCGCTGACAGAACTGCGTGTACTGAATGCTCTCTTTCGCCTCGGATTCAGCGCGCTCTCTGATGCCGGGGCGGCAACGCTTATGCACGCCACCGTTCAGGAACCGCACACGGAAAACTCCGATATTGGCAGAAATCGTAAAGTTCTCATCAAGTTCGACGCTCCGGAAACAGCCGTAGAGAAGGCCCCTCAAATAGCAGGGGTTCTTCTGGATGGAAACGGCTGGGTGCTTACAGTTGCCCATCCTTTTTCCAACCCTGTGTTGTCGAAAGCTTCATTATATGCCCGCATGGAGGGAGATGCCGACTGGTACAATGCCCGGTACCGTTCGGTTGCGCAGACCTGCAATCTTGCTCTGATTCGCTTCAACATGCCGCAATCGGGTCTTCTTCCGCCCGGGTTTGCCCGAGCCGAAGCCGGGACGTCCGCGAACATCGGTTATGATGAAGACAAACAGGAAATACGGGTAGAAACACGTGCCGAAAACCTTCAGTTGGGAGATTCTCTTGTATTCAGTGATAATCTTTTATCCACGGCCCTCGAGGACAGGGTGGGATTGATCAGCGGCGTACCTCTTCGTAACCAACAGGGAGAAATACTTGGACTTTATTACTACGAATCCATGGACGGTACTTTCAGCGGGTATGCGGGTTGGGAAGGATTACCCGGCCTCATAGACACCATGATTCATCTTCTTCACCGAAGATTACTTGAGGGTCTGCGGCAGACACACCCCGAACGAGGAGCTTAGTATGATTTTTACCATAATTCAATTAATAATTGCTCTTTCCCTGCTTATAGTTGAAACGGTTATAGCCATTGCTGTTCACTCGCATTTTGCACAGCCCCTGGAAACCATAAAAACCTGGTTCCTTTCTCATCGCCGTCTTTCGCTGCGGGTAATATTACCGGCACTATTAGTCCTGAACTTCAGCATGGCTGTACTTTTTTCCTTTACCCTTGGAACACGTCAGAAAAGCACAGTCAGTTCGCACACCGAAGCGCAGGGAATCGCACAAGATCTTTTTGAGACTCTACCGGAGCTCCGCACGCAGCCACAGCAACCGTCAGAGTCACAGGAGACAAAAAAGGAGCAAACCGAAGAACCCCGGATTCTGATAGGGCGCCCCGCGGATTCAACTCTCAACACAAATATACAGACCGACGACACGCCGAATAAGGGAAACCCCTCTTTCGACGAGGCTCCTGCAGATATGCAGTAACAGTAATGTAGTGTTCACAAGCGTGGGGATAAACAATGCGAGGGATTCGAGAATTACCGGGAATCTGGAAAAAATTCTGCGTTACTGCACAATGTAACAGATAAATCTCTACCGGCAGGAGTTTTAATTCCGATTCATCCCCACGGTTCAGGACACTATATAACAGTAATTATCCCTTGCTTCCGCCGTTGAGAGAATCAGCGCACGAGGGCGGGACGCTTGCTGTCAAACTTCCACCCGGGAATCAAGTGCTGCATTGCCTCGGCATCGTCCCGGTCGCCGTGTTCCAGTGTCTTGTACAGGCGGTGGGCCTCTTCTACCCGCTGCATATCGATTTCGAGGCCCAGTCCCGGCTTTTCCGGTATCTCGATACAGCCTTTGTGTATGCGGTAGGGGTCTTTTGTCAGCCTCTGTCCGTCCTGCCAGATCCAGTGGGTATCCATGGCTGTAATAGCGCCCGGAGCCGCCGCCGCGACCTGGGTAAAGATTGCCAGGGAAATATCGAAGTGGTTGTTGGAGTGTGACCCCCATGTTAGTCCCCAGTCGTTGCACACCTGTGCGGCTCTGACCGAACCGCTCATGGTCCAGAAATGGGGGTCCGCCAGGGGTATGTCCACGGCTTTCAGCACCACCGAGTGATAAAACTGGCGCCAGTTGGTGGCAATCATGTTTGTTGCCACGGGAATATTCGTGGCGGTTTTGAACTCCGCCATGATCTCCCGGCCGGAGAATCCCTGTTCCGGACCGCAGGGGTCCTCCGCATACGTCAGATCATCCCGCATCCCCCGGCAGAGCCGTACCGCCTCGTCCAGGGTCCAGGCACCGTTGGGATCAATATTGATACGGGCATCGGGAAACTCCCTGGCCAATGCCTTGATTACCTCGGCCTCTTTTTCCCCTGCCTGTACACCGCCTTTTAATTTAAAATCCCTGAAGCCGTAGTGGTCCATGGCGGCATGGGCCTGTTCCAGAAGACTTTCCACCGTCAGGGCAGGCCGCCGCCTGATTTTAAACCAGGGGACCGTGCTCGACTCTTCATCAATATAAGGCAATCCTGTTTTGTTTTTATCCCCAATAAAAAAGAGGTACCCCAGCATCAGAACCCTGTCACGCTGCAGTCCGTCACCTAAAAGAGCCGCCGTTGGTACCTGCAGGTACTGCCCAAGTAGGTCCAGGAGGGCCGACTCAACGGCGATCTCGGCATGTACTACAAAACGGAGCTGACTCAGGTCGAGTTCCTGCAGACCTTCTCCCCCGTCGGCGCTGCGGCCCGGATCGATTCCTGTCAGGGAGTTCAGTATTCTCTTGTAATCGCCTACGGGTTTTCCCACCACATGGGGAATATAGCTTTTCAGGGCTGCGAGAATATGTTCACTGCCGTGGACCTCTCCCAGTCCGGTGTTTCCGGAACTGTCGGTCAGAATAACAATATTTCTGGTAAAGAAGGGACCGTGGGCTCCGCTTAAGGAGAGCAGCAGGCTGTCGTACCCGGCTACCGGTATAACCTGCATATCGGTAATGACAGGTGAGCCCTTTATTTTCTCAGTTTCATGCGCGCTCATATTTTCATCCTCTCAGGTGTAAGATTTTCCCCTGGTATAGCATAGTATACCGGCCATACCGGCATCTTGCAAAAACCAGGAGGGCTTTGTATTTTCGTAGACAGGGAATAATGGAAAAAGTTTCAGTCTTGCCGCGTAATGGGAGCAGACATGATTAAAATTACAGTAGTAGCCCCGGACGAAGAACTGGGCCGGCTTTTCACGGAGACCTTTGACGAGCACGATGAACAGATCCACCCTGCGGATCCGCAGCAGGAAGCATACGAACTTGAGGTACTGATCGAGCACAACCATGACCGCATACGGGAACTGCAGATAGATACAGATGTAGTCGCAGCCCGGGGCTACACAGCACAAATCCTCCTTGAAAGTGTAGACTCTGTTCCGGTAGTTAAACTTCCGGTAACAGGAAACGATATTATCCGCTGCCTGAAAGAGTGCAGGGAGCATTTCCCGGATCGGAAACCGATCATCATGGGGACCCGCAACATCGTCTTTCAGGTGGAAAACCTCTATGATTTCTTCGGACAGGGATTGACTCCGGTACTCCTGACCGAGCAGACCCCCAGGGAGATCGCCGCCATGTTCGAGCTGATGGTCAATCCCGGATCCAGCGTTATGATAGGCGGCAGAATGGTGTGCGAACATGCCCAGCAGCACGGCATCCCCCATGTCATGCTCCGCTCGGGACGTCTGGCAGTATGGCAGACAATAACGGAGGCCAAACGGGTGGCCTGGATCAGCAGAATCGAACAGGAAAAGGCTACCCGTTATAAATCGGTCCTGGACTGCGCTACCGAAGGGATACTGGTAATCGACCGCAAAGGACGCTTGAGCGTAATCAACGCCACCTGTGAAGAGATGCTGGGAATAAGCGCGAACACGTGCATGGGCAGAAAAATACCCGAGTTTTTTGACGAAAAAGCTCTGCAAGAGTTCATTCTGAAACCAGGCAGTTTCCGGGACGAAGTCATTGTGGTGAAAGGACAGAACTTCGCGGCGAACAAGGACACGGTGGTCCACAAGGCGGAGAAGATCGGCACAGTTATCACTCTGCGGCGGGTTACCGAGATACAGGAAACCGAGGTAAATATTCGCGGTAAAATTCACAACAAGGGTCATATTGCCCGGCACACCTTCAACGACATAATCGGGGTCAGTACAACAATAAAAGCCAGCATCAAAAGGGCACGCAGCTTCAGCAGCGTCGATTCCAATGTCCTGATATACGGAGGAACCGGCACAGGCAAGGAGCTCTTTGCCCAGAGTATCCACAACAGCAGTTTCCGCCGGAAAGGCCCCTTTGTCGCTATCAACTGCGCCGCCATTTCCGAAAGCCTGCTGGAGAGTGAACTCTTCGGTTACGTCCAAGGGGCCTTTACCGGGGCCAGCAGGGGCGGAAAACCGGGACTCTTCGAGCTTGCCCACCGGGGGACCGTATTCCTGGACGAGGTCTCCGAGATGTCCCTGCGCCTTCAGGGCCGGCTGCTGCGTGTTCTGCAGGAGAAGGAACTGATGCGACTTGGAGACGACAGGATCATTCCCGTGGATATCCGCATTATTTCCGCGGTAAACAGAGACTTGCGCGACCTTATAGACGCCGGACAGTTCCGGGAGGATCTTTTCTACCGCCTGGATGTGCTGAACCTTGATCTTCCATCCCTGGACTCCCGCAAGGAGGATATTCCCTATTTAAGCCGTTATTTTATGGAAGCCCTGGGCGAAAAAAACGTCCTTTCCAAAACTCTGGAAAAATCGGCGGTGGAGTATCTGCAGCAGCGCATTTGGCGGGGTAATATCCGGGAGCTGATGAATGCCTGCGAACGCCTCTATGTTCTCAGCGAAACAAACAGGATAGACAAACCGGAAGCCGAAGGGATACTTGAAACAACTGCTCCTGTGGGGGCAACTCCCTCTTCTGCAGCAGTCAAGATGGATGAGCATACAATCCTGACCCTGCTGGACGAAGAAGACTACCGCAAAGACCGGGTAGCTGAACGCCTGGGCATTCACCGTTCTACCCTGTGGCGGAGGATGAAGAAACTCAATATACCCGGGAAGGCCCCCTGAGCTGAGGCCGAAGGGCTTCCCCGCCTGTTATCTATGACTGAATAGGATACCGTCCGTACTTTTCCCGGGCCTCCATCATGGCAGCATAATTCTCCAGAGTAGTGCCGTTCTCCAGTCCGTTACCGCTTGCCAGTACCAGTCCTCCGCCGGGAGCCGCATGCTGGATCGCATACTTCACCTCCTGCTCTACATCCTCAGGGCTTCCCTGAATCAGGGTCTCGCAGTTAACTCCACCGAAAAAGCAGAGTTTACCGCGGTATTTCTCCTTGAGAAGTTTAAAATCCATCCCTATGCTCGACTGTATTCCGTGCCATCCATCCACACCGATGGCTACAAGGTCATCCAGGATGTCCCAGGTACGCCCGTCGGTGTGTTTGATAAAGTATCCTCCCCTGGCGTGGGTCGCTTCAACCTGCTTTTTGATTCCCGGCAGAATTAATTCTGCAAAACGCTCGTATCCCATCATAAGACCCCGGTTATCAGCGTAGTCGTCGGTAGGCATAACCGCATCGGCCCCGGCATCGAAAAAAGCATTAATATAGGCAATGCTGCGGTTCACATACACCTCGGAAGCCTTTTTGACAAAATCCGGGTCAAGGATCATCCGTATCATGTATTCTTCAATTCCCACCGTCTGCTTGTAGGCAAAACTCCCGTCCAGGGGCAGGCGGGCTATGATAAAGTGGGTCTCCTTCATCTCCGCAATAACTCCCCTGATTACGTCCAGTTCGCTCTCGTCGACGGTAAAATCTTCATTCACATCCGGCAGCTCGTCGATTGTCATTTCGGTGTTATAGGTTTGACTTACCAGCTGACCTACCCCCGGATTGTAATGAAACTGCCGGCCGGTATCGTCCTCCCAGGAGTATTCTCCCAACATCTTCGGCTTCTTGTACTCCTTGTCTACAGGGGATGCGGGAATACGGAGATAGTCATGACCCAGGAGCTTCGGCAGTTCGGTAAGGGTGTCGATGGAATCCTGAATATAATCGTTCCTGCGGCCGTCCCAGCAGGCTTTCAGCTCAGCGAAGCCGTTACCGTACATTACCTCCCGCTTCAGATATTCTTCGACAAGACTGTGATGGATGTGGTTCTCCCCCATGGGGACAAGATCAGGCTCTTTGTGGTTAAGCTGTGCAATGACTCGTTCTCGTGGCAGCAAAATTCAGACCTCCTAAGTGAGACTCGTGGAATGTAATGTATAATGCAACTACCGTGCCAATTATTGAGGCATACACGAATCCTGCATAAAAGCTTTACAGGAATAATTTTACCCGAGATTTTACAGAAAAAACATTTCCCCGGGAGCGCACAATCAACGCAACATGCAACACAACTGCAACACGCAGACGCAACACAAAGCCGGATCTGCTTATTCCATAGACAGCCGAATCCTCCACGATTCACCGATTTTCCATAAGCGCAGGACAGCCATCTCTGCTTCCTGTCCGCTGCGGGGACCGATAATTCAGACCGTTCTAATCCCGGGTTAAACTGCGATATTTAATCCTGTGCGGAATCAACGCAGCCTCTCCAAGGCGCTCGATACGCTCTTCCTCGTACTCGCTGTAGTTGCCATTAAAGAAGGTTACCCGGCTGTCGCCCTCGAAGGCGAGTATATGGGTCGCGATACGGTCCAGGAACCAGCGGTCGTGGCTGATGACCATCACACAGCCGGGAAAGAGCTCGATGGCGTCCTCCAGGGCCCTCATGGTATTAACATCCAGATCGTTGGTGGGCTCATCCAGAAGAAGCACATTGGCCTCTTCCTGCAGCATAAGGGCCAGCTGCACGCGGTTCCGCTCTCCTCCGGAGAGTACCCCGACCTTCTTTTGCTGGTCGGCCCCGGAGAAATTGAACTGGGCCACGTAAGAGCGGCTGTTAACTTCCCGGTTTCCCAGCTTCATGTTTTCCCGGCCACCGGTTACCAGCTCGAAGATTGTTTTGTCGGGGTCCAGCTTTTCCCGGGCCTGGTCCACATAGGCCAGCTTGACAGTCTCGCCAATCCGGATATCTCCGGAGTCCGGAGACTCCTGCCCGGTTATCATACGGAACAGTGTGGTTTTACCGGCACCATTCGGCCCGATAATACCCACTACCCCGCCCGGGGGAACGGAAAAACTCATATTATCCACAATGATCCTGGAATCGTAGGCCTTGCGTACATCCTGACATTCGACAACAATATCTCCCAGACGGGGCCCGGGGGGAATAAAGAGCTGCAGATCCTTCTGCCGTTCCCGGGTCTCCTGGTTAAGCAGCTGCTCATAATGGTTTACCCTGGCTTTGCTCTTTGCAGCCCTGCCCTTGGGGCTCATTCTAATCCACTCCAGCTCCCGCTGCAGGGTCTTCTGGCGGGCAGACTCCTGTTTACTCTCATTGGCCAGACGGCTCTGCTTCTGTTCCAGCCAGGAGGAGTAGTTACCTTTCCAGGGGATACCTTCTCCCCGGTCAAGCTCAAGGATCCAGCCGGCTACGTTGTCAAGAAAATAACGGTCGTGGGTCACAGCGATTACCGTACCCGGATATTCGTGAAGATGGTGTTCCAGCCAGGCGACGGTCTCAGCATCCAGGTGGTTAGTCGGCTCGTCAAGCAGCAGAATATCCGGCTGCCGCAGCAGCAGGCGGCATAATGCTACCCGGCGCTTTTCACCGCCGGAGAGGGGTTCCACCTTCTGAGTCGCCGGAGGACAGCGCAAAGCATCCATGGCCATCTCAAGACGGGAATCAAGGTCCCAGGCATTGCGGTTATCCAGCAACTCCTGAACCTCACCCTGCCGCTCAAGCAGTTGGTTCATCTCCTCATCGCTCATCTCTTCGGCGAAGCGGGTGTTGATTTCGTCGTACTCTTTCAGAAGATCAACTGTCTCCTGTACACCTTCTTCAACAATCTGACGGACTGTTCTGGCAGGATCAAGCCGGGGTTCCTGCTCCAGATATCCTATTGAGTAACCTGGAGAGAGTACTGCCTCGCCATTGAAGTCCTTGTCCACCCCGGCCATGATCTTTAACAGGGTACTTTTACCTGATCCGTTCAGCCCCAGAACGCCTATTTTGGCGCCATAAAAATAGGAAAGGGATATATCCTTCAGGATCGGCTTCTTGTTAAAGCTTTTACTGACCCGGACCATTGAATAGATAATCTTGTTTTCTTCAGCCATGGATATATTTTACCTCATGAAGGAATTGTGTTCAATCGCAGTAACCGGACGCAGGGTAAAATGGTCCGAAACACAGTTTTCCGCCGGATTGGGGCTCAGGGCTGCTCCCTGAAACAACAAGTATAAAAAAAGTATTGACATATAATGAATGATTCATTTACAATCCTTAAAGGAAAAGACTGTGAATGCACGTTTAAAGAATATATATGAATCAGCAAGTACATTGTTCATCAGACAGGGATACTCACGTACTCAAATCAGCCATATAGCAAAAGCAGTCGGCGTATCAGTGGGAACAATATATCATGACTTTACCGGTAAAAAAGAGATCATGCAATTTGTGCTGAAATGTACAATAATGCCGGATTTCATGGAGAAGAATCTGAAACGTCCGATAACCGGAGAAGTGTTTGAAAATTTGGAAATGGAAATAGAAGACACCTTTAATACTGTACTTCGGGACTTTTCGGAACAATCTGCACGGACAGACACACCTTTTGCAGCATTCATTTCAGACGCATTTGACTTAGTTGCGCGGTATGCGGCAGGGCTTCTCTTCATAGAGAAGAACCAGTATGAATTTGAAAAACTGGCTGGATATTACAGAAATTTCCGAAATCGTTTTCTTGAGACGATGACGTGTTATTTTAACCAATATATTGAAAGAGGAGTTATTAGAAAACCGCTTTTCCCTCAATATGCAGTCGCACATATTATTGAAACTATAACGTGGTGGGGAATGGATATACGTTACTGTACGTTTAATCAGCTTGATATATCGAGAGAACAGGCCAGGAAGGTTGTTTTAGACAATCTGGTTCCTGCATATATATGTACACACGCAGGAGAATAAGCTTTTTTTTACCATAAAGTGAATGAATCATTCACTCATGTTTGAGGGGGAATATGTCTGCGAATTTTCAAAAAAGCACGGTAATAAAAATAGGTATTGCTGTGTGTGCTGTACTGTCTATTGTTGCGGTCTCGTTTTATGGTGTTTCATGGATATCAGAACCAGCTAATCAGCTCGTTTTTAGAAAATGGATAGAAAAGATAGGGCCGATAGGCTGGGTCGTCGTTGCGCTTATGCAGTTTATGCACATAGTAATTGCTCCAGTACCGGCAGAACCTATACAGATACTCTCCGGCACACTGTACGGAGCGTGGGGGGGTATCGTTCTTAATATTTTGGGCTCAATCCCGGCTTCAATGCTGGTTTTCTGGATAGGGAGAAGGTATGGGAAACCTTTTCTATATAAGCTGTTTGGAAAGGAAAAGATTGAACGAATACACGTGCTGCACCAGCCGGATAAACTGGAAATAGCAACGGTTATTATTATGCTGATACCTGCTGCTCCAAAAGATATTATCTCCTATGTCTGTGGTGTAAGCAGCATGAAAATGCCCCGATTTGTTTTAATTGCGACATTAGCAAGAATTCCTACAAACTTAATGTGTACAATGATAGGCGCCTCGCTTCAGGAAGGAAAATGGAAGCTGGCCGTTGCAATTTCTGTATTAATGGTAGTGATGGCATTTATTGGTATAAAAACGAAAGATAAAATCCTCAGCGGTCATAAGGGTAAAAAAAAATATAGAGACGCGAAAGTTCAAAAGAAGGTTCTGCTTTCAGAAGGGTCAAGTTTGACATCGCGGGAAACGCTTACATCTTTGTGCAACAGCGGGTATACGATTGATATCATAACATCGGCAAAAAGGCCCATGACTTTTTTCAGCAAATGGAAGAACAAACTTATTTTTACGTATAATGTCAATGAGAACCCTCATGGATATCTTACTCATGTATCAAAACTGATAAATTCCGGGGCATACGAAGCTGTCATTCCCACTCATGAAACGGCATGGCTTTTTTCAGAGGGACGCCGTTATTTTTCATCAGAAAATGTTCTGCCTGTCGCTACACCAGACTCTTTTAACATGGTACAAAGCAAAATTTCATTTGCAGAACTTGCAGATTTTTTACATATACCGCATCCCCGCTGGAGTATAGTACAAGAAAATATGGCGATTAGCGTATCATACCCCTATTGGATAAAGGATGAGTATGGAACTGCCGGACGCTCCGTATTTAAAGTATCAACTGCACGGGACAGGAACGAAGCAGAAAACATGCTCCTGACCGGTACAAACCGATTAATGGCGCAGGAACATATTACGGGAAGATACGGACAGGTACAGGCTGTATTTAATAAAGGAACAATGGTTGCGGTACACACATCCATGCAGCGTGGTTCAGGGGCCGGCGGTTCCGCCGCGGCACGGATCAGTGTACTGAATCTTGAAGCACAAAAACATATAGATGTTCTCGGTACTCACCTTGCATGGCATGGAAGCATAACGCTCGATTTTGTTGAAAAAAACGGTGTACCCTACTATATAGAATGTAATCCACGAATGATTGAACCGGCAAACGCCGCGCAGGCAGGTGTAAATTTCCCTGAAATCCTGATAAAATTATCTTCAGGAGGCGAGCTGCCGCGAACAATAAAGTCAGGTTGTACGGGGGTAAAAACGCATAGTATAATGGCTCTTTTATTAGGGTCCGCAGAAAGAAGGAACAGCAGAAAACATCTGATAAAATTGCTTTATTTCAGCATTATGCGGAAAGATTTTTTTGCAGAGAGTACAGAAGTTTTAACTCCTGTCGGCAAGGACCCGCGAAGCATCATTCCGCTGTTGACTGTATTTGTACGGCTTCTTATACATCCCCGTAATGTATATTCAATTAAACAAAACACTATTGAAAATTACTGCGTGTTTCCGGAAACTATCAAAGCAATAAGAGAAAAGTATGATTAATTACCGTATAACATTAAATTTTTCTGCCTGCAAAAGACCTCGTTTACTTCTGTTAAAACAAAAAACCAAAATAACCGAAAAGGAGGCCAAGGCAGATCAGCACTACCCCCCAGAGAGGGGAATGCCGGTAGTATTTTCCCATGAAAATCAGGGACTGGGGAAAAATGACTACAGACAGGCCGCCAAGAAGAATGATCCACCCGATAATCGTAACCAGAACAGTCCAGTCCCCTACCCAGAGATTATGGTAGCCCACCAGAACAAGACCGGTTATGACCCCCAGGGATCCGGCAATGAAGGTCAGGGCCGGGGATTCGCGAAAATCCTCCGCAATTTCGGAAAAGTCCAGACGTCCCATGAGCACAGCGATGCCCCCCGCAGCAAAGATCACCGCAACTATCCTTGCAACCAGTACCGACAGTTCCATACACAGCCTCCTCCGGACGATCACACAACCCGGGTATATATAAAACATAGTGGTAATCTGGGTACCAGTCAAATAATCCCGGCGGGACAGCCGATGCCCAGTGTTCAGAATCGTGGGGATGAGCATCGGCAAATATCGAATCAGTGGACATTTATCCATAACATGGTAATTTTCGCAGGTACTTTCCAGGTTTTCCGGCATTCTCCGTTTGACGAACTAGTGCATCCCCACGATTCTGAACACTTACCTTCACTTACACAGCCCGAGGCCGTATATTAAGGATAAGTCAATTTTAGGGAGAGAAGCATGGATTTAGGGTTGAAAAGCAGAAAAGCCCTGGTAACCGGCGCCAGTTCAGGACTAGGATTTGCCGCTGCCTCTGTTCTTGCGGAGGAGGGGGCGGAACTCAGTATTGTCTCCCGCAGCGAAGAACGGATTCAAAAGGCCGCCCAAACCATCGAGGCTGCTTCGGGCGTAAAGGCCGCAGCCCTGACGGCGGATCTTCGCAACGCCGGGGACATTGAAAAACTTAAAGCGATGGTGGGAGAAACGGACATCCTGGTGGTCAGCACCGGGGGACCCCCGGGAGGACCCCTGGACTCCTTTGGACCCGATGAGTGGAAAAAGCAGTACGAAGGACTCTTCGCAAGTGTTCTACGCCTCTCATCAGCCTTTGCCCCCGGGATGCGTCGTCGGGGCTGGGGACGGATAATCTATATTACCTCGGTGAATATTCTCAATCCTCAGCTGAATATGGCCTTCAGCAACGCCATACGGGCCGGTATCGCAGGGCTCGCGAAAAGCCAGGCCCTGGAGTGGGGAAAGGACGGCGTTACGATTAACTGCGTTGCCCCGGGGCTCTTTGCCACCGACAGGCTCAGGGAACTTTTTGAACCCATGGCTAAAGAGGCGGGAATGGACCTGGAGGAGTATCTGCGCAGAAAAGGTGAGGCCCTGCCGGTACGCCGAATAGGATATCCTGAAGAGATGGGAAGTCTTATCGCCTACCTTGCGTCTGAGCGTTCCGGGTATATGAACGGTCTTGTTCTGCCCATCGACGGCGGCCAGCACCTATAGGACACGTAAGCATGACACGTTTTGTTACAAAAACCGAAGGTAAAAGCCGGGAAGAGGCTGTACAGGAACAGTTTGCCGCCACCGGGAATGCTGCGGGATTCTGCAGCAGGGCACTGATAGAGGGGGAAACCACTATCGGATACGAGCTTGTGGACCTGAAAAGCGGCAGAACAGTCCTCTGTGCCATGCTTCCGGACCGGATTCCATCCGGCTGGAACGAGGAACTGCAGCATGGAAAATACAGCTTTTCCCGGGAAGGCTTTGCGTTCGCCGAAACAATAATCGACAAGGCTCTTGAGGATGGAGCAACGGTGCTCTTTCTGGATGAAATCGGCAAACTGGAGCTGAAAGACAGCGGCTTTGCCTCCCTGCTGCAGCGATGTGCCGCCAGCGGTTCAGAACTGGTTATCGGCTGCAGAAGGGCCAACATAGCGAAAATCAGGGAGCAATTCCTGACCGAATAGTACCCGCCGATATCGTTCTAAAACTCCTCGAACTCATCGTCGGAAATATCAGCAATTTCACGTTTTTCAGGGCTTTCTTTGAACAAAGTAATACCCGATTCCGCGGGATTGCTTACAGGCGAAGGCGAAGGAGTAGAAGAAGGAGGAGCCTGAGTCTTCTTTGCGGGTTGGGGTTTCTCCGTTGCTGCCGGGGGACTGATTCTCCTTGGAACCTGAGTTTCCCTGCGTTTTCCAATCTTGAAAAACCCGACCGTCTGCTGCAGCTCTGCGGCATGACCGGAAAGAACATCCGCTGTCGCTACCATCTCTTCAGAAGCAGAAGCATTCTGCTGCACGACATTCTCCAGCTGCATCAGTGCGTCGTTAATCTGATCCGCCCCTGAACTCTGCTCGGCGCTGGCGGCGCTGATCTCCTGCACCAGATCAGCGGTTTTCCTGATCTCCGGCACCATTTTCTCGAACATTTTTCCAGCCTGCTCGGCGACCGCAACGCTGTTCCGTGAAAGATCCTCAATTTCGCCGGCCGCTTTCTGACTCCGTTCCGCCAGTTTGCGTACTTCCGTGGCGACTACTGCAAATCCTTTGCCCTGCTCCCCTGCCCGCGCCGCTTCTATGGCCGCGTTAAGGGCCAGAAGATTCGTATTCCTGGCAATCTCCTGGATTATGGAGATCTTTTCCGCAATGGACTTCATGGCAGTGACGGTTTCCTGCACCGCCTTTCCGCCCTCTTCGGCATCCGAGGCGGAGGACTTGGCAATACGCTCTGTCTGTGAAGAGTTATCGCTGTTATGACGAATACTGGAGCTCATCTGTTCCATGGATGCCGACACTTCCTCGGTAGAAGCAGCCTGCTCGGTGGCACCTTGAGACAGAGACTGAGCCGCGTTATTTACCTCCTGGCTTCCGCTGGATACCGAATCTGCTGCCTTCTGGATTCTTCCGGCGATCTGTGTCAACTGCTCGGATAAACTGTTGAAGGTTCTGGAAAGGCTGCCGATTTCGTCTTTTCTCGCCATATCCTTCTTTGGGAGCTTGCGGGTAAGATCTCCTTTGGCAAGAATCCCGGCATGCTCTGTTAAGGTAGAAACAGGTCTCAGGGTCGCCCCGGTTACGATACTCAGGAGCAGAGCAAGGATTACAATTCCCAGCACGCCCAGAAACAGCCCGATCTGGATAAACTTTGCCGCCGCTGCGGTTATTACCCTCTCCTCGATCTCGATAAAGACGGTCCAGCCGTTCTCCGCGCTGCCGTGCAGGCTGATTACCCGCCGACCGTCTTTGTCATAGCTGAACAAATCGTCACCGCCTTGTGCAGAAAAAGCCTGTACAGCAGGATGAGTGGAAAAATCCACCAGCTCATCGCCCTGCACTTTCTCAGGATCAATATGGGCAATTAAATGTGCATCCTGATCGACGATAAAGGCATTACTGTTGTCCGGGGCATTTATCAGGACAATGTCGGACAACTCCGCCAGAGTCGAAGCGAGGAGCAGTACCCCGGCAGCGGTCCTCTGGTTATCAGCACTGAATATGGGAAAACCGTATGCCACCGCCGGTACCGGAGGGACTAATGAACGCCCCATTAAAACCTGGCGGCTTACCGCTTCTCCTGCCATGGCCTCCTTAAAATAGTCCCTGTCGGCGCGGCTGCCGCTTCCCCGTTCTCCGGTTTCCGTTATAAATACATTGCCTTCCGCATCGATTGAATAGAGGGTGTAGATATAGTCATTCAAAGCGGCGAAGGTCCCGGCAAAGGTTTCAGCGTGTCCCTGTTCTTCCATTCGGCGTACGCTGAGATTGCCCGCTGCAGCCTGGGCGGAACGTACAATCATCTCCTCCCAGCGTTCGGTATCCCTGACCGTAGCGGATACAGCCATGGCTATCTCATTCAATGCTCCGTCCATGAGCATTCTTCTGGCCCGCAGGGTAACAACGCTTACCAGTATGCCGACGATCACTACTGCGATCAGGGCGGTCAACAGGGTAAGTCGGGTACGCACCTTCATTTTTTTATCTCCTATACGATAAACTGTGTAGTACAACAGCTGAATCAGCAATGATACGATAAACTGTAGTAGAGGATTTCGTTACTGTCAAATTTCAAACTACTTGACTACCCTACCTGGGTATAGTATCTTTATTACATGATGGATCAGAAACAAAAAGAGGATGTTCAGCGAAGGTTAGGAAAGGTGGAGGGCCAGATTCGCGGAATATCCAAGATGGTCGAGAGCGACCGCTATTGCATGGATATCCTGTCCCAGATACGGGCAGTGGTTTCGGCAATACGAAAAGTAGAAGACATAATAATGGATCAGCATCTGCACACCTGCGTGGCCGACAGTATGCGTCACGGGGATGAAGCGGACCAGAACGAAAAGGTCGCCGAGATCATGGACATGCTGTCCAGGTTTCGGCGTATCGGCTAAACCAACAGGAGGAGATATGGCCAAAAAGATTGAGTTGAATATAGAAGGAATGAGCTGCGCACACTGCGTGATGGCTGTTACCAATGCCCTGGAAAAAGGCGAAGGGGTAAAGAAAGCCAAAGTTAACCTGAAGAAAAAGAAGGCAACAGTCACAGCGGAAGATACCGTCGATCCTGCGGTTCTTGTCGGCCTGGTACAGGAAACAGGATACGAAGCATCCCCGATGTAAGGGGGAGAAAGAGGAATTATGTCTGAACGAGCAGAATATGCGGTAGAGGGAATGACCTGCGCCAGCTGCGTGCTGAATGTTGAAAAAGCGCTGAAAAAGGTTCCTGGAGTAGAGACCGTCAACGTTAACCTGTCGGATAAAAAGGCGGTAATTACCTATAAAGAAGCAGATGAATCGTCTTTTAAAAGAGCCGTGGAAAACGCGGGGTATAAACTCAATACCATGGACGAGGCCCACGAGAAGGAACTGGAACATCTGAGACGGGAAAAAAAGCGGATGATAATCGCCTGGGCCATAACCCTGCCCCTGACCCTGAAGATGCTGGTCCATATGCTCTTCGGTATTACTATAGGCGGACCCTATGTTTCGTTTATCACAGACATTGTGGCTGCGTTTCCAGTGATCTTTATCATCGGATGGCCGGTAATACGTACGACCCTGCTCTCCTTGAAGACCTTCAACTTTAACATGGATTCCCTGATCGGGATCGGTACTATCGCCGCTTATTCTACCGGGATTCTAAAGCTTTTCGGAGTCCAGATAGAGAACTTTGCCGTGGTGGGAGCCATGATAATGAGCATTAATTTTATCGGTAACTACCTGAAAGAGATGGCCACCGGCAGAGCATCCCAGGCGATTAAGCAGTTACTCGAGCTGGGAGCCAAGAGCGCCCATCGTATTGACGAATCCGGCACTATCGAGGATGTTCCGGTGGAAAGCCTTGTAATCGGCGACACCGTACTGGTACGTCCCGGCGAAAAGGTCCCGGTGGACGGAGAAATAATCGAGGGCGAAAGCTCTCTGGACGAGTCCATAGCCACAGGAGAATCCATTCCTGTGGATAAAAAGACCGGAGACAAGGTTATCGGCGCTACGGTTAACCAGCAGGGAGCCGTCAAGGTCCGTATCGAGAAGGTAGGCAAGGACACCTTTTTAAGCCGGATCATCAAGATGGTGGAGGACGCCCAGGGAACCAAGGTGCCGATTCAGGCATTTGCCGATAAAGTAACCGCGATTTTTGTGCCCATCGTACTGGTAATTTCTCTGGGGACATTTCTCTTCTGGTTCTTCCTGCCCGAAGCGGGAAACCAGGTGCTCAGATTCTTTGAGACCGTGATTCCCTGGATTAATCCCGACCGCGGCGTCGTGTCGGCGGCCCTCTTTGCAGCCATCGCGACCCTGGTAATAGCCTGTCCCTGCGCCCTGGGACTGGCGACCCCTACAGCCCTGATGGTGGGAATGGGAAAAGGTGCGGTGAACGGGGTGCTTATTCGGAACGGCGAGGCCATCCAGACCGCCCAGAAGATCGATACGGTGGTCTTTGATAAAACAGGGACAATCACCGTCGGCAAGCCCGGAATTAAAGTACTGAAGAGCAGTCTGCCCGAGGAAAAGTTCCTCGCTCTGGTGGCCTCAGTGGAGAACCTTTCTGAACATCCCCTGGCACGTGCTGTGGTTGCAGCTGCTGAAGAACGGAATATACCCCTTGAGAACTGCGACAGTTTCGAGTCGCTTACCGGTAAAGGAATCCAGGCCCACATACATGGACAACGGGTTGAAGTCGGAAGCCTGAAACTCTTTAATGAAAGCGGGATCCCGACCGGCGCGTACACTGATGATATCAACGAGCTTCAGGCTCAAGGGGCAACTGTTATCCTCGCCGCCCTTGAAGGAGATCTTATCGGCATTGCCGGTATTGCAGACGCCATCAAGCACGACTCCCGGGAGGCTCTGGACCAGCTGCATGAAATGGGCATTACAACAGTCATGCTCACGGGAGATAACCGTAAAGCCGCCACAGCCATTGCGAATGAGGTGGGTATAGACAGGGTAGAGGCAGAACTTTTGCCGGAGGACAAAATCGATATTGTCAGGAAACTCCAGAAAGAAGGGAAAACGGTTGCCATGGTGGGTGACGGTATTAACGATGCCCCGGCCCTGAAGCAGGCTGACGTGGGAATAGCCATTGGAACAGGTACCGACATCGCTATAGAATCGGCAGACATCACCCTGGTCTCCGGAAGCCTGACAGGTGCGGTCAAGGCAATACGCCTCTCCAAGGCCACCTTCAGAAAGATCATGCAGAACCTTTTCTGGGCTTTTTTCTATAATGTCATCGCCGTTCCTTTGGCGGTGTTTGGTCTGCTGCACCCGGTTATTGCGGAGACAGCCATGGCCTTCAGTTCCATCAATGTGGTGGGGAACTCCCTGCGGCTGAAGAGGGTCTCTCTAGAGGAGTAATACTTCCTGAATATCGGTCTGCTCAGGAGGAGGAAGGGGTATAGGTCAGTATCTCCCCCCCTTCCCTCAGCAGGGAACGACCTTCCTGCTGGTCTTTCAGCTCCCCGACGGCAATAGCCTGCATCATGATGTTTCCCAGTGCGGTTGCTTCTACCGGCCCGGCGGTAACCGGGATTCCTGTAGTATCCGCGGTTATCTGATTCAGAAACCGGTTCTGACAGCCGCCGCCGATAATGTGGAGAGTATTGATACTTCTTCCGGAGACAGCGGTGATTTCGGAGACAGTTTGTGCATAGGCTGCAGCAAGCCCCTTGAATATTCCACGGGCGAATTCCGGAGGAGTCTCCGGGGGAACCTGACCGGTTTCGGCGCAGTACTCCGCAATCCGTTTCGGCATGGTGTCATCTGCCAGACCGGGCTTCAGAAAACGCGGATCATCTACATTCAGCTCGTACATACAGGATTCAGCTTTTTCAGCTTCCCGGGCGAGGGTGCTGTAATCGATATTCAACCCTTCCGCCTCCCAGCTGCGCCGACACTCCTGTAGAATCCACAGTCCCATAATATTTTTCAGAAAGCGGATACCACCGTCGGCTGCCCCCTCGTTGGTTATGTTTGATTCCAGGCTGCGGGGATTTATTATCGCATTTGGATTCTCAATTCCAAGCAGGGACCAGGTTCCGGAGCTTAAATAGGCACTTTTATCTCCGCTTTGCGCAGGCACGGCTGCTACCGCGGAGGCGGTATCATGACAGGCAGTGGCGGTTACCAGAATTTCGTGATCGGCACCAATCTCCTGCGCCAGTGCAGGCTGCAGCGGACCAAGCACAGTCCCGGGCATTACAACATCCTTCAGCAGCGAGGGATTGATTTCCAGGGCATCGAGAACAGGCCGCGACCAGCTGCGGGCTGCTGGATTATAGAGCTGACTGGTAACAGCCGGGCCAGCAGCATGGCCTTCGCTTGCCCTCGAGCAGTTCCGATCGCAGCCGCTCTATATGCTCGCTTCTCGTTTCTATTTTTTTACACTGATGATCCAGCAGATCCGCTCGTTGCGCGCAAGAAGCGTGAGGCGGTTCCATTCTTCGACTATCTCCGGGTTGGAAATCAGAGCTTCCCTCAGATCATCCGGTACTTCGTGAATCACACCGGTGGCTATTTTATCCTCTGCCATACTAACCCCGATAATGCAGATAATATATATTATTATCATAATTTTTACAAATCATGTCATATATAAACATAGAAAAAGGAGTAAAAATAATTCAGTGACGGTTTGTACAGTGCTGGATAGAAGTAAAATATAACATTTGGTGAACCTGATTTTATCCCCTCCGTCCCTTCTTCCTCCAGCTCGCGTCTCCATCGATAGATTACCCCTGTACCGATTCCCAGATCCTTTTCGATCTCATAGCCGCCCTTGTCACAGTTGTTCAGCAGCCGGACCGCTTCAATCGTAAACTCTTTGGTATACTTTCGTCTCTCTCCCATATCATGTTCCTTGTATCATGGTGCTTAACGATATGATCTCATGATTGGGGGAGATTCATACCACGTTTATAGAGGTGCCCCAGAATTATTTATAGGATTAAAGAAAAGATGCTATCTACACATTAATGCAAGCGGGATCAGTTTTCTGCGATTTCAACTTTCAGCCCGTCCTTTTCGAACTTTTTCCGCTGTGCTGCACTAACACCATCATCAGTAACAAGGCAGTCAGCTTCATCAAGACTGCATATCGTACACGCAGCTATCTTTCCGATCTTTGTAGAATCGGAAAGCACAAAACCCTGTTCAGCTCGTAAAATCGCCTCACGTGCGATCTCAGCACGCATCATGTCATTGCTTGCAAATCCGTAACTTTTTGTGATGCCGTCAACACCAATGAAGGCCTTAGAAAAATTTATCCTTTCCAACCCCATTTTAGCTAAGGATCCAACTACAGACTCACTGTCGTGTTGAAATAAGCCGCCCAAAATGATTACATTCACTCTGGATTCTTTCAATTGTCGGGCTATATAGACATTTGAGGTCACAATCTGGATATCTGGAATCTGTGCAAGCTCTCGAGCAAAAAGGGCGTTTACAGATCCGGCGTCAATAAATATCGTCTCTCCTGGTTTGACTAGCGATGCAGCTTTGGCTGCGATTGCAGCCTTTCTCGGATAATTGATACCAATTCTCTGTGAAATATCATCTTCGCTATGCAGTCTCGCCCCGCCGTGAACTCTTTTAAGCAGCCGTTCATTTTCTAAATAATCCAGGTCTCCCCTGATTGTCACACTGCTTACGCCGAACTGTGCTGCAAGCTCGTTGACTGAAAGTTCTTTACTTTTTGACAGAAGTTCTAAAATGCTTTTTTGCCGTTCATTCATAATGGCTCATCCCTAAATTTACGAGTCATAGTAGCAGATAGAAACACGTTAGTCAAAACCACAGGAAAGATTTAAATAAGTTTTTCTATTGCTTTAAAATCAAACTAACTTTCACTCGAAGATTATTGACTTTCTTTCACAAGCTTCATATACTACAAATATGAAAACACAAATAGTAAAAGCAAGTGGGTACAACCCAAGAATTCAGCGGCTTCGAGATGAAGTCATCAATGCTAAATCGACCATCTGCCCTGAACGGGCACGATTCTATACAGAAGTTTATAAAGAGCATGCTGATAAGCCGCTCATTATTAGGCGCGCACTTGCTCTAAGCAGTACTCTGGAGAACATGACCGTTTTTATTGAACCTGATGGGCTCATTGTGGGAAACCAGGCGTCACAGCTGCGAGCAGCCCCCATCTTTCCAGAGTATGCAGTCGAGTGGATCGAGAAGGAGATCAACGAGTTCGAAAAACGTCCAGGTGACCAATTCTATCCATCACGTGAAGTAAAAGACGAAATACTCGATATTTGTGAATTCTGGCGCGGCAAAACAACGTTGGACAAAGGACGTGTTCTCATGGGGAAAAAGCTTCATGAAATCCATGAGGCCGGCATTATACGAGCTGAGGGGAACCTTACATCAGGCGATGCTCATATAGCTGTTAACAATGAGAAAATACTTGCTGAAGGTTTAGATCAGTTTATCTATCGTGTTCGTGGCCGCTTTGAAAAAGAAAATAACACAACGCTTGACGGCGTCAAACATCGAAGCTTCTATCAGTCATTGGATATAGGTCTTTCTGCATTGCAGAAATTTATCATCCGATTTGCTGATTCAGCCGGCATCCAAGCAGATGCAGGGGGAATAACACCCCAAAGGTCAGAGGAACTCAAAGAGATTGAAGATATTTGTCGAGTAATAGCACACCAGCCTCCGAAAACTTTCAGACAAGCCCTTCAGCTGACCTATTTTATCCAGCTGGTACTCCAAATTGAAAGCAACGGCCATTCAGTATCTCTCGGTCGAATGGATCAGTATCTATATCCATTTTATGCACAAGATGTAAAGCGTGGGATCTTAACACCGGACTTTGCTATGGAGCTGCTTGAGAATACATGGGTTAAGCTTCTTTCAATCCATAAAATTCGTTCCTGGTCACACACACGTTTTTCTGCAGGAAGCCCGCTCTATCAGAATGTCACTATTGGTGGACAGACTCCACAACGAGAAGATGCTGTAAATGATCTTAGTTACCTCATACTGAATTCCGTTGGAGAAACGAAACTTACTCAACCAAACCTTTCGGTACGTTTTCATAAAAACATGAGTGATGATTTTCTGAAAGCATGTCTAGAAGTAATTCAAAAAGGCTTCGGCATGCCGGCTTTCAATAATGACGAGATAGTCATACCCTCGTTCATTGAACTGGGTGTTGAGCCTGAGGACGCCTACAACTACTCAGCAATCGGCTGTATAGAGGTGGCTGTTCCCGGGAAATGGGGATACAGGACTACTGGTAAACACTTTCTCAACTTTATGAGAATCTTCCTTGCCGCAATGCATGACGGTACGGATCCCGTCTCAGGTAAGAAATTTTATCCTGGTATTGGGCACTTGAAGGATTTTACTTCGTTTGATCAGGTCATGGAAGCTTGGAAAGTACAAGTTGCGAATTATGCCCAAGCAGGCATTGCCATTGATACTGCTATTGATATCGTACTTGAAGAGGAAGCTCCCGATATAATCTGCAGCGCCTTTGTAGATGACTGTATCGAACGTGGGAAGACTATACATGAAGGCGGATCAAAATACGATTTTGTATCTGGTCTTCAGGTTGGAATAGCAAACCTAGGGAATTCTCTTGCCACCATCAAGAAGATGGTTTTTGAAGATAAGACAGTAACAGCTGAACAGTTGCTTAAGCATATGGAAAATGATTTTAACGACGCAGGCGGAGAAGAACTCAGACAGAGGATACTAAATGAAGTTCCAAAGTTCGGTAATGATGATGATTATGTTGACCAGCTCGTTTTCCAGGCATATATGTCGTACATCGAAGAACTTGATAAGTACAAAACCATCCGTTATGGAAGGGGGCCAATAGGCTGTCGATATTATGCCGGGACATCGAGTATTTCCGCTAATGTTCCTCAGGGGGCAATAGTACCGGCTACACCCGACGGCAGACATGCAGGAACACCGCTGGCCGAGGGCTGTTCACCTTCGGGAGGAACAGATATAAAAGGCCCAACAGCTGTATTTCAGTCAATCGGTAAGCTCCCTACAGAGAAGATTCTCGGTGGGGTTCTACTAAATCAGAAGGTCACTCCGACAATTCTTGAAGATGAAAACAATCAGGTAAAACTAGCGGCTCTTCTGAGAGGTTTCTTTGCAGGCCTAAACGGGTGGCATGTACAGTACAATGTGGTTGACAGGGAAACCCTGCTTGATGCTCAGAAACATCCTGACAACCATCGTGATCTTGTTGTTCGTGTAGCGGGTTACTCGGCATTCTTTAATACACTTTCAAAGGATACACAGGATGATATCATCGCTCGAACAGAACAGTCGTTATAAATATGAGTAAAAACACCGATTTTGATCTGATAGTCATAGGGGCAGGATTGGGCGGCAGTGCTATTACGTGGGCACTGCGCAACTCAAACCTGAGGATTGCCGTCTTAGATCGAGGGGGCCCACTTAAGCAGGAAGCTGAGAACTGGGACCCGGATGAGGTGTTGAAAAAAAGACGGTACGATACGACAGAGGTGTGGTATGACGAACAAGATCAGCCGTTTACTCCCCGCGTCTATTACAATTATGGAGGCAGTAGTAAATTTTTCGGCGGTTCAGCCTTTAGGCTTCGCGAACGGGATTTCATTTCACACCGATTCCCAGACGGTGAAACTATTGATTGGCCAATAACCTATAATATACTCTCCCCATATTATGATATCGCTGAGAAACAAATGCATGTACATGGGTCTGCTCACGCTGACCCTTCTGAACCCCCTAGGGGGAAATATCCCCATAGCCCCTTAGAACATGAGAAATCTATTGAATGGCTCTCTCAAAGAATAGAGATGCAGGGACTGCATCCTTTTGCTCTGCCAAGTGCAGTCCATCAAGGAGACGGCGGACACTGTCAGAAAGGCAGCCCCTGTGACGGATTCCCCTGCAAAATACGGGCAAAATTTGATGGTGAAAATGCGTTCCTCCGACCAGCCCTCAGGGAAAATAAAACCATTTCCATGTTTCCACACACTCGGGTATTGCAGATTCTCCATAACAGCAATGGAACACGTGTTACTGTTGTAAAAGCTGTGAACACCCAAGGTGAACAGATATCTTTATCTGCTGGGATTGTTGTTCTCTGCGCCGGAGCTGTGCAATCTGCAGCATTGCTTCTTGCTTCTGTAAGTGAGCGTTACCCTCACGGACTTGGCAATGCCTCAGATCAAGTCGGTCGTAATTTCATGTCACATAACAACACGGTTCTCATGGCCCTATCGCCGTTCAGAAAAAATCCAACATGGTTTCAGAAGACCATGGCATTCAATGATTTCTACGCTGACGGCGGAAATGTACAAATGAGAGGAAAGATACTGCATCAGAATCTGGAGCGCAGCGGCACCTTCTTGATGAGAAAATTCTCTCGTTTTATTGCTGAACGAAGTTTTGATTTCTGGGTAATGAGCGAAGATCTACCTGATGAACAAAATAGAGTTGAACTTCGCGATGACGGATCCATACGATTAAGCCGAAAACTGAATAACCTGAAAACACATAAGCAATTTGTCAAACAAATAAAAAGAATCCTACATAAAGCAGGCCTGCCGATAATTATAGAACGCCCGCCATCACCGTCTGCTATTCAGCATCAGGTGGGAACTCTCCGTATGGGAGATAATCCTGAAACTTCGGTCGTGGCTCCTGATGGGCGGACTCATGAGTTAGAGAATCTCTATGTAGCGGATGCAAGCATTTTCCCCTCATCTGCCGCAGTAAATCCATCCCTGACAATCGCTGCAAACGCTCTGCGAGTTGCAGACTCAATTCTCAAGACCTATAGTAAATCCTAATCACTCAGGTTCTTCTGCTTTTATTTCGGGAGGCCTATTTCGGCTCCATTACGAGAGCTGCTGCCCCGATAACAGCCGCATTGGCAAGTAGTTTTGCCAGCCGTATCTCCAAAGGATGAGACAGCATGCGACCCGCAGTCCTATAGAAACGAGTTCGGATGCGATCAAGATATCTTTCACCCCAATTTGTAAGCCCCCCGCCTATGACTATGACGTCGGGGTCTATCATCTGGAAGAGATTCTGCAATCCTATGCCGAGATAATCTGCATACTCCATCACTATTTCTGTACAAAGCGGATCACCCTCCTCGAAACCCTTTCCAATAAGCTCTCCATTGATTTCCAAATCATCAAGCTTGCTGAATTCTATATGTGTCTCTACCCCAGGCTGAAGAAGTTTCTGACCGACTACCTGAGGAAGGGATTGACCTGCAGCATGAGCAAAGAGACATCCATAATTGCCACAGCCGCAACGTATCGTACTGTGGGGATTAATAATTGTATGGCCAACCTCACCTGCGATACCGGAACTGCCTCGAAAAAGACGCCCGTTTATAACATATCCGGCTCCGATTCCAGTGCTGACAGTAACAAATGCAGCCGTAAAAAACCCCTGCGCACTGCCAAAAAGATATTCAGCATAAGCCTGCGCATTAGCATCATTATCAATGACTACATCCAAACCGACAGCCTCTGACAGTTTCTGCGCAAGCGGGTAACTACGAAAATCTCTCAGCTGTGAATTGGTGATGACGATTCCAGTGTCATGATTCACATGACCACAAGCACCAACCCCTATTCCTTGGATCTCTTCTTTTGAGATATTGGCTTCACTTAGAAGTTGTTCAATATGAGAGCTTACAGCATGAACAGTCTGATCAGCTGTCAAAGCTTTATGTCCGCGAATTTCGTTTCTGGCAACAATCTCACCTTTTCTGGTCACCAGAGCACATACCACCTTGGTTCCACCAAGGTCCACACCGCATAGTAACGATTTGATATCAAGCCTCCTTAATGAAATTAGACAGTTTTGTCTATGGACCTCCAATGATATTAGCGCCAGCATCTATAGCTATCTGGGCAAATTTCCAATACTCTTCCGGAGGATAGGGAGAAGTATAGGATTCAAATGTATACCTTTTTTGAAGCATCCTGTATTTCCCGGACGCAAGAGGATTAAAATTAATAAGCTCAAACGGCACATTACCAGGAAGATCAGCTATGAACCTGGCAATAGATGAAATATTCTCTTCTGTAGTAGTTATCTCAGGGATAAGCGGCATACGCACAATCAACTCAACCTCCTGCTCGGATAGATACTGGATATTCTCCTTGATTATCTTGTTTTCAACGCCCACTGTTTCCAAATGCTTTTTGTTATCCCAGATTTTCAAATCTGTCAGAAACAAATCAACTACAGGGACAAACTGTTCAAGCTTGTGTATAGATGTCGCGAGTTCTGTTTCTATAGCCGTATGCAAGCCTCTGTTCTTACACTCAGTAAAAACCGCCAGAGTAAATTCTGCCTGAAACAGCGGGTCACCCCCTGAAAGAGTCATTCCTCCTCCAGAAGCTTTATAGAAAACTTGGTCTCGTTCAAGCAGATCTGCCAGTTTTTTGACTGTATAAAACCCGCTGTCAAAAGATAGCGCACCAGTGGGACACACCCGAACACATTCATAGCCACACTCTCGGCATTTCTCCTGGTCAACAGACACAAAATACTCACTATCCGGATGCAGCGTTACTGCTCCATTATCACAGGCTTGAGCACATCTGCCGCAACGGATACATTTGTTATGATCAAACCACACCTGTCTGTGTATTGATATTCCTTCTGGATTCTGGCACCAAGGGCACCTGAGCGGACAGCCTTTGAGAAAGGCTGATGTTCTTATCCCACAGCCGTCGTGCAGCGCAAATCTTTTTACATCAAACACAAGTCCGCGTTCAGCCGATGCCTTATAACCTACATCTGTCAATTTTTTTAGCTCCTGTATTCAAGCTCATTTATTCAGTTTCTACATCAAACCAAGTACCGCTATGTTCAGCAGATTTCTCAACGGCATCAATAACAAACTGAGTATTCAAACCGTCACATATTCCCGGTGATGGTTGACGGTGTTCACTTACCGCTTTAAGAAATTGATACTGATTTTCGACATGGCTTCTAATCCACCCGATGGGAGCCCTATAAGGCGGGGTTTTTGCACCTGGATAAAAACTAACTGAATCAATACGCTGCCACCCTTGTGTTCCTCCATAGTCTCCTCCTTTCCGGGTCTGATCAAAGAAGTAGAGAAAACTGGGATCCATCAGACTAAAATGCAAAGAGCCGCGTTCTCCATAGATCCAGATACGAAGGTCATCAAGAGTTCCTGTGGCAAATCGGGACATTTCCAAACTTCCAACAGCTCCGTTTATCATACGAGCCTGCATCCAGGCCACATCATCCACCGTTACCTGCCCCATGTTTGAATCCCCCTTGGCTACTGGCCGCTGGGGAATGAAGGTCTCAAGATTTCCCTGCACTGCTGAAAACTCACCAAGAAGGAACCTGACAAGATCTATTAAGTGACTTCCGAGATCTCCTAATGCACCAGAGCCGCCCTCTTCTTTTTTCATGCGCCAGCTCAATGGACGCTGGGGGTCCTGGTAACCAGAGTGAAGATATTCTGCTCGAAAGGTGAAAACCTTTCCAATCTTTCTTTCGTCAATAAGCTGTTTTGCACGAATGAGTGCAGGTAAAAATCTGTACTGGAATACCATACCAAATTGGACACGGTCAGCTGCCTCATTCACCGCTGATGAGATTGCACGTGCATCTTCAATTGTTCCGGCAAGTGGTTTTTCACAATACACATGTTTCCCGGCAGCAATTGCACGTTCAACTGCATCACGGTGCATCCCGTTGGGCAATGCTACGTCAACGACATCAATTTCGGGATCATTCATGACCTCCTCTATATCTGTGACAGCTTTCTCAAACCCGGCCTCGGCCTGCGCGGCTTCTGCAGATTCTTTTCTCGATGTCATGATTGTGTGCAGTCTCGGCCTGGGAATTGAACCCCCGTAGATAAAAGGTATTTCGTTGTAGCTAAGGCTGTGGAGTCTTCCTATCATACCGTATCCAAGAACCGCGATACGGAGCTCTTTTCTCATAACAATCTCCCATCATCGCTTCGGTAAGAAGTAGACAGATCATCTATAAAAACCCTGAGTTCTTTAGCCGCCTGTGCAATATCTCCATTGCCCGGCTTGAATTTGCCATTTGGTCCTTTCATCAGCGGAGATGAGAACTCCCCAACGTTCATTCCCTTACTCACAAAAGACTCAAGATTGCTCTTATTCAAACCTCCATCTTCCATGAGGTCCACCTCTGTTTCACGCTCGCGTTTTTTGAGCATTTCATAGAGGTCGGCCACAGACTCCTCAATGATGGGATCCATCACATGCGGGCTGCGCCCATCTGGATGCACATTAGTCCAAAAAGGATAACGGCACTCATACTCGATAATATCCACGAAAGGAATGCACTGTTCAAAGAATACCGTCGGCAATCCCTGCCAGCCCCAGACTCCAACTTTCAACCCGAGTTCTTTAACAAAAGAAATATGCTCTATAAGAGTCTCGCCGGTATGTTCAATGGGGATCGTTATAAGGTCAACTCCTTCATCAGCAAGCTGTTTGTATAGATCAAGTGTCGGTCGCACCATTTGGAGCTGCACCTCAATTTCAAGGTTAGTATGAGGTCGAATACCTGAAAGTATGTCGAGTCCACCCCTGGGGACATTAAACTGCATATATCTACCGTCCCGCATTTCCATATGAATCCAGTCAACACCGCCTTGTTCAAGCTCCATTACAGTATCAGCAAGATAGCCGTAATCTGACCAGAATAACCCTGCAGCAATTTTTACATGCTTATCCACAACGCCAATTCGTTTTTTACTCACTTGCAACTCCTTGCTTGATAATAAAAAAGATGATCACTTAGACATCTTCTCTCTTGCGTTTTCGATCGTAGCTGTCGAGAGCCAGAATAGCAACGATTACCACCCCGCGAATAATCTGCTGCACATACGCATCAATATGGAGCATGTTCATTGCATTCTCCATGACTGTAAATACCAGCAGTCCCACAAGACTCCTGCCTACCCCTCCGACTCCTCCAGCCAGAGACGTTCCGCCGACTACAATTCCACTGATCACTGTCAAGGCTGTCTGATCCCCGTAAATAGAGGATGCAGAATTCAGCTTTGAAGAAAGCAGCACTCCGGCAAAGGCGGCTGCAAGACCGGCAAGCACATACGTGGCAGCCTTGATCTTCTTCACATCAAGTCCTGAATACTCAGCCACCTCATAGTCTCCGCCGATCGCATAGATGTTCCGTCCAAACTGAGTAAAGCGAAGCAGCGCATAAAACAGCACAAACACCACAAGCATGATCACTACCAGATTCGGAATGATGCCAAACAGCTTCCCATTGGCTATCATCATGAAATCAACACCTTCAGCTGATATCGGATGCGCATCGGTCAGCTGTTGGGCTACACCAGTTATCACTATGCTCGTTCCCAACGTCACTATCAGCGGTTCGGTCTTCTGATACACAATGATATATCCATTTATGAGCCCAATGGCCGCACCTGAAAATGATCCAAATAGTATCGCCATCCACATCGGCATAACACTCAACGCCTGGATAGTCAGGATTCCTCCGAGTACCAGACTCCCGCCAACCGACAAGTCAATTGCTCCTGCAAGTATAACAAGGGTCAGTCCGAATGAAACAATCATCAGAATCGAGGCGGAATTGAGCATATCCAGAATATTGAATGCCGTGTAAAATCGTGTATTGAAAAACAGCATCATGATCAGCATCACAAGTACGGCAAAGAATGCCTTGTAATTGACAACCGTCGCTCCAAATCTTCTTGCTATTCCTTGTTTTTTCATACCTGAGAGCCCTACCTTCTTGCCTTGAGATTATCGAGCCAAATCGCGAGAACAAGGAGCACCCCTTTCATCACGTTCTGCATGTATACCGTCACTCCCAGCAAGTTCATGCTGTTTGCCAGCAGTATGACCAGCATCGCTCCCAGTACCGTTCGGGCTACACTGCCCTTTCCGCCCTGAAGCGAGGTTCCTCCCACTACAACTGCAAGTATCGCATTGAGATCAAACCCCTTGCCAAGTACCGGAGAAGCAGTTGTGACTCTCGAAAACAGTACAATCGCGGCCACAGCCGCCATAAATCCTGATATCGTCCAGATAATCATAATTGTTCTGTTTACATTGATTCCGGTTAAGTTTGCCGCAGTCTTGTTGCCGCCGGTCAGGCTGATTGCCCTGCCCACATACGTGTAGTTCTGAAAAAAATACAGGACAGCTATAAGACCGAGAAAAATCAGAAATGAAACGGAAAATATGCCTACTGTCCCCGAACCTATAGAGGTAAACATCGAGTAATCAACATCAAGATAAGAGAGGTGATTGGTCACTCCCCCAGTGTACAGAAGTGCCGCTCCCCCATAGAGCACACTCATTCCATAGGATATGAACAATCCCTCCGCCTGCGTCATCGCACCGCTTCTGGTGATCACCAGGCTGTTAAGAAACCCTGCAGCAGTTCCCAACAGCAACCCTACCAGCAGTGCAGGCCCCTGCCCCAGCGATTCAATAAGTGACAGTGTCACTACTGCCACTAAGGACATGATCCCTGCTACCGACAAATCTATATATCCGCCGATAATAACAAAGGTCATTCCCATTGCTACCATAATCAGCGGTCCGAACTGCCGCATAATATTTGTCAGGTTCCCGCTGCTTAAAAACTTCGGCTCCAAAATGGCTGTAATCAACACCAGAACGAACACCAGAATCAGCACAAGATATTCCCGAGCTGCCCGTTTTATTGCTCCACTCATGCCATCGCTCCTTGTTCTTCAGCAAAATCAAGCGCTTTATCCATGATCTCATTCACACTCGTTTTCTCCGGATCAAATTCTCCAGTGATCTGCCCTTCGCAGACTGTCAGCACACGGTTACTCATATTGATTACTTCCGGAAGCTCTGATGAGATCAGGATTATTGATCCGCCGCTTTCAACAATCTGTTTCATCAACAGATAAATCTCATATTTTGCTCCCACATCAATGCCCTTCGTCGGCTCATCCATGATCAAAATCCTTGGTGAGAGTTCCAGCCAACGACCAATGATGCATTTCTGCTGGTTACCTCCAGACAGACTTTCAACAGCAGTCCGTGTCGTCGGGGTTTTTATCCGAAGCTTTTTAATATACTTCTGTGCTATCTGTCTTTCCTTGATTTTGTCCAGAATCCCAAACCTGTAGAGTTCCTTCAGACAGGCTATTGAAATGTTGTTCTCTACAGAAAACGGCAGAATAAGCCCTTGCTGCTTTCTATCCTCCGGAACAAGACAGATTCCATGCTTCATTGCATCTCGGGGATTCCGTATTGGTACCTGCTCCCCATTAATGGCTATTGTACCTGCCTTGATCTTATCGGCTCCAAACAAAGCCCTGACTATCTCAGTCCGTCCAGCTCCCACAAGACCAACAAGCCCGAGTATCTCCCCTTTTTTCAGGGTGAACGAGATATCATGCAGCTTCCTCGTCCGAAGCCCCTTGACCTCCATCAGCGGGCCCTCGGCAGTTCTTGGACGCTCAGGAAACTCATTTTCTATCGAGCGGCCCACCATCATGGAGACCATCTCTCTCCTGGTGAAATCCTTCACTGCATTTGTCCCAACTACCTGCCCATCACGCATCACCGTCACCATATCGCAGAATTCAAAAATCTCATCAAGCTTATGACTGATGTATATGACCGAGATCCCCTGGCTTTTCAGCTGATGAATGATCTCTACTAATTCTCTCATCTCATCATGGGTCAGACTGCTGCTCGGCTCATCCATGATGATGAGTTTGGAGTTGAATGAGAGCGCTTTAGCAATCTCAACCATCTGTTTATGCGACACGCTCAGATTCTGCACATATGACCAGGTGCCGATCTTTGATCCAATTCTATCGAGTACTTCACGGGCTTTCTGATGGGTTCCTTTCATGCCTCCCACCTCTGCAAACCGCCCAAGAAAAATATTCTCCCCGACAGTCATGGTGTTTACAAGGTTGAGTTCCTGGTAGATTATACTCAATCCCCGCTCCATAGCTTCGTGCGGGGTTGTGGATTCAATCGTTTCTCCGTCGAAGATTATTGTTCCTTTGTCCTTGGCATAGACACCGGAGAGAATCTTCATCAACGTTGATTTGCCCGCTCCATTTTCCCCAACAATACCATGGACCGAGCCGCGTTCTACTTCTATACTTACATCGTCAAGCGCCTTGATTCCCGGAAAGGATTTCTCCACCCCCGACATCGTCAGTATGATTTTGCCCTCTTGTTTCATCATCGAAATCACCTTGGTTTGATCTGTAATTTGTCTGCTTTTGCTTGTGAGGCATTTGCCTCACACATGGAATTGTAGATTCGAAAGTTACCATGATCGAAGCTGCAGAAACATATAGATTTGAAAGTGACATTGGTGAAAACACAACGTTTTCACCAATGCCCTAATGTTCAACTTTCAGTTGGTAAAATCAATCCTACCACTCAGGAAGGGTAAAATCATCAATATTATCAGGGGTTACCACATCAAGGGCAACATAGTTGATCTCATCAACCGTGCCACCTTCAAGCAGTTTCTTTGTCAGTTCAAGGGTCTTAATTGCTTGAGTCTCAAAGTTTTGCATAACAGTTACATCCTGAATACCGTCCATAACCTGCTGGAAGCCAGCTCTGTTACCGTCAACTCCAACTACAAACAATTCTTTATCCAGATTAGCAGCCTCAACTGCATTTGCTACACCTGTAACACCGTTGTCCCAGTGACAGAAGATTCCGTCAATTTCTTCACCGTACTTCGTAATCATGTCCTCTGCAATTGCCATTGCCTGATCAGTTGCCCACTGCTGTGTTGCCTGGTATTCAAGAAGTTCGATATTTGTTCCTTCAATCGCTTTGTTGAACCCGTCATGACGCTTAATCTGTGCATCATGACCAGCCTGTCCACCAATCTCTACAACTTTTGCACCATTGGGGAAAGCATCAAAAAACGCCTGGGCAGCAGTTTCGCCAGCCATAAGGTCATTGACTCCTACAAAGAAATCTCTGACTCTTGCACTTGCTGCAGGTACGTCAGAAGAAAACATTCCGACAATAAGTCCCGCCTGTTTTGCCTGCTGAAGACAGGGGATAATAGCATTCACATCATTGGGATTTACATAGATTGCCTCTACATCCTGTGCAATTGCATTAGTTACTGTCTGTGACTGAACCTGTGCATCCCCTTTTCCATCAAGGATGATCACTTTAAAACCAAACTCATTAGCATGTTTCTGGAACATTTTTGCAGCAAACGCCTGAGACGGGTTTGCCATATCACCTGGTGAAAATGCCACCGTCGGTGGCCCTGCTTCCTCTGCTTGTCCAGTTCCAAATGCCGTAACAGCAGCAGAAATAAGTAAAAAGACAACTAAAATTGATTTCCGCATCATTTCCTCCTTTTGCAGTTTGTAATCATTGTTGTCATAGCCATGCAAACACACGACTTCAGAGACTATCTATCCGTTTTCACCCGTAGTTTATGTTGGTGAAACTTTGGTTAATTCGTCCTGCGCTTTTGATAGTAAGCGCTTTTCTTCCACTTGTCAACATTTTATTCTTTATTCGTAACCATATAGCAGTCATAAGTAAGTCTCTGAGCGCACATATGTAAGTATCGTAATGGTAAGATATCCAATAAACATCAGAGATCAGGAGAATAGAGAGAGAAGAAGCTGCTTTTATCGAAGAAACCGGGCTTATCTTTCCTCGAGGAACTTGATATCTCGGAGGCAAGCCGCATCAGCATACGACTCAGCCTTGAGATCCTGTCTGAGGTATTTGAGAAGAAAGAGCAATTGACCAAAGAAATCTTCTATGCGGGAAAGCCGTTTGAGAAAGAAGTAAAGCTGCTTATCTCGATCAAGGGAATTACCCCTCTGTCGGCACTGGCCTTCCTTTCCGATGTTGGAGATGTGAGCAGGTTCAAGACAACGAGAAAAATGAATGCCTATCTTGGCCTTGTTCCAAAACTGAAGGAAAGCGGTGATAGCTCTCATGCAGGCCATATCAATCGGGCTTCGCGAAAAACAACAAGGACTCTATTTACCCAGTCGTTAGTACAGGCAATGTATGCTTCACCGTATTTGAACAGCAATTATGAAAATATAAAAGATCGAAGGGGTGCAGGACGGGCGAGAATCGCACTTATCAGAAAATTATGTGGAGTAATGCGAAGGATGCTTCTGAATGGTGAACCATTCAGGGATATCCATATTGAACTGTACAACAAGAAAATCAGGCAACTTGACCGGACTATAAAAAGAGTTGAACAGGAGAAAAAAATCGCTTGACTTTTATCATAGTGGAAAAATAATTAAGGGGCACAAGGCCGAAACAATGGGGAATGGAAAATTTCGGCTCAGAAATCAGCAAAATGGCCCTCTCGGATTAGAATGGCGCCCTTTCAATGGCTCTAACTGAAAAACAAGGCTGATTATACACATAAAGCCCCAACGTGGCTGTTAAAAAAGCGTAGTCTGACGACAGGTTGGAAAGGAGAAAGAAAAAATTAGTTTATCGAGATAGGATTCAAGCCCGGAAAAGGGTCTCTCTGGAGGAGTAATACTTCCTGAATATCGGTCTGCTCAGGAGGAGGAAGGGGTATAGGTCAGTATCTCCCCCCCTTCCCTCAGCAGGGAACGACCTTCCTGCTGGTCTTTCAGCTCCCCGACGGCAATAGCCTGCATCATGATGTTTCCCAGTGCGGTTGCTTCTACCGGCCCGGCGGTAACCGGGATTCCTGTAGTATCCGCGGTTATCTGATTCAGAAACCGGTTCTGACAGCCGCCGCCGATAATGTGGAGAGTATTGATACTTCTTCCGGAGACAGCGGTGATTTCGGAGACAGTTTGTGCATAGGCTGCAGCAAGCCCCTTGAATATTCCACGGGCGAATTCCGGAGGAGTCTCCGGGGGAACCTGACCGGTTTCGGCGCAGTACTCCGCAATCCGTTTCGGCATGGTGTCATCTGCCAGACCGGGCTTCAGAAAACGCGGATCATCTACATTCAGCTCGTACATACAGGATTCAGCTTTTTCAGCTTCCCGGGCGAGGGTGCTGTAATCGATATTCAACCCTTCCGCCTCCCAGCTGCGCCGACACTCCTGTAGAATCCACAGTCCCATAATATTTTTCAGAAAGCGGATACCACCGTCGGCTGCCCCCTCGTTGGTTATGTTTGATTCCAGGCTGCGGGGATTTATTATCGCATTTGGATTCTCAATTCCAAGCAGGGACCAGGTTCCGGAGCTTAAATAGGCACTTTTATCTCCGCTTTGCGCAGGCACGGCTGCTACCGCGGAGGCGGTATCATGACAGGCAGTGGCGGTTACCAGAATTTCGTGATCGGCACCAATCTCCTGCGCCAGTGCAGGCTGCAGCGGACCAAGCACAGTCCCGGGCATTACAACATCCTTCAGCAGCGAGGGATTGATTTCCAGGGCATCGAGAACAGGCCGCGACCAGCTGCGGGCTGCTGGATTATAGAGCTGACTGGTAGTGGCAATGGAGTATTCATTTGCCATAACTCCTGACAACCAGTAATTGAGCAGGTCCGGAATCATGAGAATTCTTTTTGCCCGATCGAGACGTTCCCGGTTATGCTTCGCCTCAGCCGCAAGCTGGTAAATAGTGTTGATCTGCATAAACTGGATGCCTGTCTCGGAGTAGATACGCTCTTTATCAATACAGGAGAATACCTCAGCCATCATGCCATCGGTACGGTCATCCCGGTAGTGGACAGGATTCCCAATCAGGTTTCCCTGTGAATCGATCAGACCATAATCTACGCCCCAGGTATCCACACCGATGCTTACAATCTCATCGCCGTACTTTGCCACCGCTTTTGCCAGCCCCTGCTTGATTTGATCAAAGATATACAGGATGTCCCAGTAGAGGGTTCCCTGTACCCGGGTGTTCCGGCTCGAAAAACGGTTTATAACTTCAAACTTCAGCCCCTGGTCAATGTGTCCTGCAATAACGCGGCCGCTTTCGGCCCCGAGATCGACAGCCAGGTATCGTTGAACCATGCCTCCTCCTCAGCCGCCGCTTACACTGCTGCGGTACTGTTCTACCTCCCAGTTACGGATGAAGTCTATTTTATCCTGGGGCATGAACTTGTGCCCGCCGAAACTCTCAGTGTAGACGGCAATCCTGACCCCGTCCAGAAAGACCTCTCTGGCCAGTTCCGCTGCCTTTTTGGAAATTCCCAGGCCGAAGATTCCGACGCCCTTAACAGCAACGATCTTCGGTGGAACCTTGCAGTCTGCCGTATACTCCCGGAAGGCGGCAGAGAGCCCTTTCGCCCTGTCGCAGTACAGCGGCTTAAAACCGCAGTAGACTATGTGATCTGGAGTAAAAGAGAGAGACAACGGTGCAAAGGATGAGGAATCCTGCAGATAGTCTTCCAGATCTGCATTAAGCGCCCCTGCTGCCATTAACTCTGTGTCCCCGGATACCATGTCTGCAACAGCTTCTTCGCTTATTCCATCAGGTACGGTAAAACCCTGGACCGGGAATCGTCCGATTCTGCCGGAAAGAGAGAAAATAACTTTATCATAGAGCCCGTCAATTTCTGCCAGGGTATCGGCCTGAATGAACAGCCCGTGATTCTGCAGGAAAATAATCTGGTTACCGCCCCCTGCAGCCTGGTGCTGCTGCAGCATATCGCTGATCGTTCTGGCAAGAACGTAGCCCGGGTTAACCACCGGAACCCAGAGGGCTTGATTCCCGAAAAGCTCTTCCGCAATTTCAGCACCCTTTTCTGAACAGGTAAGTCCGTTTACCAGAGCCGGATGGGTGTGCACCACATAGGTATGTGGCAGCAGGGCATGGAGCAGCGTCTCAACACTCGGCCGCCGGGGCTCCCCCTGGACCCGGGCGTTCATAAGGTCTTCCAAAGCCTGAGCTTCCCGGGCGGCACTGTCCTGGGGATAGCGGCGCTCCATTATATCCTTGAGCCGGCCCAGATCCATCCTGACAAAGTCATCGGGACCAATATCCGCCATGCTTGTACCTGAGGGCTTCACATACATTACCGATCCATCTTTGAAGGAGGTGTTTCCTCCCCCGGCAAGAACAAACTCCTTGTCCTGTCCATAGCGGTTGGTAATTTCTGCCAGATCCTTTACCCCCACCTGCTTACCCCCTTTTGCTGAGGACATCGCGCTCGTAGGCAGTCACTTCGTTCATGTAATCAGTTTCCACCGGAACGCCGTTCATCTCGCAAAAATGGTCCCAGACATCCCCCAGGGGCATGGTCTTGAGCCGTTCCGACAAGGCCATTCTTCCAATATAGTCCCCCGCTTCTTCACGGCAGACAAGTTCCGACGCGGGCTCAAGATACGCCGCCAGCCAGGCTTTCAGGGCACTGCGGGCACCAACGGCATACGCCCCGATTCGGTTAACAGAAGCATCAAAAAAGTCGAGTCCCACGTATATGTTTTTGCCGGATTCAGCCCTGGCAACCTCGTGGGCCATAAAGTAGAGCTCGTCGCTTAGAACCACGATGTGGTCCGAATCCCAGCGCATGGGCCGCGAGACATGGAGCAGCAGGGAGTCCTGAAACTGAAGCACAGCAGAGACCTTGTCGGCCGCGAGCTCCGTGGGATGAAAATGGCCCATATCAAGACAGAGCATCTTGTCCCGGCTAATGGCGTAGGCAAGATAGAAGTCATGAGAACCCACAACAAAGGCCTCACTGCCGATGCCAAAGAGCTTGGATTCTACCGCGTCCAGAATTTCCGTCTCCGGATAGGATGTTTCAAAGATCCTGTCCAGAGATTCCGTCAGTATTCTGCGGTACCCAAAACGGTCGGCTGGATAATCCTTCATGCCGTCAGGAATCCAGATATTATGAACCGCCGGGCTGCCTTGTTCACGTCCCATATAGGCGGATATTTCACGGGCCCGCTCTACGTGGGCAATCCAGAAATCCCGGATCTTCTTATCCTTGCTGGAAAGAGTAAAACCGTCGTCCGCCAGTTTGTGGGAAAACATGGTGCAGTTAAAATCCAGCTTAAGTCCCTGTTCCCCGGCCCAGGAAACCCAGGAAGCAAAATGCTCAGGAGCTATCCTGTCGCGGTCAACAGTTTTACCGCCGAAATCGCCGTAGCTCGCGTGCAGGTTTAACCTGTGTTTTCCGGGAATCAGTTTAAGGGCGGTTTCAATATCATCCCGTAACTCTCCAAGGTTGCGTGCCTTTCCGGGATAATTTCCCGTGGCCTGGATGCCGCCGCCTGACAGCCCAGCACCTGCCGATTCAAAACCGCCGACATCGTCGGCCTGCCAGCAGTGAAGACTCAAGGTAAAATCGGCAAGCCGTTTAAGGGCCGCATCAGTGTCAACGCCGATCTCGGCGTACCGGGCTTTTGCATCATTGTATCTGTCCGCCATATAGACTCCTTTTATATAGTAAATCGCGGAAGGACCGCGGGCTGCAATCATCAGGAAAGATAAAACATCTCTTCCAGGGGAATGGAAACCGGAGACTCGTCGGGATTAACCTCCATGATATCCGCCATATAGTGCCACCACCTGCGTACCACAGGGTTATCACCCAGGGACTGGGAACCTCCGCCTTCGCGTACTTTCTGAACGGCAAAAAGAGTATTTGTCTCTTCATCCAGGAAAATAGAGTAATCGTAGACGCCGCTTTCCCCGAGAATTCCGACAAGCTCGGGCCAGATCTCGGCATGACGCTGCCGGTACTCATTTTTTTTACCGGGCTTTAATTTCATTTTAAAGGCAACAACCTTATCCATTCCAGGCTCCTAAAACTTCAGCTTTCTCCTTGCTCTGAACTGCTCCAGCAGCATCGGCAGCAGTACGGCAATAACCAGGAGAAGGCCTGTTGTAATAATCATGATCTTTCCGGAAATATTTAAAAGACCCATACCGAACTTCAAATACCCCAACAGGAAAATGGAAACAATTACTCCAAAAATATTTCCTTTACCTCCGCTTATGGATACTCCGCCAAGAACGACAAGTGTAATTACTTCCATGTCCCATCCGTTGGCAATATTGGGACGGGTAGAACCAATTCGCGAAGTCAACAGAACCGCGGCGATACCGCAGAAAAGTCCGTTCAGCATAAAATTGATAAACCGCACCCGTTCGACATTAACACCGGAGAACCGGGCCGCACTTTTCGAGTTCCCCACAGCATAGACCTTCCGGCCGTAGGAGCTCTGATGGAGAACAAACCACATTATAACAGCAAGAACAAGGAACACAACAAGTTCAAAAGGAATTATAGTATCACCGACAAAACCCTGGCCGAAAAACCCGAAGGACTCCGGGTAACTGGTATATGCCTGGTCGCCGAGAGCTGCTTGGGAAATACCGCGAAAAAGGGACTGGGTCGCCAGGGTAACCGCAATGGCGGGCATTCCCACATAGGCCACAAAGAACCCGTTAAAAGCTCCGGCCAGCATACCCACCAGGATCCCTATAAGCACCAGCTGAACCACAGAGGCCCCTGCTTCGCTGGCGGCACCTAAAGCAAAGGAGGAAAGGGCTATTATGGATGCGACAGAAATATCAATGTCACCGCTCATTATTACCAGTATCATGGGTAAAGCAACAACAGCTTTCTCCATGAAGGTAAAATTGGCGTTCATCAGATTAAAAGAGTCCAGGAAATAGGGTGTCAGAACTGAAAAGAGGGTTCCCTGAAACAGGAATATGACACAAAGAAGGACTTCCCATTTTGTAAAGATCGTAATCAGCCGCTCTTTGAGCTGCTTCCCATCCGCAAGCCTGGAACCGAATAAACCGGGATTATTGGCATTCATTATTGACGTCTCCTGTTAAGAAGCAGTTTCTCATTACGTTTATCCATGATTGTATTGATGAACATGGCCGACAACACAACAAAACCTTGAATAAACATCTGAAAGAAGGGGGAAAAATTAATGACCGGCAGCGCGTTGTTAATAATCCCCAAAAACAGCGCTCCCAGAATCACCCCCGGTATTGCACCCGAACCGCCGGCGATACTTACCCCTCCCAGCACACAGGCGGCAACAGTCTGTATTTCGAATCCGGTTGCGGTTTCGTTAACAGCGGCCGCATATCTGGCGGTCCACATAACACCCGCAAGACCGCACAACAGTCCGCTTATGGAAAAGATTGTAAAGCTGATTTTTTTCTCTTTAACTCCAACGAAACGGGCGGCCGTCTTGTTTCCGCCGATTGCATATACTTCTCTGCCCGTACGGGTATAGCGACTGAAATAATAGGTCAGAACAGAGACAAGAAGGGCCCACCAGATCAGGTTCGTTATACCGAGGAAATCTCCGTGGGGTATGGCCATGTAGGATTCAGTCATTTCATGAGCTGTTACCCATTGCCCTTTGCTCAGCACAAAGGTAAAGCCCCGAAATATACTCATGGTACCAAGGGTTGTTATAATAGGAGGTACTTTACCGAAAGCGACAATAGCCCCATTAATCATCCCCAAAACCAGCCCGATCAGAACTCCTGTTATGAGTACCAGTGTAATGGAAAGTTCGGGATAGTACTGGTTCAGCATGGCGGAGGCCATTCCGGAAAAAGCAATGATCGACCCTACCGACAGGTCAATACCGCCGGAAAGGATTACAAAAAACTGACCGATGGCCACAATAATCAGAATGGAAGTATCATTGACAATGCGATGAATATTGTCGCCGGCAATGAACCCGGGGGCCCTTGCGGTTACGAAAACCATAAGCAGCGCAATGAAAATGATCAGGTTGAACTCCCGGGTACGTAAAAAACGTTTCATAAATCAGTACCTCCGGCACCGGCAACGACGGCAGTAGCTGCCCGAATAATTTTTTCAGAGTCAGCCTCATCCCGGGTAAACTCTCTGGTTATACGTCCTTCGTGCATCACAATAATTCTGTCGGACATGCCTAAAACCTCCGGAAGTTCAGACGAAACAAGGATAACCCCCAGACCTTTTGAGGCCAAATCGGAAACAAACTTGTGCACCGCGGCTTTAGTCCCTACATCGATTCCCTTGGTTGGTTCATCCAGAATAAGTACCACAGGCTGGGTAGCAAGCCACTTGGCAAGCACAACCTTCTGCTGGTTTCCGCCGGAGAGGGTGTTCGCGTTCACGTTCCAGCCTGAGGAGCGGATCTCCATCATGGTACCGTACTTCTCTGTAATGGAGCGTTCCCTGGATCGGTCTATTTTTCCCATAGGACTTATACTGTCGAGCTGAGGCAGTGTAATGTTTTTGCATAAATCCATATCCAGGATAACCCCCTGAGCCTGCCGATCCTCAGGAACAAAGGCGATCCCCAGGTTAATTGCATCCTTCGGGTTTCTAATCTTTACGGGTTTACCATTCATCCGTACCGATCCGGTCTGCGAGGTCTCGATACCGAAGACTGTACGCATGACTTCCGTTCGTCCTGATCCTATCAGGCCGAAGAATCCCAAAATCTCTCCTTTATGAAGATCAAAAGAGATGTCTTTAAAAAATCCTGTTTGAGAAATATTATTTACTTCCAGTATTTTTTCCCCGATTGCCGCATCGCTTTTTGGAAACATCTGGTCCAGGCTCCTGCCAACCATCATGGTTACAATCTTGTCGACGGAGGATTCGCTGATTTCTCCCTCGCCTATGTATTTTCCATCCCGCAGAACGGTAAAATAGTCTGCTATCTCGAATATCTCGTCGAATTTGTGGCTGATAAAAATAATCGCCTTGCCTTCGTCCCGCAGCCTGCGAATGATTTTATACAGATCCTCAACCTCACGCATGGTAAGAGCTGAAGTCGGTTCGTCCATAATGACTATACGGGCATCGATAGAGAGGGCTTTTGCAATCTCCACCATATGGCGCTGGGCTACTCCCAGGTTTTTTATTAAGGTATCCGGATGAAGATCCAGATCCAGCTGCTTCAGCAGTGCTGAGGTCTTTTTCCGCATACCCCGCCAATCGAGATTTTTCAGGGGACCCTGGGATTTGAGATGGTGTCCCATGAATATATTCTCTGCAATACTCAGTTCGGAAAACATTGAAGCTTCCTGATGAATAGCAGTAATTCCCGCAGCCTGAGCTTCAAGAGCATTTTTAAATAACAATTCCTGCCCCATATACAGTATTTTGCCTGCAGTGGGGTCGTGCACACCGGTGAGAATCTTCACCAGGGTAGATTTTCCCGCTCCGTTTTCCCCAATCAATGCATGTACTTCTCCAAGACGAATATTCAAGTTTACGCCGTCCAGCGCCTTTATTCCGGGAAAATGCTTGCTGATTCCACTGAGTTCAAGAATGGTATCTGTCACAGCCTTTTACTCCTTTCCGGCGAAAAGTCCTTTGCCTCCATCCGTGCCGTGCTCCTTGTTCATACGGTACGGGAACGGTTTTTCTCCATTAGAGAGAAAACCGATCCCGCACAATTTGTTTTATTTATACTTTGAATAGCAGCAGTAGAAAATCAGAACATTGCAGCGTAGGCAGCAATATTTCCTTTGTTAAAGACGAAGGGTTCTCCCATAATTGTGTTTCCATCTTCACCGATGACGATATTACCCATTCTGCCGGCAATTACTTCATCACCCGCTTTGCCTTCGATCTTTCCGGTTACCAGGGCTTCAAGAATATAGGTCGAAGTGTATCCCAGGTCTACCGGATTCCAGAGAGCCATCTGTCCGCAGGTTCCATTCTCGACATAGTGCTGCATCTCCGAAGGAAGACCAAGACCGGTCAGCTGAACCTGGCCCTTTTTGCCTTCATCCTCGATGGCTTTTGCAGCAGATAATACGCCGACTGTTGTGGGAGAGATGATCCCGGCCAGATTCGGGTATTTCTGCATGAGACCTACGGCTTCCCGGTAGCTCTTGTCCGCCTGGTCGTCACCGTAGACAACCTCTACCAGCTCCATGTCCTTGTATTCCGGCAATTTGATCTCTTCTTTCATCCACTCAATCCAGGTATTCTGGTTGGTAGCCTGGCTGGTTGCAGACAGAACGGCGACCTGACCCTTATAGTCGCAGAGCTGCGCAATAAGCTTAACCTGCTGCCGGCCAATGAGTTCCGCTTCTGACGGCGCAAGATCAACCATCCGTCCACCCGGAGCAATACCGGAATCGAAGGAGATTACCTTGATCCCTGCCTTCATTGCCTTTTTGCAGACGGGGACAAGGGCATCCCGATCGTTGGCAGATATAGCAATACCGTCTACCTTCTGAGCAATCAGGGTTTCGATGATTTCAATCTGCCCCTCTGCTGTAGGATTTGACGGCCCCATGTAAATGGATTCAACATTTCCCAGTTGACCGGCAGCCTCTTTTCCGCCATCAGCACAGGCTTCGAAGAACCCGTTTCCAAGGCTCTTTACTAACAGAACCAGCTTAAGATCACTTTTTGTGACCCCTTCTCCCTGACCGCCGGCAAAAACTGTCAGAGAAGCGATACACAACAAGGATAATACAAGAATCAATCCTTTTTTCATTACTTCCTCCTGTTTTGTTTGATTCTGATGAATTTTAGCATCCATCCCGGTGACCCGGTTAGGACGCTATTCTACAAAGGTGTATCATTTTCTATACTTCCGCCGCTTTATTTTTCATAAGATGAGAAAATACGGAAAGCTTTTCGCACCCGGAGGCACACTTTTTTGATTGAGCTAAAACGGGAATGGCTTTACCATAGTCCTATGAAATTCCGGCACAAGCTGCTATCTCTGATGATGATTTATATAACAGGAATCGTCTTTGTTACCGGGCTGACAGTATACGGCTGGACAAGGACCTCGGAGATTCAAAACTCCCTGGCTCTTGGCTCCGCTCTGCAGGTTAAATCCCGGGAAGTACAGAGCCTGATGAAGGATATAGTATTCGATCTTTTTGCCCCGAAAATCTACGGACAGCTCAGATCACTGACCTACTCTCCCCGATCTGCAGTTACCCTGCGTCAGTGGCAGAATGCCGTATTTGAATACAAGAGGGTTTTCCGGGATTTTATGGAAATGAGTTTTTTTCTGCGCAGTAACGATGAGTTTATCCAGGACCAGTATCTTACTGCCCTGACAATGAATGACCAGGCCATGACAATGCTGACCAGCATGGAAGAAACCCTGGTAATAATGCGCGACGAGTACCGCTTTGCAGAGAACCCCTACAACGAAATGCAAAAGAACGAGGCCCTGGCCCCCTTTTTCAAGGAATTCCAGGAAACATCCTACTACTTCAGCAACAGTTTTGAAGGTTTCATGAATTACTTTATAAAGACCCTGGAGGAAGAAGCGGTAAAGTTCAGGACCAGGATGTATGCTCTTTTCATCATAATCGACCTCAGTATAATTGCGGTGTATCTTCTCCTCAGTCTCCTGCTCTCCCGGGATGTAAACCTTAAGCTGCAAAAGGTCGAACAGGCGTTCCGGGCCATAACTCACGGTGATTTCAGCGCCAGAATGGAGATAATATCCCGGGATGAGTTCGGGGATATGTCCCGCCGTTTTAATATTCTTGTTGATGATCTCAAAACCAATGTCAACAGCATTCTGAACCTGACCCGCGACGTAGGATCGTCCCTTACCCATACATCGAATCTGGAGGACCTGCTTACAATCTTCACCCAGGCAATCGTTCAGGATACAACCGCGGATACAGCACTTATTATCAGAAACACCGATAATGTAATCGGAGAACTATCCGCCCAGGCCGGCATAGCCCTGAAACCGGAGGAACTGGAGACCCTGCTTAAGTTCCTGAGTCGAAGAATAATACGGCCGGGCAATCATCTGCTTTTACGGGATACCGGGACAGAGGAACAGCTTCCTGATGCTGTCAGCTCATTACTGGCTGCACCCCTGACTCTGGAAGATTCCATCTTCGGAATTATAGTCTCACTTAAACTGGGGCAAACCGAGGGCTTCTCCGATCTCGGAGCTACCCGGTTTATGACCTTTGCGGAATTCGCCTCTCTTACCATGGATAACCATGTAAAGTACCGCGCCCTAATCGAAAATCAGGAAGCAAAATTCCAGGCACTTCAGTCGCAGGTAAAACCCCATTTTCTTTACAACATCCTCAGTGGAATAATAGGTCTTAACAGAATTGGCGATTCTAAGAAACTGGAAAAATCGGTGCTGGCCCTGAAGGAGATGCTGCGCTATATTCAGTCAAACTCCCGATGGGCCTCCCTGGAGGCAGAGTTTGACTGCATTGACAAATACTGCTCCCTGCAGCAGATACGCTTTGGCAGCAGGCTTAAGTACTCCCTTGAGCTGGACCCAGAAGCACGATACCTGCAGATACCCCGTCTGCTGCTGCAGCCCCTTGTGGAAAACGCCGTACTTCACGGCATTGAACCCCTGGAACGTCCGGGGAACCTGACTGTCAGGGCTCAGGCACGGCGCCACGGAGGTGAAGACGGAGCATTAATCGAGATTATCGATAACGGAGCCGGTTTTGATACATCCCTTCTGGAACGGGAATCCAATATCGGGATTCAGAATGTTATGGGGCGCCTGCGCATGACCTGGCCTCACAGCCTTTTTGAGATTGTAAGTAAACCAGGAAAAGGAACAAGGGTAGTTATTGAAGTATGAAGCTCCTTATTGCCGACGACGAACAGCTGGTCCGATTCTCCATACGGGACATCCTTGCTGAAATACCTATAGCTTTCGATATTACTGAGGTTGGTACCGGTACCGCAATGGTTGAAGAGGTCAAGCGGATATTTCCGGATATAGCCCTGGTCGATATCCGCATGCCCGGTATAAGCGGGCTGAAAGCAATCGAAGAACTCTCCCCGATCTCACGAAACACCAAATGGATTATCCTCTCCGGTTATTCTGAGTTCGAATACGGCCGCAGTGCCCTGAGACTTGGTGTTATCGATTATCTCCTGAAACCGGTAGACCCGGAGGAACTGAAAAAAACAATAGGCCGTACCCTCGATATTATTGCATCCGAAACCAGGGGAGAACCCGGAGAGCTGGCACTCCACAAGCACAACGACCAGCCAAGAGATATGCCTGAACTCCTGGTTCGGCATGCCCAGATTGTAGCGGGCAGGCGTTTCTGCGAAGCCGTCGGGGTTGCCCAGATCGCAGCGGAACTGAAGATAACTCCAAACTACCTGAGTTCCATGTTCAAGAAATACACCGGTGAGTCCCTGACTGCCTACCTGACCAACCTGCGCCTTGAAGAGGCCCACAGACGCCTCAAAGAGCCTGGTATCAGCGTCAAGGAAGTATCCTCGTGTCTTGGGTATACGAGCAGTAGGCACTTCGCCCGTCTTTTTCGTGAAAAATACGGTCTTTCACCCTCGGATTATCAATTAAGCTGAGAGCAAAAGACCGTGTACTGTCAGATGGCCCGCGCGTTGGCCAGGAGATACTCCTCCGCTTCACGGCACCAGAGGTCTCCGGCCTTCCGGGTAATTTCCGCGAGTCTGGCACATACGGGGTCTGTCTTTCCCTTTTCGGCCAGATCCGATATCGCAGTAAGAGGCATTGATATTCCAGTATAGATCAGTTTTTTACCTCCGGGGATTTCCGGCAGATGCAGGGTTGTATCAACAACAGCGTCCAGCCCTCCCACATGAGTAACCATTGTCGCAGGATTAATTTTTCCGGCTGCCATCAGTTTCAGGGATTCCTTTAAATCCTTGGTATTCCCCCCCGAGGTACCCACAACATGGGTGGCACCGTAATGGACGTTGTAGAAATTCATGGTTGCTGCAAAGGCGGGGTCCGAAGGTCCTGCAAAAAAGTTCAAACAGCCGTCTGTTCCCAGCAGAGCATCACCCTGTTCCACCACCGGTTTGACCGGCGCAAAAACAAAGACATCATCGTATCCACTACCGCCGTTGAGCTTCTTGATATGCGAGACCGGATCATCCAGATCTTTTGTATTGATATAGTGGAGTTCAATACCATTTTTCTGTGCTTCTTTTACCGTGTAAATGGAAGCAGCGCGCTGAAGCCGGTATTCATCAATATCGGTCACTACCATCAGCCGCGGCTTGCGGTCCCGGTGAATAGCATAATCGATGGCTCCCAGCCCCATGGGTCCGACACCCGCAAGCAGTACCATCGAACCGCCCTCTTTTATATCCATCTGATGGACATAGGAGCCCTGCTTAATATGATACATGGCATGAAAGGTTCCAACGATGCAGGAGACAGGTTCCGCCAGGGATCCGCAGAAAAAGGCTTCTCCTTCATAGGGAAGCAGGCAGCCCTGCTCCATGACCTCGTTGGGTATCACGATGTAGGTAGCATCCCCGCCTATGGTAGTATAACTGTAACCTGGGGCAGATAGAATGCCAACAGGACCGTCTTCGTAATTCAAAGCCGGCTGAATGGAGAACTTCTGCCCTTTCTGGAACTGTTCCTTCCACTTTGAACCGATTTGAATAAGCTCTCCGCAGAACTCATGTCCTACAAGAACCGGATCGCTTGCTATATTATCGGGAACCCGCTTATGACCGCTCCCCTGACTGGCGGCCTTGTAACTCGACATGCATATCGAATCGGAAACTACCCTGGCGAGAATTTGGTCTTCACCAATCTCGGGGAGTTCGAACTCCTCAAGGCGCAGATCCTTGACACCATACATGCGTACTGCTTTTGTTTTCATCTTTATCTCCTCTTTTTTACGGTCGCCATCGGACTTCTTCCTCCGGCTCCGCTCCGCCTGGCGCGAAAGGCCGGCGAACCCGTCCTTTCGCTTTAATTCAGCATTACCTGTCCGCCGGTTACGGGTACTGCCTGGCCGGTTTCGTATTTCTGTTCTACAAGGTAAAAAACGGCTTTGAGGACGTCGTCGCCTTCGCAGCCGCGGCCCATGGGGACTTTTTCTTCGTAAAAATTACGCACATCCGCTATTGTCTTTGCGCCCGGTACTTTGCCGGTTTTGAGGTACTGTACAAACAATCCGCGGTCCGGGTCGGACCAGAGAGGTCCGTCAAAAAAGTTGCCCGGGCATATGGAGTTAACCTTTATTTTATCCGTGACCAGTTCAAGGGCAAAGCTCTGGGTAAGGCCGATTCCGCCGAATTTTCCTCCGGCGTAAGCCCCGTTCCTGTTTGATCCTTCGAGGCCCGATTTGGAATTTATCTGAATAATATCCGTAAAGTAGCTTCCCTCCGCTGCACTGTTCTGATCTGCCATAACAGGAGAGGCGTGTTTGACACAGAGAAAATAACCGATGTAGTTTACGTCTGTTACAAATCGGAAATCCTTGAGGTCGAATTCCCGTACCCCGCCTGCTTTCAGTACACCGGCATTGCTGATGAAAATATCGATTCCCCCGAGTGTTCTTACAATCTCAGACATCATCACTTGTACTGAATCTTCGTCCGCGACGTTGACAGCACAGGCAATGGTACGGGTTTCGCCGGCTTCGGCATTTAAACTGGCGGCGAGGGATTCGGCGCCTTCCTGGTTCATATCTGCGATTACAACTACCGCGCCTGCCGCGAACAACCCCCGGACAAGGGTTTCACCGAAACCTTGCGCGCCACCTGTTACAACCGCGATTTTTCCGGCTACGACTTTGTCCCGTTGAAGTTCAGAAGAGCTTCTGTCTACAGGAACAGTACCAAGACTGTCAGGACTCGTTCCAAGTAGAAAGTAGCCTGTACCGGGAATATTCAGCGCAGGACGCACTCTGCCTTCCGAATCAATGAGGGCGGTTTTTAATTGTTCCAACATTTCGGCTTCATCAGAAATCTCCACAACAGGACAGTCGCCATCATAGTTTTCCCGGAACTGCACCAGCAGCCCCTTCTCTCCGTTAAAGGTCAGCCCCCGGATAACCGGGCTTACATTCATATAATCCATATTTCAAAACTCCATTTCATCATACTTCTAAAGCATCTCGATAATTGCTTCCGGCCTGCGGGGGTCCATGCGTTTCCCGTACCCGGCATACCGTTTTATTCTCGAAACAAGAGAATCCTGTGCCCAGGGATTCTGCGCGTCAAAGAAGGCGTAGCGTTTCTCCGCAGAAGCCAGCCGTTCGTGGGCGATAAGGGCCCATGTCGCTTCGATCAGATGCGCAAAAGCGGGATCCATTACCTCGGAGCAGCTAAAACTCTGGCGCGAAGAGTTAATGTCTACACCGCTGATCTCCATCAGTTCCTCCCGGCGGCAAAGCGTGCTGAGCCGGTCCAACTGGGCTCTTGTGTTGCGAGGAGGCATATAGGTTACGGCATTGAAGCCCAGGCGCTTCAGTTCGGGAATAAGCTCGTCCAGGTAGTCATCCTCGAATTTCTCCGCCTTCTTGTCGCCCGTAGGCGATTCGCCTACATCACCGAGATAAGCATAGGCTGGTATAGCACCTGTGGAATGGGCAAAATCAATCACCATACCTACCGGAAGACACTCCTTCTCGTCAGGCTGGATAAAGAATCGGGGAAGAAAGGCGCTTTTCAGCACTCCCAGCAAGTCATAGAAATAGTGAGGATTTTCGGGATCCTTAAGCCGGCAGCTAAGAGTATCACCCAGGGAAATACCGAGCTGCCGTATCAGAAACCGGCAGACGCCTTCGCCTTTTCCGGCGACCTCTGCTATTCGTTGGGCCAGGGCATACAGAATATGCCGCTCTGTTACGCTTCCTCCCTCGGCTGCCCTGCTTATGGCAAGGACATCGGTATCAAAATCCAGGGGAGGAATTTCATAATCACGGAGCAAAGAGTTCAGGGCTTCGGTCTGGGCGCGGTTCCTCAGGTTCCGCTGCCGGTTTACCGGTAATAAAAAGGCCGCAGCCTGCGGTATGCTTTGGGATGGGATTCCGTGAACAGCCATGTACGCGATATTCGGTGAATCAGGGTTGTTGATCTTTCTCCCCTCTACAGCTGTCCCGCTCATACTGACTCTGACTTCAAAGCCGGCGGTTGTCGCGATTCCTACGGCTTTACCGGCGCTGTACATTTCAGCTGCCCCGGCCACGGAGTCATGGTCCATTATTCCTACTGCTGACAGCCCTGCCTGCCAGGCACGGAACGCGGACAGGCTTGGTGAATAGGGGGAAAAGGAGTAAATGGTGTGGACATGGTTGTTAACCTCCCCCAGTGCTTCTCTTTCCTTCCCGATTTTACCGCTGCGAATGAGTTCCCCCGCCTTCTCCGCCGTCTGCAGACGGCGGGAAGGATCGGGGTCGTTCAAGCCCTTGTACAGCTCATTATATGTGCCGGACATATCACACTCCTTACGCTTCTTACACTTTCTACACGCCCAGTCTGTTCCTCCGCAGGATTTCACCGGCGGTAGCAACCGTTACAGGTGTATGACCGTCCAGGGGCAGGATCTGTTCGTGGACCGCATCGATGAGCCACTCCTTCTGAGGAAAGAAGAGCTCTTCCATCTCGGCGGCGGGGCTGATCCAGTTACGGCTGCCGACGATCGCCGGAGGAGCATCCAGATAGTCAAAAGAGAGAGCAGTAAGATTGCTCGCCACGGTGTGCAGAAAGCTTCCCCGTTCACAGGCGTCGCTTGCAAGAAGCAGCTTGCCGGTCTTTTTGACTGACTCAACCAGGGGTTCGTAATTGAGGGGATTAATAAAACGCAGATCCCAGACCTCTACAGAAAGTCCGTACTTTTCTTCCAGTTCAGCGGCTGCCTCTATCGCAGGATAGAGAGTTGCTCCTATGGTACAGATCGTCAGGTCGCTGCCGCTCCTGCGCAGGGCGGGTTCTCCTTCGGGGACCTCGTAATAGCCCTCCGGAACGCCTTCAGCAACAAACTCCTCACCGATACCGTAGAGCTTCTGACTCTCGAAAAAGATTACCGGGTCGGTCCCGCTGAGTGCCAGGTTCAACATACCCTTGGCATCGTAGGGAGTAGCAGGGAACATGGCTTTAAGTCCGGGAATATGGGCCACCAGACTGGTCCAGTCCTGGGAGTGCTGGGCGCCGTACTTATTGCCCACGGAAACCCGCAAGGTAAGGGGCATCTTCAGGATACCGGCACTCATGGACTGCCACTTGGCTGCCTGGTTAAATATTTCGTCTCCGGCGCGGCCCATAAAGTCACAGTACATCAGCTCCACCACTGCCCGTCCGCCGGCAAGGGCGTATCCTACACCGGAACCGACAATAGCCCCTTCAGAGATGGGGGAGTTGAAGAGCCTGTGGTAGGGCAGTGCCTCGGTGAGGCCGCGGTAGACGGCGAAGGCACCGCCCCAGTCGCGGTTTTCCTCGCCCCAGGCTGCCATGGTGGGATCAATGCTGAAGCGGTGCAGCATGGCCTCAAAAAGGGCATCCCGGTAGGCAAAGATTTTTGCTGCAGAAAGGCGCTTTCCGTTCTCGTCGAAACCATAGCGGCTCTTTCTGGCAAAAGACTGTATACGCGGGTTCTCATTGTACGAGAGAAGCATTTCAGGTTCACGGTCGTCAAACTTCTCCGCTTTTTCGTTGGAAAACATAACCGTTTCAATGAACTGTCCACCCACCCGGGGGCTCTTTTCCATGTCCATCGCGAGTTCCACGATCTGCTTGACCTTCTGCTGTACCTCAGCAGAAATCTCATCGATGTAAGCCTGATCTACAGCCCCGTTCTCTATAAGATAGGAACCATAGCCGCCGATACAGTCGTTGGCCTCCCAAAGCTCGACCTCCTCTTTGGTGCGGTAGCTGGAGGCGTCGGAGGGGCTGTGACCGGAAAGACGGTAGGTAATGGTGTCCATCAGGACAGGACCTTTCCCTTCCGCGAGGATCTTCTTTTTCCGTTCCACCGCGTCGGCCACGGCCAGGGGATTATAGCCGTCCACCCGTTCAGAGTGCATGTTCTCGGGGTTCACCCCGGCACCTACCCGTGCCAGAATTTCGTAACCCATGGTTTCACCGGAGGTCTGGCCGCCCATGCCGTAGAAGTTATTGAAGAAGTTAAAAAGCACAGGGGGTGCTCCGCCGATCTCCTTGTCCCAGAGAGTGCGGTACTGGTCCATGGCGGACAGCATCATGCCCTCCCAAACCGGACCACAGCCCATGGAGGCATCGCCGATATTGGCGATTACGATGCCGGGTTTGCGATTGATTCTTTTAAAAAGGGCAGCACCGACGCTGATGTCTCCGGATCCGCCGACGATGGCGTTGTTGGGCATGGAGCCGAAGGGGGTAAAAAAGGTGTGCATGGAGCCGCCGAGCCCCTTGTTAAAACCCGTCTCCTTGGCAAAGATCTCCGCCAGGGTGCCGTAGAGGACAAACTTTTCCGCCAATTCCCGCACCGATCCTTTATGGCCGGCTTCTACCACCTTTAAAGTGGCACCGCCCATAAAACCTTCCATGATACTCATGAGGTCTTTTTCCGGCAGTTTATGGACTGCGGAGAAACACTTCGCCAGAATTTCGCCGTGGCTGCGGTGGGAACCGAAAAGCTGGTCGGCTACATTCAGATTATAGCACTGGCCGACAGCCGCGGACTCCTGTCCGATGGAAAGGTGAGCCGGGCCCTTGTGATTGTACTCGATCCCCTGGTAGCTTCCCATCTTCTTGATCTGGTCCAGCATGGTCTCGAATTCGCGGATATAGGACATATCGCGGTAGATGGTCTTAAGACCGTCGACCCCGTACTTCTTTTTCTCTTTCTCAAAGTTCCCCTCGTAGGCGTTTACAGGGATGTCTTTAATCTTGATCTTGCCTGGCTTCCTGACCTTTGCAGGATCTACCAGTATTGACTTGGGCATAACAATCTCCTTGCAGGTTTCTTGCGTCTGTTCTCTCTACTCTATTTCCCACACAGCGTCCCGTATAACTTCGGCGACCGCCGGATGAGGAAAAATTATCTCTTTAATTTCATCGGCCCTGAGCTCGGCTTCAATCATGGCAGAGGCGACGGGAATAATCTCCGAAGCTACGCCGCCCATGATGTGGACACCAAGAAGGCTGCGCTTTTCAGCATGCACGAGGACCTTGCACATGCCGGGTTCCCGCTTGCCGTGTTCCGCGAGAAAACGGCCGTTGGCCCGCATCTGCACGGTGGCAGTCTTTACAGGAATACCCTTTTCAGCGGCCTCTTTTTCCGTGAGCCCGCAGCCGGCGGCTTCCGGCAGGGTGTAGACCGCCCAGGGAATGGCATGGTAGCGCATGCGGTCTTCCTTACCCAGGATGGTATTGACCGCTACCTCTCCCATACGGCTTGCTGAGTGTGCCAGGAGAGAGGTACCGGTTACATCGCCGACGGCAAAGACTCCGGGCAGGTTGGTCCGCATCTTTTCGTCCACCTTGATTCCGCTCCGGCTGATATCCAGCCCCGCTTCGGTGAATCCCTCCAGATTGGGACGGCGTCCGACGCTCATAAGAATCAGGTCCGCTTCGGCCGTTTCGGTTTTACCGCCCTTTTCGTACTCCACCCCTTTACCAGTGATCTTGGTAACCTTGGCAGATGTCACAAACTCGATCCCTTTTACAGCCTTGCGCATGGCTTTGGCAAACTCCCCGTCCATCAAGGGAAGGATCTCGTCCATCATCTCCACAACCGTTACCTGGACCCCGACGGCGGAAAAATAGGAGGCAAACTCAACACCGATTACTCCTCCGCCGATTACCGCCAGCTTTTTCGGAAGAGCCTCAATGGAGAGGATTCCCCGGTTGGTTACTACATTTTTACCGTCAGCTCCGGGAATCGGGGGTACCGCCGCGGAGGAACCGGTGGCGATAATGATATTTTTGGCCCTGTAGACCCCGCCGTTTACATTGACGCTGCGGTTGGGATTGAGTACCGCGGAGCCCTTTAGAACCTCTACCTTGTTCTTTTTCATAAGAAAGGCAATTCCCGCCCGCAGGGTCTCAATGGTCTCCTGCTTCCAGGCCATTGCCGTTTTAAGGTCATATTTTGCCCCGGAGACAGTAACTCCGAAGCGTTCGGATTCTTTTGCATGGACAAACTGCTTGGCCCCGGCCAGAAGACTTTTGGTGGGAATGCAGCCCCAGTTGGTGCACTCCCCGCCCATCTCCTCTTTTTCTACTAAAAGGACCTTCTGTCCTGCCTCGCCGGCCCGCTCGGCGGCGATATAGCCCCCGGGCCCGGCACCTATGACAATCAGATCGTACTCGCTGCTCATTGCTTCTCTCCTTTTAGTCCGCCAGGGCAAGCCTGAAGCTTGCCAGCTCATTTGCCACTGCCTGCAGGAAGCGGGCCCCCGGGGCTCCATCCACGGCCCGGTGATCTATGGTCAGGGAGAGCCCGATGTGCGGAACAAAGTCGACCCCTTCCGCTCCCTGTACGGGTTTGAGCTCGATGCCGTTTACACCCAGGATTCCCACCTGGGGAGCATTCAGTACAGGAGTAAAGGATTCGACCCCCAAAGCACCGAGGTTTGTAATGGTAAAGGTACCGCCGGCGAGTTCGTCGGGATTGATGTTCCCCTCAAGGCAGGCTTTTCCAAGGCGTTTGGCCTCGGCGGAGATAGCCTTCAGAGAGAGACGTTCGGCATTGCGGATTACCGGAACCATAAGGCCCCGTTCGGTATCCACGGCAAAGCCCAGATTGACGCTGCCGTATTCGAAAATCTTGTCGTCCTGCATCTGGGCATTCATGTAGGGATAGCGGGACAGTACCCGGCTGACTACAAAGAGAACCATATCGTTCAGGGTAACACCGGCCACACCCATCTCGTCCGGGGCAGCCTTGCACTGGGCACGGTATGCCTGAAGCTCCCTGGCATCTGCCGAGGAGTTCATGGTCAGCTGTGCTGTACTCTGCAGCGAGGCGTGCATCCGTTCGCCAATCAGCTTGCGCACTCCCTTGACGGGGATCTCCCGGATTTCTCCTGAGGCCGCAGCCTTCGGTGCTGCAGAAGCAGCCACATCAGAGGAAAGAATCCTGCCGCCAATGCCGGTACCCCGTGCCGGGGCACGCATGCCGCCGGCCATGGCTTCCCGGGCAGCAGGGCTGACGGAAACAGAAGGTTCCGCTGCCAGAACGTCGCGCTCAATTATGCGTCCGCCGGGGCCGGAACCGCTAAGCTCTTCAAGATTCACACCTTTTTCCGCGGCGGTCTTTCTGGCCCGGGGTGAAACGCCCGCTGTCCCGCCGACGGGTTTGGTCCGGGCTGCCGCAGCCTGGGGAGCAGGAGTCTCTTTTCCGGCCTCCTTTTGAGGAGCTGCCGGAACCTCGGGCTTCTCTTGCTCTGGGGCTGCTCCACCGGGAGCCATGGACGAGACGTCCTCACCGGCCTCGCCTACTGCCGCTATGACAGTGAGTACCGGCACATCGTCTCCCTCCGCGAAAAAATGCTTCAGCAGAACTCCCTCGGCAGGTGATTCGATCTCGAAGGTCGCTTTATCGGTCTCCACTTCGCATACTATTTCACCGCTTTTTACCTGATCGCCCTCATTTTTGCGCCATTCGAGAATCACACAGGATTCCACGCTGTTTCCCTGGCGGGGCATTACAATTTCCGTTGCCATTACGCACTCCTTGTATCAAACATTGCTACAGTCCTCGTAACTGAGGAAGAATAAATTCTAAACCCGTTCAATCTTGAGACCTGCAGACACGAGCTCTTCAACAACCTGGTCACTCATGCCGCTGTCTGTAATTATCTTTGTATACCTCTCCAGAGGCTGCATGCGGACGAAGCCGGCCCGGCCGTACTTTGACGAATCCGCCACCAGAAAACGCTCATCCGCCTGCCGGGCCATCTGCTTATTAACCTCCGCACCTTCTACAAGATGAGTGCTCGATCCATTTTCCAGACTGAAGCCATCGGTCCCGAGAAAGGCCTTTCGGACATGAAACTCCTCGAGTTCCCGCAAAGCGATGGGGCCAACCAGGGATTCTGTCGCCGGCCGGAACTCCCCCCCCACTACAGTCAGGTGCAGCTGGGGATTCATGCGGGCATAGGGAACCAGAAGCATGGAGTTTGTCACGATGTGGATGTCCCGTTTTCCCAGGAGATATTTAACGATGAGGGCCGTGGTGGTTCCCGCTTCTATCATTACGGTATCGCCGTCCTGCACGTATTTTGCCGCGGCTTTGGCAATGCGGGCCTTTTCATCGGGACAGGTGCGGTTCCGCTCCAGGATACTGGAATGAAAAGCAGGCATGGCGCCGCCGTGGGTCCGGACCAGAAAGCCTTTCTCTTCCAGGGAGGACAAATCGCTCCTGACGGTGACCCTGGAGACTGCCAGGGCATCGCTGATTGCGACTACAGAGATTGAGGCATCGTCTGACAACAGATTGAGAATTTGCCGTTCCCGGTCGCTTAAACCTGAATCCATCTTCGTTTTAGTTCCCTTTTATCGCACATATTCTTGTTCTTTGTTTTCGTATTGCTTTTGATTATATTACTAAATGCTTTTCGATGCAAGGGGGGATCACCAAAATACAGAATGTGAAATGCTGTAATGTCCCAAAGCATGGGGATAGAGACTATTGGTGCGCCGTGGATTGCGGGCAGACTGGAAAAATCCAGGAATAATTAAGACCGTGGTGAATATATACCCTGCATTTAAGGGATTAGGCTCCTTATATCCCCACGGTTTGGGACACTGATATGATGTGACCTTTGTCAAGGTTTTTTCTTTCTCTACACGATAAAACTCCCAAAATATTGAACGAAGAAAAGGATTGATAGACAGGAAATCAGTTTTCGGCATTTGACCATTCTGATATACGCATATTGGTTAATGCAGGCCAATGGTCCGCCTAAAGCCCTTTCTGTCTAAAAACGTGAATCACCTCTTGGGTGTCAACATAGTGTCCTCGAAGATAGCTGGATCGTTGCCCGATTATCCTGTCTATCAATCCCTCTCATCTAAAACCCCTCTTATCGAAACAGTATTGGTTAGTTGATTCTATTGTTCATCATCCCCCAGATGAAGCAGGATAACTCTCTGGCAACAGCGACGGTCGCCTTGTTGTGATGCACACCGCGAGCAACAAGATTATTGTACACTCTGTGCAATCTCCTGTTAGCCCTGTCAGCATACGCAATGACATCCGGATCATTTCCTTTCTGTCTCGCCAGGAGACGCTTTGATTTCTTTCCATAGATATTGCTTCGCAGGGTTGATTTGGCTCCTTCGATAAGCAGGAGCCGTAAACGTTCATTCCCGGCCTTTGTGATACTCCCTCGCCGTTCTCTCTGACCACTGGAGTTCTCCTTGGGAACCAGGCCCAGAAACGAGGAGAACTGCTGTGGGTTTGCAAACCGGGAGAAGTCCCCAATCTCTGAAATAAACGATAATGCCGTATGCGTCTCTATTCCCCTGAAACAGCGAAGTCTCGATACCCGGTCTCGGTAGGCATCCAAGGCGGCCAACTCTTCGATCCGCTGATTATAGCGGTCTACCTTTTCCTGTTGGTCGTGTACTTCCTGCAGATATTCAGTAAACGTTTCCTGGTCGACCTCATCATGAAACAGTTGCCCCTTCAGCCATGTATAGTGGGCAATTGTCCAAGAATTTTTTCCCTCGGTGAAACATCGTCCATGACGCAGTAGAAAGGACAACAGGTTCTGTTTTGCTCGTCCTAGAGCCTTTTTCCGGGTATTTCTCAGCCGTGTATAATTTTTTACCGCTTCATCTTGTGGCGTCGGTATATGCACGGCACTGTAGGTCCCCCACGCCAGGTGTCTGGCCAGTTCTTCAGCATCTATCCTGTCTGTTTTTATGTGATTGCCTGGTGCTTTCGGCAACGTAGTCGGGGCCATAATCACACAGGGGATATCTGCTTTCGCCAAATCCCGGTAGAGTCCGTATCCGGTTGGACCTGCTTCATAACCGCAGAGTACTGTACACTCAGGATGTTCCTTTTGTAGTTTTCGTACATATTTGATCACCAGAGAGCTCTTGCTGGCGATTCTGGTTTGCCCGAAACTCTTCTGGGCTGAAAAGTTGAATGAACACAGCGAGTAAGTATCTTTGTGGACATCGATTCCAATGTGCGTTACAGTATTCATCTAGTGACCTCCATTTGCATGCGGTAGCCGCATACGTTGATTTTGTTATTCCCAGTATGCCCGGTGAATCCACGATTTGCAAACTGGGGGTCACTTCATATTGTCTAAGATAAGATTACATAACTTCATTTACCAGTCGCACCATCTCCGCCTGATCGATCACCGGAAAATCCTTCTGATGCAGCCAATCGGGTTTTACATAGCCCCAGGAGGCAAGAAAACCCCGTACCCGGGAATCATCGATCCGGTACAGATGGTCAACCTGGTCCTCAAAAAGCAGACCGCCGTCAGCTCCGGTCTCCGCCAGGACCTCCTTGATTATATCGATCTTGCGCCGTTTCCCGGAACAGATTATGCGCTCCAGAGGCCAGTCGATATCCTTGTTAAAGAGTATCTGCCGGATAAACGGAGCCTCTTTTGTGGAGAGTACATAACAGTTCGTGGAATCCGCCCAGCTCTTGGCGGCTTCTGTAAGGCCGGGGAATACGTGATTAATAGAGATCCAGAAGTCCTTGTCCGCCGCCAGAAGCTCCCGCCGGGCCTGATAAAAGAGATCATGGAACATATCCGCGGTCTCCCCCAGCTCGGCTTCCAGACAGTCGAAATCCTCCTGTTTTTCAAGGCTTATGCCTTCGCTTATACAATGCTGCAGAATTACATAGTCCCCTCCCCGGCGAATAAAAGGCCGGTAGACGTCATAGAGCATGCGGTCGGCCAGGGAGACCGTTCCGGGATTATCCTCCCTGAAAAATCTATGGTATGCAATCCAGGAACTTACGAAACATTCAGTCAGGGAATCACAGAAAACACCATCAAAATCGATAAAGGCCAGGGTACGTGCCTTAGCTTGCAAATTCTTCATGGCCGTATTATAAGAGGAGAAGCCCGGGCATTCCAGCACCCGCACGTGTCCATTTTTTACCACGATAAAAGGAGCTCTTTTGCAATGAGCGTGAAACTGCATTCCGGCGATACAATCATTCTGGCAGGGGATATCGGCGGGACAAATACCAATCTGGCTGCGGTGATTAAACACGGAGGCGCTTTCTCCATTACAGCTAAATCCAGCCGGGATTCAAAAAGCGTTACCGACTTTGTTCAGGTTGTAAAAGAGGTACTGGCTGAGTTTGATCTTCCTGCACCGCCGCGGTACTGCTGCATAAGCGCCGCCGGTATTGTAGAGCAGAACCGCTGCCAGCCGACAAACCTTTCCTGGGTGATCGACGGGGACAAACTGCAGCAGGACATGGGTATTCCTACAGTGATCATCAACGATTTCATGGCCCTCAGTTACTCCCTGCCCCTGCTTGATGTAAATAACCCCAAGGAGATACTTCCTCTTCCCCATCCCGATGGTTCCGTGCCCGAGCCCCGGGGGGGCATCTATGCCATAATCGGCGCCGGCACAGGCCTGGGAGTCGGGGTCCTCAGCAGGGTAGAAGGCCGCTATGTCGCCTTCCCCTCCGAAGGGGGACATACCGATTTTCCGGCCTTCGACAGGGAAACCCAGAGGCTGGGGAACTTTCTCAAGACCCGCTACGACAGCTGGCCGGGAACCGAGTGCGTCCTTTCCGGCCGGGGCATCGCCAACATCTACGCGTACGTACGGGATACCATGGCGGGCCCGGGAGACGATATTCTGCAGGAGATTGATTCCCTGCCGGAAACCGAACGCCCCGCCCTTATATCGCTGCACGGCTGCACAAATCCGGTATGCAGCCGTGTGATGGAACTCTTTACCCGGATATACGGCAAGTTTGCCGGCAACACTGCCCTCAATTTTCTTCCGGAAGCTGGGCTCTTTCTGGCCGGTGGTATCGCCCAGAAGAATATTGACTTTCTGCTGCATGAACAACGTTTCATGCGCTACTTTGAGAGCAACTACAACCTGAAAATGCGGACCCTGCAGCAGCGGGTTCCGGTTTTCCTTATCAAGGAATACAGTGTCTCCCTGCTGGGTGCCGCCCATGCCGCGACGCTGCTTTTAGACTGATTAAGGAGTTTTCCATGTTTATTCCCGACTGGAGATGGACCGACGCCGAAGATATTCCGGCGGAGGGCTGGACAATGATTGTCAGCAAGCGAAACTTCTGTTACAGCGCCAAAGACGATTCCGAAGCCGCCCTGGCCGGCGGGACGCCCCTGGTTCCCCTGGACGATCTGCCTCCAGGCTATCTTGCTGAAGGAATGATACGCCTGGGAATCTACCGCGAACGGCCCCTGTTCATCATGGATCGAGAGACTCCTCCGGACAGCCTGCTCTCAATACCCTTTCGGCCGGTCCTGGGACACCTGAATCCGGATCTTCTGCGAGCCGCCATGCTGGGATACCATCTGGTACAGTGGGTGGCGAACTCCCGCTTCTGCGGACGCTGCGGCAGGGAAAACACCTTTCATCACCGGGAAAAGGCCCGGGTCTGTCCGGACTGCGGCCTTGTAACCTTTCCACGGATATCCCCGGCGGTGATAACCGCGGTCAAAAAGGACGACAGGATCCTTCTTGCCCATAACAAGAATTTTGCAGCCCCGGTGTACAGCCTGATAGCCGGCTTTGTTGAACCCGGAGAAAGCCTGGAAGAGGCGGTGGCACGGGAGATATCCGAAGAGGTGGGTATCGAAGTTACAAATATCTCCTACGTCTCATCCCAGCCATGGCCCTTTCCCGACTCTTTAATGCTGGGCTTTACTGCCGAATGGAGCTCGGGAGAAATCAGTCCTGACGGAATCGAGATCAGCGATGCCGGCTGGTTCGGCCCTGATGATCACCCCCAGCTGCCCCTGAAAGGGAGTATAGCCCTCTCTATTATAGAGAAAATCTTCTCCGGTCTCTGTTGATCAGGACTTGATTCGGGCTGATTCCGGATGACAGTTCTTGTCTCTCCGGTTTACAATAGGACAGGACCTGTAGCAAGGAGCAAGGAATGGATAAAGCCGCCGTTACACAACTCTTAAGAGATGCCGGAATTGACACGACACTGACCTTCGAAATCCTTGATCGCTTTAATGCCGGGGACTTTGACGACCAGCCGAAGGTCGAGATGAAAGAGATCCCGGGAATCGACGGAAAAAATGTTATCGATATGCAGGATGCCCGCTGGGAGATGGCCATAGACGAGGCAGAAACCAGACTACGGGCTCTTGGCATCAATAAGCCGTTGGATCGATTTGCTCAAACAGAGGGAGATACGGCTGTTTTCTCCCGCCGGGGCCTGACTGCCCTGGGGTACCTGCTGTATCCGAAGACAGCCTACGGGGTCTTAAACGGAGGGTCGGCAACCAGTTACGTGGATGAAAAAAAGAACAGCGCCTTCAATGAAAAGCTGATGGAGCTCTGCCGGGAACCCTTTGAAGAGATCTCCGAGCTTGCCAGAGGCCGGGCAAAGGGAATAACCCCCGCCTGTATTCATCCCGACGGCAGCGCCGGGCCAAGTTACATGGAACTCAAGATGCGGGGACTCCTGATCCGGGAACTGATCTATCGGGAGCTCTCCGGAGACAACAGCTCCCAGGGCCCCATCATGTTCCAGATGACCAGCGTCAATAACGATGACGAAGTGGCCGCAGCCTACCGGGAGTACCGGAACAGCCCCTTTCTCAAGGATCTCATTGAAAAGCTCGGCACGGACATGACCCGGTGCCGCTCCGGCGCCCAGCCCCTGATCGGAGCCTACACTCATTCCGATCAGGGACGTCCGAAAAAAATCTTTCTCGGCAAGGACGGCAGGAGCCCCCTGCCCCTTCCCGGCGGGCACGGCCAGAACTTCGCTGTGCTTCAGGATATCTATCGGGAACTTCACGGAGAAGGACGGCTCTTTGCCTACCTGGGCAACGTGGACAACCTGGCGAACCTTCCCTATCCCGCCGGGGTGGGATTGATGGCGCTGAGCGGCAAGGAGGCAGGCTTCGAATTCTCCTTTAAAACACCGGTAGATATTAAAGGAGGCCTTTTAATCCGGGACACCCGGGGGCGCATGAACTGCGGAGATATTGGCCCGGCAATAAGCAAGGACCAGGTGGCCCGGGCAGAGGATGCCGGAAAACCAATCCTTTTTAACTGTGCCACCGGTCTTTTTAACCTGGACTACTTAACCCGGGAATTACCCGGAATTATCCGTAACCTGCCGACCCGCTTCTCTGACCAGGACAAGGATGCCGGCCGTTACTCCCAGGCCGAGCAGGTAACCTGGGAAGTCATCGGCATGCTGGAGAATTTCTTTATCTTTGGTGTGGACAAGTATGAGCGGTTTATCGCCGCCAAGCTGCTGCTGGAAAACTTTCTTGCTAACGGACTTAACCTGGAGCATCCCCAGTTTCCCAACGACCCGGATCCTGCCAAAGACCTCCAGACCGTGGGTAGAAAACTGAACCGAGGACTTGAGAAACTCTTTCTGGAGGAGTACGGATTGCGCCAGGAGGGAAAACGCTGGATACCCAAAGGCTTTGAAGAGCTGCAGGAAGAGGCCCGCTTTCTGGGCCGGAACCTGGGAGTACTGTAGTCATGCCGCAGCGGGAAACATCCACAGCAATAGACCTGGATTTCAGCAAGGGGAACGGTCTGGTCAGTGCGATCGCCCAGGATGCAGGTTCAAAAGAGGTACTCATGTGCGCCTTCATGAACAAGGAGGCTTTTGAAGCTACCCTGGCCACCGGCTACGCCCATTACTACAGCCGCAGCCGGAAGAGTCTCTGGAAAAAGGGGGAGACCTCCGGACACCTGCAGCAGGTCCGGGAAATCCGGGTGGACTGTGATCAGGACTGTGTTCTGCTCCTGGTAGAGCAGACCGGTGCCGCCTGTCATACGGGCAGGCACAGCTGTTTTTACCGGCGGGTGCGCAATCCGGAGAGTCTGGAATACGTAGAGGATTGACTTCCCTGTCGACACAGGAAACTCGTGACGATACGCTGAAAATGACTTGAAAAATTCTGACTTTCCGGCTATAGTATTGGTCATACCAAATCTCTGGAGGTGACTCATGGCTCACAAAATTACTGACGAGTGCACCAACTGCGGCGCTTGCGAATCCGAGTGTCCGGTTGAGGCCATAAGCGAAAAGAACGATGCCCGCTGGATCGATCCCGATCTCTGCACCGACTGCGGCGCCTGCGTCGAGGTCTGCCCGGTAGACGCTATCATCGCGGGATAAAAGCATTTGCCCTTTCGTGAATGAGGGCGAATCGGTATCAAAACCCGGCTCGACGCCGGGTTTTTTTCATTTATATGTAATCAGTCATTTAAAGCAGTATAAAATGCCTTTTCTGCATGCAGCTCCATTGTATCCAGTACCGGCACCGGCAGATCGGAGGCCTTTACCATCAGCGGCAATTCCGTACAGCCAAGGATCACCCCCTCTGCTCCCTGCTCAATCAGCCTGCCTGCCGTTCTAATCAGATACTCCCGGGAGGATTCGGTAAAAATCCCGGCGCAGAGTTCGTTAAAAATAATACCGTCGATCTTTTTCCGGTCCTCGTTCTCCGGGATCACAACCTTGAGGCCGTAAGTATTTTTCAGCTTTTCGGTATAGAAACCCATCTCCATTGTAAACTTTGTCCCCATAAGGGCGACTCTCTTCAGGCCCTTATTGACGCATGCTTCACCGGCGGCATCGGCAATATGCAGTAGAGGAACCGAGATGCCGGCGGCGACATCATCGGCCAGGAGGTGCATGGTGTTGGTGGCTATCAGAACAAGTTCTGCCCCTGCCCGTTCAAGGGACCGGGCTTTACTGATTAACTCTTTCCGGATGGGTTCCCATTCATCCCGGTGCATCCACTCCGCTATTGGACCAAAATCCACGGAAGCGATAATACATTCTGCGGAATGCAATCCGCCGAGCTCTTTCGCCGCCAGCTGATTGAGTATACGGTAATACTCCTTGGTAGATTCCCAGCTCATTCCTCCAATCAGACCGATCTGCTTCATTGTTTTCCTCACTTTCAAGATTTTTGTTCAGTCTATATAAAAAAACAGATTATGGAAAAGCATCCATGCCTTGTTTGCAGGATGTTCTCATATCTGCTATCCTAAGGTCTATAAGATAATTCAGTACATGAGGTTATTATGAACAAAGAAATGCTCTACCGTTCCTTCCCCGGAGGAAAAGAAAAACTGTCCATTCTCGGTTTCGGCTGCATGCGTCTACCCCAGAACAGCGATAACCCCAAGGATATCGACATTCCTCTGGCAACTAAGATGATCCGCAATGCGATAGATCAGGGAGTCAACTATATCGATACCGCCTGGCCCTATCACGGCGGAGAGAGCGAAAATTTTCTGGCCGGAGCCCTGGCGGAGGGATACCGGGAAAAGGTCTACCTTGCAACCAAGCTTCCCAGCTGGGAAGTCAGCAAACATGAGGACATGGACCGGCTCCTGAACGAGCAGCTGCACAAGCTGAACACCAAACATATTGATTACTACCTGATCCACGCACTCAACAGCCAGCGCTGGCAAAACCTTACAAGCCTGGGTCTGTTCGACTTCATGGAACGGGCTCTGGCCGACGGCAGAATTAAGCATATTGGTTTCTCCTTTCATGATGAACTGCCTCTGTTCAAGGAGATAATTGACGCCTACAAATGGGAGTTCTGTCAGATCCAGTACAACCTTCTGGATGAGGATTTCCAGGCCGGAACAGAGGGGCTCGCCTATGCCTACGACAGAGGAGTGGGAATTGTCGTTATGGAACCACTGCGGGGGGGATACTTTACCAGCAACGTCCCGGAGGAGGTTTCCGCCCTCTGGAACTCTAACAGCACACGGCGCAGCCCTGCGGAATGGGCCCTTCGCTGGGTCTGGAATGATCCCCGGATTACAGTGGTCCTGAGCGGAATGAGCCTGCCGGAGCATGTGGAACAGAACCTGGAGAGCGCCCCGCAGGGACGCCCGGGATCCCTCAGTCAGGATGAAATGGATACGGTTAACCGGGTACGGAATTACTACAAAGGCCGTATCCAGATACCCTGTACCTCGTGTCAGTACTGCATGCCCTGTCCTAACGGAGTTGATATACCACGCTCTTTCAAGTTTTACAACGACGCGTACATGTTCAATAACGCCGATGAACAACGCGGTCAGTACGGCAAGTTCCTCGCAGGCAGCGGGGCCGATCAATGTGTGGCCTGCGGAGAGTGTGAACCGAAATGTCCGCAGAAGATCCCGATTATTCAGGAGCTGGAAAAGGTTGATGCCCTGCTGGGCTAATGAAAGCTGCAAAAAGAACAGGCTGTCTGAGAAGGATCTCAGGCAGCCTGTTTTTGTTTTAGTAGAAATACTTGTTCCCTGTTTAGAATACCCGTTTAATGTGCCGTTCCAGCAGGTTTTCACGGACCTGGTCGGCCACAACGTCCTCGTAGCGTTCAAGGGCATCGGTCCAGCGGCTCCCCATCTGGGAAGCGACCTTATACCCGACATGCAGCAGCTGCCGCACATGCAGATTATAGAGCTTTTCAGACTGATCATGCCGCAGAACTTTGGCGAAAAAGGGGCCGGACCAGCCATCGACCTCGTCGGGACTGGGCAGTCTGGTTTTGTCGATGTCAATGACCGCTGCATAGGGAGCGCAGAGCTCATCGAATTTCTTTAAGCCCGTGCGGTAAACCTCTTTTGCGATTTCAAGGCCTTCGCCGCCTGCCTCAGCCAGGCCGATAATCTCTTCCAGCCAGGTGGTTCCGGCGGTCTTCAGGTGCAGTCCCGCGTCGTGCTTGCGCATGGCAGCCCGCATTCCCGGATAAATGGAGAACTTGTCACTCCCGGAGTGGATGGAGAGCTTCAGGTTGTCCGGCAGACCGAACTCCTTAACCGCAAAAGCTATTACGCAGACGTCCTCATCGAACTCCTTGTTGAACTGCTCCACATTGCCCACATAGTCGACACCCTTGTTAAAGCGGCCAGTAAACTTGGGGGCAATGGTCTGGGCGGGAATGCCTTCGTCGGCAATTGCCGCGAGGATAAACAGCAGCTCATCCGGGGTTTGGGGCAGATCGGTCTCGTCCATGGAGACCTCCGGAACAAAGTTGCCTTCTCCCTTCTTCTCGACTACGTGACGGTAGATTTTACCCGCTTCCTGGACGGCCAGCAGGTACTTCCCGGCGATGCTCTTAAGCTTTGCTTCGGTGATCTCAAGCTTTTTGGCGATACCGGGAACCTCGATGCTGCCGATGTAGGAGGAGTACTTCTTTACGAAGGCTTCAATGGAGTCTTTGTCGGCGGCTTTGCCGGTAAAATCAGCCACATCCAGGGTATAAAAATCGGATGCTTCAATAAAGAGGTCCACGTTTCCCAGACCGATATGGTCGGCATCTACATAGTAGGAGTTCTTCCAGTTAAGGGATTTAACCGCCTCGTCGGCCTCTTTGCGGGCAGACATGGGATCGGTTCCCACGATGCTGTGCTCGCGGTAACTTTTGTTCCAGACAGGTACAATATCGATCCCCAAATCCTTGGCGGCGATTATTGCTTCGAGCTGGGGTTTTCCCTGATGAAAAAAGCGATCACCGCAGCCAAATGAGTATTTTTCCAGTTTCATCTTTCTTCTCCTATAAAATCTTTTGTCCTCAATCGATATCCATGCCGAAGTAATCCCGGGCATTATTAAAACAGATATCCGCTATCATGCCGCCCAGAAGGTCCATATCCCGGGGAGCTTCGCCCTCCTCTACCCAGGTACCGACCATGTTGCACAGTATTCGCCGGAAATAGTCGTGCCGGGGATAAGAGAGAAAACTCCTTGAGTCGGTGATCATACCCACGAAGCGGCTCAAAAGGCCCATGTTCGACAAGGTAGTCATCTGCTGCAGCATACCGTCCTTCTGATCGTTGAACCACCAGGCGGTTCCCAGCTGGATTTTTCCGGGAGTGCTTCCGTCCTGAAAACTCCCGCCAATGGAGGCCAGCAGTTCGTTGTCCCGGGGATTCAAGGTGTAGAGTATGGTTTTCGGCAGCTTCTCTTCAATATCCAGGGCATCAAGAAAGCGACAGAGAGGAGCAGCTATCTGCCCATCAGCCATACCATCCAGCCCCACATCGGTACCCAGCTTTCTGAAGAGCCGGGTATTGTTGTTCCGCAGGCAATTCAGATGAAGCTGCATTACCCAGCCCCGCTGGGCGTTCATGCGGCCGAAGTGGAGCATCAGGGCGGTACGGAATTTGTCTGCCTCTTCGGGGCTTACATCTCCGCCGGTCTTCGCCTTTTTGAAGATGGCCTCCAGCTCCGCGTCGGAGGCGGGAGCGTAGACCGGCAGGGTCAGGGCATGGTCGGAGAGGCGCCCCCCCATGGAGTGGAAGAACTCGTGCCGTTTGTCCAGGGCGGAGACCAGATCCCCGAAGGAGTCGATGCTCATGGAAGCAGCTGCCCCCAGCCTGGAAAGATACTCGATCCAGGCCTCGCCGGTATCCACCGCCATGGACTTGTCCGGCCGGAAGGCGGGGTACATCTTTGCCGTGAAGCTGGTGTCTGCTGCCACCGAGGCATGGTGCTCAAGACTGTCTGCAGGATCATCGGTAGTGCAGACCGCTTTTACCTTGAAATGCTCCATGATACCCCGGGCCCGGAACTCATCGCCGGAGGCGAGCTTTTTATTGATATCCTCGTAGATGCTTCCGGCGGTCCGGGGATTCAGCAGCTTGCCGCTGATACCAAAGGGATCCTTCAACTCCATGTGGGTCCAGTGGTACAGGGGATTCCCGATGGTTTTAGGTACCGTCTCCGCCCAGGCGACGAACTTCTCCCAGTCCGGGGCATCTCCGGTGCAGTAACGTTCATCCACGCCGTTGGCCCGCATGGCACGCCATTTATAATGATCACCGTAGAGCCAGATTTCAGTCATGTTCTTGAATTGCTTGTTCTGTGCAACCTGTTCCGGCGGCAAATGACAGTGATAGTCGAATATGGGCATATCCGCTGCATACTCATGGTATAAGGTACGGGCCGCATCGTTCTGCAGCATGAAATCGTCATCGAGAAACTGTTTGGCCATATAAAACTCCTTTTTTACTGCTTTAGATATTGTGAACCAGGTAACCGCCATCTACCGGAATTGAGACACCGGTTACAAAACCGGAAGCCTTTTCGCTGCAAAGAAAGAGCAGTGCCCCGGCAAGCTCCTGGACCTCGCCGAAACGGCCGAAGGGGGTATGGTCGATGATGGCCTGCCCTCTGGCGGTCAGGTTGCCGGTGGTTTCGTCCATCAGGAGGGCCTTGTTCTGCTTGCCCACAAAGAAACCCGGAGCAATGGCGTTGACCCGGATTCCGTCGGGGGCGAACTCCCGGGCACCGGCCATGGTAAGGTTCAGAACCGCCATCTTCGCGGCGCCGTAGGCGTGAGTCCCGGAAAGAGGAATGTAACTGGTCATGGAAGTCAGGTTTACGATGCTCCCCTTGATCTTCTTTTCCTTCCATTTTTTTACGAAAACCTTGGTGGGGACCATCAGGCCGGCTACCAGATTGAGGTGAAGGACCTCTTCAAAGGTCTTCATGTCAACATCGACCCAGCCGGATTTCCCCCGGTTTCCTCCTGCGGCGTTAATCAGAATATCCACGGAACCGAACTGCTTTTCCGTTTCTTCGCAGGCTCCCGCCACGGCTGCCTCGTCGCCCGCGTCGGCCTTGACCCGCTGCAGCTGGTCCTTCAAACCCGTAGCCCTGGCGAGCTTTTCCAGGTTCTCGTCAATGGAGGGATAACGGTGCCCCCAAAGCGACACGTTAGCCCCCGCCCGCAGCAGGGATTCACCCATGGCATAGGCGATATTACCGCCCCCGCCGGTAATTACGGCGGTTTTCTCTTTTAAACTGAACATCTCATCTAAATAACTCATAATCCGTTCCTTAAAAGTAAATTTTATCCCCCGGTCTTCAAAACCGGGGTCGGTATCCAGGCTTAAGCTCTGTTTTCCGCAGGATAGTCAGCAAACAGAACATCGATTCCAGCTGCCAGCATCTGGCCCTCTCCGGAAAAATCCTTGTCGGTAATTAAAACATCCACTCCGTCGGCCCGGGCAAAGACCGAAAAAGCGGAGTACTCGAATTTCGATGAGTCCGCCAGAATTACCCGCCGTTCGGAAACCTCCAGAGCCCGCTGTTTGAGCTGGGCTTCCAGAATATTCTGGGACGAAAAAACTCCCGCAGCGGAAAACCCGGTGGCCCCCATAAAGCATGTTCCGATCTGGAAGTCCCGCAGGTTCTCTATGGCTGTGGGCCCGAGAAAACTGCCGGCCTCCTTGTGATAAGCCCCACCTACGGCGATCAGGCTTATTCCCGGCCTGTCCGCCAGGCGGTTCATAACGTCCATGGAGTTGGTTACAACCCGGAGGGCAATATCCGCAACCGCCTCTGCAAAGAGCATGCAGGTAGAGCCTGAATCTATGTAGATGGTGTCCCCTTCCCGTACGAGTTCCGCTGCCCGGGTTGCGATAGCATGTTTCTTGTCCCGATTCTCATTTCGGCGCATTTTCAAAGTGCGGCGGAATTTGCGGTCCTCTGCCAGTTCCGCTCCCCCGTGGGTACGGATCAGAAAGCCCATCTCCTCCAGGGTCGTAAGATCCTTGCGAATGGTAACCTCGGAAACCTTCAGCCTCGTGGTAAGATCGCCCACGCTGACGGAGCGCAATCGGGAGAGGATAGTAAGTATTTCATCGTGCCGTCTGTTGGCTGGCATTTCGTTTCCTTTCGGTTTCTACAGTAGTACGCAATAGCTCGGGTGTCAATGAGAAAATGTAAGGGTTTACAAAACTTGACTGATACCCGTTGACATAGTACAAGTTTCATTACAGACTGATAAACGTAAGCGTACAAAACTACTGTATCCCGCCGGTCTTGTACCGTCAAGGAGGAATGATGAGCGACCCAGTACAGGAATTAAAGGATTTCAAACCGCAAAAGGAGTTCTTCGTCGGTATAGATTCCGACGGTTGTGCCTTCGACTCCATGGAGATCAAACACAAAGAGTGTTTTTGCCCCCAGTTTATTTACCACTTCGGACTGCAGTCGGTTTCCAAGTATGCCCGCGAGGTATGGGAGTTTGTAAACCTCTACTCAAAAAACAGGGGGTGCAACCGCTTTATGGCCATACAGTACGCAACCGAGCTTCTTGCCGCCCGTAAAGAGGTCAAAGACCGCCATGCCGATGTTCCGGTTCTCAAGGATCTGGCAGACTGGTGCAAGCGGGAGACAAAACTCGGGAATCCGGCATTCCTGGCAGAGGTTGAACGCAAGCCCTCCGACGAGATGAAGATGATCAGGGACTGGTCCCTGGGGGTCAACGAAACCATTGCCTGGTTCGTAAAGAATGTACCACCCTATCCCCTGGTAGAAGAGAGCCTTAAGAAAATGACGGAAAAAGCCGACGCCCTTGTGGTCAGCCAGACCCCCACCGAAGCCCTGGAGCGGGAATGGGGCGAACACGGTATTAATAAATACGTCCGCATGATCGCCGGTCAGGAGCGGGGAACCAAAACCGAGCATATTAAATTCGCCGCCGGCGGCAAGTATCCCGCGGAAAAGATCCTGATGATCGGTGACGCTCCCGGGGACTACAAGGCTGCAAAATCAAACGATGCCCTGTTTTTCCCCATTAACCCCGGCCACGAAGAGGCCAGCTGGGAACGTCTCTATAGCGAAGGACTGGATCGCTTTTTTGCCGGGACTTTCGCCGGCCGCTACCAGGAAGAGCTCTTAAAAGAGTTTGACCAGTATCTTCCCGAGAAGCCCGACTGGCAGTAAGACCAAAAGGAGAGTAAGAGAATGCTCTATTACGCCGCAGGCGGAGAGAACACGGTCATTGATGATACGGAACTAAAAGGCATCATCGAGACTGTACTAAAGAAGCTTGACGCACCAGAAAAGGTACTTGCCCTGCCTCCAGATATGAGCCGGGCCCACTCTCAGGCCGGGAAGATTACGCGGTATCTTTACGATTATTTCGGTGATACTTTAACGGACATAATGCCGGCAATCGGAACCCATGCTCCCATGAGCAAGGAAGAGACCGACAAGATGTTTTCCGGGGTTCCCCGGGACTTATTCCGGGAACACCGCTGGAGAAAAGACCTCTCAACCCTGGGAACGGTACCTGCACAGTTCGTAAAAGAACAGACCGGGGGCAGGATCGACTTTGACTGGCCCGCCCAGGTAAACAGCATGCTCACCGACGGAGGACACGACCTGATCCTCTCTGTAGGACAGGTGGTACCCCACGAGGTCATCGGCCTTGCCAACTACAACAAGAATATCTTCGTCGGCACAGGCGGCCAGGAGGGCATAAACAAGAGCCATTTTGTTGGTGCCGTCTACGGTATGGAAAAAATCATGGGTCGGGCGGACAATCCTGTCAGAGCCATACTGAATTATGCCTCGGAACACTTCGGCAGCAAACTTCCCCGGCTGATTTACATTCTGACGGTTATCGGCCGCGCGGAGGACGGCAGCCTCCCGATTCGGGGTCTTTTTATCGGGGATGATCACGAGTGCTTCTACAAAGCCGCAGAGCTTTCCCTGAAGGTCAATTTTACCATGCTCGACCGGCCGATCAAAAAGGCGGTGGTCTATCTTGATCCCGAGGAGTTCAAGAGCACCTGGATCGGCAACAAGAGCGTTTACCGTACCCGTATGGCCATAGCTGATGGAGGAGAGCTTATCGTTCTGGCACCGGGAGTCAAGGAGTTCGGCGAGGATCCGGAAAACGACAGGATCATCCGCAAGTACGGTTACGTAAAAACCAGCGAGGTACTGCGTCTGGTGAATGAAAATGAGGACCTGCAGCAGAACCTGGGGGTCGCGGCCCACCTGATTCACGGTTCTCCGGAGGGACGCTTCTCCATAACCTACTGCCCCGGGCACTTAAGCCGGGAGGAGATTACCAGCGCAGGGTACACCTTTGCCGATCTTGACGAGATAACTCAGCGCTACAACCCGGATACCCTGAAAGACGGCTGGAATACCCTGCCTGATGGTGAAGAGATCTATTATGTTTCCAATCCGGCGGTCGGCCTCTGGGCGGTCCCGGAAAGATTTAGTTAGTGTTCACAAGCGTGGGGATGAAAAACGCGAGGGATTCGGGTATAGCCGGGAATCTGGAAAAAACTCTGCAACGCGCATACATGGGCAGTTAATTCTCTGCCGGCAGGAGTTTTACTACCGATTCATCCCCACGGTTCAGGACACTACAAAAGATTTAAAGGGAATTGAGAGTTTTAGGAGATAAGGAGTCATTATGGCGGAAAGAAAAGCGGATATTGGTCTTATAGGCCTGGCGGTCATGGGACAGAACCTTGTTCTGAACATGAACGACAAGGGATTCAAGGTGGCGGTTTTTAACCGGACCGTCAGCAAGGTAGACGATTTCCTCAAAGGCCCGGCAAAAGGCCGGGAAACCATCTACGGCGCCCATTCCACGGAGGAGTTTGTCTCCCTGCTGGAAAGACCCCGCAAGGTCATGCTGATGGTAAAGGCCGGCGATGTTGTTGACAAGTTTATTGAGATGGTCCTGCCCCACCTGGAAGAGGGCGACCTGATTATCGACGGAGGAAACTCCCACTTTCCCGACACCATTCGCCGCACCAAGGCCCTGGCAGATAAAGGCATCCTCTATATTGGAACCGGGGTATCCGGCGGCGAAGAGGGAGCGCGCCGCGGACCGTCGATGATGCCCGGGGGAAACAAAAAAGCCTGGCCCCTGGTCAAGGATATCTTCCAGTCCATTGCCGCCAAAACCAACGACGGCGAACCCTGCTGTGACTGGGTCGGCGAAGACGGAGCCGGCCACTACGTAAAGATGGTCCATAACGGTATTGAATACGGGGACATGCAGCTGATCTGCGAAGCCTACATGCTGATGAAAAACGCCCTCGGTATGGACGCCGACGAAATGCATAAGGTATTCAAGGAGTGGAACACCGGGGAACTGGACTCCTACCTTGTAGAGATTACCCGGGACATCCTGGCCTTCAAGGACGAGGACGGGTCGGCCCTGGTGGAGAAGATTCTGGATACCGCGGGACAGAAAGGGACCGGAAAATGGACGGGAGTCAGCTCCCTGGACCTTGGCGTTCCGGTTACCCTGATCGGCGAAGCAGTCTTTGCCCGCTGTCTTTCCGCCATGAAAGAGGAACGGGTAGAAGCCAGCAATGTCCTTTCCGGTCCGGATGGCAAATTCTCCGGAAACAAGGCCACGTTCATCGAGGATATAAAACAGGCGCTTCTGGCAAGCAAGATTATTTCCTACACTCAAGGATACATGCTGATGCGGGAAGCAGCCAGAGAATACGGCTGGAACCTGAACTACGGCGGAATCGCCCTGATGTGGCGGGGAGGATGTATTATCCGCTCCGCGTTCCTGGGACGAATCAAAGATGCCTTCGACAAGAAAGCTGACCTTAACAACCTGCTCATGGACGCCTGGTTCAAGAACAAGATCGATGAATGTCAGGCATCATGGCGCAGGGTTGTCGCCAAGGCCGTGGAACTGGGCATTCCGACCCCGGCCTTCTCCACTGCCCTTGCCTTCTATGACGGCTACCGGAATGACCGCCTGCCGGCGAACCTGCTTCAGGCCCAGCGGGACTATTTCGGAGCCCACACCTACGAACGGGTAGACAAACCCCGGGGAGAGTTTTTTCATACCAACTGGACCGGTACCGGAGGAGATGTCTCCGCCAGTACGTATAACGTATAGTACAGACTCTGATTGCATAGTGCTGACCGCCGGGAAAAATCCCGGCGGCTTTTTATTAAAATGCTGCAAGAATTTTGTTAGAAAATTTGACTTCCAGCATGGGATGGACTACATTGTGATTATTGGATGTTTCTTATTAGAGGAGGCACCGATGGAACAACCGCCTGTAAGGACAGGCCGGGATCAGCCCCGGCAGAGATATTGTGTTGGTAGAATTTAATTTTATCAAACGGGAGGCGCCTATAGAAATACACTATAGAGTGGCTTACCGAAGAGGTGATTTCGAACTCCTTTTGGAGAAAAAAAACGAAATACCAGTTCCTTGCAGATAACAGGAACGATATTTACAAGCCGGCTTCAGGCCGGCTTTTTTTTGCTTTTTTTTGATTTCCCGGCTCCCCTTCGCTATAATTGTCATTAACAATGAACGAAAAAGAACGACAGGAACGGCGGCTTCGCAGAATTGAAGGATTCCTTTATCGCATCAGCGTTTTCCGGCACAACGAGAGCACGGCTCAGCAGTGTCATGATGATATATTCTTTATAGGAAACAAAATAGCAAAGTCATTGCGGCTTGATGCAGAATCCTTGAAACGGTATAAATCGGTACACCGAAACTGAATCAGCGCAGCTGTGCTTCGGTCTTCATCTGATCATTCCAGAGCAGAGAAAAGTATTCAGCCCCAACTCCGTCTCCGGGGACAATAATCACCAGGCCCTGCACCGGCGCCTCTTCCGCTTTAAGCTCGCAGACCAGGTTCTCTCCGACACAGTCAACAAAGAAATACCCCCCCTCTTTTGCCGGGAGAGCGCCTTTAATCCTGAAGGCTTTTTCTGCGGCCTTCTGCAGGAACCGGTCAAGCCCATACCGGGAATCTTTAGAAACCGGATTGAGCGAATGAAGATAATAGCTTTTGGGCCGTCCCGAGTCTCCCCACCCCATATACTCCTTCTCAGGACCAGGTACTGTACTGCTTAGCGGCAGAACACGTTCAATCTCGGAGATGCTGATCCGCCCATGGATCGCCGGGAGAACAGAGACCCTGGGATTAACCTCCCGCAGCAGGGTTTCAGCAGCAGCGACCTCTGCAGAAGAGATCAGATCGGTTTTATTCAGAACCACTGCTCCGGCATAGGCTACCTGTTCCCGGACTGCCTGAACAGTCTGACTGAGCACCGGATAACGCGGTCCGTCAACAACCGTGATGAGTCCCGCCAGTTCAATCTTTCCTTCGCTCGTTTTGGCGATACCCGCAATCATATCCTGCAGGGTTGAAGGCTTTGAAAGACCGGAACACTCGGCAAGAATCAGGTCCGGCCCCTTTTCAGCAAGCTGGATAAGGCTGGATGCCAGCGGGGCCGCCAGGCAGGCACAGAAGATCTGCCCGTTATTCAGCTCAAAGATATCCCGGGAACTGTTTTCCACTCTGGAGGCATCTATGCCGACAGCACCAAACTCATTTATTATCAGTCCCGCCCGGCGGCCGTTAAGGCTGCCAAGCAGACTGTTCAGCACCGTGGTTTTTCCTGCCCCGAGAAATCCGGCGATAAAGTAGAGGGGAATCGGTTTCATTCTAGAGCAGGGCCTCAATTTCCTTAAAAAGTTCATCCCGGCTGGGTATGATGGAAGAGTATTTCAATTCACCATTAATATAGATGCTGGGAAGCTGCTTAACCCCCATAGCGCCGCAGCGGGCAATGTTTTCCGGAATGGTATACTTGTACTCCACCACATCGATCTTATCGCCGTAATGCTCCTTGGCATCCAGAGCGGATGCCATCATATAGGTACATGCCGCACAGGTAGCGGAGTCCAGGGTAAAGACCTCAACCAGAGGCTTTTCCAGATTCGGATAGTCCGGCAGTTCTCCCTCAAATTTGAGGTCTTTCTTGGTATGGTTGGCAACCATGGCACGGGTAGCGTCAGTATTGTGGACTGCCTGCTCGGCGGCAATGGTGTTTTCTATGGGCGTGGCGTAGGGCATATCGCAGCCGGGGGAGATAATCAGATTATCGTGGGAGACAGAATCCATCAGGTCGATGACCGTCTTCATATTATCCTGCTGGTTTCCAAATAGCATTACCGAAGTAAGGGGGATGTTTCCCGCCAGTACGACATTGTACCTGTCGGTAATCTCCTTGGCCGCTGCCAGGTTTACATTCTCGTCTACCGAGATGTTGTCCGGGTTGGTACGACACATGGGTTCGATATTGTTTGTGGCATTGCCGCAGACAAAAAACGAGGAAAAAACACCTTTGGAGCGGATGAAATCAAAAAGCCCGGTAAAAGGCTTTTCCATGAATTCGGCAAAATGGTCCGGGGAGATCTGGGAGATAAGGGGATCCACCGCGGCGATCACATCCATGCCCGCCTCAATAAAGTAACCTGCCAAAGTCTTTGCGACATTGTTGGTGTACTCCATCAGCTTCTGCACATAATCGGGGTTCATGATCATATCCATAAAGATATTGGTGCCCCGCAGGTGGGATGCCAGGGTAAAGGGACCGCAGAGAAGCCCGTACAGAGCAGTACTTTCGCCGACCTGCTGCTTCATTCTCTTCATGGTTTCAATTTCCAGAGCCAGACGGCCGTCTGCAGGAGAGGGAATAGTATCGGGAATCTCATCCGTATCTGCAAGGGGATGGGTTTTAACCGTAGGCGGTGAATCTTCCGACCAGACCAGTTCACAGCCCAGAATCTCAGCTTCTATCTGCAGATCGAACATTACCGGCTGCCCGTCGGGCTTGTAGATCCTGTTGACCTCTATCAGGGATTCAAGCAGCTTATCGCCCTCTATGGAAACCTCTTTTGCCGTATAGCCTTTCAGTTTACCGGCATGGACTCCTGCAAAGGGGACCCAGGGAACGGTGTCCGGGTAGGTATTTTTCATGACCGCGAAGATGCGTTCTTTTCCTGTCATTCTTCCTCCACATACTACCGTTGCACGATGGCTTCGGTATAGTTACTATCTTACCGGAGGAATATCGGCTGTTCTTGTAGTTTTTTCCGATCCTTGGAATTTTTACCTTCCGGCTCAGAATTTAAACGATAAAAAACCCGATCCTGGGACCGGGCTCGATGGTTTGTAAGATTCAGCTTTAACTTGCGCAGGCGGCAATGGCCGCCTCGGCTGCGGAAGTGGCATCTGCAGAGTAGATGTCAGCTCCGATTGACTCACAGAAGTTCTGGGTTACCGGTGCTCCCCCAACCATTATTATGACGGAGTCCCGCATACCGGCCTCTTTTACGGCCTTTACCACGTTCTCCATCTCGGTCATGGTTGTGGTAAGCAGGGCGGAACATGCAATTATCCGGGCACCTTCTTCCTTGGCAGCAGTAACAAACTTTTCCGTTGGAACATCAGCTCCCAAATCGACAACTTCCAGGCCTTTTCCTTCCATCATTATCTTTACAAGGTTCTTCCCAATATCGTGCAGGTCTCCCTTTACGGTACCCAGGATAACCTTTCCCCGTTTGTCTCCGGGACCGGCAGTCATATGAGGTTTAAGGACATCGATACCCGCGTTCATAGCCCGGGCGGCAATCAGAACCTCCGGTACGTAAACCTCATTCTTTTTAAACCGTTCGCCGACAATGCCCATGCCAAGCATCAGGCCCTCATTCAGGATCTCTTTGGCACTGGACCCCTCATCCAGCGCTTTCTGACAAAGATCGGCAACCTCTTTGGCCTTTCCTTTCTGCAACATTTCCGAGAATTCATTCCAGTCAGCCATACCCTTTCTCCTTTCGTACGTGTACGCTATTATCCGATGCTTATCATACTCCCGTATTGAAAAAAATGGATTCTTTTTGAACTATCTTTCGACGCTTTCCGGTATTTTTACCAGGAATGTAAAAATTATACCTTACAATATCTCTAATAAATCTCCTGGGTTTCTCCAGTTGCCCGCCCCCGGGACTCCCGGTAACGTCCGGGGGTTACACCGGCAATCTTCTTGAAAACCTTGGAAAAATAGGACTGGTCCTCATAGCCGACCATGGCAGCCACATCTACAAGGGGGATACTGGTGTTGCGGAGAACATCCCGGGCTTTATCAATTCTGTACCTGTTCAGATAATTGTTGAAACTCACCTTGATTTCATCTTTAAAAACTTTCGAGAAATAGGCAGGCGACAGGTAAACCTCTTTGGCAACCGCATCGAGGGTTATCTTTTCCGCGTAGTTCTGATGTACAAACTGCACCGCCCGGTAGATGGCATCGGCGTGCTTAACCTCCCGCAAATCAAAGACGAAATCGGTGAAGCGCAGCATTATGCGGGACAACCAGGCTGCCATGTCATCGACGGAACTGAAGTTGTGAATCTGCCGCAGGTACTTGAGATTAAGCCCGAAAATCTGCTCCACTTCGGCTCCGCCCTCGACTGCCGCTCTGGAAAGCAGAACCACAAGCTCCAGCACACGGGACTTAATAACATCAAAATCACGTCCGGCTGAAAAAAAGACGCTCCCCAGAATCTCATTCAGGAGCCGCTGAGACCCCTGCTTGTCTCCCTGAGCAATAAGCCGGAGCAGCTCACGTTCCTTCTCGAAAGGATAACGGTGAACGTCCCCCTCTTCCAGGTCTTTAATGTACTGAATGTATTCACTGATCTTTGACTGCTGTTCAAGTGCTTCGGAGGAGACCAGGAAGCGGGAGTCACCTTGAAAGGCGAGGTGCTCCGCAGAAACAGCCAGCAGTTCACTCAAGGCGGTTACCCTGTCAGGGGAGACCTGCTTGACGGTCTTAAGCTCCGCAAGTATCGGTGCAAGCCCCTCGTTTATACCGTACTTGCGGGTCAGCTCGTCCACGACCTCTTCCGGCTCAATCATCAGGACCGGTCCGCCGACAAGGACCCCCTGCATAATGCCGTCGATAATAACCGGCGACGCCCAGTGAACCAGGGAGACAGGACAGAAGTAGATATATTTACCGCCGAAGCGTTCAGCCTGGTATCCGCCCCAGAGATGCACCTGGCGGCAATTGAGGCGTTCCTTAAGCAAAGGCTGCAATGCCGAACAAAACCGACAGCTGTCTCCCGCGAAAAGAGTGTCACCTGTATTATCAATTACCGAACAACCGCATCCTGTCGCTTTGGCATATACTTCAGCCAGACGCCGGGCCTGTTCTTTATTAAGTTCATTAATACCGGAATTCATATACAGGCACCACTATAGCAGGATTTCAGGCCCGGGAAAAGAACATCTGTTCCACGAACTTTTCCTGAAAACTCATGCTTGCCGAAAGCTCAAGGTACTCTACCTGGTCAGCAAGATCCTGAATATGATGAAAATCCCTGAAGGAGAGCAGCACACGCGCCGCGCCTGCTCCGGCAGTATTACCCGCAGCTGTAATATTCTCAAGAAGCGACTCGGGCAGGAGTCCAATGGCGACAGCACTTTCGATGTTGATGTAACTGCCAAAGCCTCCGGCCAGGTAGACCCTGTCGATACCTTCGACGTGTATTCCGTACTCATCCAAAAGAACTTCAATACCAGCGGCAACAGCAGCCTTTGCCAGCTGGACCTCGCGCACATCCTTCGGCGTAAAGTAGAGATCATGCCCATCCCGGTGTCTGGCAATAAAAAATCCCTCTTCGCTTATTCGATTTCTCAAGTCCTCAAGAATTTCCCGGGGCAGTTCTTCAGGGGGCAGAAGCCTGCCGGTCTCATCCACCGCCCCGGCCGTAACAAGCACGGCAGCAAGATCAATAATGCCAGAACCGCAGATACCGAGGGGATCTTCATCCGCTATGGTTGTAAGCCGTAATTCACCCTCCGGGGAAGTATAAACTCTGTTAATTGCGCCCGGGATTCCTCCCACCCCGCAGGAAATTGTCGCTCCCTCAAACGCCGGTCCCGCAGCGGTAGAACAGGAAACAACACGGCTACGGTTCCCGAGAACAAGTTCGCCGTTGGTACCAATATCAATCAGCATGGAAGGTTTTGCTCCCTCCCGGATGCCGGTGGCCAGCATGCCGGCAACAATATCGGCCCCGATAAAACCGGATATCGAAGGCAGCAGAATAAGGGGAACTGTAATCGGCAGCCTTGGCAAAAGAATGGCACTGGATTCAATCCGCATCCCGGTAAAGACGGGAATAAAGGGGGCCACAGCAATATTCCTGGGATCTACGCCGGCAAAAAGATGCATCATAACCGTATTCCCGGCAATGGATACTCCCCGCAGGTCTTCCCAGGGGATGCCGGCCTCTTCCACCAGACGATACAGCATCCTGGAAAGTTGATTTGTAATAGCCTTCTGCAGAGGCCCGCAGCCTGAATCGTTTACCGCCTGTACCCGGGATATTACGTCCCCCCCCCAGGACTTCTGCCGATTCAGCCCGGAAACAATTTGTTCCGTTTTCCCAGTAGCCAGATTAACCATATAGGCCACAACGGTGGTGGTTCCAATATCAACAGCGATCCCGTAGCCTTCTCCGGCTTCTCTGGACAGCACGGTCCAGGGGGTATCTGCCAGCAGAGCGATTTTCACCGAGTTCCCCGTTTCTGCTAATTCCTCCGGCAATCGGGCAAGCAGATGCAGCGGCAGGACCGGGCTGCTGATGCCAGGAATATCAGAAAGGACGCTGCTGATTCGTTCAGCGTCGCTGCGCTGGTCTTCCAGGGATGAAGGTGCCAAATCAATCGTGATTGACCGGAAAGGGGGATCTACAGCCCCCTCATACACCGCATGATCGCTCACGATAACTGCTCCGCTGGATGTAAAGAGGGGGGTAACAAGAGAATCCCCTTCCATTGTCACCATACAGGCCAGGCGTTCCCCTTTTTCCAGGGCCAGGGGAGATAAAAAGCGTTTCTCATGTTCTTCCGGAGGCGATACTTCACCGTCAACGAGGACCCTGCATTTACCGCAGGTCCCTTTGCCGCCGCAGGGAGCATCGAAGTCAAAATCATCAAAGCCTTGCAGGGATTCCAGCAGATTACCCCCCCGGGGAACCCTCCGGACCTCTTCGATCCCCTCCCGGAGCAATGTGAGCAGTACAGTATTCATTGTTGAAATATAGTATCATTTGTCTGACCCATTTGATTGTATTTTTTTTTGAAAGGTGTAAAAAAGGTACAGATCTGCCGCTTGACAGGTAGACCGCTATTGCCTAGGGTGCAGAGATACTTAATACCCGAAGGTTGGAAGGGCTTACATGCTTGAATTTCTACAATCTTTTGATCTCAGGTTTGCACAGTGGCTGCTGGTTATCATTGCTGTTGCCAGTATCGGGGCCAATAAAACCGGAATAGTAGGAATCAACCTGTTATCCGTCGCTATTCTGGCGGCAATATTCGGCGGCAAAGCTTCAACCGGCGTTATAATGCCTTTTCTTATTATGGCTGATTTGTTCGCCATCAGCCATTACAGAAAATCGGTCCGTTGGAAGCATCTTTTAATCATTCTGTTCTGGGCCCTGCTTGGAGTATCCACGGCACTTTACGTCGGAGAGATAATTGCGGATGAATACTTCCGGATTATTCTGGCTGTTATTGTTCTCTCTCTGCTGATCATGACAATCCTCAGCGAAATAAGCGGCAGGCGTTTTCATCCCACAAAACACTGGTACATCACCATATTTATCGGTCTGATAGGCGGATTCACATCAATGATTGGAAACGCCGCCGGTCCGATCTTTTCCCTCTATTTTATCTCCCTGAGACACACAAAAAACGAATATATAGCAACCAGAGCCTGGTTCTTTTTTATAATCAACCTGATAAAAGTTCCTCTTCATCTTTTTGTATGGGATACGATTACCCCCAGGACTCTTGGATTCAACTTTCTGCTTGCCCCAGCTATTGCCCTGGGAGCACTGACAGGCATAGTCATTGTCCGAAAAATACCGGAACGGGCGTATAAAATATTCATCCTCACAGCCACACTGCTTTCTGCCATTATGTTATTGGTTTAAAAGCAGAACACCCCGGGTCTACATCATTTTCATGTTCCCCTTATGATAGCTCAGGTCCAGAACCATAACCATGGCGCCCTGTTTCTTTTCCATATCCCCGGTGATCTCTTCTATTCCTTCAAGTACTTCGTTGATTTTATCCTCCGGAACCATGGCCATGATGGTACGGCTGCGGTTCTTGTCGGCTTTCATGAAACCAATAAAGTCTGCAAAGAGAGGTATGTTGGAGATAAACTGCCCCATACCAAAGGATTCAATTATCGTCGCTCCTTCAATCCCCTCCTCAATAAAAAACTCGAGTACATTGTAGAAAAAATCCTCAATGTAGAGATTCAGAATCAGGAGCTTCATCTTCCGGGACCTGCCGCTCTGCTCACCGGCAGCCGCCCGGCTGTGACGAATAAAGGCCTCATACATGGCCGTCTCAGTGGGGGCTTTGATTATCTCGTTACGGATTGACTGAATACCGGCAATACGGGAAATCGCAGCAAGGATCTGCAGATGTTCGTTTACCGCCGTGGAGGGTCCAAGGATGACAAAAATGAGTTTTACCTTTTTCTTATCCAGGGAATCGAAATCCACCCCCCTGGGGGACACGGCAAAAAAGACCAGAAACTCATCCATTTCATCGAGACGGGCATGGGGAATCGCGATCTCGCCGCCGAAAGCCGTGGAACCCTGCTCCTCCCGCTTTCGCAGGGCTTCATACACGTCGTCCCGGGAAAGGTTTTTCAGTTTTTCACTTTTCTGGGCCAGCTCAGCCAGCTTCTGCAGGACATCATCCTTGGTTTTAGCTTTCAGGCCAAGCTTACAGCATCTCTTTTCTGTCAGTTGATACAGTTCCATCAGGCCTCCATTTCGTTACCCCGGATAAGGGCGAATTTTGAGATCGGCGGGCCGATAAGCTCATTAATAAATACGGAAAGCAGAATAATATTAACCATGGTATCCACGATGGTCACCTGCTCCGGTGACAGGTACGTAACAAGCGAAGAGGCCTGGATCATAAGAACAAGGCCTATGGCAACGCCCGCCTGGGGCAGCATGCAGAACCCCAGATAGGTACGAATTGTGCCGCGGACCTTTCCGATCAGGCTTCCGAAATAGACACCGGAATATTTTCCAATTGCCCGGAACAGTATATACCCCCCGCCCAGCACAAGGATTTGCGTCTGTAACAGAATAGCCGGTTGAAGCTCCGTACCGGCAATAACAAAAAACAGGGCATATATGGGCGGTGTAAGGGGTTCCAGGATCCTGAATATTCTGTGATTGGAGGGAGAAAGATTGATAATAACCGCTCCGGCGGCCATATTCGTCAGGAGAGGAGAAAGCTCAAATATGACAGCCACGGCGGTCGCCAGAAAAACAACGCCCAGGGTGACAATCATGATTTCCTTGCTGCTCTTTTTCCGGGTAAACCGGTGAATCAGAAAGCCCGCCACAGCCCCTGCGACAAGGGAGAAAACAACCTCGCTCAGAGCATGAAGGACTACAATCATTGCCCCGTGGTCTGCACCGGAAACACCAAGAAGCCCGGAGGCCATGGCAAAACTCACCCCGAAAAGGATGACCGCACCGGCATCGTCGAGGGCTACTACGCCATACAGATAGTCAACAAACAGTCCCGTTGCCCGTAAAGACTGAACAATCGCAACCGTTGCTGCAGGGGCGGTAGCCGAGGCAATGGCTCCCAGCATCAAGGCGTAGGGCAAATCAACCCCGAGAAGACTCATACCAAATACCACGACAGTAAAGGAGGCAAGGAGCTGAACAACGGTGATAATAACCACCTCCTTGCCCACCCGCTTAAGCTTGACCCAGTAAAACTCGCCACCAATTGTTAAGGCGATGAGCCCCAGAGCGACCTCGGTAACTATCTTGAGGTTTTCTCCCATATGATGGGGAACAACGCCGCTGACGGTCTCCCCCATAAGAAGACCGGCAATGATAAAACCGGTTATTTCCGGCAAGTGGAACCGGGACGCCAGTTTTCCGATAAAATAACCCACCACCAGGAGCATTCCCAGGGTAAACAGGGCGTGGTTACTCATTAAATCGCGGAATTCAATCAACGAAGAAACAAGTGTCTGCATTACAACCTCCCGCGTGCTTTCTATATACTACCGTCCCGCAGGATTCTTCGCAATGAAATTACCCTGATAATATTGACAGCTCCTGCTTCCTTGCGCATAGTTAACACCAGAGGTTTATCATGGAAAAAAGAAAATTTTCCCGCACAGGTTTTCACACAACTGGAGAGATCCTCATCGACGGCAAGCGTATTGAGGTGACAATAAACGACCTGTCCCTTAAAGGTGCGCTTTTTACCTCGGAAAGTGATTTTTCCATTGGTATCAGTGTGGAGCTGCTGATTCATCTTTCCAATTCAGAACTAAGCATAAACACCGAAGGAAAGATTGTACATAAAGAGGACAGCAAGTACGGCATACGTTTCACAAGCATAGACGCGGAGAGCATGATTCATTTGCGCAGCCTTATGGAATACAATACTGAAAATTATGATAAAATCGGCTCGGAACTGGCCTTTCTGTTCCATGAAGAGGGAGAAGAAGAGTACTAACGCCGATGGATCGCAGCGAATCCGTCGGTTTGGACAGTCTGTTCCGAGATGCTTCCGCTGTATTCAACAGAACCGAATCCTGCGATCTTTCCGCTTAAACGCCCGCCATCCAGATGAATTTCCACATTGGAAGCTCCCGCCAGATCCAGCTCCACATTCACAAAACTGCTGTCGGAAAGATCGATGTTCGAAGCCCCTGCAGTCCTCAGTCTCAGGTTTTCCATCTCAAGCCCGTTTCCTGTGACGTTTGACGCTCCGTCGAAAACAAGCTCAAGCTCTTTACCCCTGAACCCCTGAAGTTCAGCGTCCGTTGCTCCCTCAACCCTGAACATTGCCAAACTTTCAAGTTCCAACTCAGCCAGAAAGGGCATTTCCTCCCCGGGAGTAAAATTCTTTCCAAGGCTCAGGTACAGAACATCACCCTCCCGGCTCATCCGAAGCATATCCTGCGCCTCAACGGGCAGGCTCAGTTCTCCCCGTGTTCCTGATCCCTGGCTAAGCTGAATCTGCCAGCCTCCTGTAAAGTGCAGGGAACGGATACCGGCCGTATCCAGCGGAATCGTAATCCTCTCGCCACTGTAACCGAGCTTTGGCCCTGTAACAATCTTCAGGTCCCTGCCGACATTCATCCTCAGCAGAAACAGGGAAACAATAATTATAAGTACTGCCAGGACTATTCCCGCGGTCAGCAGTAAGCTGCTTTTTTTCATTTATCTCTCCTCTTTTTTCCCGGTCGCCATCGGACTTATTCCCTCCGGCTCCGCTCTGCGTGTTTATCTCTGTACTCGTCGTAATACTCCCGGACCTCGCTGAAGTCGATGTCCAGCACCTCCATGGCATGAAAAACGTCCGGAAGGGTATGGCGCAGAAAGTTTTCCTTCCGGGAGGCCAAAACCTTGTCCCGGGCCCCGGAACTGACGAAATAGCCCAAACCCCGCTGATTATGGATTATCCCCTCATCCTGAAGCTGCCCGTAGCTCCTGAGCACGGTATTTGGATTGACCTCCATCATGGCGGCCATGTCCCGCACCGACGGGATCCGTTCTCCCTCCGGGTACTCACCGTTCAGGATCATATCTCCAACATAGTCCCGAATCTGCATGAAAATGCTTCGGGGTCCATCAAAGCGCATTCTTTACTTCCGCCTCCCGGACCCTCAAGTATGCAATCAGCCAGCAGAAGGGTGCCGTAAGCCAGAGATACAGAGCCTTCAGGAGTTTGAGGATCTGCTCTCCCGTCTCGAGGGTGTTTCCGAAAAATCGGTCTTCGATATGAATGCTCATATCAAAGGAGAAAGCCTCATCGAAGTAGGAACCGAAGATGATCCTGGAGACGATTATGGAGAAAATCCCCAGGCCTATTCCAAGGAGACTCAGAAAGAGTACGGACTTGAGAAACTGATGGCGGCGGAACCAGGCGCCTCCCGCAAAGAACAGGGACTGCAGAATAATATAGTGGTGAACAGCACGGAGCAGAGATGGTGAAAAGGGGTTGAAGAAGGTTCGGAACTCCCCGATAACAGAGAAGCGCAGGATTTCACCGATGAGAACCCCAATAAAAAAGACCAAATTGATGTACACCCACCAGCCCGCGGAACTGACCAGGAGACGGGAGAAGAACTTCTCCTCCGTGGAAGCCGGCAGCATCAGCCAGTCGTGGCAGGTGTCCCGGGAATGCATATTCCTGAAAGTTCCGGCGGCCGTCAGGGCGCTACCGGCAAAAAGGTAACCGAGAAAAAGCGTATTCATATACTCGGGACCTCCTCCACGGAATCCCGTCAGAAGAAGCAGAACCACCACCGAACCGGCAATTGCCAAGGCGCTGAAAACAAGAGAGTGCAGGCGCATGAACTCTTCCCGCTTTGTAAGAAGCAGAAAGCGTTTAAGATTGAAATACTCATTCATACCCGATCCTCCCTTCCAGACTGCAATATACCGGCTACATCTTCGCCGCGCTCAATCACCATATTGAAAAAGACCTCCAAATCCACATGGGATTCATCCCCCTCATGATTCATGCGTACCACCGAGTATCCTCCGGGGACTTTTTCAAAATAGAAAGCGTCCGAGGGCAGAGGTTCGGAGGTCTCCAGACTCATGCGGAATTTTCTTGCGATGGAATCGATGGTCCCCGTAAAGAGGATATGTCCCGAATCAAGGATAACCACGGGATCAATCAGGTTCTCCATGTCACGGACCTGGTGGGTGGAAATCAGGATTGTCTGGTCCTCCCCCAGGGAGGATGCCGCCAGGCGACGGAACTGCCGTTTGGAGGGAATATCAAGACCATTGGTCGGTTCATCCAGAATTAGAAGGCGTACCCCGGAGGCAAGGCCGAAGGCCAGCAGGAACTTCTTTTTCTGTCCCAGGGAAACCTGAGACAGAGACCACGCCGGATCAATCTGGAAGCCATCACAGAGTTCGAGAAAACGTTCCCTGTCAAAGCGCGGATAGAACGGCGAGTTCAGTGCCAGGTACCGGGTTCCGGTCAGCCGGGGCACCGGAAACTCCTCAGGGAGAAAATAGATGTCCCGCAGCATTCCGGGCTGCCGCAGACGGGGGTCAAACCCGAGAACCTCCAGGTTGCCACCTGACGGGAAGAGCTGCCCGGAAATCAGACGCAAAAGGGAGGTTTTTCCCGCGCCGTTTTTACCCAGAAGTCCGTAAATCATTCCCGGTTCAAGCACAAGATCAAGGTCCCGGAAGAGCCCTTCCCGGGTGTAAGCAAAAGAAAGGTTTTCTAGTGTAAGCATACGCATCTGCTCCATGGTTACTTAGTGTGCTACTTTACTATAACAGTATAGCACAACAACAGAGTCCGGTCAATAGAAAATGTTTTACTGCAGTTAAAAAGCGAAAGGATTAATCAGCAGAAGAGCTGCTGCGATTATAAGACCCAATTGGACCAGGAACCGGACATTCCCGCTTGTTCCAGCAGGGCCTTAAGTTCCTTCAGGTAGCGGTCCCGGGGAATATCCTCGGCACCGAGACTATGCAGATGATGGGTATAGACCTGGCAGTCGATCAGCTTGACTCCCCTTACGGAGAGTTCCCGTACCAGGCTGATAAAAGCTGTTTTGGATGCGTTGGGAACATGGGTAAACATTGATTCGCCGAAGAAGATCTTACCCAGGGAGAGACCGTAGAGTCCGCCGACAAGCCGGCCATCCTGCCAGGCTTCGGCACTATGGGCAATACCAAGGCGATGCAGAACACAGTAGGCATCACGCATATCCCGGGTAATCCAGGTCCCGTCCTGTCCCGGCCGCTCTTTGGCGGCACAGCAGTCAATTACCTGATCAAAGGCGGTATCAAAGCTGACAGAAAAGGTTCTCCGCTTTATGATTTTGTTCATGCTTTTTGACACATGCAGCTGCTCCGGATACAGCACAAAACGGGGGTCCGGACTCCACCACAGAATGGGGTCCTCCTCATTGAACCAGGGAAAGATACCCTGCCGGTAGGCGGATACCAGCATGCCCGGAGAAAGATTGCCGCCGGAGGCCACAATGCCCGGCACTTCGGCCTCTGACGGATCGGGAAACTGAAATGAGTCGTTGACCGTTAAATAGGGAATCATTCCGGCCTATTTCTGCTCTGCAGGGGTAATAACAACCTCGCCGTCAACATAGTCTGCAATGGCCTTGCCGCCGGCACTCAAGCCCCCGAAGAGAACCGCATCCACAAAGTAGTGTTTGATCTTCTCACTCACCAGACGGGCGATGTTCCTGGCACCAAAATCGGGGCTGTAACCCTCCTCAGCCAGATATTCCCGGCAGGCCTCGGTGAGTTCAAGTTCAACGTCCTTCTCCCTGAGCTGTTCCCGGAAAGCGTCGATCTCCTTGTCCACGATATTAAGGACTATCCGTGTATCCAGGCGGCCAAAGGTAACGATTTTATCCAGCCGGTTCCTGAACTCGGGACTGAAGGCCCTCTCCACCGCATCGCCGATGGCCTGCTCAGTGACGTTCCGTTCCCCGAAGCCGATCATGGGCTTACCCATCTCCCGGGCCCCGGCATTGGAGGTCATGATGATGATTACATTACGGAAATCCGCCTTGCGCCCGGCGTTATCCGTTAGGGTCGCGTAGTCCATAACCTGGAGCAGCACATTGAAGACATCCTGGTGGGCCTTCTCTATCTCATCCAAAAGCAGTACCGCGTGGGGTGTTTTTCGAATGGCATCGGTCAGAAGACCTCCCTCTTCGTAACCGACGTAGCCGGGGGGAGAGCCCACGAGCCGGGATACAGTGTGCTTTTCCTGGTATTCGCTCATATCGAAGCGGTGCAGATGGATGCCCAGAAGCTCCGCCAGCTGACGGGCGAGTTCGGTCTTACCCACCCCGGTGGGGCCAACAAACAGAAAAGAGGCCACCGGCTTATCCTGCCCTTTGAAGCCCGCTCTGCTGCGTTTTACCGCCTGGACTACCGCTTCGACGGCGGCGTCCTGACCAAAAATTCTGTTTTTAAGATCGGACTCCAGACTCTTGAGCCGGTCCGTTTCAGTAACAGAGACAGTCCGTTCCGGGATCTTGGCAATCCTGGAGATCACCTTTTCCACCAGGTCCTCGCCGATCTCTTTTATATCGTTGTTTTCGGCATCTTCCCGGAAGGCCATAATGCGGGTATAAGCCCCGGCTTCATCGATTACATCTATGGCCTTGTCCGGCAAGTGGCGGTCGTTGATGTACTGGTGAGACAGATCAACAGCGGTCCGCAGGGCCTCATCTGTATAGCGTACGTTGTGGTGCTCCTCGTAGCGCTGCTTGAGTCCAAGGAGGATCTGGTAGGTCTCCTCCGGTGTTGTTTCGTCGATCTCTATCCGCTGGAACCTGCGGGAAAGGGCCCTGTCCCGCTCGAAGAACTTCTTGTATTCATCGTAGGTTGTACTGCCCATGCAGCGGATCTTCCCGGTAGCCAGGGCCGGCTTTAAGAGGTTCGAGGCATCCATGGAGCCGCCGGAGGTTGCTCCTGCTCCCACGATGGTGTGAATCTCATCAATAAAGAGGATCACCTTTTCTTCTTTTTCAAGCTCCTTGATGATCATCTTGATTCGTTCCTCGAAATCACCCCTGAACCGGGTTCCCGCCAGCAGGGAGCCCATATCCAGGGAGAAGACCCGGTACTCTTTTAAAAGAGACGGGACCTTGTCATCAGCAATCCGTGCGGCGAGACCCTCGGCTACGGCGGTTTTGCCGACCCCCGGATCCCCCACCAGAATTGGGTTGTTCTTCAGCCGTCTGCACAGCACCTGTATCGTCCGTTCCAATACATCTTCCCGGCCGATAAGGGGTTCCAGAGAGCCGTCCCGGGCGGCCTGTGTAAGTTCCCGGGTAAAGGAATCCAGGGCCTTGCGCTTCTTTTTTCCTTTTCCCTGGGCTTCCTGTTCCTCCTGACCTTCTCTGGATTCCTGGGCCGGATCCAGTTCATCGGCTTCACCGTCTCCGATAGAGCTGCCAAGGGGCCCCTCTCCGTCCTCGGAGAAGTTACCCATGGTATGAGAGATTATGCTTAAGAGGGTATACCGGCTTATACCAGATTTCTGCAGATAGTAGGCGCCGAAGGACTCCTTCTCATCCAGAATCGACACCAGGAGGTCCCCCACTTCGAGGACCTTGGAGGAAGAGGCCTCGGTATGAAAAACCGCCCGTTCTATGACTCCCTGAAAACCGAGGGACTGCACCGGTTCGGTGTCCTCTATCGCAGGGACCTTTTCCTCGAAATAGGCGATCAGCTCATCCTTTAACTCATCAGGGTCCGCCCCGCAAAGGGTCACAATCTCCCTGGTGGAGTCGAAAAAGAGGGAAGCATACAATATATGTTCTGGAAGCAGAAACTCGTGTTTTCTGTTTTTCGCGTCCAGATACGCGGCATTCAGAATGCTCTGAACGTCTTCACTGACCTTCATCTTCAAAAACCCTACCTTATCAACTATTCAGCACATCCGCTTCAGGCCGGTTCTATGGTACAGCGCAGGGGGTACTCCCGCTCCTTTGCTATATGGTGAACCCGTGTGGCCCGTGTTGCCGCCACATCATAGGTATAGACACCGACAACCCCGCGGCCCTTTTTATGCACATCCATCATAATCCGGGTCGCCTCGGGCACCTCTTTATGAAAAACCACCATCAATATCTCAACCACAAACTCCATTGTCGTGTAATGATCGTTGTGGAGAACAACCTTGTACATCTCCGGTTCCTTGAGACGCTGGTCCGATTTTTCAACTACTTCGGAATCGAAGTTTCGAGAGCCCTGATCGGACATAATGCAGAATACTCCTTGTAAAACATAGTAGCAGGCCTCTCTTCATTAAGAGAGGCCGATGGGAGTAAATTTAGCTAAACTTTCGTCGATGATCAACGGTTAGTAGTCGAAAAACCTGGTTGTTTTTTATAGTCAGCGAATAAAACGTTCAGTGAGGAGTTTTAGCTTCGTACTCCTGATTCTTCAGCAACACGGCAATGACTCTTCTCACAGCTGTATGACAACCCTTTCAGTATCCGCAGCTACAGAAACATGTGCTCCGATAGAAGACCCATCCCAGCTGCCGCCGTCAACAGATTTTACAGAACCGATACCCCGAAGGCACAGAGACCACATTGTTTTTACCCCTCTCTTATCTATATGGAGATACCTACCTTGCTTGCGAACGGTGATTTCAACCTTTTGTTCCCCGTCTATTCCATATACCGTTGCGGTTGAACCTTCCTGTTCAGTTATCTCGAAAAGATGAAAGCATACCGCGTCAATATAATCATAATCCGGTCTGCGTTTCTCCGCACCGACAGCAATGATGGTATTATCCGGCACCATAAGAGGAAGACTGAAATAATCATGTTCCTCTGTACGCCACACTCCGCCTTCGGTAATTTTACCAGAAAGAAAATTGGTCCAGCGTCCCTCGGGCAAGTAATATGAAACTTTGCCCTCACTACTAAAAATCGGAGCAACAAGCAGAGAGTCTCCAAGCATGTATTGTCTATCCAGATACGAACAGGCATGAACTTCTGGAAACTCAAGGATCATCGCTCGCAGTATGGGGATACCAGTCGATGCGGTTTTGCAGGCCTGAGAAAAAATATAGGGCATCAGACTACACTTGAGCTCAATAAAAAACTTTAAAACAGTGCTTGACTCGTCATCAAAGTACCAAGGGACCCTGTAAGACTCATTGCCGTGAAGTCGGCTGTGGGAAGAAAGCGCGCCAAAAGCAATCCATCGTTTAAAAAGGTCAGGCGTCGAGGTACGTTCAAATCCGCCTATATCGTGGCTCCAGAAACCGAAACCAGATAAAGCAAGAGAGAGTCCTCCTCTGAGGCTCTCAGCCATGGATTCATACGTCGCAGAACAGTCTCCCCCCCAGTGAACCGGGAATTTCTGCCCGCCCGTTGTTGCGGAACGGGCAAATACAAGAGCCTGATGACGGCCTTTCACTTCTTCGATTAGCTCAAAAACAGCCTTGTTATACAGGTAAGCATAATAATTATGCATTTTATAAGGATCAGAACCATCGCTGTATTTAACATCAGTCGGAATTCGTTCCCCGAAATCTGTTTTAAACGTATCTACCCCCATATCCATCAGCTTCCGAAGAGCGGCCTTATACCAGGCAACGGCCTCCGGGTTGGTAAAATCAACCAGCCCCATACCAGCCTGCCAGCGGTCCCATTGCCAGATACTGCCGTCAGGCTTCTTAACAAGATAACCGTTCTCCAGCCCTTCATCGAAGAGCCGGGACTTCTGCGCAATATAAGGGTTTATCCAGACACATATTCGAAGACCGCGCTTTTTCAAACGCTTCAGCATTCCGCGTGGATCTGGAAACTGATCGGTGTCCCATTCAAAATCAACCCATTGAAATTCCTTCATCCAGAAACAGTCAAAATGAAAAACGTGCAGTGGAATATTTTTTGCAGCCATACCGTCGATGAAAGTGTTAACAGTTTCTTCGTCGTATTTTGTGGTAAACGATGTTGTTAACCAGAGACCGAATGACCATGCAGGCGGCAATGAAGGTCTTCCTGCAAGCTTTGCATAATTGGAGAGTACAGCCTTGGGATTTCCGCCGCCGATAAAATAGTAATCGAGAAATTCACCAGGTACAGAAAACTGTACCGAGGTCACGACCTCTGATGCCACTTCAAAAGAAACCTTGCCGGGGTTCGCCACAAGAACCCCATAGCCCCGGTTTGTTAAATAGAACGGGATATTTTTATATGCCTGTTCACTTGATGTACCTCCGTCTTCGTTCCAAATATCCACAACCTGCCCATTTTTTACAAACGGTGTAAAGCGTTCTCCGAGACCGTAGACGTACTCTCCCACGGAAAGCGTCAGATGTTCACTCATGTAGGCAGAACCGTCGCATGCAGTTACATGCCCGGAAAGTTTTCCTGTTATACCGGTCAAATACCTATCACGAAAAAAGAGCTCGGTACACCACTTGTCCTTACGTGCAATCCTGACGACAAGATCTCCTGAACGAAAAGAAACATCTTCATCGGATTCTGAAATCTCTATATCAGAGGACACTCCCTCATATAGATCAAAGTTCGGTCCTGGATCAGGAGCTCCTTTGAAGTGAAAGGTTCTTACACGAATAATGTCCGGAAGAGGAGAAGAATACTCTGTTGTAAGCATCGGTGCGTTCAGAGTATCTCCGCGGTGTCTAAACTGCCTGCACATAGAGAAAACAGTAAGAGAATCCCGATCAAATCGAATATCCCGAACCTCAACCGGATTATTCAGCGTAATACCGCTCTTAAGACCCCAATAGCCATCCCTGAATTTCATGTTTGCACTCCACTGATGTAATTTCTGTTCCGTCGTTATGTTTTTACAGCTCCAGCGACCATTCCCTTGACAATATGCTTCTGCAACACAAGATAGAAGATAACTGCAGGCAAAATGGTGAGGAGCACTCCGGCCATCGCATAATTCCACTCGATCTTATATAAACCGAAAAAATTATAAGCCGCGAGCTGGAGAGTCATGGACTTTTTTGAACCGCTCAACAGCAGCAAAGGGAGTAAAAAATCATTCCACATCCACATGGCATTCAATACGACCACAGACACAGTTACAGGTTGTAACAACGGAAAAATAATCTGATAGAAAGCCTGTAATGGTGATGCACCGTCTATTCTGGCGCAATCATCGAGATCCCGAGGCACTGATTTTACGAAGCCGTGGTAAAGAAAAAGTGCCAGAGGTGCCCCCAACCCCCAGTAGATAACACCTAGACCCCAGGTTGATCCGGTCAGACCTAATCCCTTCGCAACCTTTACCAGGGCGATCATGAAGGAGTGAAAGGGAATCATCATGGGGGATATAGATAAAATGAACAAAAACCAGCTGTAACGGGTCTTCGTCCGAGATAACTTATAACCTGCCATGGAACTGACAACTACAACACCGAGTACACCGGTTGCCGTAGCGAAGAGGGTATTGAGAAAAAGTCTGGGGTAGTCCATTAATCGGAAAGCATTAATATAGTTCTCAAAAACAAATTTCTCTGGCAAAGCAACTACATTGCTTGTTATTTCCGCAAACGTCTTGAAAGAGTTTATCACCACAAGAATCAGAGGATACAGATATACAATCGCAGCAAGAACAAGAATACAGGTTACAAAAACCGGAAATACTCGATCCCTCATAATTCAACCTCCCGCCGCTTAAATGCCTTTATCTGGAAAAACGTGAGCAGAAGAATAGTCAGAAAAAGAACCACCGATTTCGCCGTTCCGTAACCAAATCTACTGATGATAAAAGCTGTTCGATATATATCCAGAGCAATGCTCATCGTCGCTGTCCCAGGCCCCCCGTTCGTCAGGCTGAAAATAACATCGAATGCCTTGAGGCCATTGGAAAGAGAATAGAAAACGCAAACCGTTACCGATGGCATTATCATTGGCAGTGTTATCCGGAAAAACCTGCGCAGAGGAGACGCTCCATCAATCATCGAAGCTTCCATGAGCTCTTTGGGGACCGTCTGAAGCCCGGCGATATAAATAACCATGTAGAAGCCTATAGCCTGCCACACAGATACCATTGCAACACTCACAAAAGCGATATCTCCATCGCCCAACCAACTCTGCTGGAAGATTTTCCATTTCAAAAGATTATATAAAGAGTCAAAACCGCTGGTGAAAATGAACTTCCATATATACCCTATGACTATCAGGCTGACTATATGCGGGATATAAAAGGCAGCACGCAGGAAGTTTTTGCCATTGATGTCAGAATCCAGAAATACCGCCAGGGTAAGGGCGATAGTATTCGTAAATATTACAGTGAGAAAAGTAAGACGAAGAGTAAAAAAAAGAGAGCTAACCATTTCAGGATCATCAAAAATCAGTTCCTTATAATTGGATAAACCAATAAACACAGGAACTTTATCGAGCCCATTCCACTTGGTAAAAGAATAGATAATACTCATAAAGAAGGGAACCAGAACGGATAAAAAGATTGCCGCGAGAGCCGGTACAGTAAACAGAGCAAATACAAAAACAGTGTTAATTTTCCTGCCAGTCAAAGCATTCATAATCTTCTCACAAATCCGGAAGGCATGAAGCCTTCCGGTATTAACAGGGAAACGATCATATTTTATTCAGCAGCCCTGGAGATCTTCGTGTATTGCGCATCAAGAGCGGCAAGGGTTTCGTTTCTATCTGTTTGGCCGGCACAATAACCTTGCAGAATGGCGCCCAATGTCTGTTCCGTACCGGTAGGGAACATTTGATAAAACCAGGGATATGCCGGAATACCTTCGGCGATCATCCTGACTGTTTCTTCTGCTATTTGCGCGTCCGGCGCGGAGGCACCTTTTATTGGAGAAAGCTGCTTGATCTTTCCAGGGATCCAGTTTTTGCCATACTCGGAAGTTGTCAACCATCGCAGCCAATCAAGAGCTGCCTGCAGGTTTTTACCATCTTTGGCAATCCGGATAGTCTGATTGGAATCAAACATAATGCCAGCTCTCGTTGGATCATTCCCAACCGGTCCAACGAGATACCCGATGTCGGCACCGGGATTAGTTTTGCGAATAGTATCCTCAGCCCAGTTACCCTGATGAATAATAGCGACTTTTCCGGCAGCCAGGGATGAAGTCTGATTATTAAAATCTGATTCATTTGGTTTCGGTCCGCCGTATTTCCTGATTAAATCGAGAACATCAAATACATTTCTCATCTCGGGAATATCGCTAAAGGTCAAGGAACCATTGTTCAGCATTGTTACAAAATTCTCATAACCGCCGTAAGACTCAACTGCAACCGGAGCGAGGACGTGCCAGGCTGTCTGCGGTAAGACCCAAAACTCTTTGAAACCCGTAGCAAAAGGCTGAATACCTGCGTCCTTGATCCTTTTGGCGGTTTCTTCGAGCTCCCGTATAGTCCCAGGAAGTTTAGTAATCCCAAGGTCGGAAAAAACTTTTTTATTGTAGATTAATGAATGAGACTGCACCAGGAAAGGATATCCAAGGATCCTGCCGTTTACCGTGACTCCCTGGAGAGCCGATGGTTCTATATGTTGTATAAAGTCCTCATCGGTTAAATCATAGATGTAATCTTTGTAAGTCGAGTTATCAGCATATGCACTACTCATGAATATGTCCGGAACATCCCCGGAATTTATTCGACTGTTTAAAACAGTGCGATAATCCGCCTGCAAAACGGTAATGTCCAGAGTTACCCCTGTCGCTTCCTTGTATGCTGCGGCCATTTCCTTGTATTGTTCCTGCAGCTCAGGACTGTAAAACAGCAGATCTAAGGTTTTTGAACCACCGCTATCGGCATCCTTTTGGCCGCCGGCAAAAGCCCATGAACAAACAAGCACCATCAGAAAAACAGCAAAGACCTTTTTCATACTATGCCTCCTTAGGTTATATGGCTTGCTTTTTTTATTGAAACCATATGATATACGTATATCATATGAATAATGAGCCGTCAAACAATTTATGCCGAGAGGCGAGAAAGTTGTCACCCGGCAAATTATTCAAGTATAATCTTAATCCGGAATACATCTTTGGAGCCAATAATGCGAATTACTCAAAAAGAGATAGCACGTAGATTAGGTATTTCACTTATAACAGTCAGTCGAGCATTAAACGGCACTGGATATGTGTCCGGAAGCTTAAAAGAACGTATCCACACCTTCGCAAGAGAGAACAACTATGTTCCCCATAAAGCATCTCAGGTTTTGGTCCGAAACAAGGTACACAGAATTGCCGTATTCTCCTCTTCCCTGCCGGCCTATTTCTGGGGTGATATTCGCAAGGGAATCGAAGTTGCAGCTCAGGAAATCAGACCTTTCAACTATGACGTACATTATTACACAATCCCTGAATCAGATTCGGAAAGTTATATACGCAGACTGTCAGACGAAATTGAAAAGGGAGTCAGTGCTCTTGCTTTTGTTAATCAGAGGCTTTACGATATGAAACAGATATTCCAGATTGCAGAAAAGCATGATATTCCCTATGTAACCTTCAATGTGGACGCCCCGGATAGTAATCGAATTTGTTACATCGGATCGGATTATCAAGCCGGCGGACGGCTGGCTGGTGAACTGATAGGAAAAACTTTGCAATTCCAGAATAATCCGAAAGTATTGATCATCACGTCAAATGAACGCGAACTCCGTTTCTCCGATGCTCCTGATATAAACAAGGACCGGCTTTCCGGGTTCTTATCTGTAACAGGATCCTTTTTTCCGAATGTCAAAATTGATATTCAATACATAACCACAAAACTGCAAAACGGATATGTTGACACCCAAATTACGGACCTTCTGCACAGCCGCCAGGGGCAGGTAAGCGCCGTGTATCTTATTGCAGCCTTTAATACTGAATTTCTGCACGCCCTGGAGAAACTTGAATACAGCAAAACGATTACGCTTCTGCATGACATTGACAGCTCCGCCATGCACCATCTGGAGACTCATCTCCTCTCGGCTGTAATTTATCAGAACCCGATCCTTCAGGGCTATTATACAGTTAAGACCTTGGAACATATTCTGGAAACTAATGACAGATCTCCCCTCCAGGGAGTGGAGATCGTATCAAACCTGATTCTTTCAGAAAACAGAAATTTCTATAAGAATCACTATACTTCTATCAGTTGATCTCCGCCGGTTCTAACCTCACAATGAAGCAGGATTCCCGCCGTAAACCAAATCCTGGGGAGAGAACATCTTTTCGGTATCAAGGATCATGACAAAGTCATCCTCGACTTTACCAATACCTTTTAGATAGCTTGAGTCTCCGCTCCTGTCGTGCTCGCCGATCTGGGGCGGCTGGTCGATCATCTCTTCCTCTATATGCAGAACTGCATCTACAGTGTCGGTAAGGACCCCTAAAGAGGCTGAAAGTCCTCTTTTGCTCAGATCCAGAACAATAATAGTCCGGGATTCATCATCTGCTTCATGAATTCCCGAATCAAATTTCAGCCGCAAATCCATAACCGGGACCACTGCACCTCGGACATTTATAATACCCCGAATATAATCGGGGGCCCCGGGAATCCTGGTTATCCTGCTTAAATCCAGAACCTCCCGCACCTCCTCTACAGGCAGGGCGTAGTGTTCGCCTTTCAGACTGAATACCAGAAACTGATTGGTTGTATTCTGTATGCTCGCATCCATATTTTTTATCCTTTTAGAAGGTTTCGAAATCCCCGTCAAGTTCGTCTGCCGTAACGGGAAGTGGTGCTTGATTAGACTCCTTTAGAGTTATCCCGCCCTTCTCTCTATTACCATTCCCTCTGGAATAGTTCTGTCTGCCCGCACTCACAGTTATCCGGGGAATGACTCTATTTACGGAGGAAGAAACCTCGTCTTCGACTTTAAAGTACAGAAGCGCCTCTTCGAGCTTCTCGGCCTGACTAGACAGCTCGGTTGCAGTGCTGGAAATCTGCTCAGATGCAGATGCGTTCTGCTGGATAACCGTATCGAGCTGTATTATGGCCTCGGTAATCTGCTCGGCCCCGCTGGACTGTTCGTTGCTGGCAGCGCTTATCTCCTGGACCAGTTCCGCGGTCTTACGGATATTCGGTACAATGCTGTTCAGGAGTGTCCCCGCGCTTTCGGCAACGGTTACACTGGACTCGGAAAGCTCGTTTATTTCCCTGGCTGCCTGCTGACTGCGTTCCGCCAGTTTCCGGACCTCGGCAGCGACAACAGCAAAACCCCGCCCGTACTCACCCGCCCTGGCGGCCTCGATGGCGGCATTCAGTGCCAGCAGGTTTGTCTGCCGGGCGATCTCCTCGATAATGGAGATCTTGCCGGTTATCTCCTTCATGGCGTTTACAGTCTGCATTACAGCCTGCTCTCCTTCGACGGTATCAGCTGCCGAACGATTGGCGATACTTTCGGTTTGGTTGGAATTGTCCATAGTCTGACGGATTGTTGCAGACATCTCTTCCATGGAAGAACTCACCTCCTCGGCAGAGGAGGCCTGCTCCGATGCTCCTTGGGAGAGCTGTTCCGAGGAGGTACTAAGCTGCTGACTTCCGCTCGCCACGTTTTCTGCAGAGATCTTTACAGCTCTGACGATTTCTTTCAGCTTTACCGACGCATGGTTCAGGGCGTTTACCAGCTCTCCGGTCTCGTCCTTACGATCGATAACAATGCGGTAGGAAAGATCGCCTTTGGAGATGGCGTTGGCCATGGAAACACCTTTCTTCAAGGGCAAACTGATAACCCGTGAGATAAAAAGCCCCAGCAAGATTCCAAGGATCATTCCGGCAGCAACAAGGATAATCATGAATTTCAGACTCGCCCTGTAGGTTTCCGTTGTTATCACCGCAGAATCCGCCGCATTCGCCTCTTTTATGTCCCCAAGCTGCGTCATCAACTCATCGACTACATCAAGTTTTTCCCGGCCAGCGCCCATGGACAGGTTCCTGGACTCCCTGGCCTCTGCAGTTCCCTCGGCCAAGGCGATTTCGACTACCCGGGCACTGGTTGTGCGCCATTCACCTATGGCCTGATAAAGACTCTGGAACATCTCTTCAGCTTCAACGGAATAAAACATAGGCTCAGCCTGTTCCAGAAGAGTATCCATTTCTCCAATAAATGCAAGATAATCATCATAATAGCTACCCTGTTCTTCAATGGTCGGTGCTATCAGGAGATTCTTCTCTGCCCGGGTGGCGTAAATCAGCTGAATGTTGGCTTCCTTTACATAATAGAGACCCATTAATTCAGTTTCATACATGTAATCGGCAAAATTGTTGATCTTGCCCATATTCGAAATACCGATAAAACCGACAACCCCCGTTATGGCTGTTACCAGCATAAACGCGATTATCAGTTTGTTCGCAATTTTCAGATTATAAAACCATTTCATCTTAAATACCTCCTAAAGTGTTGCGGCTCCTAAAAAGAATAGAGCTTAAGGAGATATTTGTATGTCGTATGATCAATACTATTTTTGTAGCTTTTCAACTACATTCTGAATTTATAATAGCCTATGCCTTGCGACATAGAGGGTCAGTTCCGCATTGCTGTTGCAGCTATTTTTTTTAGAAGCCGAGTTCTATAGGTGCTTACTGTAGTAGGGCTCAGGTTTAGTATATTGCTGATGTCACAAATCCTATAACCTTTTGCTAAAAACAGCATCACATCGAACTCCCGATCGGAAAGCAAAAGATGTGGGTATTCACTTTCTGACAATGAAAATGTTTCGGCGAGCTTTTCAGCCGTCCGCTGGCTGATATAATAACGCCCGGCACTCGCAGTACGGACAGCCTGGATTATCTCATCGGTACTCCCTGCTTTGGATAGAAACCCGGAGGCTCCTGCCTTGAGTGCGCGGACTGCATACTGTTCATCAGAAGAACCACTCAGAATCAGAACCGGAATAGCGAATCCTTCACTGTGAAGTTGCTTGAGCACTTCCATACCACTAATATCAGGTAGTGAGATATCTAGAACTATCACATCGGGTTCTACCTCACGAATCATCTGAAGTGCGGTTGAGCCGTTCTCCGCTTCCCAGCATATGTCAATGTCTGAAGTTTTCTGAGCTATAAACTTCAGACCGCAACGCACTATGGGGTGATCATCCACAACGAAAACCCTAATCATCAATAATATCCATTTGATCAATTTTAGGTAGTATATTGGATTAATTTCTTCCCCACAGCAATTTTAATTTTTCCACACGGCGGCGCGGCAGAGCCGGTACCTCAAGGCATTCCATATCTTGAGAATGGAAGATATCAACCTGTACGCTTATTTTCTCCGTGACAATGGACAGGTTCAGGTAGTTGGTTTTCATACCTAAGTGTTCTGGATACAACTATTTGTTTGTCCGTACGAAAAGGAGAAAAGGATCTGCCGGATCTTCTTCCGGTGATGCTTTTTAGGGTATGCAGAGATGAAGGACCGGAAGGTCTATGATATAATGACCTATAAGAATGAGTTGAAACTGTAAGGAAAGGGGAAAGGGAACAATGCATGCAGAAGAATGCTGTCTCCGCAGTGCAGGAACCATGGCGCCTTCTCCCGCCACGGGGCATATAAGAAATAAATAGTGTTCAGAACCGTGGGGATAGAGTTACGATAAACCTTTGAATATCCTGGAATTACATTCAAATCTATTGTCCTGTCGGAATTTTATCCAATTTCCCGGTATTTTAGCGGACTGAAGATTATCCATCCCCACGATTCGGGACACTACATAAGAAATACCATTACAGCCGATTGATCTCGATACTGCGGGTCCGCTGCAGGTTGTGCAGAACAACCCATGCAGTGATTCCATCCTTTTCGGTACCGGGAACATCCATTGATCTTGAGGAAGTAGAAACATTTATCCGTCACCGTTCGGCTGATGTGTCCCGAAGGGCAGCCGGAGAGAGGTTTGGTGCCCAGGGGATGGGAGAGGAGTATGTACGCTTCCCTGGGCGGCGGCTGATCCGTGGGATTCATCAGACGAAGGCACTCTTTCGTGATCTGGGTGATCACAAATTGCACACGGGGAACTGGCTGATTCATGCCACCGGTGAAACAAAGCATCCGGTATACCGGCTCAACACACTCAGCATAGCCGCCGGGTGAGGCGCAGTGTTCTGTGCCCTCGCTCCGGTTTCCAGATACCAGAAGAGGAAACCGGGCCGCCCGGATCGGACATAATGCAGAATGCTCTTTGCAATACTATAGTAGCAGGCCTCTCTTTATTAAGAGAGGCCGACGGGAGTAAATTTAGCTAAACCTTCGTCGATGATCAACGGTAAAGCACGAGAAAGACGAGGACATTCCATGGTTCTCAGACGGATTTCCGTATAGTCATTCATTAATCACATAAAACCCACGCATAACAGCGACAAAAAATTGATCTACAGGTCCAGAGGGACTTCAACATTCAACATCGTTCCCCGTATTTCCCAATGAATCCGGGTCAGCTTCTCCCGGAAAATCTGGTCGTGGCTGATTAAAAGCAGAGCGCCGGGCCAGTCGGCGAGTGCCTTTTCCACAGCCATGCGTGAGATAAGATCCAGATGATTGGTTGGCTCGTCAAGAATTATCACCTCCGACTCCCGCAGCAAACCCAGGGAGAGCAGGAATTTACTCAGTTCTCCGGAGCTCATGCTCAGCACATCGGTGAAACCCTCAGGATCTCCGTTTAAACGGGAAAAGAACGCCAGCAGCTCTCCTTTTTTCGGGTCAGAAAGTTCCCGGTATTGGCGCTCAAGTTCAAGACGCATTTCGGAAGGGACCTCCTGGGGCAGGTACAGCCAATTCTGCGACCTTTCCCGATGAGTCCTGAGTATTTTCCACAGCAGGCTGGTTTTCCCCGAACCGTTGGGCCCGCTAAGGGCAACCCGGTCTCCAGACTGTATAATCAGTTCCGGATGGCAGAGAATGCGGTCTTCGCCCAGAGGAACTTTACCCTCTTTAAGGTGCACCAGCCTGCGCCCGCCGGAAACGCGAGTTTTGAAGGTAACTCCTGTCTTCTGCTTCCCGGGCAGAGCCAGATTTTCCAGGCGTTCTTCCGCTCTTTGGGCCCTTTGCTGCATAGTCTTGTACAGCCTGGCGCCGACGGCATCCTTACCGGAAAGACGCATTCCGTCGACCCGGGCTTTGGCATCGTGATCTTTAGGGTCCAGACCACGCTTGGAAAAGTCCCGACTGTGCCTGTCGGCTTTTTCTTTCTGCAGCTGGGTCTGCTTTTGCAGGCGTTTTAACTCTTTTTGTTCCTGCTCATGTCGCCTGTGTATTTCCAGCTCTTCCCTCTCCTCCTGCTCCAGGGCACTGGAAAGGGTTCCAGGACGCCGCAGTATCCCTCCCTGCTGCAGAAACAGAGAGGTATCGCATAGGCTGTCAAGAAACGCCCGGTCGTGACTAACCACCAGGGCAATGCCCCGATACCCCTTAAGAGCATTTATCAGCATAGCCTGAGCATCCTCGTCCAGGTGATTAGTGGGCTCGTCGAGGGCAAGGAAATCCGGAGCGGCCCACAATGCCGCAGCCAGCTGAGCCCGCTTGCGTTCGCCTCTGCTCAGGGTATCCCAACGCAGTGGCCAGTCGTAATCCAAACCGAGGATGGAGAAGAGGCGTCCTGCCTCGTTATCGCCGCTGTACAGGGAGTTGAAAAAGTCGTCAAGACCTTCCGGGATGGCATCGGTGGTCTGGGAACAGTACAACCTGGACTCCGGAGCAGAAATGCTTCCTGAATGGGGTTGAAGATCACCCATAATCAGCCGCAGTAATGTTGTTTTTCCTGAACCGTTTTTCCCGACCAAGGCCGTAAATCCGGAGGATACAGTCAGGCTGAGATTTTTAAAAAGTGGATCCAGGGAATTATCATAATGAAAGCTTACATTGGATATGATCAGATGAGACTGGCTCATAAAACCTCCTGAAGGCGGTTGATATGAGCGGCTGAAGGTAAAACAGAAGAGAAAGCGCCGCGTATAAGATGTTATTTCTCTCCGTTTACCGTCTCATTGTCCCTGAAAACCTCTTAAGAGTCATGTAATGATGAATGATTTTATGATCCTGGAAAAGAAAAGTCAATCTCCGCTGTTTCCAGGACTCGCAGAATACTCAGACTTCCGACGCCGGTCCGCAGTACCTGTAGAACAGCCCCCGTTGCTGACTGACTGCTTCAACACGTCCCGAGGCTTCCAGAACACTCAGGTATTTGTTCAGTTCGTTTATATGGATTCCCAGTATCTTCTCCAGATCCTGCAGGGTGCAGGGGCGTCTTTTCAGGGTTTCAACTATTGCAGATTCGGTGTCTGCGCGATATACCTTGGTTTTTTTCCGCACTATAGCAGGGGCAATGATCTCCACGTTATCAAGTCCCCAGTAATCGACAACAGCCTTCAGGGTCGCCTCATCGGCGGCCTGCAGGTCCTTTATTGTGCCCGGACGGTCAAGGCTGTTCAACTGTAACTTATCGGGCTTAATCCTGAGGATGGCTTCCTTAAGCAGGGAAAGATCATTCCGGTTATCGTTATAGCCGGGAAGAATCATAACCTCAAGCCAGATCTCTCCGGAATATTCCTGCCGGAAGTCGACGAGTCCCTGTATATACGCATCAAGGTTTATACCCCGGTGGGGCCTGTCGATCCTGCGGAATGTCCTTTCCGATGCCGCATCCAGGGAAGGCAGTACAAGATCGGCAGGAAGCAGGGCCTTTCGAACATCGGGATCACCGAAGAGACTGCCGTTTGTCAGCACCGCTGCGGGAATCTGTGGAAACTCCTTTTTAATGCTCTCCAGGACCTTTCCGATTCCAGAATTAAGTACAGGTTCTCCCGCTCCGGAAAAGGTCAGGTAGTCTGGTTTGGGGTTTTCTTTCAGAAAACTGGAAAGCTCACTGATCACCTCATCCGCCGGAACATACTCCCGGCGTTCAATGGTAAGGTTCGTCGTAGCACCGCACTCACAGTAGACACAATTGAAGGAACAGACCTTATGCGGAACAAGGTCTATTCCCAGGGACATTCCAAGTCTGCGGGACGGCACGGGTCCGAATAAACGGGTCATATAATACAGCCTGTTCCAGTCAGATTATACACTTTAAAAACTCTTTTAGAACTCTTCTAAAACTCTGTCAGCTTGCCCTGCTTGTACGCCTCATAAGCTTCCGCGACCTTCATGCTTCCGGCACCGGTGTAAATTTTTATGTCCGCCTGGGACAAAGCTGTAGCGGCGTTCCCTCCCGGACCATTCCCTGTAAGCAGTACATCCGGTTTTAGTTCAAAAAGTTTCTGGGCCGTCTGGGGGCCTGCGCCGTGGGCTACACCGTCAATTTCACGGTTATCAAAGCTTGTGTATTCATTCTTTTCTTCATCGAAGATGAGAATAAACTCGGTCCGGCCGAATCTGGGGTCCATCATGGATTCAGCGTCAGTTCCTTTTGCGGTAAAAGCAATTCTCATGTTTTCATTCTCCTTGTTCATTTACTAGTGCAAGTATGTTCTGCCAGCAATCCGAGATACTTGTTTTCAGATTACCATTGTCCACTTCGACAATCGTCTTTCCCTGAACCATGGCCCGGGTAAAGGATTCATTGTAGGGCAAATCCGCGAGATGCCTGATCTTTGCCTCCGCAAGAAACTCCTTTACAAGCTCCGCGGTTTCCGGATTCAGATCAGCCTTGTTTATTATGCAGCCTGCAGGAATACCGAATTTGCGCACCAGCTCATGGACACGCTTCAGATCGTGGAGGCCCGATACAGTAGGCTCGGTTACAAAGACCACAAAGTCGGCACCGGAAAGAGACGATACAACCGGGCATCCGATTCCGGGAGAACCGTCCACGAGGACGATCTCTCTGCCCTGTTCCCGGGCAATCCGCTTTGCCTCGTTCTTTACCTTGGCTACCAGCTTGCCGGAATTCTCGGCCCCGATACCAAGCCGGGCATGAACCATTACGGTGCCTGTCTTGATCCGGGATTCATACCACTCGCCGACATTCTGATCTTCCATACGGATTACTTCCTGCGGACAGATTCTGGCGCAATAACTGCAGCCCTCACAGTTAAGGGGGATTACCGAATAGATTCCGTCTTTTTCTTCCAGGGCATCGAAGCGGCATACCCGGTCGCACTCCCCGCAGCCCGTACACAGGTTCGGATCAATTACTGCCAGCACCCCGCTGTAGAAATCCTCAGCCTTACTGAAATCCGGCTCAAGCAGAATATGCATGTCCGCGGCATCCACGTCACAGTCCGCAGTTACCAGGGATTCTCCGCCAAGAACCGCAAAGGATGCTGTCAGCGAGGTTTTACCGGTTCCGCCTTTGCCGGAAATAACTACAATCTCTTTCATTGTCCCCGTTCCTTTTCCGCCAGGTTCTGCAGGAATGCATCAATCTTTTCAAGTTCCCGGGCAACCTCCGGCAGTGTTTTGTAGAGCAGTTCTCCCCGGGAGTACATTTCCGCTATTTCCCGCCGGTTTGGGATTCCGGCAATGACCTCAATCTTTTCTGTCTCACACCAGGAACGGACATCAGCGTTTCCAAGGCCGTCACGATTTATAACGACAGCAAACCGCTTATTGAGACCCTGCACTGTTTCTACCGCCAGTTTTAAATCGTTCAAGCCGAAAGGGGTCGGCTCGGTAACCAGCAGGACAAAATCTGCATCCTTGACCGCCTCAATTACCGGACATGAGGTCCCCGGGGGAGAATCGTAGATTTTACATACATCCCCCGGATACCACTCATCCACATAGGACAGGGTCCGGGCAATCAGGGGAACCGCCTGTTCCTGACCAATATCCAGCCGGCTGTCAATAAACGACACCCCGTCTATCCGGTAGCGCCGGATCTCCCCCATTTTTACCGGGACCATAGGAAGCGCCCCGGCAGGGCAGAGCTCGGAACAGGCGTAGCACCCGTGGCACAATTCGGGGAAAACCATGACCCGGTCGCCCAGCTTGATTACAGCATTGAAATTGCAGACCTGCTGGCATAACCCGCAAAGGGTACAGGTATTTGAATCCCAGGATGGAACCATGCGGTGCATCTCTCTGGACTCTTCCAGCTGGCCATGAAGGAAAAGTCCGGAATTCGGCTCCTCCACATCCAGGTCCGTCAGTACCACAGGCCGTTCCTGCGCGAGGTAGGCGGCAAGATTAACCGAAAGCGTAGTCTTGCCGGTTCCGCCTTTCCCGCTGGCGATTGCTATTTTCATTATTCAGTTTTTCCGCCTGTCGTTATAAAGTTCTTCCCGTATCATCGTGTGTCCGCAGTTGGGGCATTTCAGATTCGTGCAGGAGGTACCCTGCTGATGGGCTACCGCTGTACCGCATTTCGTACAAATACATCTGCCCCCCGGCCCATAGGCTCCGCCGCTGTTTCGACCTCGTCTGCCGAAGCCCTGACCTCGTCCCGTTCCGGCACCCATTCCATCAGGCCCGGTTCCATCACCTCTTGGCATAATCTTTACCTCCTGTTTCCCGGCTGTACTGCCGGCAACAATTACCATGACCGAAACCATCGGCCATATCCTCGACATCCGCGGAACCGCAGCCCGGACAGGCAGATAGCTCCTCGTCAAACCCGACACTGAAAATTTCGCCGCAGCTGAGACAGCGCATCAGGTTTCTCCTGAAATGGACGCAGCCTCCCTCGACGAAAAGCTCCCGTCCCTCCACCATAAAAGCGGCCACCTTTTTCCGGGCCCGCTCCAGGAGCCGGGTGAAGGTGGAGCGGGAAATCTCCATCTGCACCGCCGCCTCTTCATGATCCAGCTGCGCATAATCTGCAAGTCGTACCGCCTCATACTCGTCCAGAGAGAGGGCTATCTGCTTCAATCCCCGTTTTCTGACCCCCGTCGGTTTAAAAGAAGAGTAGAGAGGAGGTTTGCTTACGATTCTGTTCTTCTGCGGCCTGGGCACGGTATCCTCCAATGGTCCTTACCTGCTAACTGTATTGCACATATGTGCATAACGTCAAGACATAGGCCTCCTTTATTTACGTTTTCGTATTTGCTTTACCTCTATATCCTTCTTATTTTATGATATAGGAGGTCATATTCATGAAAAAACATATGTGCCTCAAACCCCGGGGATGTCTGATGATAGAGCATCGCCTGATTGAACGGGCAATAGAGATCCTGACGGTTGAGAGGGACCGCTTGAAAGCCGGTGGAACGCTTGACCCGGTTTTCATTGACAAAATGGTGGATTTCATCCGCACCTACGCGGACCGTACACACCATGGCAAAGAGGAGGACATCCTTTTTGAGAGTCTTGAAAGCAAGGATCTATCCCCTGAAGAAAAGAGCCTCATGCGTGAGCTTATCGATGAACACAGGTACGGCCGCGAACTGACGCAGCGGCTGGTAACAGCGAAAGATGCCGTTCTGGAAGGAGACAAGGCTCAGCTCGCGAAGTTACTGGATGCGGTGAACAAACTTGTCGAGTTCTACCCCGAGCATATCCGCAAAGAGGATGAGCGCTTCTTTCCCGACACAGAGCGGCACTACGACAAAGCGGAACTTGACGCCATGCTGCGTGAGTTCTATGACTTTGACATGCAGATGATCCACGAGAAGTACCGGAAAACCGTGGAAGGCATCGAGGAAGAAAAGGAAAGCGTATAGCCTTATCTCAGGTAGCTTTAAGCTCTTCGTCTATAAGATTTTCGAGAATGCCGCCGATACGCGCAATTACATTGTGACACCCGAGTACCTCGTCGCGGTACATCTCCTTAAGACGGTCGCAGTCCGTTGACCCAAGCTCCTCCTGGACCCGGCGAAAGAGTTCCCGGTTAATCTCCTTGAAGCGTTCATCAACCTTGGCCCGGCCTTTTACAAAGATTGAACTTATGGCCATGACGCCGCCGGTTATCGCTCCGCAGCTCTTCTCCACCCCCATGCCGCCGCCGAAGGCCGCCGAGAGCTTGAGAGCTTCCGGCGGAAGATTGAGCCGGTAGGCCTGGTTTGCGGCGAAAAGTATGGTTTCCGCACAGTTCAGGTTTTCTCTTTGCGCAAGCCCGGTGTTAACAATATCCTGAATAGAACCTTTTTTCCGAATCATGAAGAGCAGTTTAATCCATGAAAGAGCAGAGCTCAATAGCTCAGGACAGCCGGTCGGCTCCGGAATAGACCTCTTCCACATTCATATAAAACGCGGCTTTCGGTGTCAACTGCGGATGATTAACGTGGACCCAGTCAACTACTTCCTGGTATCTTGCTCCGTCTGCAGCACAATCAACCTTACCCTTAATCTGATAGGACTTTTTCGTATCCGGGTCCAGGACAACCACACTCAAGCGGGGATTTTCATCCAGGTTCTGCCGGGTCTTCTGAAACTTGTTGTCCGCCACCACCATGGTCTGGTCATCCACGGCTTTAACATAGGTTACGTACACAATATTCGGAACACCATCGGCACTGGAGGTGGCAATACATGTGGGGTTTGTCTTTTCGATCGCGGTAAGTACTTCCGGGGGTAATTTAGCCATGAGAACTCCTTGTTGATATTTATTCTCACTGCATTCTATAGAGAGTACCGCCGGGAATCAAGACACAGTGTTTAGAAACGTGGGGATAAGTCCCTAGAGTATTCCGTATTTCTCAAAGGTTTTTACGATACCGGCGCCTGAATAAAGCTCCTCCCGCACGGTGTTCTCTCCCTGCACCTTCTGCCAGGCTTTTTCAATCACCTCCGGAGCGATCTCCCCGGGAACAAACACTACACCGTCCACATCGGCATAGAGGAGGTCTCCGGCACAGACTCGAATACCGCCGCAGACCACCGGGATGTTCCGTTCCTTGCCGTCCATGCACTGAATCCTGTACCCTAGAGTCCAGGTATCCATAAGGACTGCTGAATAACAGGTATTTAACTTTTCCTTGTACCGCAGGTATTTCATATACCACAAGCATAGGACGGGAAGCCCGGGGATAATTCCAATCTAGCCTTTGACCGCGCCGGCGGTCATACCGGAAATAAGCTGTTTCTGAATAAAGAAGAACAGTACAATTACCGGGAGGGCGCTTAACACTCCGCCCGCCGTCAGGAGCCCCCATTCGATCTGGTACTCTCCGATCATGTTCTGCAGAGCGATGGGGATGGTACGGACCCGGCTGTTTGTCAATATTGCCGCGTACAGATACTCATTCCACGAGGTGATAAAGATGTATATGCCGGTTGAAAAAATTCCTGGCATGACTACAGGAAGGATAACCCGCACCAGGGCGCCGAAGCGGGAACAGCCGTCTATCTGTGCAGCCTTATCAAGATCGGTGGGGACGGCATTAAAAAAACTGGTCATCATCCAGGTTGAAAAGGGAATGGTAAATGTTGAGTACGCAATAATAAGCGCGAAATAGGTATCCATGATATGAAGTACCTTCATCATAATAAACAGCGGAATAATCAACAGCACGATCGGGAACATGTTGATTACCAGAAACTGCATGAGAAGATACTTACGCCCGCGGAAATTAAAACGGGAAAAACTGTAACTGGCGGGCACCGTCAGAAAAAGACCGACAAATGCTGTCGCCAGGGCGACGATAAAGCTGTCCATCATATTTGCAGCGAAATTAAGCTTACTGAAAAGACGTGCATAATTTTCCAGGCTAGGATGTTCAGGGAAAAATCGAAAATCAGGACGGTAGAGCTCTTTTTCCAGCGTTATGGAGGAAATGAAGGTCCAGAAATATGGCCCCAGAGCAAACAGAAGAATCAGAATTATCGGAAGGTATATTGTAACTATTCTTTTAACAGGATTCTTTTCCGTCGCCATATCAGTTCTCACTCTTAAGAATGCTGCGAATATAACCGAAAACAATGATCATAAGGAAAATGGTCAAAAAAACCGCCAGAGTTGAAGCATAACCAAAATCCATGCCTTTATATGCTTTGATATAGGAGTATACCGGCAGGGTATATGTGCTGTAGCCAGGACCGCCGCCGGTCATGATAATGATTATGTCCAGAGAATTTGCTACCCAGATTGTCCGCAGCAGTACGGTTGTCAGGATTATCGGTTTAAGCATCGGAAGAGTTATACGGCGGAAACTGTCCACCTTACCTGCACCATCAATGGATGCAGCCTCGTACAATTCCTGCGGTATGGCCTGTAGACCAGCAAGGAGCATTACTGCAAAAAACGGAAAGCCCTGCCAGATCAAAGCAAAAATGATTGCCCCCAGGGCAGTGGATTTGTCAGCAAGAAAGGGAATAAACTCATTGATAAGCCCCAGGCGCCGGAGGATCTGATTAATCAGTCCATAATTCCCGTCATACATCCATCGCCACATCAATGCAGTAATTACACTGGGGGTAACCCAGGGAATCAGTACAAGAGAACGCGCCAGCCCCTGGCCCGGAAAGCTGTTATTGAGAATTAATGCGGTTACAAAACCAAGAAGAAACTGAAAGACGATAATCCCGGAAATCCATATGACGGTATTCAATAAAGAAGAATAAAACAGAGGGTCGGAAAACGCCTGAATATAATTTGCCAAACCGTTAAAAGCCTTTTCCTGGGGTTTATACAGAATGTACTGCATCACGCTGTAGACCATCGTGCGAAACATTGGAAAAAAAACAACCGCCAGAGTTGCAAGTATTGCCGGAGAAATAAGAACATAGGGAAAAATATCCAGTCTGCGGCGCGATTCCGTCACAGGTTACTCCTCTTTCAAAGAAACAGCGGGACTGCCAACCTTTGAATAATAAATCGGCAGTCCCCATTTTTTTAAGATATTCAGCCGGATGACTTATTTTGTGAAGTGATCTTCAATTGCCTGCATCATCTCGGCGCTGGTAATATCACCGGCAAAAGCCTGCTGCATCAGTGCGGGCCACAGGGATTCTACAAATTCAGCGGTTCCCGGGTGAGCAGGAAGTACGCCGGCAAAATCCGCTGAATCCGTTGTTGCCTTGAGAAAGCGGTCAGCATCTGCCGAAGCATTACTCTTGTTTATGGAAACCTGGCCGCTGGACTTCTGCCAGATAGCATTGTTTTCAGCTTCCGCAAGGAAGGCTGCCCACTTGAAAGCGGCATCAGGAACCTTAGTCGCTGCAAAAACTGCATTCTCCTCATCCCCGAAGGATGTCCAATAGCCTTCTGTTCCCCGAGGTACCGGAGCAGCGGAAATCTTATCTCCCAGGGCCTCCTCCATCTGTGCAGCACTACCCAGGTGATGTATCGTCATGGCTGTACGGCCGGAAATCATGTTGGCAATAATTTCCTTAAAACCGTCACTGGGAGTTGTCGGGGGACTCACCTCGTGCACCCGGTAAAGATCGATAAACCATTGATTGGCGGCTATAGCTTCAGGACTTGTAAGCCCTGAATTACCGTTCTCATCGAAGAATTGAGCCCCGCTGGATAAAACAAAGGTTCCCCACCAGTCGTGACCTCCCCGGGCACCGCGAATCCCAAAACCGTAAACGTCGATCACTCCATCGCCATCGGTGTCGCGGGTCAGTTTTTTCGCCGCGTCAAGGAACTCTTCCCGGGTTTTCGGAACCTCGAGTCCCAGCTCATCGAATATATCCTGCCGGTAGTAAAGGTAGAGAATTACCATCTGCAGGGGCATGTAATACTGTTTGCCGTCAGTATACCGGGTAAGCTCCCAGACATTTTCGTAGATGTCGTCTTTTCCGTCCCAGGAGGCGATGTAATCATCCAGAGGAAGAAGAGCACCCATTTCCACGAGCTGAGGCTGCCACCAGAGTTTTACCTGAGCGACATCCGGCGGATATCCGCCGGCAACCGCGGTAAGCAGTTTCTGGTTGTATACATCCCAGGCAACCCGATCCGCTTCGATCCGGATACCCGGATTCTCCCTTTCGAATTTCTCGATGAGAGGATTCAAAGCAGTTTCCGGATTATCAAAGTGATACCAGAACCTTACCACCTGCTCTTCAGCTTCGGAGGCCTCGCTTCCTCCTCCTGCAAAAAGTGCCGGACAGATCAGCAACAGAACCAATACAAGAATACCGGATTTCTTCATAAATCCCTCCTATTTTTTTTACTCAGGACAAGCCTGACGTTTTCACAGATATCCGAGGACGTGAGTCCGTATTTTTTCAGGATCTCTTCCGGTTCTCCGGATTCACCGAAGGTGTCCTGTACTCCGACCATTGCCAGGGGAACAGGCGATTTCCGGACAAGCAGATCCGCACACGCGCTCCCCAGACCGCCTATAACGGAATGCTCCTCCGCAGTGACAAGGCAACCGCATTCTCCAGCAGCCCGGCGAACAGCATCTTCGTCCAGAGGTTTAATTGTATGCATGTTGATAATCCTGGCGGAAATTCCCTCCCGGGCCAGACGATCCGCAGCATCCAGGGCAGTGCTCACCATCATGCCTGCTGCGATTATTGCGACATCCCTGCCGTCCCTCAGTACCGCAGCTTGTCCCGGAACATAGTGTGTTTCCGCACTTGTAATAACCGGAGTCGGGATTCTGCCAAGGCGCAGGTAAACAGGGCCGTTCATCGCTGCGGCCGCCCTGGTAGCCTTGTATGCTTCATTGGCATCACAGGGCACCATGACTGTCATACCCGGGATAAGACGCATGAGGGCTATGTCTTCGAAACTCTGGTGAGTCGCGCCATCTGCTCCTACACACATACCGCCGTGACTGGTAGCTATTTTTACATTGGCCTGATTGTATCCAACCGAAACCCGGACCGCCTGATTCGCAAGGCTGGTCGCAAATACCGCGAAGGTCGTTGCAAAGGGAACAAGGCCGTCAACCGCCATTCCGGCGGCCGTCCCGATCATGTCCGACTCCTTTATCCCCATCTGAAAAAAACGCTCAGGATAGGCCTTTTTAAAGCCGGTTACCTTAACCGCATCCGTCAAATCAGCGGTCAGAACAACAATCTTCTCATTTTCCGCTCCCAGATCAACAAGGGCATCTCCGAAGGCTTCGCGCATTGCCTTGATTCCAGCGTACATCAGGCTATCCTCCCGGAAATTGGCGCCGCTTCCAACGGAAAATCATTGTAGTTTACGGAACTTCCTAATATACGAAGGGCGTTTTCTGTCTGGGCTTCCGAAGGACAGCTTCCGTGCCACTCGGCTTTGTCCTCCATAAAAGGAACCCCCTTCCCCATTTTTGTTCGACCAATAATCACCGAGGGTAACCCTGACTTATTCCTGCACAATTTCATTGTTTTAACGATGGAAGGAATATCGTTTCCATCAATTTCCACGGCGTGCCATCCAAAAGCCCGGAACCTTTCTATTAGTGGGTCTATTTTCATAACTGTATCGACGGATCCATCTATCTGCAGATTATTGTAGTTTATAAAAGCTATGAGATTATCCAGATGATAATGAGCGGCGGTCATAACCGCTTCCCACACCTGCCCTTCCTGAAGTTCACCGTCCCCCATGATACAAAACACTGTCCCCTTAGATTTGCGCAGCATCATGGACATCGCTATTCCATTCGCCACGGAAAGCCCCTGTCCCAACGGACCGGTGGATGTTTCGACAATCCCCGGCATCATCTTGCGCGCGGGATGTCCCTGCAGCGGGGAACCCATCCTGCGAAATGCGCCTAGCTGTTCCAGGGGAAAGAATCCTTTTCGGGCAAGTGCTGCATACCAGACTGCACAGGTGTGTCCGTTACTCAGTACCAGGCGGTCCCGATCCGGATCATCAATCCGGGAGGGCTCTGTGAACATGCCCCCGCCATAGAGTACTGCCATAAAATCCGCAAGCCCAAGGGCTCCGCCAATGTGTCCGTGACCGGCGTTTCTGATCATGCGGACTGTATCGCGCCTTAATTGAATGGCCAGGTCCTTTATTTTCTCGCCCTCCGCTGAAACAGTTTCATTTTTTATTCTCATAGACTTTTTCCTTCTGCTCCTTTATGTAATGTTGGATTCTCCGGATCAAGCCGTCTGCTCCTGGATTCACTCATGTGATTCTCCATAGCCGCAGCGGCCCCTTCAGGGTTCCTGTCCAATATATTCTTCAGTACATCTTCATGTTCATGGAGGCTGTTCTTAAAAACCAGGTTCTGGTCCTCCTTAAAGTTCTTATTCATTGCTATGATCTCCGGGGTGATCTGGGTAATGAGGGATTCCAGAACCTTATTCTTTGATGCCTTGACTATTGCCAAATGAAACAGATGATCCTCTTCCAAAGTGGAACTTTTTAGCTTAAAAGCCTGCTGAAAATCTTCATTTGCCTTTGTAATTCTGGCATAGTCCCCGGAATCTCCCCTTTCCGCCGCAAGACGAGCAGAAAATATTTCCAGGTATGAGCGGGTCTCAATCAGATCTTCCATGGTGAAAGCATCAAAGTTACGAATATTTGTGATCAGCGCATCCAGGGCAATCGGACGCATACCTGAAAGATAGATTCCTCTTTGCGGGCGAATTTCCAAGACACCATAAAATTCAAGCTTCTGGAGCGCTTTGCGTACATAGCCCCTGCTCGTTTTAAGCTTATCCGTCAGTATCCTCTCCGACGGGATCTTTCCTCCGGGTTTGATTGTCTCCGCCCGAAGCATTTTCTGGAGTTCCTGAATAATTACATCTACTGGGTCATCCTTGCGCATGCAACCTGCTCTGCTGGTAATAATAAATACAACTGGTTAACCAGTTACATATTAATGATAACACTGGTTAACCAGTTTGGCAAGTTTTTAATTGCAGAATTTTTTCTGGTGTTACCGATGACAGGAAAAGGATTCACATATCAGTTTGCATAAGGAAGGATAAAAAAAACCCGATCAGGCGTATTGGCCCGGCCGGGTAAAGAACATTTGAACGCGGCGAGATTCGAACTCACGACCTCTGCCTCCGGAGGGCAGCGCTCTATCCAGCTGAGCTACGCGTCCATGATCCTTTAAGATCGACGTTCAGAATAATGACAGGCCCCCTTTATGTCAAGATGTAAAAGATTTTCAAGTATGCCAAGCGGCAATGGGCACAACAATACACAGAAGCGTCCATGACCGGAAAAATCCAATTAAGCGGGCTTGACACTTTTTCAGACCTTGGGTATAAATACTCCCACAAGTGCCGCTGTAGCTCAGTCGGTAGAGCAGAGGACTGAAAATCCTCGTGTCAACAGTTCGATTCTGTTCGGCGGCACAATCAGGGCTCCCAAACCGGGAGCTCTTTTTTATATCTTCTTCTCATTAAAGCATTTAAGTGGATAATGTCATTAGTCTGATTTTGCCTGGCAGCTGATCAAATGCACCGTTTTGGGTACACAAGGGCATATAAAACCTTCAGGGGGCGTGTAAAAAGGACAAAGACCGGAAACTCCAAAGCCGAAGCCCTCCTCCGCCGGGCTGAAGAGATTATGAAATGACTTATTCTGAAAATGGCGCGGTTCAGCACATGTCGTCACCGGTGCTAAATTGCGAAAGGGCAATTCCATTTCGGTGTTGACAAGCACATAACAGTGAATACTCGGCTTCGCATTCGCACCGATCAACTTGGTGCTCCAATGATCAACAAATTTGGGTATATGCGGAATGTCAGGGGCAAATTTAAGTTTTTACTTTCATTTGGAATAGAAATCCTGAATCATAGCTATTTGATCCCGGGTTAAGTTTCTGCGTTCACTATTGTTAGTAGTGGTTCCAGAGTTTTCTATTATTATCATCTTTGTTCCAGGGGTCATCACTGTCGCATGCCACAAACCTTTTGGTACATTATATAGAACACCAATCTGCAACCAGGTGAACTCGAAGGCGGGATCAATTACATCATCCTTTAGCGTGACCATTAGACATGACCCTTCTAAAAGAACGAACTGCTCATCCGTCTCCAAATGTCTCTCCAACTCTCGAAAATTAAGGATATTGTTAGTCAGCTGATAATTCTTCAGTCCAACAACACGGTTGTCACCCTCATAGACGAGTGACAGCCCCTCTGCGTCATGTTTATATGCACATAGTGTCATTAGGAAAACTTCTCAGGAAGTAGTGAAGCCGAGTCTTTGTCAAGGAACCAATGACAACTACCATGATTTTGTAGTATTGAAGCAGGACAAAGTGTTGATACTGGACCAGCCAGCGCACAAGAAACAGCCTCCGCCTTGCGCACATCCGGCACAGTATTGATAATGTGGGTAGACTTTATAATCTGCCGAACGCTCATCGAAACAGCCTGGATGGGAACATCATCTAATTTAGAGAACCACCCCTCTCCTAACTGCTGCTTTCTACAGGCTTCATCTAGATTAACCACCAAGTAGGGTTTTTCGGTCTCAAAATCAGCTGGCGGATCATTGAATGCCAGATGTCCGTTCTCTCCTACTCCAACGAAAGCAACATCAATAATTTTATCAGATATTAGATCAGACAGACGCTCGATTTCAGAGTTAATATCATCAGCATTACCGTCAATATAGTTGAATTTTCTGAGGTTACCTACCTTTTCGACGAAGCGTTCTTTCAGATACTTTCGGAAACTCGCTGGATGACTCAAGGGAATCCCGATATACTCATCCAAGTGGAATACCTCCACTTTTGACCATTTAATACCTGTTTTTACAAGATGATTTAACATTTCGAACTGACTGGCACCTGTAGCAAGGATTATCGTAGCATGGCCTTTTTTCTTGATGGCCTCATTGATCATCTGAGCACCTTTTTCCGCTGCGAGAAAACCAGTTTCTTGTTTGTCGTCACTAACTGATATATTCATCATATCGTAAAACTCCTATAAAAAATTATATTATATCTTCTGATGTAAATAATATGTTGCTACCAAGTTGCGTCCTATGAACCTTTATCCTTCCATCCCCTTTCTGATAGTGGAAAAGGGTAAAAAATGCCTCCTTACCAGGAACAGGGTTATCTGTCCACAGATAAGCTTCATGGTGGAAATAAGTGTAGGGATTAACCGTAGCGCAAAAAACGCTATCAGAAAGAGAAAGCCTGGTAGATTCATGCAAATGAGCAATGCAAGTATCGAGCAATAAGGATGCACCAGCAAGGTTTAAGGTCCCTTGGAGCCCCATATGTCCGTCCGGGAAGACCTCAACATCCATATCACCCCATCGGTATAGTCCAGGGGGTGAACCTGCAAGTGCAGCCACATCGCTAATCAAGATAATTCGCTTCTTTCCCTTAGCCCGGGTATAAGTATCAAGAACATAGGGCGGTAAGTGAAAACCATCAGCAATTATACTTGCATATAATCTGTCTTCGCTCAGTTCTTTCCATATAAAATTATTCAGCCTTGGTAGATATCCAGGACTACCATTCCCCAAATGGGTGGAAAGTGATGCGCCAGCCTCGACTGCTGCCTCGATTTGTTCCGGGTTGACAGAAGTGTGCCCAATTCCTACACGCACTCCTTGTTTAGTTACTTTGCGTATAAAATCTATCGCGACATCGTCCTCGGGTGAAATTGTAACCAGCTTGATCAGGCCCTCCGCCTGTTCCTGCCATCTTTTAAATTCCTCAAAGTCACATGAGCGAATATGTTGTGGATCGTGAACTCCGCGAGCACCTTTCTTTGAAGAAATAAAAGGCCCTTCAATATGGATTCCTGGAATCGTTTTTCGTAAGAGAAAGTGCTTCTTACGAGCCTTCACAATAGCATCAATACTTTCAAGAATACAGTTCTCAGAATTGGTAATGATAGTTGGCAGATGAAAGGTAGTACCGCTTTCAGATAGACATTTCGTCATATCGACTATCTTTTCAGGTGATAAGCTCTCCGAATAATTGATACCAGCATAGCCATTAACCTGGATATCAAAGAAACCTGGAGCTATATATGGAACAGTATATAGTGAATCTCCCGAATCATGTTGAAATATATCAACCCCAACAAAGACACCATCTTCTAAAATGATCTGTAAGAGATCTTCTGTGAATATTGACTTAGCTATAATAAATTCTTTCATCTCCCACCTTTACACAGTCATCAAGCTTGGCAACCAAAGCGTCAGTTGGGGAAATGCAATCAGAATAACCAAAATGATTAGCATAGTTAGATAAAATGGAAGCAAGGCTTTGATAGAATGTTCTATCTTCAGGTTCGCAATCGCGCAACCAACGAATAGAGAAGTTCCGACGGGAGGCGTACAAAGTCCCAACCCCAAATTAAGGATCATTATGATACCAAAGTGGATAGGATCCATCCCTATACTCGTCACAACCGGCAAGAGTATGGGCGTAAGTAACAAGATAAGTACCCCCATGTCCATTACTAAGCCAAGAATCAGCATGAGGATATTTATCGAAATCAAGATTACTATAGGGTTCTCTGAGATGGAAAGGAAGAAATCGGTTACCATCACAGGGATTCGCATATAGGCAAGCAAAAATCCGAAAGCGGAAGAAGCTGAAATGATAGCGATGATCAATAAAAGCATATTGGTGGTATTAACAAATATGTTGTATAGATTCTTGAACGTCATATTCCGATAAACAAAAAATGTAATTACCAATGCATAAGTTGATGCGATAGCCGCAGACTCTGTAGGTGTGAATATACCCAAGACTATACCGCCGATGATAATTACGATCATGAACAATCCAAGGATCGCATCCTTCGCAACATAGATACTCTCACCGAAAGTAAACCTCTTACCTTTGGGATAATCACGCTTTGCAGCCAAGATATAAGTGACAATCATGAGGGCTACACCCAACATTATCCCAGGGATATAACCTGCTATGAATAATTTGCCAACCGACAGACCTCCTGCAGCTAATGAATAGTAAATCATATTCTGCGATGGAGGGATGATAACACCTTGAACGGAGGAAGTGACTGTTACTGCGACGCTGAAATCTTTTCCATAGCCTTCCTTTTCCATCGCCGGAATAAGGAAAGACCCTACAGACGAAACATCAGCAACTGAGGATCCTGAAATTCCACCGAAGAACATGCTGGTAACAACGTTCACCATTGCAGTTCCTCCCCGAATCCGTCCAACCATAACATTTGCCAATGCCATCAATTTAGTACTGATCCCGCCTTCTATCATTATTTGAGCAGCCAAGATAAAGAATGGTACAGCAAGGAAAGTAAAACTGTTTAATCCATTGACCATTTTCTGAAAGAGAAACAATAAAGGAATCTCAAGATACAATGCCGATATAATCGAAGAAACGATCAGAGAGAATGCGATCGGAATCCTCAATATCATCAAGATTGCAAGAGACCCGAAGAGGATAATGGCTCCTGTGCTATACATGTTTTGATCCTCTTCGTTTAAATACATGGATCAAATTGAGCAGAGAGAAAAGCATCATGAGTGCGCCTCCGACTAGGGCAGGCGCATATAGTACCGCTCGTGAAATCTGGGTACTTGGCATAGTATTCGTGTGACCAATAGCAATCATTGGAAACGCATAGGCTGTCATCATTATCGAGAAGGTTAACAATAAAAGATATCGTCCGACATCGAGAATAAACTTCCCAGTATCACCTAATCTGTCGTAGAAGAACTCCAAAGAGATATGGGTGTTCTTGCGTACACCAATCGACATAGATATAAATCCAAACCACACCAATAAGAAAAGTGTTATCTCCTCAGACCATGAAGTTGGGTTGTTGAACACGTATCGCAACAATACCTGGGATACCGTCAATAAGAGCATGATAGCCAGTGCAATCACGGTGAATATCTCCAACATGCGATCAAGAACTGATAAAAATTTTCCCATATCTTTTCCTGTGGTTTGTTTAAGACAACAGATTGAAAATAGGGGGACTAAAAAAAGAGCCCCCCACAAAAATTTTCTTCAATAATTAGAATGATCGGATCCTGTTGATAATATCGGAGAACTCAGGGTACTCGTCATAGATTGGGGCAACGGCGTCCTGGAACGGCTTAGTGTTGACATCATAAACAGTAGTTCCGGCCTTCTCAACAAGAGCACGGAATTCATCCTGCTTCTCATTCATGGCCACACGCTGGTAGGCAGTAGCTTCGTCGGCAGCTTTTTGTACTGCAGCTTTCTGCTCATCAGTTAATCGGTTCCAACTCTTCAGACTCATGATTATCATAGCAGGAGGAGCAAGGTGTGCATCAAGAGTAAAATACTTTGCAACTTCATAGTGACCACTGGTGTAGTAGCTGACGAAGTCGTTTTCAGCACCATCGATCACGCCAGCCTGTAACCCAGTGTAAACTTCACCGTAATCCATAGGAGTAGCGACAGCACCCAGGTAATTGACCATGTCAATAGAAATCTTAGCAGGTTGGACACGTATCTTCTGCCCCTTCAGGTCACTGAGGTTTGTGATAGGCTTTTTGGTGGTGTAGAAGTTTCTGGAACCTGCTTCAAGATAACCAAAACTAACCATGTTATATTGTTCGAAAGAATCCAGTACTTCCTTGCCAATAGATCCGTCTAGAATTTCATACTTTGTTTTTTGATCAGTGAAGATGTACGGTAAAGTAAAAACGCCAAGCTCCTTTACAGTCTGGGCGAGCGTAACAGAATTGACACGTGCCATCTCCAGGATTCCAGCAGATACTTGCTCGATGTTCTCGGTCTCCTGGCCAAGCTGTGCACTGGCATAAACTTCAATTTGCACTGCACCACTGGTCTTTTCTTCAACCAGGTCGGCGAATTTGTACATTGCGATAGTAACCGGGTTATTCTCAGGCTGATTTTCAGCAAGCTTCAGAACAAGCGGATTCTCAGAGGTCGGAGTAGAAGCTGTCTCCTGTGTCCCGTTAGCGAACAGGCCGATTGACAATAAGGCTACTAGCAAAACGACAAATAGTTTTTTCATATGTGATCTCCTTTATCAGTAAGTATAGAAGCGGTTTATATCGTTGTCAACTATTTTCTATCATCACATGTTATTTATTAATTTACTTTAACTACAAGTAATTAGCATCGGTTGACACTATCTTTTCAGATTTTCTTTCTGTTTACGAACATATTGTGTTCTTATTTCACCAACGAGCTACGAGATGTGGTTGGATGGTTCGTGAGAATATTGTGTTCGCAATTCCTAAGGATTCACTGTGGGATGAATATTCCAGTGCTACAACTTTTGGCGAGTTGATCGCAAACGGCTTGAGTAACTGCGTCAACTCCTCAGTAATATGAAGGATCGCTTGCGTATCGATAAATGGACTCAGAATATAGATTGTATCTGGAAAAAAGGATAGATGGAGATTCCGCAATACACGAATTATGATGTTTATTATCCTTTGCAGCTCCATACTATCAACGAATCCCCCTTCAACACTTTTCTGGATAGAAACCTCATCCAAGGAATCATTCCAATGGTAGAGTTTAATCAACTTTGGAACAGCGGCGATGGATTCAATTGTCTCCGTTGTCTCATTTTCCAGATTTACAGTCCAATGACCGATCTCACCAAACAGGCCCCCATTCGATTGAATAAGATTTCCCTCCATCGAACAAGAAATAGCAATACCATATCCCCAGTGGAGCAACAACGCGGTACCGGACTGAGCAGCAGGTTGTGATAAAAGGCAATGTTTCAAGATTGTATCTATATTTCGCTCGAAGAAGACATTCCCTTCCCGGAATCCAAAGACTTGTTCAAATTTCAGGTTCTTCATTTTTGGAAAACGGGAGACCATCCGCCACACATTGGCTTGCTTATCGATAAGTCCTGGGACAGCAAACCCATATCCGAGTAGTGTTGTTCCTGAAGGAACTTTCCTTTGAAGATCTTTGATAAGTCCATTGAATGTATTTGTCATTGCTATAGCATCAAGATCGCGATCCAACTTGACGACGACGTTCTCCACGATACCGCCAGCGAAGTTAACAATTGATGCTATCAAGGTCATCGACATTATGGAAAATGAAATAACCCAGAAACGATCCTTAGACAATTCCAAGAACCATTCAGGCCGCCCCCTACCAGAATTCGCTTTATGGGGAAGCTCCTTTAAAATACCATCTTCAATCATCTCCAATATCGACTTGGAGACAGTGGAAGGACGCATAGAAAGTGCTTCTACAACCATTTTCCGTGAAGCATTGCCCTCTTCCTGGATATATTTTAGAATAAATATCTTAACCCTATCCTTCTCACGCAGATTAGACTGTACCAAGGCATCGTAATCAAGCATGGGGGCTTGCTTAGAATTTACTCTCTCATTCATGGACTCATTCATAACATAGAAGTATATTCTTGAAAAGAATCGTTAATCTATAGCTACCATAGAAACTCTCCTCACAGCATAATTTGGGAATCCTTCACAGTGCAATTATTCCGGAGGAAACATATCATACATAGTTCTCTCTATTTACAGCCTCGATGATGTACATATGCACCTCTACACGCTCCATAAAGAAAGAGAAAAAGAGGTAAAAAGAGAAATAAAATCCTGCTGTATGAAGCCGCGGATCCGGATGATCTGATCTTCACACCGGACGAAGAGGGAATATTCGCTTACAGGTAAGACCTCTGAAGAAACTTTGCTCTCCAGTCAACTGAACCAGTAACACCGAACTAAAAGCTCTCATGGAAACCGCAATGCATCTCCCGAAGACCCGAATTAACGATTTTCGACACATTGCCAAGACCTGGCTCCCAGCTTACTATTTTCTATTAACTTTGAAGAATTTAGCAGATAGAAAGTCTCTATTGAAAACTGTTTGACTTAAACAATTAATACGGTTGTTATGCTGATAACACAGATCCAGCCATCTCTTGCCAAGGTATAAGAAGAAAGCAAGAAGTTATACGATTGCTTGTTTCATCCGATATTATGTGAAAGGATGGACATCATGAAGCTAAAATCCTTCACAACTACCCTTCTCCTGATATTGGCAATACTCTTCCTGCATACCGGCTGCGCAACCACTCAACCGGCTGCAGATAACTCCATAGAAATCGCGACAGTAGCCACGCCAGATGGAATGAGCCTGAGATTCAGCAAGATTCCATCGGATACTACAAGGATCTTTGTCTATATCAGTTTGCTGAACGATGATCCAATAGACGGAAGTCAGATGTTCGCGGACATCCGGGGTACCGCATTAGAGCAGGTCAAGAAATCAAAGACAATAAACTGCCCGTTTGTTCATGAGAGTTCTGAGTATTCGGTCATAGCCTTCTTATCAACATCGAAAGATTATAACGATGATTCGGATATCACCATTAATGCAACAAGTATCGCCGGCGGCGGGATCCGTCCGACACATGCGCTATCACTCGATTTGATTGACGAGAATACAGGTGTCCTTCTCTCCGATACCCCTGTTTTTACGGGCGAGGTAACGTACGGAGCACATAAGTACATGTACAAAGCAACCATTGACATCGACGATAATCATTCAATTGGGTATGGCGAAGGTGCCACAGATTCTCTTTCCTGGCATTTTCTGCCCTCCATGACAGAAAACTTTGTCAAAGAAGGTTTCCAGGAAAAAGGGACTTTCCCGGCATTTGTTACGGTCTTTTGTAATCTTGTCCATGAAGACATCACCTGGAGTGTTGGTGTCGCGCAAACCAAGGATTTCAGAATCTCGCTCTGATTTTCATGTACGATTCTCATTATAAGCCATTCTTCAATTCATCTTTTGCCTGGTGGATTTGTGTTGTATACGAGATAGCCCCGAAGGATGGTTAATTCCTTTTGCCGAAATAAGCGATCTGGCTGAATAGAGGTGGCCCCGGATACCTCCGGGGCATCGTTTACCTCTTGGCAACCCTACTGAGTGTTGACAAACTCTGCATTCCAATCGAAAACTGCACTATCCTCGTACCAATCGGGCCAATGGGAACACCACCCCGGTACATTGGCCTCGCGGACACGATCTATTGCAGGATGATAGGGTTTGATGTCCACAATCGGCGATCGGTCTTCAGCATCGATAAAAGCAAGTTCGATACGACCGGACTTCTCATCGATTCCGGTGATTTCGCATACTGTAAGCGCGATCGGATTTGGACGAGCGGGAGAACGAGTTGCAAACACTCCAAGACTTTTCGGAGCCTTTTGATACGGCTTTTTGCAGGTACAAAGTGCCCGTTGTTCAGGTGAGTCAAGAAGATGACACCAGAAAAGCACATTGATGTGGCTAAAACCTTCCAGCCCGTCGAGTCCAAGTCGATACTGTTCGTCGATCTCTGCCCAGTACCTGCCTTGATACATGCGTAATACACCGATAGTTCTTAGTTCGAATTTCTCCATGAAATCCCTCCAAACGTTGGTATGTCGTGCGTGAACGACTGCTCTATTATGAGAAGAAGCGTATGATAAGTCTTATCCAAACTTGCTTATAGTTTTACTTATCTTGCTAAAATGGGCTCGCTCTATCTATGAAAGGATGCAGTTCTGACCGCTTCGGACGATTGCTGATTAACATCTATCATTTCATCAAAAAATACGAACCTTAAATCCAGTATCTCCAACTGCATCAGTAAGGAAGAAATTCCAGCAAAAATGCTCTTTGTGAAAAAAATAGGCATATCTGCCTATTTTCTATGATATACTGCCGATAGAGGTTATATGTTGTTCTGGGAGAGAGTCAAATCATTAATCTCAGAAAAGAACTCAACGCAGGATAGTATCGCGCGATCGATACCGGTAAGGGCTGATACATTCAGTCGGTGGATACAACGAGGAACAATGCCGAATGCTGATCAAGCTGTCTTTATTGCAAAATCGCTGAATACTACCGTTGAGTACCTGGTGACCGGAACTACTATTAAAAAATCCCATATTAGAATCCGGCTGGACAACTTCCTTGATTCTTTAACCGAGAATGAAATTGAACAATCCTTTAAAATGCTTAAGACAGAATTCCCTCGGAGATCCGAAAACGCACAGGATGGACTAACATGAGATCTCGCATTTCAACTTCAAACAAAAAAAGTATGGGCACCGGGACGCCTGTATGAACCTGGTATTCATTTTGATAGGAAGTACATTCCTGTCGCAAGCGGTCTTCTCGGATTCGACGCCGCTATTCGTCGAACCGGCAGAACGACGTTTCAGAATTATAGATTATTTCTAATCAGTGGTTTTTATTACGGCCTTACTCGGAGATCGAACATTCGATGTACAGGCATTCATATATACAAACAAGGAGAAGGTTTCAATGAGCACCGCAATGACATCGTACAGTATCAATTTAGACTTCGAAACCATTAAACTTCCCCCGGTTTCTGACATGCTGATTCTGGGAAAGAAGGTCCCTCAAGGAAAACTTGGGATTCTTCATTCATTCCAGCTGATATCTCCAGATATTTTTGAATTTCTGGAGATTAGTGAAGATATCAGCGAAAATATCGAAGCTGTCATTATCAACAAGATGATTCTGAATAAACTGCCCAAGGAAACAATAATAAAAGTCCTGGCAGAGTATGTATTTCCTTATGTATCCAAGGGAGAAACCATAAAGGTCAACTTCGATGTCCACATCTACCAGAAGGACATTAAGGGAGAGATTGATGACGATCCGGAACCTGATAAATAGAAACGAAGATATCGTTCATCCATTCACCAGTACCGAATCTGTAGAGAAGATACTCCTGGACAATTACTACGTTGTCGTTATGGATAACGGCGAGTTTAAAGGAATCGTCACCCAACCAGATATAATCAAGGCGGGTCATAACCTGATTATTGACTGCATCATCCCAAAAGCTAAACTTTCTGCAAATGATGATCTCACGAAAGCCATTGATACGATGCAGGAAGAGAAACAGTTTACACTACCCGTCTTTGATGATACCGATACGTATATCGGGAGTCTTTCATACACCCGAATTATGGAGAACATTTATAAGTCAGGCCAAGGGCCTATTAAAGACGTTGTCGTTCCAATATCCAATATCGAGGTCAATATCAATAATGTAATCGGCCCTGAAGAGTTCGAAGCGGCAAAACAGATGTTCATCAGCGAACTTTCACATTTTACAAAAAATTCTATACAGGTGATCTATAGTTCGTTAGAATTATACAAGGTTGCAAAAGAGAACGAAGAAAAGGATGAACTTCTTTCCTCGATCTATGACAACACCAAAAAGATCGATGGAATTGTTAATAAGCTCATCCAGCAGTACTTCACAGAGGTGAATTGACGGTTCTTTCTCAAGCTGCATGGAACGTTACCAATTAAGGTAAGGAGGAAAGCAGAAATAATGCTCTATGACAGGTTAATCAACCAAGAGCCAGGTAATCCATACGTTTTAAGATCTGCATATCGGTTTTACCTACAGGCATTGTATGTTCAATGCCTGGTTTGTTTAGATCGCCTGTTTTAAATCGGCCTTCAATGCCAACCATACTGGTTGCAAGAACTAATAAGGGTATGAAATAACGTATCACTGAATAACTTTGTTGGTAGGCAGGTATTATCCATTGATCACAGAGGGGAGATCACGGTTAAACCAGGGTACCTGGAGCAAGAGAGATGTTGACGAATATATTAGGATTGAGGTGGGATAATCGTTCTTGAATCAAACATTGCGGATAAGGAACGTTATAGATAATTTTTTCTTAGGAGACGTATTAAAAACTGCGCCATCCATGGCGCAACAAAAATATAAGGTGTAGTAATGAATGTATGATGTTCAATTTCTAATAGAAAATTCAAATCTTCCAGGACCCAGGGGAAATTTGAAATTATTATATGATTTTTCTAAAAATGCTTCAGAAGATATAATTGATAAATGTTTGGAGTATATTAAGCCGGATGTTAGAAATTCTCCTGAAGAATTTGTGGCAATGTGTGGTGTTTTGTCATTTTCAACTTATAATAAAAATAATTTAAAGAAGGTAATTCCTTTTTTAAAACGTACTGCAAATCATGGGAGCTGGAGAGTAAGAGAAGCTGTAGCAATAGCCATTCAAGAGATATTCTCAGATAAAGTAGATACGGCTCTTGATGGATTGAGAAGTTTAATTCAAGGAAATGATATAGAGAGAAGAGCTGTTGTGGCAGGTCTTTGTGAGCCAAAATTGTTAAATAACGAAGATGTAAATAAAAAGATTCTTGATATTCTGCTGGAATTATCGAAGCCATTTTCGCACGATAATAAGCTTGACGAGGAAAGTACAGCATTAAGAAAGGCTTTAGGATATGGATGGAGTGTAGTGGTTAGTAAAGGACCAGAAAATGGAAAAATTATTTTTGAAGAATTGTTCGAGTTACATGGCAAGCATATAAACTGGATTATCAAAGAGAATTTAAAGAAAAACAGGTTACAAAAGATGGATCCGGAATGGGTGAAACAATGCTTGTTGAAAATGTGATACGGTTTTTGAAGAAAACCTTCCCATCCATGGCTTCGGCTTATTACCCAAGAGCCAAGAAAAAACAGCATATAACAGGGGCGATATGCTTCGGCCATTCAGCCTCGGGCTACGCCACATTCGGCTACGACGAACGTCCTATAACCCCGGAACGTTATAGGTAAGTGCGACTGGACGTGTCCTGATAAACCACTCAGGTCACAAGAAGCTGTTAAGCAAGCTGTCTAAGTCGGCATATTATTATATATCGACTTTTGGACTACTCCATTCATCTGGAGTAACCCTACTTTCAAATGCGTCACTGGCAACGGTGGGGTATTAAGCTGAAAGGACAAAAGCAAATATTCTGATAGCCTAAAATCGGATGATTGCCAGGGTAAATGTATTGGTATGGGTAACATATGTGAATGATTGTAAGCTTCGTAAAACGTGAGGAGCGAAACAGGCTAATACGCTTCAGCCAAAACGGCAAAGAAATCGGGTGGAAATGTCTTTGCATGCAGTTCCACAGATGAACAGAGTGATTTCCGGAGTAAAGATCGGCCCTAACCCAGTACGAATTGGTTGCTTAACAGAACCAGGTAAGCCTGTCAGGTTCTCTTTTAAGAGCATGATTTTCGTAAGAAAGGTCTATGCACCGGCAGGTAAAGGAAATCGGAAAAAGCGAATGCCTTTGTGTAATGCAGAGGATAGGGATTTTATCCTGATCCGAAAGGATGCAGACTTCCGATAGGTGATCTATTGCTTGAAGGGACAGGTACTTTATGAATACGGCAGGGTCAAAGGCTTCTCTTCACCGAGAGGAGGCCACCGTAAACCACACACATGATTTTACTCTTTGGGATTATCTCAACTGGACAAGAATTATGAAGCAGGTCAATAAACTCCAATCCCGGATAGCAAAAGCTGTAAAGAATTGCTTTCTCCCCGAAGACATGAAATACTTTACCAATCGGGGAAGGGGTTCTCTGCAGCTGCCCTGCTAAAAGGGTTAAGATTGCCCCAGCCGTATGATGGGAAACTATCACGTACGGTTCTTAGGGGAGAGGGAGCTCGTGAGGGCTTCTTCTTACCCGACTGGAGATTCATTTTACAATAATAAAAAAAATCAGGTGAAAAATGAAATCGATTAACGAGATAATCGCTCAACTGAAACAACGGAGCACTGAGAAATACAAGATGAATGTTGTTCGCATGGGTATTCCGGAGAATTACAGTATAGGTGTACCTACATCGGATATTCGAAATCTTGGAAAATCAATCGGGATCTCTCAGGAGCTGGCAGTTGAGCTCTGGGAAACGAAATATCATGAGGCGCGACTCTTATCCATATTAATTATGGATATCCGGGAGATAGACCATAATATTGTTGAGAAGTTGATGGATGATGTTATTTCCTGGGATCTATGCGATCACATCTGTAAAAATCTAATCATTAACCTGGACGATTACGAAGATTTCATCTTTAACTGGTGTAATGAAAGAAAGGTATACTTAAAACGTGCTGCCTATTGTTTAATCAGTTCTTCCGTTATTAAATTCAAAAATATTGATGACGAGAAAATCGATAATTATCTTGAACTTATCAAGCTTTACAGTGACGATTCAAGACTTCATGTAAAGAAAGCCATAAGTTGGGCCTTGAGAGAGATTGGAAAAATGAATCACAACTCCCATGAAAAAGCAGTATTAATGGCTCACGATTTATGCGAAAGCACTGATAAGAACAGAACCTGGGTAGGAAAAACGTCATTGAAAGAATTAAGCCGGTTGGTTTCGATAAATGAAAGAAAGAGGTTGATCTCCACTAACACAAAGATGGGTATAAAGGGTTCATGAATTGTACGCCTAACTCAGATTTTCACATAACAGGTCGTATATGCGGCGTCGCCTCGCTCCTTGGCCTGTGGCACATTCGGCACTCATCAAAAGTCATATACGCCCGGAACGTTAAACGTGACTATCGTTCAGAAGGATCATAAGTGAAAAAGATAATCATACTTTTTTTGTTTCTTGTAAATTCTTTATTACTCTTTGCATATTTTATACCTGTTTGCCAGGCGATTATTCATATCTCCCTTGACGTTAACCCAACTGAAATCGGAATAATCGGTGGCGCTGATGGACCAACGGCCGTTTTCATCTCATCGAGAAATATCTGGGTCCCGATTACTATCATATTCTTGGAAATTATATTAGGAATATACTTATTGATTATGTGTTCCAAAAAATAAATATACAGAGGAAATCGATGATAAGACTGCTAAAAAAGTCTGAATACCCGATCTGGATTGAAATAGCTGAGGAGGTAGAGGTTTTATTTGGCCCTATGGTACAAATAAAGGAGTTTCAAGAAGGAATTAAAGAATCCATAAAAAATAATGATGCATACTGTTCTACTAATGATGTAGGCGTAATTACCGGAATAGTTTCATTGGATCGTACTAATAATGAGATTTCCTGGTTAGCAGTCAGAAAACAGTATCGAGGCAATAATATAGGGAAAGATTTAGTTAGAAAAGCGATAGATGAATTGAAGAGGAGTGGCAACATATATGTCACAACTTTTGCATCAGGAGTCGATGTTGGCAAGAGTGCAAGACATATTTACGAAAACAATGGGTTTATTGATCGTAAACCTGCCGGGAAGAATCCTGCAGGGATTGAGACCGTTTTAATGGTAAAGAATTTTGTCCATGAACGATTCTTCTAAAAAGGATGCACTATATTGAACAGCAACGATACGCAAGAATCAACTGCCATAATATTTATCCAGGAAACCGTGAGAAAGGAGTACACATGAGTGATTGGTTTACAATAGATCAAATTGATGATGACACTTTCATTATCAGCGAGTATCGTCATTGGGAAGAAACCCATTGTTATCTACTGAATGGATCGGAACATAGTTTACTGATTGATACCGGTCTCGGCATCTGCAACATCCATGATGAAGTAATCAAGCTGACAGATAAACCAATAACCGCTGTGGCGACACACATTCACTGGGATCATATTGGAGGGCATGAATATTTTCCTGACTTTTACGCTCATCAGGATGAACTAAATTGGCTTAATGGAGAATTCCCACTGACATTACAGCAGATTAAAAAAATGGTGGTTGACCGTTGTGACCTTCCAAAAGGGTATGATGTCGATGAATATAAGTTCTTTCAGGGAAATCCAACAAGGGTCCTGAAGGATAATGAATATATAGATATTGGTAATCGCAGCATTCAGGTTCATCATACAGCTGGTCATTCACCGGGACATATGTGTTTCTGGGAAAATGAACGTGGATATCTTTTTACCGGGGATTTGGTTTATAAGGATACGTTATTTGCTTATTATCCATCAACCGACCCGGAAGCATACCTCAGATCTCTGGAACGGATAGCGACACTTCCCGTGAAGCGAGTTTTTCCGGCCCATCACTCCCTGGATATTCACCCTGAGATTCTGATGAGAATGCGGAACGCTTTTCAGCAGTTACACCATGATGGAAAATTACATCACGGCAGTGGAACATTTGACTATGGTGATTGGGCTGTATGGCTATAATATTGCCAATCTCCGAGCCGTACGTATTCAGATATCTTTGAGCTTCTTTTAAGTGCATCTTAGTGATAATACTTATTACGAATTTCTTTATACTTCTCACTATTTCTAAATATTTCGAGAGTGTTTTGCCAATCACTGACAACACTGTCAGGCATATCTTTACTGCATGCGATATACAATTCTGCTTCGAATACTTTTACAGGAATCTTAGTCAATGCATTAGTAGGTACGCCTATTTCCTTAAGATAATAAATAACACCTAAATCCGTATCACTGATACCTAAATCACATCTTCCCAGTAATAATTTGGTATAAATCTGAATGCTATCTGTTGCTGTGGTTTCAAGATTGGTAAAGCCCATAGAACGTAATAAGTCTGGAATAAGTCCAGCATAGCGGCAAGCAATAATGTCTACATTTCTCGCATCTTCTATAGAATTAATTGTTAATGGATTATCGGCTCTTTTGTAGAAAAATATTGATCCGGAATCTATGGGCCCAACCCATTTATATAGATCTTCACGCTCCGGGGTACGAAATACTGTAAACATAATCACATTCTTTTCATTTGATAATATGTATTTACTTCTAACCCCTGGAAGAAGTTCTATAATGAGCCCAGGAAACGAGACAGCTTCTGGGGGTGCCTTTAAGGTGTAACTCTCGCCTTCCAGGGAGCAGAGAGGTATAGTAGTACCATGAGGAAGAGCTACAACACCGCATTCAAATCGAAAGTGGCACTTGAGGCTATCAAGGAGCAGGAGACCATACAGCAGATTGCACTTAAATACGATGTGCATCCGAACCAGGTATCGCAGTGGAAAAAGCAGCTGCCGGACAATCTTCCTGCGACTTTCGAGCGTCCTAATAAGAAGCGAGAAGAGGAGCGCAGGCTTGAGCAGGAGCGCGACCAACTGCTGCGAACTGTTGGAGAACTGACAGTTGTGAACGAATTCCTCAAAAAAAAACACCGCGAGTATTACGGGAAAGATCCGGAATGATTGATCCGAACCATCCCGAGCTGAGCATAGCGCAGCAGTGTCGTACTCTTGAGGTCACTCGGAGCTCCTACTACCGCAAAGGCCGAGATATGCGAACAGAGACGGATCTGGAGGATCTCACAGTCATTCTGGAGTATCACAAGAAGGTCCCCTTTTACGGCTATCGCAAAGTATCACGAGTGCTGTTACCCGAGCATCCTCACCTGACCAGAAAACGAGTCAGGCGGCTGATGAAGCGTTTTGGACTGCGGGCATTATATCCTGGGCCAAATCTGAGCAAGGCACGCAACGATCACAAGAAATATCCGTATTTGTTGCGCGGTAAGCAAATACGGCATCCCAATCAGGTTTGGGCCAGTGATATCACCTATATTGGTCTTCCGCAGGGGCACGTCTATCTGGTGGCTATAGTGGATCTGTACTCTCGTAAGGTCTTGAGCTGGCGGCTTTCGAATAGCATGGATCCGTCATTCTGTGTTGCCGCGCTGCAGGAGGCGATCGAGACCTATGGGGTCCCGGCGATCTTTAACACGGATCAGGGTAGCCAGTTCACAAGCAGGGCCTACCTGTCGGTGTTGGAAGAACACCAGGTGGAGATCAGCATGGACGGGGTTGGCCGCGCACTGGACAATGTGTATGTCGAACGACTGTGGCGCTCATTGAAATATGAGGATATCTACCTGCGGTCATATGAGAGCATGGTGGAATTACATCATGGGATTGAACACTACTTCACGTTCTACAACACCGAACGGCTACACCAGTCGCTGGAGTACAGGACACCGGAAGAGATGCATCAATCATTCGCTACGGAGAACCCGCTGCCGTTGGCAGCGTAGAATAAAACAGGAGGGAGGAGTACACCTTAAACTTCCTATAAAACTGTCTTGACAATTGGGCGCAGTTCATTCTATGTCATATCTTTTACCCATCAGAGCCATCAACTCACTTACAATCTCCACTGAAAAGCCGGTTAGGTTATCATCTTGTATATAATTATAAGGTGCCCACTCTTCTGTTACAATTCGAATACCAGGTTCTTCACATTCAACATGGAAGAATATGCAAAGACTGATGATACATATATTGGTCCAGAAAACTATTGTTTTCATCAAAAATCATATCCAGAAATACGATTGATCAGATGTTCTGTTTACACCTGCAGGATACAGCTAATGTTCACTTGATTCGGCTGTAGCTATTCTAAATCAACCTATTCCCTCTTACTAGTGTTAGCCATATTCACCGCAATGTTAACTCTAAGTTGATATCAATAAGTCCAGCACAAAGTAACCCTTACAGCGTATGTGCCTGTCAGTTTCTTTGCCCGGTTCCTTTACGTGCAAACTGTTTGTATAGCTCCTCCGGACTACTCGGCCGATGGATGTAAAACCCCTGTACGGCATCGCATCGAGCTTTCTGAACCATGTTGTACTGACTATCCGTCTCAACGCCTTCTGCTACTACTTCCATACCAAGCGCGTGGCCGACTCTCACCGCGGCTCGGACCACCTGGAAAACACTTGGATATGTATCAATCTGCTGGATAAACGATCTGTCGATTTTTATGGAATTACTCGGTATCCGATTGATGTATTGAAGAGAAGAATATCCGGTCCCGAAGTCATCGATTGCAAGGAATACAGGAATTTTTGAAAGCGTATCAAGGGTCTCCAGTACAGTCTTGTGATTCTTCATAAAGGTCCATTCTGTAACTTCCAACTCAATAGAATCAGGACTAATATTATATCGCTCAAGCTGCTTCATGAGCCTGTCGGCAAAATCGCCGGCTTGAAGGTTTCTAGCGGAAATATTGATTGCGATCCTGGTAAAGAATTCTTGCCCCTGCCACAGCTTAAGCTGCTGCAGCGCCTTCTCTATTACCCAGTCGGTCATAGGATTTATTAAATCACTCTTTTCTGCATAAGGAATAAAAGCTCCAGGGCTGATATTTCCCAGCCGGGGGTGCTTCCATCGTACCAGGGCTTCAACACTTAAAAGATGGCGGTCAATTCCCCCTACTTTGGCTTGATAGTCAAGGTATAACTCATCATTGTTTATGGCTCGCCGGAGTTCACCAATCAAAGAAATAGCTTCTATTGGTTTTACCTGAAGGTTTCGTGTAAATACTGCATACTCGCTGTCGAGATACCGTGCTTCTTCCTGAGCGATTGTTGCCTTTCTAACAAGTTCGAGAGCAGAGTCATCTGTTCCAAGATTGGTTTGCATGAAGCCTACAGAAAGTTCAAGATGAATCGGTATATCATCCACGCTAAAAGGCTCCATTGTTATCTGCCTGATTCTTGGTGCGATATCCGCTTCCACATTTCCAGCAGCAGGAATGAGAACAATCAGTTTCCCCATCCGTTTAAGAAATATAACCGATCCTTCCGGACAATACTTTTCTGCTCTTTCTGCGAACTGAAGCATAACGGATTCTCCGGATCTTAAGCCGAAGGCACTCACGATCTCATCGTGGTTTTCGATGGAGCACAAAGACACGACAATCCTATTATCTGCAGGCTGTTCTGCTTTTAATCTTGCGAAATGATCCTCAAGAAGGGATAGCGTTGCCAAACCGGTTTCTGGATCATGAGTGGCTGCCCATTTCAGCATATCGAGTCTGGATCGAAGGTAATCAACGATTGATCCCCATATTCCACCGGTACCGACGAATATGAATAGTCTGTACATCCAATTGATAATAGTCTGAAGTTCACCGGTAGTAACATCCATTGGCATTTTCGGCCCAAGCATTAAGCCGGCTGCAATTGCGGTGACAACACCACCTTTTACCCCGAACCAGAAACCAGCAAGCAGGATTATTGGATACATCGAATGAGAGTAGACGCGCTTGATTCCACCTGTTTTATATACCAGGAAGGTTACGACAAGAATTGCTATGCCAAGGCTCAATGCCTTGAGGATTTGCTTAGGTATATTACTGTTTGTCATAAAACTATTATATCCAATTTTCGCACCTAATCAATGCGTTTCTTTAATTGATATGCTTTCTCAATTAACTGACATACTGACTGTTCTTTCATCTTCCATTTTATCAAGGCTTTCTGATATCATCTTCCTTATATGAGCTACCCAGAACCAACCGTCGGCGCGGTAATCCTCAACCCGGAAGGGAAAATCTTACTGTGTAAATCACATAAATGGGAGAACAAATGGGTCATCCCCGGGGGGCACATAGAATTGGGTGAGAAGATGGAAGACGCCCTCCGGCGTGAAATCCATGAAGAAACTGGACTCGAGATCTATTCCGCGAAACTGCTGGGAATCAAAGAAAGCATTTTCAGCGATACCTTCCATGAACCAAGGCACTTTATCTTCATTGATTATCTCTGCAGAACCAACAGTTCATTGGTAACCCTGAATGATGAAGCTCAGGAATATGCCTGGGTTAAGCTTGAGGACATTGTTCAATATGAGCTTGGAGGATTTACCCGATCCCTTCTGGATAGATTACACTACGATAAGTCCTCCGCGGACCAGGTGGAGATCTTCTATAACTATTGAGCTACCTTAAAGAATCACTCAGAACATGAGCTTTATTGCAGTGCCGGCACCTGAGACTGTTTCAAGAGATCCATGAAATTGTAAAAGCAACGCAGAAATTATCTCTTTCTCAATGTCTCGGCTTTCTCCATCCTTCAGATCAGAAAAGAAATCTCTTGTATCAACAGCGATTTGGATTTCACATTTTTCACGTTCTATACCCATATCTATGGAGACCATGGGTTTAATAATTTCGTTCCTGTGCTTCAGGAAGATATTAGCGACTATGATCGTAAACAACATACCGAAGGGGACCGCTATATCAATGTGGACATCCTTTCTCGTTAAATCTAATTGTATATGGATCGAGCTGTAATAATACTTTTCAGATAGATCATGTATAATCCTGGCTATGCAGGTTTCCAGATTAACAGTTTGCTGCTGGAAATTCTTAAAGAATTCGGAATTCATGAAAGCCATTGTATGAATTATATCATCAAGTTTATCCAGCCCTTCTGACTTGCAGATCTTATCATTTCTGAGATAGAGGTTAATATATGAGTTGATCGCATTGAGCTTATTACTGATTCTATCATTCAACTCAGCAAAAAGGTATTCGTTCCGCTTTTTTAGGAGTTCAATGCTAATTTCCTTTTCTCTCACAACCGTGATATCCTGCATGAACTTCAAGCTGCCGGAAATATTACCTTCCCTGTTTAAATATGGTGTCTCAGCTATGGCTATCTGGCGGATCCCCTGTTCCGGATGATCATATTCAAGTAGATACTCTGTCACCGAACCAAGTCCATTCTCATCCACTCCGCAATTCTCATCAAAGGGGATGCTTGTCTTAAAAGCATCAAGGAACCTGAAACCGATATTATCAATAGGAAGATTCAACATCACCGACGCGGAACGGTTCATGAAAATTACCGATCCCTTGCTATCCACAATAACCATCCCCTCCCGGATATTGTCCACAACCTTCTGATATTTGGCCTTTGACTGTTCAACTTCCTGAAAAGCCTTTTTATTCCGCAGATAGGCATCCTTCAGGCCTCCAACGAGATAGGACATGCCAGTGTTCATTAAAATCCCTACGCCATACAAGACATATGTATTCAAGGTCAACGTTACTTTCTGCTGTTCAAAATGAGTAATGAGAACAATCAGCACAGATATAAGGCCAATTGCAATGCCGGTAACATAATGGATAAGAGAAAAAAGCACAGTGGGAACAGAGATGAAAATTATATGCTGGATGCCGACTTCCGGTATCTTAATAATTGAAACGACCCCGATAATGTACAATAGGATCAGACCGATAGAAATCTTTATCTTATATCTATCTATTATCTCTATTACCTTGAACATGATGGACCTCGCTTGGATTTTTTTATTCTAAACGAGTCGTTCGGGATGTCAATCGCTTTTTTATTTCAGTTCGTGCCTTATGGGAATCAACCCGCTTACCGTTTGTCACTTTTAATAAAAAAAGCCGGAAGTTTTTCGCTGATACGAAAAGTGCCAACTGGCAGGTGAATACCAGCACTCATTCAGTTATAATAACTTTAGATGATAAACCTTCTCCAGGCCCTTTTCTTTTCCTTCATATAACATAATCTCTCCTTTATTGCTTTTGGAATTGATAGAAATGTTTATTTTGGTAATAGAATTGACTCCTTCAATATGTTCCATTAAAATTATCTCGATAATCCGAAACAGCAGTTTCTTTTCAACCACGTACCCGCTTAAATTATTATCTATATTAATTTGGAAATCCACATCTTCAAATCGTTTCTTTTGTATACTTATATATGTATTGATAAAGTCGATCTCTTCTTTAATATCTACATAATCACGCTCATTATTCAGGTATGATAATAATCGAGCAAGACTTATGTGTAATTCTTCAAAGTACTCATCCTTATGAAATATTTTCATATTTTTCCGATAATACCCTTGTATATAGGAAAGAACTCCATTAATGAAATTAGTCACTATATTGGGTGAATCTTCTTCATCGAGAACTATATTTCTAAGTTTCATAGTTACTACAGCATGATACATCTATTTTTAAATTTCATTGAGAATATGGACAATAATTTATATAATGTGGACATGAATATGGATATTCCTCCGGCAAAAGAATATCTCTCTAAAGATTTCTTTTCTGACGGAAGTTTAGCCTTACATGTTTTGCATATGGATCTTTCTATCGAATATCCTTTACATCACCATGATTTTTATGAATTAGTGCTCGTTTATAATGGATCAGGTTTGCATATATGTGGGGAAAAATCATCTAATGTTATTTCCGGAGATATCTTATTTATCCCTGTCTTACAAGAACATGCATATCAAAACGTTAAGGAACTTTCGTATGTAAACATCATTTTTTCTAAGAGTCTATTGCCAAATACATTTATAGATCCCACGGTTTTTCTTCATCTTCATCTAACCGAATTCGACTTGAAGATCCTTTTGAATATTGTGAATCAACTAGATAGAGAAATCTATAGAAAAGAGATTGAATATGCAGAATTTTCAAAATCTCTCCTTATCCAGCTGCTCATAAAGGTTAAAAGGACGATTCACAAATCATCGTATCTTGTTGATACAAACATTGAGCTGCGTGTACAAAATGTAATTGAATTTATATGCAGCAATCTTTCAAGTCATTATACTTTACGTGAACTATCAGAAATGGCTAATACGAGTTCAAGGAATTTTTCACGTGTATTCAAGAGATTATATGGTTTATCCGTTTTTCAATATATAAATATGGAAAGAATCAAGGAATCAATAATTCTAATAAGGGAAACAACTATGACAATCACTCAAATCTCCTCCTTGGTTGGTTTTGATGAACCAAGTTATTTCTCATTGTTATTTAAGAAGATCATGAAGTGTTCCCCCTCAAACTACCGGCATTTATAAAACCGAATATACCTGATAACAAAACTAATTATCATGGCAGTTCGATTCCGTTCGGCGGCACAATGAGAAACCGGATTGGCCGGTAACGGCGGATACGGTTTTTTATGCCCGGAATACTACACTATATACGCAGTAATTCCGCCGTAACTTCCTCCGGTCCAAGTTCGGCCACAGCATAGCGGCCATCCTTGAGGCTTCCCGGGTTTACCAGCAGGGAATCTGCGAATCTTGATACGGAAAAGGACTCATGAATGTGTCCGGTGCAGACCAGGGAGGGACGGTGTTTGATAATAAAGTCTGCCACAGAGCGGCTGCCAACATGTCTGCCGGAGGCGATGCGGTCGGCTTCACTTTTGGATGGAGGCTGATGAACAAGGAATATCCACTCGCGGCCGTCAAGTCCATTGCCCAAGGTCCCCAGCACCGCGGCAGCGTCCTCTTCGCTGTAGGTCGAGGGAGTGGGAATCGGTGCCGGCAGAGACCCCCCAAGGCCAACCACAGGCAGATCCAATAGAGACAATGAGTCCCGCTCGGCGGAGAGCCCCTCCTCTGAGAGCAGTTCAGCGACACTGGCGCGGTCACAGTTGCCGTGGATTGCCGCTACGGGAACAGAAAAACTCCGCAGTACATCCACCAGAGGCGCGGCCTGTTTTCTTCCTCCAAAATGGGTAAGGTCTCCCGCGACGAGTATACCTTGCGCGTTCTTTTCCCTCTGTAGCAGCTCCTGAAGCATTTCACTGGAACCGTGGATATCCGAGACAATCAAAAGTTTCATACCTTTATTCCCTTTTCATCTTCTTCTGTTAAGTATGGTCCGGTACAGCTCCGCCTCCATCTCCATCAACCTGGGATCCTCCAAACGACGCTCTGCAGGGAGAACCGGATTCTCAATCTCCTTTATTACCCGTCCCGGAGGAGCGGAGAGTACGCTTATGTAATCCCCCAGGATTAAGGCCTCCTGAATGTCATGCGTCACAAAAAGTGTTGTAGGAGTCGTTTCCGCCCACAGCGAGAGAAACCACTCTACCAGATCCAGTTTCCGCGCCAAATCCAGGGCCTGCAAAGGTTCGTCCATTAAAAGGATCTCTCCCGGGTAGGCAAAAGCCCGGGCGATTACTGCGCGCTGACGCATTCCTCCGGACAGCTCCGCGGGATACGCGTCGGCGAAGTCCCGCATTCCTACCCTGGCCAGGGCATCCTCTGCCCTTTTGCGTACCTGGGCCCGGTCTCCAAGACCATCGTTCCCCTGAAGCACAAACTCAAGGTTGCCCCGGATGGTGCGCCAGGGTATTAGCCGGGGTTCCTGAAAAAGGTAGCTGATCCGCCGCGTCCCTACCCCTTCGATACCTCCGCTGTCAGGCTCAATTATCCCCGCCAGCATATCCAGAAGGCTTGTCTTGCCGCAGCCCGACGGCCCCAGAATTACGGAGACCTTTCCTCCCGGAGCAGTCAGGCTCAGGCGTTCAAATAGCAGAAGGTCTCCAAAGCGCTTTCTAATATCAACAAGACGGATCACAGAACCGCACCTCCGCGGCGGATCCCCGTAAACAGCAGGGTACTTCGGCCCAGAAGGAACTCGCTCAGGCCTGAGAGCAGCACCGCAATTACAGTCCAGGCGATTACTTCCGCGGTTTCAATGTAGATCTTTGCCTCATACATGGCACTCCCCACCGCAGCGACGGGACGACTCAGGATTTCTGCGGCGATAACCGCCTTCCAGATAATTCCCAGGCCTGTCCTTGCTCCGGCCATGAAAAAGGTATACAGACCGGGGAGCAGTATAGTCCGAAGGATTCTGCTCCGGGGAACCCGGTATACACGGGCCATCTCAATAAGCCGGGTGTCAGCGTTACGAATCCCTGCGACAGTGTTCTCGTAGATAATGGGAAAGGCCATAAGGACCGACACAAAGACCGGTACTATACCGGAAGGAAACCAGATCAAGGCGAGCAGAATAAAAGACATAACCGGTGTGCTCTTGATTATGATGACCAGCGGTTGGATCAGGTTTCGAAAAACCGTGGAAAGGCCGGCGGCCACCCCGCAAAACAGGCCCAGCAGAGCGGCAAGAAAAAAGGCTGCAAGACCCCGCAGGGCCGTTGCGCCCAAAGCGGAGATAAACCCCGGGGAACGGACAACATCCAGTAACGACCCGGCAACCGTTAGCGGACCTGGAAGAATGACCTCGGTGCCGGCAAAGACAGCGCCAATCTTCCAGACCGCGATAATCAGGACAACCCCAAGCAGAGAAACACCTTGAGGAGCAGCCAGTTTTACAGAAGGTCTGTTTTTATTCGTAAAACTCATCTGCCGGAACACGCCCCCCCACCGAAGCAGGAGCAAAGCTGTAAAGTACCCGGTACAGCTCATCGACCCTTGGCCGGGCTTCGGCAGGGAGCTGAAAATGCAGGTTCAGCCTGGGAACCGCGGATGCGATTATTCCTGCGGGCATATCCATGAACTCCTCCGCCAGGGCCCCTGTTTCTTTCGGGTGGACAATTACCCAGTCTATGGCATCAGCATATACCGAGAAGAAAGCATCCACCGCTTCCGGATTGGACCGCAAAAGCTCTTCCTTAACCAGCACCGCGGTGATCGGATAGGTCGTTCTGGTTCCGGAGGTTCGGGCCCAGACCTTCTGCAGATCGATTACGGGCTGGACTGCCGGATTTTTAGCTGCAACAATGCTAACAAAGGGTTCAGGCAGTACCGCCAGATCTACATTCCCGGCTACAAGCTGGGGCGTAATCGATACATGGTCATAAGTAAAATCAATATTCACATCCGCCTCGGGATCAATGCCGTTCTGGACCAGCGTATAGCGCAGAATAAACTCCGGCGTTGAACCCTGGGCAATGCAGTAAATTGTCTTACCCTTGAGGTCCTCCATGGAGCTTATATCCGACCGGGAAGTAACGATATACAGCAGACCATCTCCGGAGACCGCGCCAAAACGGTAGGGGACCCCTTTGTTGTGCAAGACCGCTGCCAGGTTAATCGGAACGGCGGCTATGTCTACCTCCCCTGACATAATCCGGGAGAGCATTATTTGAGGTTCGGGAACGACCTGATACTCCGCCTGAACCCCGGCGGCGAAGTCAGGACGGTTTTGAAAAAGAGGCAGCATTCCGATCGAGGTAGGCCCTTTTAGTCCTGCCACCTGAATTGTCAGTGTCTGAGCGACAGGTTCCGGACTATTTTCCTTGACTCCCTCGGCTGACAGATTGAGTTGAATAATAGAAACGATTAGCAGCATAATCAGGACCGTGACTCTTTTCATGGGAACCTCCAATAATTACCCTACTGAAGCCGCGGGGCTTGGTCAATATCAGATTATTTTCTGCGGACAAGCCAGTTCAGCCTCTCGGAAGACATCAGCATCGCTGCCATGGCGCAGAGAATAAAGGCCGGCAGAAAAGCTATACGGGTGTTCTGCAGGATGAATCCCAAAAAGGGCGGAAAAAATGCACTGCCAACATAGGCAAAACCCATTTGAAACCCGATTACCTTTCGGGCAGCTTCCCGCCCGAACCTGGCTGGGGTTTCATGCATCATAGCCGGGAACACCGGAGACAATCCCAGGCCTATCAGGACCAGGGCAAACCCGAGAAAGAGATCCGGAAGGGGCATGGTGAAGATAATGACCCCCGTTAGAGCGATCAGGATACCTGCCCGGATCATACGGACATTGGACAGCTTGAAGGAGACGAATCCTGACAAGAAGCGTCCGGCGGTTATTCCTCCATAATACATGGCGATCCAGGAAGCCGCATTCCTGGCGCTGAAATTTCTGGCATATACCAGGTAACTGCTGCCCCAGAGCCCCAATCCGACCTCGACGCCACAGTATAAAAGCATGGTGGCAAGGGCGTATTGTACCCCCGGCAGGGCAAAAACCCTGTTCTTATCCCCGGGCACCAGCTCTGTGGAGGAGGATGATTTCTGATTATTCAGCAGAGTCTGGTGCTTTTTCCAGATCGGCAAACTGACAAAAAGGATTACCGCCATTGACAACTGCATAACCGAGATCATCCGGTAACCCAGCCGCCAGGAACCGCTTTGGTCCAGAGCATAGGACATAATAAGCGGCCCCAGGGTTGCTCCGATGCCCCAGAAGGAATGCAGCCAGTTCATGTGATGGGCTTCGAAATGGAGAGCAACATAATTGTTCAGTGCCGCATCAACCGCCCCTCCGCCAACCCCCAGAGGAACTGCCAGAAACAGCAGCCATATAAACGACGGAGCAACGGAAAACCCAAATAAAGCCATAGCGGTCATAAGGCAGCTGATAAAGGTAATCCGTGAGGTACCTATCTTGTCTACAATGTATCCGCTGAGGAAGCTGTATATAATGCCGCCGCTTATGGCAATCATCGAGATAAACCCTGCGGACGCCAGCTCAATACCCCACTCCCGCTGAATCACAGGAATGGCTACCCCCAAAATGGAATCGGGAAGCCCAAGACTGATAAACGCAAGATAGACGACTAATAAAAGAAGTATGGTAATAATGGTATGCTCCTTTTTTTACGGTCGCCATCGGACGCTTCCCGTCCTCCGGCTCCGCTCTGCCTCGTTCAGGGCCGGCAAAGCCGCCCCTTCGCTTTTTATTTATTTCCTTACAAGTTCAAACTCACAGGACATTTCTTTTAATGCCAGATACGTAAGCCCTTCCACATAGCTGTCGTGTATATCGTCCTCGAAAATAAGCAGGGGGACATGACCTGCAGGGGCATCATGTACGACTCTTTCAGCAACTAGCTCCCGGATCTCCGGGGTAAAGCTGTAACCGGACAGAATAATCGTTCCGGGATTGATAATTGCATTAACCGACAGGGCTGTCTTTGCCACGTAGTAACTAAAACGTCCCTTATCACTCTGTATCTTTCTCTGAACTTCGGCGGGAACCCCGAGAGGCAGATAGGAGACCTCTCCGGCAAAGTTTGAATGCCCCCGGAGTATCCGGCCGTTTATTACGATGCCTGCTCCTGGATTCCCCTCCTTCGGGTAATATATGTAAACGAGGCTTTCTGCCTGCTGATCAGTGCTTCCCCGGAAGCAGCCGATGGCAGTGCAGTTTACATCATTCTCTGCAACAATTTTTTTCTGGTATTTCTTTTCCAGATACTCAACCAGGGGAAAATCGATCAGAAAATCAAAGTCACAGATTCCGATAACTCCCTTATTGACGACGGCAGGAACCCCAAAGCCGATCACCTGTAAGCGGGGATAGGATTCACAGTATCGGGATATGAGAGACTCCACCTCGGCAATGCTGATCTGCGCAAAAACGGAACGCTCTTCATACAGAATATTTCCGCTCATATCGATCAACGCGGTATAAATGCTCTTCTCTTGCCCTTCCTGCCGCAGATACAGCAGCAACAAATGGGCGAAGTTCTGGTTATAGACAAAGCGCCGGGAAGGTCGTCCGCCGGTGGAATCAGCCAGGTCCATCTCCAGAACTTCACTTGTACCAAGCATTTCTTTGAGAATATTACCGCAGGTTGCGATACTGAGCCCGGTAGCCCTGGCAATACTCTTTTTCGTAGCATAGCCGGACTGTCGCAGGACTGAACGAATAAGCTCGGCATTCATTTGCCGTATTTTAATGGAGTTTGCGGCCACTTTCATTAATCCTTATTATAAGTATTTTCTTTTATTACACAAGAGGTTTCCTGTTTTTCCGGAAAAATTATGGTCTATTTACTATCAGGACTGTCACCAGCTCCTGCGGTCTGATACTATAGAGCCGTGGAAACAGTCTTTCTCCGAACCGCACCGGGGCTTGAGGATCTTGTTAAGCAGGAAGCCCTGGTTCTGATACAAAAAGAGACCGGAGATTCCCGGGTAAAAGCCCGCAGCGGTAAGGGCTGGGTCGAGATAGCGTCGCCTCTGTCCCTTGTTCCGGAAGAGCTGTTCCCGGCACTGAGCACTGTATACCGCGCCATGGTTCTTAGAAGTATCGTACCACGGGGAGACGGAAAACCTGATTCCCAAGCCCTTGCGGCCGTGCGCAAGGGCGGCTTCAATGATCTGCGACACAATTCTCCCTTCCGCATAACCTGCTACGCGCCTGCCGAAGCTTCCGGCACCCGCCGGCTTGTGGAACAGGTGATCGGAACAGAAGCGGTCAGGGAGAGCGGAGCCCCGGTTAACCTTACCCGCTACGATATAAACTACGGCATTGAATTCCTGGACGAGCGGATCTTTTTCGGCAGCATCTTCAAGGATGAAGACGAGACCCCCCGGTACCGCAAAACCTTCCAGGTGCGATCCTCGGTAAAGCCCCACATCGCAGCGTCCATGCTGCGACTTATCGGCTTTGTGACCAAACCGGGAGTGCTCCTGGACCCGTGCTGCGGTTCAGGAACGATCCTGCTCGAGGCCGCGGCGACCCATGCGGGAACCAGGCTGTATGGCGTTGATGTCGACTCATTGTGCGCCCAGGGGGCCCAGAAAAATCTTCTGGCTCTCTTCCCTGATCAGATGGGGAGCAGAATCTACCAGGGGGATGCCAGAAAACTGGAAGAGCTCTTCCCCGCAAACAGTATAGACTATCTGGTGACCAATCCTCCTTTCGGGATCAGGACCGGGACCCGTATAAACTTCTACTGGTTCTACCGGGAACTGCTTAAAGGGGCAAACCGGCTTCTCAGCAGTACAGGCAGAATCGCACTGCTTGTCGGTCGGCAGCGGGGTATTTTTAACCGGGCCGTTAAAGAGGATGGAAACTTCAAAACAATACATATCCGGGTAATAGATGCTTCAGGCCTCTTTCCAGCCCTCTATGTACTGAGCAGGAAACCGCGCTGATGGAATTCCTTTTTGAAAGCCGTTTCAGCTCCCTCATGGATGGAATCAGTGGTCAGTTCGGGACCACTCCCCTGGGGCTGCTGCTGTTTTTTCTTGCCCTGATTGCCCTGCCCCTTTTTCTCACTGTTCTCTATCTGCGGCAAAAAAGACGGGAAAAACAGACCCGAATAGCGCGGAGCAGGGAGATTATCAGAAAAAAGAGCAGCGAGATCGGCCTGACCCCCGCGGGAAAAGAGCTGCTGGACCGGCTTATCAAATACGACGGCGGGCCGGAATCAGGATATCTTCTGTTCTTTGACGAACCCCGATTTCATAAGGCGGCGGCCGAACTGCAGGCAAAGGAACCGGATATCTCCGCAAGCTCCATTGCGGCCCTCCGACTCAAACTTGGATTCACAAGGGAACCTGCCCGCAGGTTTCATTCAACAACCCAGCTGCCCATAGAGGCTGTCCTGCTGGTTCGTCCGCGAAAACAACAGGGTGTTTACAAGGCAAAAATCACCGCGGTCAGGACCGACGGTTTCGAGATTGTCATGGAGGGAAACAACCTCCTTACAGCAGGAGACTCCGCTCTTTTCCAGTACCAGAATCCCCAGGGAACCTTTCTGTTTAGAAGCTTCTGTATAAAACGCGACGGCAGACAGATGCTTATTCGCCATCAGGAAAGCTTTAAGCAGCTGCAGAAACGGGCCTATTTCCGGGCAGTCTACACAGGAAGCGCGGAGATAGGGTTATTTGACAATGAAGATCGTTATTCAAGCCGGTTTATCGACATCGGAGGCGGCGGCGCGAGTATTATTAACCCTGAGGACCGTTTTTCCCAGGGAGATTTTCTGGAACTTATCTTTTCCCTCCCAGGCAATGATGAGACCTTTACTCTTAAAGGCAGTGTAATCCGAACATCCCGGGGCAGCCGCAGACTGCATGTCAAGTTTGAGGGGCTGAAGGAGAGTCAGCGGGACCGCATTATCGGACTGGTATTCAAACCACAGCAGGTTTCCGGGTAGTATCTGCCTCATGGATTTTGAACGCCGGTTCACCCCCCAACCCCAGTCCCCGGATATTGAACTTTTCAGAACCCGGGTACTGAAGTTTTACGCGGCGCAAGGGCGATCCTTTCCCTGGCGGCAGAATACACACCCTTACAGTGTGTTTGTCTCTGAAGTAATGCTGCAGCAGACCCAAGTGTACCGAGTTGAGCCAAAATACCTGCACTGGATGCAGGAGGTGCCGGACTTCCGCTCTCTGGCGAAACTCTCCACGGAGAGACTCATAGGGCTCTGGCAGGGCCTGGGCTATAACCGCCGGGCCCTGGCGCTGCGGAACTCGGCTATTATTGTAACAAAAGAGTACGGCGGAATACTGCCGGATGTTCCGGAGCTGCTGCAGAGCCTTCCGGGAATCGGTCCCGCTACGGCGGCTTCGATCTGCGCCTTCGCTTTTAACAAGCCCGTCGTCTTTATCGAAACCAACATCCGCAGGGTTTTTATCCACTTTTTTTTCCGGGATTCCGGGGAGGTAAACGACAAGGATATCCTGCCCCTGGTGGAAGCAAGCCTCTACAGGGAGTCCCCCCGGGACTGGTACAACGCCCTGATGGACCTGGGAACGCTGCTCAGGAGCAGGGGCCCCAACCCCAACAGGAAAAGCCGCCACTATACCCGGCAGGCACCCTTCGAAGGCTCCAACCGCGAGGCCCGGGGGGCTATATTGAAGGCGCTGCAGGGTACTCCGTTCCAGACAACCCAGGAGATATCAAAAAGCACGGGAATCGGCTATGCACGAATTGAGCGTGCAGTGGAGGAGCTGACTGCAGAAGGGTTTCTTACGGCAGAAGAGGGTCAATACGGATTAAAATGAGAGACTTATATGAGGACCCGATGCTGCGATAGTTACTGGAGAAAATATGGAACAATAGTTTTAGCCTGTTCCAGGTATATATCGGATCGATTGAGGATTGATACACCATGAAAATCATCGGGCTGGACAGTGCCGTTGATGAACAAAAGAACGGCCTTGTCCTCTTTGAATATAACAACACTGACAAATTGACTTTTACGGCCTTATGGGATCACCACCAGGATATAGTCGCACAAATCTGTGACTGGCTTGAGGACGGAGAACAAAGCTTAATTGGCATAGACTCACCCTTGGGTTGGCCGTTACAGTTTTCTAAGGGCCTACAAGATCACTATGCGGGAATGTATCTTGGTAAAGACGCCAACGCCTTTTTCAGACGGGAAACTGATATCGATATTGCCAGGCGATTTCATAAAACTCCCCTGGAAGTGAGCGCGGATAGAATAGGCCGAACAGCTTTTATGACACTGAAACGAATCAGGGAAATCAGCGAAAGATCGGGAAGGGAAATATCTCTGGTATGGAATGCGAGGGACAACTATGCTGCAGGTTTCATTGAGGTGTATCCTGCAGCAACACTGTTGGCCAATAAGCTGGATATAAAGGGGTACAAGAAAGACTACGAAGTCAGACTAAAGATTGTAACTGAACTGAAACGCCGATATTTGATACAGGGCATCGACGGGATTGATATCGCAAAAATCGACCACAATTTTGATGCATGTCTTTGCTGCTTCGCGGCATATGACTTCTTGACGGGAAAGAGCAAAGCACCGGAAGTAATCACTGAAAGAATAAAAAGGGAAGGATGGATTTGGACCAGAGCGATTGAGCAATAGATAGTGGCCGCAGGCGCGGACCACGCTTGTGGAAACTGCCCAAGACTTAATTCTTCTGCGGATCCTTAAAAATCATCTATTTCTTATTGACACATTTTGACATTTAGACAAACATCTAAATATCTATGAACAAGGCGTTCAGGGCTCTGGCGGACCCCACCAGACGAAAGATCCTTACTCTGCTGAAGAAAGGCGAGATGAACGCCGGCGAGATAGCCGCGCATTTCGATATTCGTCCCGCCAGTGTCAGCCATCATCTTAAAGAGCTGACAAACGCAGGTCTCATTATGCGGGAACGGCGGGGACAGCGGATACTCTACTCTCTGAACGCCACCGTATTCGAGGAGGTCATAGCATGGTTTCTGGAAATAAACGGCCGGCACCAATAAGCCGTTCAAGCTGGATAACAGCCCTTGTACTCAGCGGTACAGCACTCATTGCTACGGCTGCACTATACAATCGCCTGCCGAGCTCCGTACCGGTGCACTGGAATATCATGGGCGAAGCGGACAGCTACGGCCCGCGATATATGGTGTGGGTTTTAGGCAGTCTCCCGCTCTTAACAGCACTTCTTATGAGATTACTGCCGCAGATCGACCCCCGCCGCGGGAACTATGAAAAATCGGAACGGGCATACAACGCGGTGTTTCTGGCTACCGTCACCTTGATGACATTGATACATCTGATGGTTCTGGCCGTCAGTGTCGGGATAGACCTTAGAGCAGACATGATAGTGAAAGCGGGGGTGGGCGTACTGTTCGTAGTAATCGGCAACTACCTGGGCACGATAAGAAGTACCTTCTTCTTCGGGATCAGAACGCCCTGGACCCTCTCAAACGACGAGATCTGGCGCCGTACCCACCGCCTGGGCGGACGGCTTTTTATTCTAGCCGGATTCTGTTTTATAGTATCTTCGTTTTTTCGCGGCCTTCTCTCCGCGATACTGCCCTTTTCAGCTCTGGCTATAGCAGTGACAGTACCGCTTGTATACTCCTGCGTAATATACAAGCGGCAGGCTCCTCCGGATTAGGATATCCCCGCCAGCGGAGAATACGTACTATTTAACCAGAATCCGGAAAAAGCGTTTCTTCCCTGCCTTCAGCATGAGTTCGCCATCCTGCACAAAAGAACCGTTCACAACACTGTCTATATCGCTGATCTTCTGATCGTTAATGCGGGCCCCGCCCTGCTGGACCAGGCGCCGGGCCTCGCCGTTTGAGGAGCAGAGGTCGGTACGGGCAAAGAGTTCCAGCACGCCGATGCCCTTTTCAAGTTCCTCAAGGGAAAGCTCAAGACCTGGAATGGAACTCTTGTCGCCGCTGCCGCCGAAGGCGGCCTTGGCGGCGGCCAGGGCCTTATCCGCCTCCTCTTTTCCGTGGACCAGGCTGGTATATTCCCAGGCCAGGCGTTCCTTAGCGGCGTTCAGGGCGGCCCCTTCGCCAGCGCAGAGTTCCCGGATCTCATCCAGCTCCAGAAAGGTAAAGAGCTTCAGGAACTTTTCCACATCCGCGTCGGCCACGTTACGCCAGTACTGAAAAAAGTCGTAGACCGAGAAGAGCCCGGAATCGAGGAAGACAGCGCCTTTTTCTGATTTGCCCATCTTCTGCCCGTCCGCCCGGGTAACCAGGGGAAAGGTCAGGCCGTAGGTCTCGGCCCCTTCCATGCGCCTGATCAGGTCAATGCCCGCTACAATGTTGCCCCACTGGTCGTCACCGCCGATCTGGAGCCGGCAGCCTTTGCGGCGGTAGAGCTCCAGATAGTCGTAGGACTGGAGCAGCTGGTAGTTGAACTCAACAAAGGAGAGCCCTGTCTCCAGCCGCTTTTTATAGGACTCGAAGGTCAGCATGCGGTTGACTGAAAACTGGCTGCCGATCTCCCGTAAAAAGTCTATATAGTTCAGGTCCGCCAGCCAGTCGGCGTTGTTTACCAGCCAGCCGTTTTCCCCGTCCAGCGTGACAAAGTTGGTCAGCTGCCCGGCGACGCTTTTAACATTGGCGTTGATCTCCTCGTAACTGAGCATCTTGCGCATTTCGGTTTTCCCTGAGGGGTCACCGATCCGTGCAGTGCCGCCCCCCACCAGCAGCACGGGTTTGTGTCCCGCCCGCTGCAAATGAGAAAGGGCGAAAATCGGCACCATGTGTCCCACATGAAGAGAAGGTCCCGTGGGGTCCACGCCCACATAAAAAGCCATCGGTTCCTTGTCCATCAGGGAACTTAAAGAGTCAAGGTCGGTACACTGCTGAATGAATCCCCTCTCCTGGAGGGTTTGCAGGGCAGGATTCAGGCTCATACGCGCTTGTACTCCCTGATTTCTTTACGAATCCGTGCGGAAAGGTCATTGCGATGAACCCGCACCTGCTCCATGGAGTCCCGGAAACGCAGGGTAACCGTGCCGTCCTCCTTGGAGTCGTAGTCAATGGTAACGCAATAGGGAGTACCAGCCTCATCCTGGCGGCGGTAGCGGCGGCCGATGGCCCCGGACTGGTCGTAAAAGACGTGAAAGTCTTCCCGCAGTTCCGCCTCGATATCCCGGGCAAGCTCGGCGATACCGTCCTTCTTGACCAGCGGCAGAATAGCCACCGTAATGGGAGCAATGGCGGGATGAAAATGCATTACCGTCCGTACATCGCCGTCCCCTAACTGCTCCTCCTCGTAAGCGTCGGAAAGAGCCATCAGTACCGAACGGGTAAGCCCCGCGGAGGTTTCGATTACGTAGGGAATGTAGCGCTCTTTCGTCTGCTCTTCCAGGTAGGTCTGATCCTTGCCGGAGAACTCCTGGTGCCGGCCAAGGTCAAAGTCGGTCCTGTTGTGGACGCCCTCCAGCTCCTGCCAGCCCATGGGGAACAGGTACTCGATGTCGTAGGCATCCTTGGCGTAGTGGGCCAGTTCGTCAGGGCCGTGCTGGTGCCAGCGCAGCCGGTCACCGCGGATACCGAGCTTTTCGTAATACGCCATGCGCTGTTCCTTCCAGTAGTCGAACCACTGGTCGTCGCTGCCGGGTTTGACGAAAAACTGCATTTCCATCTGCTCGAACTCGCAGGTACGGAAAATAAAGTTCTTGGTGACAATCTCGTTACGGAAGGCTTTTCCTACCTGAGCTATACCAAAGGGGATCTTGACCCGGCTGGTCTGAACTACGTTGCGGAAGTTAACAAAGATTCCCTGAGCGGTTTCCGGCCGCAGATACACTTTGTTCTTGTCGTCCTTGACCGGCCCCAGATGGGTCTGGAACATCAGGTTGAACTGCCGGGGTTCGGTAAAGGTCCCGGAATTACCGCAAACCGGACATGGCGCGGAAAGGTCTATATGGTCCGCCCGAAAACGGTTCTTACACTCTTTACAGTCCACCAGGGGGTCGGAAAAGTTGGCCACGTGTCCCGAAGCCTCCCAGACTTTGGGATGCATCATGATGGCGGCGTCCAGGCCGACGATGTTTTCGTGGAGCTGGGTCATCTCCTTCCACCAGAATTTCTGAATATTCTTTTTAAGTTCCACGCCCATGGGGCCGTAGTCCCAGGCGGAGGAAAGGCCTCCGTAGATTTCGGAAGACTGAAATACAAATCCCCGGCGCTTGCAGAGGGAGACGAGTTTGTCCATGGTTACTTCGGCGGTTTTTTCTGCCATTCTGTGCTCCTGACGTAAAAATATTTGGATTTGCGGGCCTTTAGAGGCGTCCTTTCAATGCTGATATCAGACGGTCAATCCGCCTGAGAGACTCATCGGTGCCGATCAGACGGCAGCTTTCGATAAGCGGCGGCGAGACAGTGCTTCCAGTCAGTCCGACTCTTACCGGTCCCATCATGTCTCCCAGTTTTACTTCCAGCTTCTCCGCTCCGGCGCGGAACTGCTCTTCCATTTCCTCGTCCCCAAGCGAATCCAGGCGGGAAACAAGTTCCCGGCCGGCTTCCAGGACCTCGATGGTTTTGGCAAGGTCCAGCTTTTTGGGCACGGCGATACCGGGGTCTTCGGGCTCAACATCCTGAAACAGAAAACGTACCAGAGAACCGATCTCTCCCAGTGTCTTGAGCCGCGGTTTTACCAGGGGAATAAAGTTATCTATGATGCGGCGTTCCTCGTCGCAGGGCGGATCCACTATAATGCCGTCCCGCACCAGGAAGGGAATCAGCGCCTCTTTCAGTTCATCATCGTCCTTCTGCCGTATATACTGGCCGTTGAACCATGCGAGTTTCTTGTAATCAAAGACCCCCGGAGCCTTGTTCAGTTTTTCCAGGCTAAAGAGCTCTTCCAGCTCTTCCCGGGTAAAAAACTCCCGGGAATCATCGTAGCTCCAGCCCAGCAGGGAAACGTAGTTGACGAGGGCTTCTGGCAGATAGCCTTCGCTGCGGAAATCCCGAACACTGGTGGAACCGTGGCGTTTGGAGAGTTTCTGTCCGTCCTTACCCATCACCATGGGAAGGTGGCAGTACTTCGGCGGCTCCCAGCCAAAGGCCTCGTACAAAAGAACATGCAGGGGACCTGAGGGGATCCACTCCTGGGCCCGGAGTATATGGGTAATCTCCATTAAATGGTCATCCACTACGTTAGCCAGATGATAGGTGGGGAACCCGTCACCTTTAAGGATGACAGGATCGGGATTGATGTCCTTGTTCCTGCGGGTAATCGTCCCCATAATCTCGTCGGAAAAACTGGTGGAACCCTCCAGAGGAATCTTGAAGCGTATTACCGGCTCCTGTCCCCGGGCCTTCAGTTCTGCGGCCAGCCGTTCTTCCTTATCCGCGGATAAATCCCGGCAGCGTCGGTCGTAGCCGGTGGCTTTCTTCTGACTCTTCCGGAGCTCATCAAGGCGCTCTGCCGTGCAGTAGCAGCGGTAAGCATGGCCGCTTTCAAGAAGCTTGTCCGCGTATTCCCGGTACAGATCGAAACGTTCCGACTGTACGTAGGGGCCGTATTCGCCGCCTGCATCAGGACCTTCGTCCCATTGTATTCCCAGCCAGTCAAAGGTATTGTAGAGATCCTGCAGGGCTTCGTCGGAATAACGGCTGCGGTCGGTGTCTTCCACCCGCAGGATAAACCTTCCTCCCTGGCTTCTGGCAAAGAAATAGTTAAATAAGGCGGTTCTGACCCCGCCGATATGCTGAAGACCCGTCGGAGACGGGGCGTAGCGCACGCGCACGCTCATATTAATCCTCGTTATTCGTAATTTTTTTACGGGCGACTGGTCTGTGATTATAGCGGGGGGAGACGGGTACCGTCAACGGGCCGGTAATTGAGAAAATCAGGGAAGGTCCTGCCGGTAAAATTGAAGAGCCTCTTCTACTAAAGCCCGCCACTCCTCTTCCAGAGAGCCGGAGAAGCGCTTGCGTCCGGCGTGGGAATACCAGTGGTCGGCGTTCCAGTCCGCTCCCTCTTCCCTGTGAAGATACGCGTGAATCGCGCTTCCCAGAGCAGTCGGAATGGCCTGGGCAATGGAATGGGCAAAATCCCAGTCACCCTTTTTATCCCACCACAGGGCCTTTAATACGTCGCCGGGTACGGAATCCGGAGAAGAAGAGTCCAGACTTTTTATGAAATCATCCATGGTCACATTCGACGAATTCTCCTTTAACTGCCGCATCATATACATTGCGCATAGTCAAAAGTACTGTTCCCTGCAAACATAGTCGAGGAAAATCCCGCTTGATCCGAGATCTCCTCCGAGCTTACCACAGATGGTTTTCCAGACTCAGACAAAGTGTATGATAAATCGGGAGATGTAGTTCCTGCACCATGAAGGTTTCATCCTCTGGGACCGCTATACAAACGTCACTCTTCTCTTTAAGTCCGCCGCCTTGTCTCCCTGTGAGTCCGAGAATCTGCATTCCCATGGCCCGGGCACAAACCGCAGCGTAAAGCACGTTTTGGGCATTGCCGGAGGTCGAAATGCCCCATAGAATGTCGCCTTTTTTCCCGAGTACGGCAGCCTGCTGGGCATAGATCAGAGCGGAATTTACATCGTTGGCAAAAGCAGTGGACAAGGATGTATGCTGGGTTAAGCTGATTGCCGGAATCCCCCCCTGCAATTCCGCTGCCAGCACGCCTCCCATGACTTCATCCGTTCTGATCAGCGCTTCACGTTGTTCCCTGGCAAGAGGGCGTTTCTTTACAAAGGACTTCATTAGTTCCCCGACGATATGATCGGCGTCAGCAGCGCTCCCCCCATTTCCGCAAACAAGGATCTTTCCTCCGGCATCGATGCTGCATTTCATCAGTGTCGCCGCATTATCTATCGTCTCTGCAATGGGCTCAAGTATCGGATACCGTGTAATCAGCCTCGCAATATATTCATCCATTAAAACGATCCTCTTCTCCGTATTTTCCGATGGCAACCCCCAGGGCAGCCATATCGCCAAGATATTCCCCCAGCCCTGCGGACATTATCCGGCAATCACGAAATGCCTGATGAAGGGCTTCGCGGCGCAGCGTTTCTTCCATACGACTGCGAAAAAGTTCTTCGTTTCTCGAATAGATACTGCCGATAATTACTCGCTCCGGGTTCAGCAAATCAACCAGAAAGGCAATCCCACGCCCAAGATACTCCGCCGAGAGTCCGACTACATCCAGAGCCTCCGCGTCCCCTTCCCCGGCGGCCGTACATATCTCCTCGGCGGTATGCGTGCCACCGTATTTCAGGGCAAAAAGCTTCTGCAAGCCGCTGCCACTGCAAAAACCCTCCCAGGAGCCAGCTTTTCCGTAACAAAAAGGCCCCTCATCAGCAAGTCGGAAATGTCCGATCTCGCCGGCCAGACCTCGTGTTCCTGAATAGAGACGTCCGTTGAGAACCAGGCCTGCTCCCAGACCAGTACCGAAGGTCAGGAAAATCATATTCCTGCAGCCCCGTCCGTTGCCCCAGTACAACTCAGCAAGGGCGCAGGCATTCGCATCGTTTTCAAGGTAGACCGGAAGATTAAACCGATCGGCGATTATCTGCACGATGGGAACATCATCCCAGGAAGGAAGATTCGGTGGAGACTGAATTATACCGGAATAGGGATCAAGAGGACCGCCGCAGCTGATTCCGATGGCCTTAATCTGTTCAATGTCCCGTGCGGACAGTATATGTTCAGTATGAAGGCAGATCTTTTCGATTACAGCATCATAATGATCGTCTGTGGGAAATTTCTTCTTGTTTAGAACCTTGCCCCTTGCATCCCCCAGGGATACGGCTGTTTTTGTTCCGCCTATATCTATACCTATAAAAAGCGGTGCGTAGTCATTATGTATGTCCACAACTGCCTGTTACCCCTTTACTGACCCTGCAAGAAGTCCGCGAATAAAGTATTTTCCAAGGAAGATATAGACAAACAGTGTGGGAATCGCCGCGATCAGGGCACCGGCCATCTGAACGTTCCATTCGATAACCTGGCTTCCGGCCAGATTCTGCAAAGCGACGGTTATTGGCTGAATCGACGGTTTCTGAGTAATAACCACCGCAAAGAGAAAATCATTCCAAACACTTGTAAACTGCCAGATCAGAACAACCACCATGGCCGGAGCGGATATCGGGGCAATGATCGTGCGAAATACGCCCCAGATTCCCAGTCCGTCAAGCATACCGGCTTCGATAAGTTCATCGGGAAGTTTGGCGTAATAGTTCCTGAACATCAGGGTCGAAATAGGCAGACCGTAGATAATATGGGTCAGGATAAGCCCCTGCAGCGTGCCGTAAAGTTTCATCCTGTTGAGGGAATGCACCAAGGGAATCAGAATACTCTGGTACGGGATAAACATCCCGAAAATGATCAGTGCAAAGAGGATATTCGAAAACCTGAACCGCCACTTAGCGAACACGTATCCGTTGAGGGATCCGAACAGGATGGAGAAAAAGGAGACCGGAATAACCAGCATAAAACTGTTTCTCAGGTTCCCGCTCAACTTGGAGAAGGAATGTATGAATCCCTCCAGGCTAAGCTTGCTAACCGGAATCCACATCTCGCTGATCCGCACCTCGGAAAAAGGCTTCAAACTGGTATTCAACAGAACGTAGACGGGAAACAGAAAAAAGAAGGCGCTGAGAATGGCGAAGCCATATTTCAAAGATAGTGAGGTACGGCGGGTCATGCCTCGTCTCCTTTGAAAGTGGAATAGAGATAGGGAATGATCACCAGAGCAACCATGAGGAGCATGATAATGGATATCGCGGCTCCTTCGGAATAATGATTCCCTCGAAAGGTGGTCTCAAACATGTACAGTCCGGGAAAATCAGTCACGAAGGCGGGCCCTTTACCCGTCATGGCATAGGCCAGGTCGAAGATCTTCAGTGATATGTGCCCCAGGACTATCATCGCCGAGAAGGTTATCGGTTTGAGCATTGGAAGAAGAATATTCCAGATAATCCGCAGTTCACCCGCCCCGTCTATCTGCGCCGACTCGATAATCTGATCGGATATCCCCCTAAGACCAGCAAGAAACATTGCCATGGTATACCCGAGATACTGCCATGAGGCGGCAATTATCAAGGAAGTAAGCGCAAAATTAAACTTTCCGAAGCTCTGAGTTGAAGTAAACCATCCGAAGTTTGCTTCAAGTCCAAGCATCTGAAATAGAGCATTGACCCCAACCTCCGGAGAAAGCACCCAGCGCCATAATACGCCGGTTACAACAAAAGACAGCGATAAAGGAAACAGATAAATAGTCCTGAATACCGCTTCCGCTTTTAAGTGTGAATAAAGCAGATAACTAAGAAAAAAGCCTCCGACAATACAGGTGGTCATAAAAAACAAAGTAAAATAAAACGTGTTAAATAGATCAGTGATAAACCGCTGAGACTGAAAAAGCAGCTTGTAGTTTTCCAGGCCCACAAAACTCATGTTCGGGAGAATGCCGTCCCATGCGGTGAAGGATACGCGAAACGACCAGAAAATAAAGCCGTATACGAAGACGAACAGAACCAGGGCCAAAGGAAGGACAACCAGCAACCCTTTGCGTGTTTCTTTTTTTGGACAGTACATAACAACCTTAACCTGCTATTCCGATCAGAAGCTGAAATCGCGGGATCCGAAGATCCCGCGAATACACCACGTGCATAATTTTATTATTTCGGTACGTATCGATCGGCAAGAGCCTGGAACTCATTGATAGCCTTTTCAACATCAAGATCGGTTGTAAAAACGCTCATGATGTCATTGATCTTTGTTAACCAGGCTTCCGAAACAGCTGCTCCGTGGGCGACGGAGGGTACGATTGCGTCTGATGCGAAATCGTCCATGGCGGCGTTCAGGTAGGAATCGTATTTTGCCCTATCACCATCAGTCCGGGAAGGAATGGAACCTTTGATCGGATTAAAGGCATCCTGCCCCTCTTTAGATGCGCACACTTCAAGCCACTTGATAACATTTTCTCTATTCGGAGCGTTTTTTGCAAGCCCGAAAGAGTCAGACAGCATAATGAAATTCCCTGCGGTTCCAGGAGTCGGAATCCAGTCCCACTCTTCTCCCTGGCTGTACTTCTGGGACATGTAATATCCGGCAACCCAGTCGCCCATAACATTCATCGCGGCTTTGCCTTCTGCAACGTAACCGGCGGCGTCCATGTTGGTGAGCGCGGCATGATCACTGTTTACGTAGTCCATCATTTTCGCGTAATTCGTAAGCGCTTCTTTCACATCGGGATCGCTCCATGAAATCTTTCCATCCCAGAGACTACGGTATTTGTCGGGTCCTGTTGAAGCGAGTATAACGCTCTCGAGAAGATGTGTCGCAGGCCAGGTGTTGGTGTCACCCAGGGCCAGGGGAGTAATACCTGCGGCCTTGAGCTTCTCGGCAACGGCAAAGAACTCATCCATGTTCTTGGGTGCTTCAAGTCCGTTGTCCCTCAGGATTTTCGGATTGTACCACATTACATTGGATCGGTGGATGTTTACCGGGATACTGTAGACCTCACCCTCGTAGGAGATGATATCGATAACATCTTTGGGGAACTTGTTCATCCAGCCATTATCCTCAAGGATAAAAGTAACTGGTTCCATATAGCCGGAAACAACCCAGGTATCAATCAGCTCGTGACCCGCATGAACCTGGAAAGCATCGGGAGGATTGCCCCCCTGCATCCGCGTGGCAAGTACAGCCTTGGCATTGGTACCGGCGCCGCCGGCAACTGTAGCATTCACGATTTCGATATCAGGATATTTCTCATGGAAGACATCAATCATGGCCTGAAGGCCTTCAGCTTCACCGCCGGCTGTCCACCAGCTGAAAATCTCTAATGATTTTCCGGCATCTTCCCCTTCCTGATCTCCACCGGCAAAAATCATTACCGGAAGAATCATCAGCACTACGAGAGAAAATACAAAAATTGCTTTTCTCATAAATGACTCCTTATATTTTTTTATACTTCCAACGGAAGCATTTTTCACGATTTGAGATTTATCCGATTGAGCACTTTGTTTAAACGATGGATGGAAAGTACTGCAGCCCGGATACTATGATAATTCACCTTCCAGGAATGGCTCATGTGTTTCCAGACAGGCGTTCCGTCCCGCTCGAGCAGCGGAAGCCATTCGCCGATCTGGTGATTTATCATCTTATCCATAACAAAACGGTGCACGTTTTCATAAACCGTCAGATACTTTTTGTCATTGTACAGCAGATAGGCATCGAGCATTCCCGTCAGGAACTCAGCCTGTTGCCAGAACTCCTTTGTATCATCGTAGACCTTGCCCCCCTCATGGGAACCCTCCACATAAACTCCCCCATGCTGCCAGTCCACACCATTGGTCAAAGCGTGGTCAAGAATTGCATCGAAAGTGCCGCGATAGGGCTGCGGATCGGCATTCAACACAGAAAGGGCTTCAAGCAGAAGCCAGAAAAACTCCACGTTATGCCCATAGGAGGTATTGTCGAAAGCGTTCTGCTTAACGCTATCGCCATCGGTAAACCGGTCCCAGCCCCAGACAACCTCAAACTTGATCTGAGGCGCGACCTCCCAGGTCCTGTAAAACTGAGGGATTCCTGTTCTGAATTTAGGATGCAGGATCTTCACCATCAGGATCTCAATGATCTCTTCCAGCTTTCTTTTGTGAATATCCTTGCCGCTGCAGGCGTATAGCGCCGTAAAGGCCTCCATAAGATGCATGTGGACATCGAGGGTTTTTCTGTCTCCTCCGCCGCTATCGGGACTACAGAGCTGCCAGTTACGCTCGAACATCTCCAGGTATCCCCCGTAGACAGTCTCCGCGCCGTACTTCTGCAGCAAGTCAAAACAGGCTTCAGCATACTGTAAGCCCCGGGGATCACCGAAGACCTTGCTGTAGGTGGCAAGAGCGTAGATCGCAAAGCTGTGCCCGTAGAGTATCTTCTTGTCTATAATAACCCTGTTCCGACGGTCAAAAAGCCAGTAAAACCCGCCATGGACGTTGTCCCAGTAATAATCCAGGGCGTGCTGCACTCCCTTTGCGGCAAGGCTCCGGCAGATTCCGTCAGGATCGTGCCCATGTTGAGCCGCCAGAGAAAGGGAGTAAATTGTCCTCATATGTGCCAGCAGGGATTTTTCATCGACACCGGTGTCTTCTCCATCAGCCCCGAACTGGGTTATAAATCCGCCCCATTCCCCGTCCCAGCAGCAACTGGTCCAGAAAGGAAGAAGCTCCTTTGTGAGATGCCGAGTCATCTCGGTCTTCCATTCTTCTATCTTTTGTATGATATCATCCTTCATGGCGACTCCTTTTGTTCAAAGCCCGGTAAAGACCAGTAAGATAAACCCTGTTGTCCGCGGAGGTATAATCAACCGGGCAGCCCATTCGATTAAAAGTCTTCATAAAACGGAGGTAATAAGCCGGATTATCCGCCGGCGGTTCACCCATGCTCCAGTCCCAGGTTTCCGGCTGGAGATCAATTACATGGATGCCGCAGTTCCGAATATCCCGGCCCTTTTTTGCATTCACATTACGGGCCATGGAAAGAGATTTTTCAAAAATCATGGGCGACATCACTGCCGAACCAACGGACAGGTATACCCCACCCTCAAGTTCGGAAACACTGCGGGCATAGGCAAGAAAATCCCGTTCCGCAGTCCTTCCGACAGCAGCCCCCTTGTTAGCCCGGTGAGTATAGATAATATCATGCCCAAACATTGGATGGCTGGTAAAAGGCACGCCGATGTCGAAAGCTGCGGCCTGAACACTATATTCGGCGCAGGGATGGGCCACCGCAAGAAAACCGGCGGCAATATCCAATTCGCCGAGAAGATCCAGCAGGTCCGCCGCAGCGGCCCTGCGCCAGAGCTCCTCCCTCGGCGATGAGATAACCGACTGCAGTTCATCCTCACCGGGGATATCCAGACCATTACGGGAGATAAGGGAACCGACGGAGGCGCCGTAACCCAGACCTTCGTAGGCACCGACCGCAAGGGCCAGATTGATATAGAGCCCAGTCTCCTCCCAGGTGCCGAATTTCCCTACCTGAACATTCTCACGGACATCCTCGCTGCTCTTGCCATGGTAGGCGAACTCCCAGTCGTGAATGACTCCGGCGCCGTTTGTGGCAAGATGGGTAAACCAGCCATGACGCAGAAATGCCCCGAGGATCTTTCCCATTCCATTTTTAATCGTATGGGCGCCGAAGGCACAAATTACTGCAGCATTCCGCTCTCTGGCATGCACGATTTCATCTGCGATCTTTTCCAGGCGTTCTGCCATATCAGGGGTAAGTTCATCTTCGAACTGCCCTTCCCTGACAAAACTCTCCATAATGTCGATTTTACTGTACCGTTCATCCAGGGGAAAGTGCCGGACATTTGAACGATCAAACTCCCGGTTCATGCTTCGTTCCCCCACCCAAACCAGTGACGGAGATCATCCCGCCATGAGAAATCGGGAACCAGCAGGTCCGCCCCCGCCAGGATCAACCGTTCACGCTTCGCGTAATCGGCACCGTAACGCTGACGTTCATCACTGATCAAGCCGACCGCGGTCAGCCCGTAACGCTTGGCCTCTCGCATCTCCACGGGACCATCGCCGAAAACAATGCATCTGGAAGGGTCTATGTCGCTTTCGCCCTCTATACGGCTGATAATGGACCGAATTACCAGGCGCTTGGGATCATTCTGCACATCCCCAACGGAACCGTAAATTCCTCCATCGAATAAATCCGCATATCCCAGCATCGCAGCCTCACGGCGCACATCCGCCTGGTCAGTACCACTGGCCAGATAAAGACAGGTCCCATTCTCTTTCAATTCCCGCAGCAATGCCAGGGCGCCTTTTATAGTCAGATCTTCCGAAGAAAGCCTTCCCTTTTCCAGCAGTATACGTTTTTCTTCTATATGCTCAAGAAGCATGGTGTTGAAGATTTTCTTGTATTCCCCTGCCTTTAGGACATCAGCTTCAGGCACAAGTCCGACGGAGATAACCATCTCCCGCAGGGCATGCATCTGGATAATAGTCTGAACACCGGTACTCTTTTCTATTACATCCCGGACCGATCCGGTTATTTTATCCAGAAGGACACCTTCGATCCTTTCGTACTGTTCCCCGACAATGCTTCTGACCATCATCTTCTCCATAACCGTTTCCCACCCCTGCCGCAGCGTTGAGATGGTGCCGTCATGATCAAAGATAGCCACTGCCGGAAAATCTCCGTGAAGGCTTCCCTCCGTACTCGCGTCGAGAATTTCCAGAAGACCTTCACGGTAATGACAGGCCAGGCGCGAATCCCGGGCGAGCTGCGGCCTGTACCGAAAATCCGGGCTTGCAGCCTGTTCGATAACCTCCTGAGGAGAGGGATGTCCTGTTTCAAAAAGCTTCTGAATGCATACACCAGCGGTAAAGTTTCCTATCTCCGCCGCTATATCGAGGGATGCGCCGACGGTATAACTAACCGCCATACCGGCCATAAATGCATCGCCAGCACCAACCGGATCGATTTCCCGGATAATATGCAGCCCCGGAACCTCATGTACAGCATTTCCGTCGTAGACCAGAGCCCCGTTTTCACCGCAGGTCATGACCAGCGGGTGCTGCCAGCGCTGAAAAAGCCAGCGAACCAGTACCTCCTCTTTCGGATCCCGCCCGGATTCCCCGGCTTTTTCGCTTCGAAAAAGCTCGAGGGCCTCCCTGTCATTCAGTTTATGGATTGTGGAGCCGTAGGCATCGTTAAGGTTCCGGCAATCGGCGAACCAGATCGTTGACTGCCCGGACTTCCTGATGATCTCGATCAGTCCAGCCTGAAACTCCCGGCTGTGCATGCCGTGCATAACCTGCTCGTTTACGATAACGCAATCAAGATCAGGCACTCGCTCCTCGATTCGCGAGAGCAAAGCCTCCACCGTTTCCGTGTCCGGCTGATTATAATTTCCAATGTCATAACGGGGGAGTTCCTGCCGTCCCTCGTATATCTTGTGATACACATGGGTCATCCAAGCAGTATCCTGCTGCACAAGACCTGCGGTATCGATACTCTCACTTTCAAGCAGTTTCTGCACAACATTACCATGAACATCGTTACCCAGAATACCGAAAATCTCGACCCTTCCCGCTCCAAGGCCCCTGCAGTTGACCGCAACATTTGCAGCGCCTCCCAATTCATGCTTGCAGGAATTGACAGGCCGGGTTTCCAGGCCTGTTTCGAGGGAAATCTCAGTCCTTCCCCGATCAATAAAATAATAGACATCCAGGCAGATATCGCCGATAACGGCAATCGAAATGCCCGATGCTTTGGCCAGTATAGCTTGCGTGTCCAATCAATTAACCTTATCTCATGTTCAATATTATTATTTCCTGCAACCGGTTACAATAATAATTGTAAAATAGGTTTTTTGACTTGTCAATATAAAAGTTTATATGAAAGCACTCCAAGATAAGCAGAAGCCGGACAAACCCTGCCGGTATTCATCAATATAACCTTTGAGCAGATAGATTTATTTTATATTGATAAAAACAGCTAATCCGTGTATCATACTTTATTGGGAAAACTTGATTTTGATCCCTGGCATTCAGATGATGCAAATGCTTTGGTGAGACACAATCAATGGTACCGGTTTCATTCTCAATTGCAGGAAGATGAATGAAGAGAATAACTATTTCCGACATCGCAAAAGCTGCAGGAGTTTCAAAGGCAACAGTATCCCGGGTACTCTCAAAGTCCGGGATCGTAAACAAGGAAACCAGGGTGCGCATCCTGGAAATCATGGAGCGCATGAACTATATCCCCAACCAGCTCGCCCAGGGACTTGCGGGGGCCCCGACGCGCACCATAGGCGTTGTAATTGATGAGCTCTCTAACCCCTTTTTCATAGAGATTGCAGAGGGAGTCGACTGGGTCCTCAACTCCCAGAACTACTCCATGCAGCTTTCCAGCTCCCGCTGGATTGAAGAGCGTGAGACAGCCCTGGCACGTTCCCTGATAAGCAGCAGGGTCGATGGGGTACTGCTCGCCCCGGTACGCCCTGATTCACCGGCAATCCAGATGCTGAAACAATCCGGAATCCCCCTGGTCATCATTAACTGCATCCCGGTAGATACGGAAATTTCCTATGTAACATGCGATAATCGGAGTGGAGGAAGGCTCGCAGCAGATTACATTAACAAGCTGCAAAAAGAACAGACCATTGTGATAACGGGCTTTAAACATCAATCCCTCAAGGACAGGATTACCGGATTCCTTGAAGGTTTTAACACAAATCAGGGCCCGGTCAGACGCTATCAGGGGATAAAAACCTTTGGCGACGGCTATGACCTGGTTCCGATACTGATGACCCGCGACCAGATCCACGAGAAAAAAACCGTCCTGTTCGTAACCAATGACAACGTCACTCTGGGAATTATGGAGCATCTGGCTGAACTCTCCGTACCCATTCCGGATAAGGTTGCAATTGTCGGATACGATGACATCAGGCTTTCCAGCATGTGCAGGATACCCCTGACAACCGTTTCACAGTCGATCCGCGACATTGGCAGAATAGCGGCTATGGAACTCCTCGACCTCATGGCCCATCCGGATTCACCTCCGCGAAAACACCTTCTGAGCCCCCGGTTCGTCATCCGGGAATCCAGCTGACGATCCCCGCTGGTCGTGGAAAATCCAATTTTAATTCAGGAGGGCGGCGTCCTTTTCAAACTGCCCCGTAGAGAGCAGCACCAGGGTACAGGCCTCCATATAGGGAATCCCCGCAGAATCGAGGGCTGCCTTCAGCTCGTCAGACTCGGTTCCCGGGTTGAATATTACCCTCTCCGGTTTCAGATTAATAATCGCGTCAATCTCGCTGCCTATATGACGGGGCCCCAGGTAAAGGGTAAGGGTATGAATATTTTCTTTTATCTCCGCAAGGGAGTTGCGGACCGGGACCCCTTCAATCTCCTTTAGAGTCGGATGTACGGGAACCACCTTGTATCCGTGCTGGCGCAGCATTGAAAATGCCTTGTGGGAATATCGTTCCGGATTACGGCTTGCACCGAGGATAGCTACCTGCATTCATTCCTCCTGTATATGATTTATAATATATATAATCAAAACAAAAAACAAGGGCCTGGGAAATACCCTCATCCCATTGATTGACCGGGAAGTGTTTTCCTCCTATGGTAAACAGCAATGAGCAGCATAAATCTACATCCCGGCGTAACCCAAAAAAGAATTTTTCTTGCATGGCTTCCCCTGGCTGCCATGTGGATTTTCATGGCAGTGGAACAGCCGGGCATTACCGCCATAATTGCCCGCATGCCGGAAGTAAAAAAACAGCTGGCGATTTTTGGGGTAATCTTCTCATTCTCCCTGATAATTGAAAGCCCTATTATCCAGATGCTCTCGGCGGGAGCAGCCCTGGGAAAAAACCGCGCTAATTATAACAAGCTTTTGAACTCAATGCACCTGTTCGGCATTGTGCTTACGCTTATCCATGTTTTAATCGGCATCAGCCCGGTTTTCGATTTTCTGATTCTTACCGTTGTCAATATGCCCGAAGATTTTCTTGCAGACAGCCGGACCGCTTTTTTGGTAATGTCCCCTTTTACTGCATCAGTGGGATACCGCAGGCTCTGGCAGGGAGTTCTCATTCGGCGGGGTCAGTCAAAGGTAATCCCCGCGGTAATGCTGGTCCGCCTTTTGACATCGGCCGTTATTCTTGTCCTTGGAATGTTTTTCCGGTTTCTTCCCGGCGCAGCTGTCGGGAGTCTGGCATTGACTATCGGAGTTATAGTGGGAGCGGCGGGGTCCCTCGCCTTTGTCCGCCAGGAACTGCCCCGTATGGAGTGGGGGGATGAGGGCTTTACCTATACTTCCCTGTTTTATTTTTACTATCCCCTGGCTCTTACCTCCTTTATTGATCTTGCTGCCAGACCAATCCTCTCGGTGGGAGTTGCCCGGGCTGCCCGGCCTATCGAATCTCTTGCTGTCTGGCCGGTTGTGATGGGTTTTATGTTTCTGTTCAACTCCTTTGCCAAATCTTATCAGGAAATTGTGATAACCCTGAGCGAAGAACCGGGAGGGCAAAAAGAACTGAAACGCTTTGCCATACGCATGGGCATTATCGTCTTTGTCACATTTCAGCTGGTGGTTTTTACCCCCTTACGGGATCTCTGGTTTCGCCATGTCTCAGGGCTGGACGCGGAACTGATGGAGCTGCTGCCCATGTCGGTCTTTTTTGCTTCCTTTGTACCGGCTATTTTCTCGTCCATATCCTATAACCGGGGAGTGCTGATTACAACCAGGCGTACTGGTATGGTCAGCCTGGGGGTTTTTATCAATTTTGCAGCAATGGTTACATTAATGTTTGCGCTTCGGCTTGTTCCGGAGATTACAGGGGCAACTCTTGCCGCAGCCTCATTCTTTGGAGCCATGGCAACGGAAGCCCTGTTTCTGGTGTATAAAAGGCGTAACGGATAGTTAGTGTCCCAAACCGTGGGGATATTTTACGAATACGCATAGGCCGGAAGATACTCTGCCGTAATCTTCATGGGAGTCACAATGCTGCGCAGCCATATCATTCTGTCGCTGGAAGACATCCGACACATTCTGCTGAAGAACCGCCGCCGGGTGAACAGTGTTTTCATCTCACTTTTGATCCGCTGTGCAAGAATCCCCGCTCGTTCTGCGTGGGTTATGGTGTTGTCTCCCTGCTTCGCTATCCGGTAGGGTTTGCAGTAATTATGATACAAGCGGTAGATGGCAAGTCGCTCCATGCAGTCGGACGCATTGCGGGCAAACCGGACTGTCTCCCGGGTATGATCTGCACTGTCCTTTCGTATTTCCCGGTCAAGATAATTGACACTGAATAGATCATTTCGCAGTGTCCGGGGTAATTTTGAGCTGATTCTCCGGTGGTGTATGCGCTTTTGGTCTTCGGCAGTAAGATCACGATACACTTTAGCATACTGCAGATGCTCATCAGTAAAGAGCTGAACACTGGAACAGGCACTTTGCTCCTGCAAATCGAGACATACACGCACTAACTCCTGGAATGATCGATAAATACTTCTCCGATGCAGGTTGAACCTGGCCTGCATTTGTATGTTTCGTTTTTTCTGATACTCGGTCATGCGTCCCTTTCTCCGCAAATGGGCATAGTCCAAGGAGAACCAGAACTGGGATTCCTTTCCAACCAGAAGGTTTATATTATTGGGAAAGTACTGGGACAGAACAAAGCTTTCAAATCCGTCGGCTGCCAGATCTTCGGTTAAATGGAGTTCGGCAGACAAGGAGGCGTGGATGGCGATTGCCTGCCGTGCAAGCCTGCTGATGCGGTTGGTGATTGTTGTCGGCGAGACCTTCAGAATGCGCGCGGTATCCCGGATTCCGGAGGAGGTAAAGAGATGGGAGAAGATTGTTCGGCAGGGAAGTTTTCTCTTTGCAAAAAAATCGATGCTGAAGGTTTGGGAAGAGAAGCCTGCACCGCAGTGTTTGCAGTGGAAACGCTGGATTTTTCCAAAGAGGCGGGATTGGTAGCTGCCGTTTTTTACATACCAACCGGTGACAGATTGGTCGGAAGGGTGATTCTGACAGTCCCTGTTGGGACAAAATGGGGGACGAAACATGCTTGCAACTCCTTTTTTTCGCGGATCTACTGGTAAATACCAGCGATACAAGGAGTTTGCTTCAAATCATCCCCACGGTTTGGGACACTAGTTAACAGATAAACTCTCTCAGATCTGACTTATACCTGACGGTAGGTCTCCAGGAAATCCTGCAGAGCGCCCAGGACATACTCAAGTTCATCTACCCGGGGAAGAAAAACGATTCGGAAGTGATCAGGATCGGGCCAGTTGAATCCCGTCCCCTGAACCATCAGCACCTTTTTCTCCTTCAGAAAATCCAGTATGAACTTCATGTCGTCGACGATTCCAAAACGGTCGGTATCGATCTTCGGAAAAAGGTAGAGTGCCCCTTGGGGTTTTACACAGGTGATTCCCGGAATCTCTGTCAGCATACGGTAGGCAATGTCCCGCTGTTCCCGCAGACGTCCGCCGGGGAGCAGGAGATCCTTGATACTTTGATACCCCCCCAGAGCGGCCTGGATTGCGTACTGGGCCGGAACATTGGCGCAGAGCCTCATGTTTGACAGCATGGACAGTCCTTCCAGGTAATCCTCGGCGTGGGACTTTCTGCCGCTGATTATCATCCACCCCGCCCGAAAACCGGCGGCCCGATAGACTTTTGAGAGACCGTTAAAGGTCACCATCAAAATATCATCCGCCAGGGATGCGGTGGGTGTATGCACAGTATCATCATAAAGAATTTTGTCGTAGATCTCGTCGGAAAAAACGATCAGGTCATGCTGCCGCGCCAGTTCGACAATCTGCTCCAGGATCTCCTTCGGATAGACACTCCCGGTTGGATTGTTGGGATTGATGATTACAATGCCCCGTGTACGATCGGTAATCCTGGAAGCGATATCCGCTATGTCCGGATACCAGGAAGACTCTTCGTCGCAGCGGTAGTGAACGGCCTTCCCTCCGGAGAGGGTGGCGGCGGCCGTCCAGAGAGGATAATCCGGAGAGGGGATCAGAACCTCGTCACCGCTATCCAGCAGGCCCTGCATGGCCATGGTAATCAGTTCGCTGACGCCGTTACCGATGTAGATATCCTCAATGCCGACCCCGTCGATTCCGATCTGCTGACAGTACTGCATTACCGCCTTACGGGCCGGGAAGAGACCTTTGGAATCGATGTATCCTTGCGCTTCATGAAGATTCAGTACTACGTCATGCAGAAGCTCATCAGGAGCATTAAAACCAAAGGCATAGGGATTGCCAGTGTTCAGCTTCATTACATGAAAGCCCTCTTCCTCCAGACGCTGGGCCTCACTAAGGACCGGCCCCCGAATGTCGTAGCAGACATCATCAAGCTTACGGGACTTCCTGATCTCCTTCATTGCTTATTCTCCGTTTTCTGTATTCGGGCCGGCGGTGTCTCCGCCGCTTTCAGCATCAAGATAGAAAAGCCATTCAATAGCCTCATCCAGAACCTTGCCAAGCACGACAATATGGACTGAGGTTCTGGCCTTCTCCGCAAGTTTCATAAAATCAGCCCGTGAATACTTTGCCCGCAGCCCGGCTACCAGAGCCACCTGATGCTGCTTGGCCTCTTCATCCTGCACCGCACAGGTGTCCAGCATGTAGGCTGTCAGCAGATTCAGTATCGGTGTTTTTTCCTCACGCAGGGAGAGGAACTGGATCTTTGCGTCTTCCAGTCTGCGTTGCAGAAGAAGGGAAAAGCCGTAGCACCAGACAATCCATGGTCGATCTTCGCCACGGATCTCGAGAAACTCGCGGAAATAGCTTTCCGCCCCCGGGGGATCATTATTCAGCAGATAGGGTATACCTAACGAAAGGGCGAAGGCGGGCATGGCGGAGGGACGTTTCTCCCGCAGGAGTTCCTCTATTTTACTGATTGTATTCAAACGGGAACTGATAAGGGCGGCGTTTATCGCCATGCGTACTTCCTGATTGCGCACATGGTTGTTTTCCAGTCGACTAAGAACATAGCCGATTATTCCACCCCACTCTTCCCGTTCCAGAAGAGAGAAAAGGCGCCAGTTCCGGATAAAATAGAGGTTAAGAACCCCCATTATCAGGAAAAAGACCAGAGGCAGGTACCAGTTGTCTGCCCAGAACTCCCTTGTATACTCCCAGCCGAGAACAGCAAGGGGCATAAAAAAGATAACAAAAAAGGAGAACAGGATAACAACGTTAAAAAGTATAAAAATTACCTTAAATTTCACCGGAATTCTCCTATAATATAAGAAGGAGTGTAAAGAATATGCCGAACCGGGTCAACGGGAGTCAATTTTTCAAAACTTTTTCGGAGATGAGGGCAGCATAATATTGTGAACAAAGTCAGCCTGGAAAATTTAGAGATCAATTCGTATATCGACGCCCCGGTATTTCTCGATGGCGGTTACATCATTCTGTCGCCGGATATTCCTGTATCTCAGGAGCTGGTAACCCTGCTTTCCAAGTGGTACTACACTCAAGTGTATACCGACGGACAACCATCGGAAAAACCAATGCCCTCCAGCGAAAGCGAAGGAGAAGGCAGATTTGGTTTCCTGAAAGAGGACGTTCAGGAAAGTGCCGAGCGGCAGGAAGTCAGCACTTTTTACCAGGAGAAAGTCGAAGCGGTCCGGAATATCTACAGCAGATTTGCCGAAAGGGAGGAGCTGCGAATAGATGAAGTCACCGACATTGTAAAGAATATTATCTCGACCCTTAAGAGTTCCCGCCGTTTTCTGCTGAGTATTCCTTTTACATCTCAACCCGAAGAGGATTATTTGGCCTCAAGCTGTTTGAAGACAGCGATTCTGAGTCTTGCTGTAGGAGAGTTCCTTAAGCTCCCGCCCCACAGGCTGATTGAAGTCGGGACTGCAGGATTACTGCATAAAATCGGGATGATGAAGATCCCCAAAAATATCTACATGAGCGACCGGCCGTTGAGTCCCAACGAGAGAAAAACAATCTACGCACATCCTATAATCGGTTTTCAAGATACTGAAAGCAGCAGCCTTTCCTGCCACCGTCGCGCTGGCGGTACTGGAACATGCCGAGCGTGTGGACGGTACCGGGTATCCCCGAAAACTCACCGGCGACAAGATCTCCCTCTACGGAAAAATCATCGCCGTGGCCACCGCCTACAACGGTGCAGTATCCCGCCGCCCCTACAAACAGGAACGGGACGGTCACTCCGGCATCATGGACCTGCTGAAAGACATTGGCAAACACTTTGATGAACGAATCCTGCGGGCTCTGGTATATACCCTTTCCATTTACCCAATCGGTACCTACGTGGAACTGACCAACGGTGCCAAGGGAGTGGTCGTCAGAACCAACATAAACGATCCCAAGTACCCTGCCATCAAACTTCTGCTTAACGAAAAGGGTAACCTCTATGCCGAAACCCCGGTTCTGCAGACCAAGGAAGGAGATTCCGTGCAAATTGCCAGGTCTCTTTCTCCCGAGATGGTACGAGAATTGGAGGAACGGCTGGGATAAATTCCCTTCCAGTCGTTGACAGCCGGCAGGACTTCGGTCTACGGTGGCTCTCACGCAAAACAACCATGAGAAAACCACACACTCAACGTGAACATACATCATCCAAGGTGCCCGTTGTACTGAGGCAGCTTCTTGTCTCCGAAGGTGACCGAAAGCAGGAACTCAAGGAGGAACTGCAGCGCATACTCGCCGATCCCCGGGAGCTCCTTACCTGCGGTATCCTTGATCCCGAGCATCGGCTTTACAAGAACGCCCAGACAGTCGATGACGCCCTTGAATCGGTAACCAACGGCATGGAAGATCCGTCCCTGCTGGAGCAGCTCCGACAGGTCCCGGATGACTCCCTGGTCGGTCCCTGGAAAAATTGCGTGCTGAGCCTTAAAGCCCTCTATGATGGTGACCTGAAAACCCTGGAACTCCTGAAGGCGACTATTCCTCCGGAGACACCACCCCATAAACTTGCAGACATGGCCCTTTCAATAGCTTCAGGGAACATGCCTGAGGGAGAGAGAAAAAGCATCCGCGGGCGTTTTGCCGCCGAGCTGCTGGAGTCTCCGGACTACGTCGGCAGCGCCGGGGATCAGATGGAAGACGCTCTGGAAATGGGACTGATAGACCTTTTCGCAGATACCGCCGCCATGCTGGTACGGGACATAGAGCGGGACTATCCCGAAGCAGCGGAAGACTTTGCCCTCTGGTGTTTCTCCCGCCTCGCCATGGAAGACCAGTCTCCTGCACCCTTGCTGAAACGCTTTAAAGGCAGTTTTACAGAAGCCGGATGCCTGAGGCTCGCTGCCTTAGGTATCGCGGAAGAAGACGCCGACGCTGCCCTGTATTACTGGCTGCGCTTTTTAATTACCCTTATGGAAGAACGACGTGCCGACCAGGAGACCGTTGCAGCAGCATTAAGCATCGCTGCCCACCTTGGTGATCAAGGTATCCTCAAAGAAGAAGAGAGCATTGCTGAAGACCAGAGCGGTGAGGATCTGCTGCTGATGCAGCAATTCCACAAGCTCCTTGGCGGAATCCGGGAGGAGATCCTTCGACAGTTTGAAGTTCCAGGATCAATCCCCCTGCAAAGCCCGCAGGACTGCCGTAAATTTGCAGGGTTACTCAGTTCAGGTTCCGAAACCATCATCTCCCGCGGGATTCCGGTATCACCCCGCTCAGAAGATGAGACAGAACAGCGTATCCATCCGGAAAAGCAGGAACCCCAGCAACTGGAACTTTTTGCCTG